>JAHDID010000136.1 GCA_020630975.1 Verrucomicrobiota bacterium
GCCATAATAATAGCCCCACCTACCCATTGAGCCACAGTAGGCACATCCCCTAAGATCAAAAAAGCAAAGGAGACACCTGCCACTGGAGAAAATGCTGTAGCCATCGCGATCTGGTTAGGCGAGCATTGAGCAATCCCTTTGAACCAACAAATCTGACCCAAAACAATGATCACCCCACCATACAACAGCATCCATAACCATAGCTTAGGGTGAAACAACTCAGCGAAGTGGCTAGGCCCCAACAACATCATAACTACAATAATAAAAACAACCGAACCTACTAAATTTCGGAACACACTGAATACTCCTAGAGGCACATTCTCGAGTAGCTTTTTGGAGACTACCGACCCTAGCACGAATATGATCACTGAAATCACCGCATAGATTTCACCACCCGCACGGGGCATCATTTTCTTGCCCTTCATCATCCCTTCGAGTGCGGGCGAATCAACTGGCGGCGACTGCAGCTGGAGAGTGACCACTACCCCTACTAAAGCTAGAACCGCGCCAACAATACTGATAAGATCCGACCTAAGACCATAGATCAACCAAGCGAACAACAAAACTAGCGGCACCTCCAAAGTCTCAATAAGCACGATGTTGTTCACCGACGTCCGCTCTATCGCCATAAACATAAGTGCTGGAGCCAGAGCCCCAGAGCTAATGGCAATGACTAACTGAATCCCCCATTGCTTAGGCGTGATCCCTTGCAACTTTTGCCAAGCCCAATCTTTCCGAAAGATAAGATACAACGTAAGCCCTGCCACAATATTACCGACTGCCAATACATTACAGAAAGAGATAGGATTGCGACCACCCTCGGCAATACTGCCCCCTAGCAAAATTAGCTTAGCAACGACTGGGGGCGCAGCTGCAAAAATAAAGATAGAACACCAGAGACAACACAGACAACGCTTAGATCGACTCGATTGCATAAGTTACTGAATATTTGTAAGTAGCGCCCACATCACCACGCCTGCATCGCAGCCCGAAAACCTCAACGTATCGGATGACGAGTGAAGCTGAGAGATCATATCAGGGTTTCCCAAAATATCTAGCTCACTACTAGCTATCACTTCTGTTTTCACAGAAGCATCCAACAACCCATTGTCCAAGCAGTTCACCTAACAGAGCCCCATGGTTGAAATACTAGTCCTCTACCAAATACTTAAACGAGATATTTAGTCTACCCCACACAATAAAAGACTTTCAAATTGTCCCCAGACAGACAACTAATCCCCCATGTCAGAAAAGCCACCACCTCTTCCAGGAGAAAGCCCAGACGAGCCACATATCAAACATCTAGGCCGCTTTTTCACCGAGTCCGAGTACCAGCTAGCCAAACGTCACAATGCGATCCGCTGGATTATCAGCATGGGCCTAGGTATTCCCGCCTTGTTAATCTTGGCATGGCTTTTCAGCTTCTTGATCGCTGTGTTTATCGCGATGGCCCTTCTGCCGAGTGTCTACTTTGGCGCAACAGCGGCCCTACCTGGCAGTAAAAAGCACGGGACAACTTTGTATAAGCGCTACCACTCATCCAGGAGCTTAGCCCTCCGAGACTTTGCTCGGAAGAACGAATCAAATGCTGACTAAATCACGATTGTCTCTAGTGGATGAGTTTCAGGCCATTAAGCTTTTCATCGCTATCACGTGGACCTAGATTAGCCTTAGCTACGAATCATGGGTAACATCCTAGTCCTCTACCAAAGTAATACCGGCAACACTGCTCAGATGGCAGCTCTCATCTCCGAGGGAGCCCAGCGTGTCGATGGTATCGAAGTGCGCAGCTTATCGATCGAGGAAGCCACGGTCGAGGATCTCAAATGGTGCCATGGTATCGCGCTTGGCGCTCCGACGAATTTTGGTACGGTGCCGTGGAAGATGAAGAAATGGTGGGACGATCTGATCGAGCACGATGTCTGGCCTCACCTGGATGGGAAGTTCGGCTGTTCGTTCTCCAGTGCAGGATCAGTAGGCGGTGGGCAGGAGCTAAACTGCATGACTCTAAATACCATCCTAATGAATTTTGGTTTCCTCGTCTTCGGCCTGACGGACTACACAGGTCCTGCGCAGTCCGCCCACTACGGGGCAGTCCAACATGGCGAGCCGAGAAAAGATGGCGAAAAGGAAGCCTGCGCCCGACTCGGCCAGCGCCTAGCGGAATGGGTCGCCACCTACGTCGACCAACGTCCAGAGGCACATCCTCTCCAGCAAAGCTACCCCCGCCTGCCAGACGACTATTCCTAGCAGGATCGTGCCCCACTCTGAGAAAAGTGAGCGACTTTCACTCGGCCTATATATAGTCTCCTGCTTTTTCAAAAAAAAGAGCCGGACCCTAAGCGGATCCGGCTCTGGTAAAGAGTTATAAAAAGAAACGTCCTCTAGAACCAACCCTTCTTACCATTCACGTAAGTCGATGCAAACTCACTATCGGACTTGGTCAGGTAAATGATCCCCTCGATCAGGCCGATAGGACCCATCACGAGCGATCCGATACCACCAGTCAAGATAGTGACTAGCAACATGATCAATCCTTCTTTGGTGTAACCCAAAACGAATTTGTGGATACCCAGGCAATTGAAAACGATGCCTAAGATACCCGCCAACACTTTTTTATCTGCTCCAGCTTCAGCCATAGGAACGACTTAGACATAATAGTTAAGATATGTGAAGAAAAAAATCGCGGAAAATCACCTAATCTCGCCACCCTCTTCTGGCGCGCGAATGATCCAACGCCTCGCCAGCACACCGAGAACAAACAACGCACCCGCCACCACAGCGATGCCGCCTGCCGTGTTTGTCGAGCGCCCCTCGCCCAGGCCAAAGAGGCCCATGATCAGGCTGCCCAGCAGCCCCAGACTGATCAGATGCCCGAGCAAAGCGCTCAAAATCGCCACAACCAACGAGATCAGCAGCATTGCTTTTAGATCTCGCGTGAATAGAGCGGCTACCGCTGGGGGGATGATCATCATAGCCACCACCAGGATGCTGCCGACTGCCTCGATCGCCACCACGCAGGTGATCGCACTGATGCACATGAGCAGATAGTACATCAGCCGTGGTCGTGCGCCCACGGTATCGCCGTGATGTGGGTCAAAGGTCATGATCATCAGCTCCTTGTAGAAACACAGTACGAACACCGCATTGATCCCTAGCACCCAGGCACCGCGCACCGCAGCAGGTGGAACGGCTCCAGGATCGAGGATCACCGGAAAGATCGCGGTCTCCAGATTGCCATAGAGCACGTGCGAAGGCTCGATATGGACGTGATCTGCCAGTAGGCGCTGCAGGATCAACCCGATAGCGAACAGCGTGGTAAACGAAATCCCCAGAGCCGCTCCCGACTCGATGCCACTGTAGTGCTGGAGAAAACGGGTGAGCAAAGCACACACCAATCCCGCTACCACAGCACCAGTCAGCAGCGCCGGAGTCTCCACCCCACCCGTGACCAGATGCCCCACCACGATACCCGGCAGCACCGAGTGCGCGATACCATGCGCCACCATACTGTGTCGACTGAGCAGCAAAAACACTCCCGGCAGCACACACGCCATCGCCACCAGACCAGCGGTGATGACGATCCAAGTATCGATGAGAGTCCACTCCATACTATTTTTTATGCGGCTCTGCCGGTATCAGTTGATCATCCAAACGCGTCTGAAACAACGTGCGCAAATCGTCCGCTACCTCAGGAGTGGTGATCTCCTCTATCGTCTCGACATACTGGTGCACTTTGGCCGGGGCCACATCGGCATGCTCTAGCAGATAGAGCTCCATCAGACGGTGAGTGCGTGCCGTCTCGATCGCTCGGTCCAGCCCAGTCTCGGTAAGAGTAGCGCGCTGCCCACCCGAGTCGACTGTCAGCAGCCCTTTGCCAGTGAGCGAGCGGCAGATGCGCACCCGCTTTCTACCAGACCAGTCGCGAGCTGAGAGAAAGCTATCGATCGAGATACCGACGTGAGCCAGATCTTTGGAAAATGGTAGCCCACTGAGCAGACGGATCTGCTGCTGACTCTCTAGACTATCGAACATACCGCGCAGAAATTGATTCTCCGCCAGACGTCGCTCGAGCCCTGCCAGAGTCAGTTTCCGCACCAGCCAGCCACGGCGTTTGCCGATGAGTAGACTCAGGAAAAACAAGGCAGCTGTCGCCACGATGATGGCGGCTCCCGCAGGCATCTTGGGCACCACCGCGCTAGCTACAGCCCCCATCAGCGAGCCTATCGCCCCCACGCCACCAGCGATACCCAGTGTCCACGACATCGACTCTGTCCGCAGCCTAGCCGTAGCCGCTGGGATGATGAATAGGGCCATGATCATCAGTAGCCCCACTGCCTGCAGCCCTGCGATCGTGACTAGTAGACAGACCAGCATGAGCACCTCATCCAGCCAGCGGTGGGGTAGCCCCTGAGCCGCGACGAATCCCTCATCAAAGCACAGGCTATTCAGTTCTTTAAACAATACGAACACCACCACCAGCGCCACGATCGCTATGGCCATCAGCATCAGCGCCTCGGACTGCACCATCGACGCGACCATGCCATAGATGTAATACTCCAGCCCAGAGGCTTCCTTGAGATTGCTATTCGGGATGACCGATAGACAGACCACACCTACTGCATAAAACACTGTGAGCGATATCGCCAGCGCTGCATCCTCGCGCACCACTCGGCGGCACCACATCAACTGCACTGCACGGACCGATAGCCAGCCTGTGATCAGAGCACCCAGCATCAGCACCACAAAGTTCTTTCCCCCACCGCCCACCGCCGCGACGAGAAAAAACCCTAGGCACACCCCGGGCAGAGTCGCATGCCCGATCGTATCGGACAGCAGCGAGCGCCGGCGAAATAACAAAAAGCACCCACAGATACCAGCCGCCAGGCCCAGCGATGCCACCCCCAAATAAATCACCTGCAGATTGTGCGATGGCGCAAAGAACGAATCGATGATCCGCTGCAGCCAGGTGCTAGCCAGGAGATGTGATAGTGAATCGATAGTATCGCTAAATCGTAGTCTTAAAATCACAGCCATCCCATAGCTAAGAACAAAAAAGTGGTGGCTGGGTGGTGATCCCACT
>JAHDID010000068.1 GCA_020630975.1 Verrucomicrobiota bacterium
CTCCCACCTGGTGGGACGATTTGAAGCTAGGGCTGCGCTCGCTTTGGCCTTGGGGGTAGAAAGCTAATTCTGCAATGGGAGCAAAATCACTTTACTACAGCTTATTGATTTTGCTTGGTCTATCCCTTTATATCCTAGAAAGCAAAGCCTATTACCCAGCCTTCACACTACCACTCATTGGCACAGGCGGCATTTACCTCATCTTTCGCAAAAAATTAAGCCAACGCAACTTATTCGGACCTGGAATTGTAGCGTTACTGGTATTTCTCCTCGGAGCCGTTTCCACTTACTACAATAAAATGGCGTGGCAGGATTTGATCGCATCAAAGGCCTATCGAACTCCGAATAGCTTTGACATCCCAAAAACTGATCAAGCAAGGCAACACTTCCGGTATTCAAAGAATATCTACCCCTTAAATCGCGACTCACACATCAATCAATCTTGGTGCACATTTCATCTAGGCAAGCTAGAACAATCCCACCAATACTTTAGAGAAATGCTAGCTATATTCCCTTCAGACAGGGAAGCCATATTCGGAAAAGCCCTTACTGAATACTACCAAGGCCAACTCTCTTTAGAAGAAGTGTTGCGAATAACAAAAGAGCCAAACGATGAAACCTTCAACCCAAATTACTTTTTCGACAAAAACTTCTTTGGCAAAGCTTCCATCAACTCTTTGAGGAAGAAATAGCAAGGCTATCCAATCCTCATCAAACTCTCGTTGCTACCTTGAGAGCAAACTACTGCCAATAGCGCCAGACATAGTTCTTACCCCTAAAATTCAGATCTAACGCTACATCGGGTAGACGCCCCTTATACTTTCCATCCTCAACATGGAAAATAATTGGCCGATCTGTAAATGAATCCATCTTGTGTGCGACTTTGACACCCCTAGTCTCGACGAGATAACTGCCACTTGTTAATTTTACTTCCTCCATCTTACAAGCGTATAGAGCCAGATTCACTAAACGCCTGTAACCTTGATAGCTTCTTATAAACCCGTCAGTACCAAGGCATAATATTGAAGCTACTTCATGGTAAGGATTAGAAACCGAATAACTGTTCAGTTTATCTGCCATTTTAGTATCGAATTGCGATATCAAATACGCAGCCTGATTCTGGTCATACCATCCAGAAGGGCAACACCAATTGATCAAGTAATTCAAGTAACGAAATTCCACAAATTCCGGCAAGAACTCATGCTCCAGAGCAGCTTTGAGACGACGCTCTCGATAATCCTCAAAAACACCAAGCATCATGAGGCATTCCCATTTTAATGCATATTCAAGGTCTCCTTTCTCGGTAGCCGTCTGATTGATCGCGACACATAGTTCCTCCAACTCTCTCTGATCCCAAACCTCCTTATTCAACCCGTACCATACTAGAGATAAGATATCGGATTTAAGTGCCAACTCGATTGACAGACAAAGCACGGCATAACCCTCATCCAACTTATCTGTCACCTTTAGGGCATCAATAATAGTTGAACACGCCCCCGCTCCATCTCCCAGGTCTATTTGGGCTACCGCCTTCAAAGATAACTTAGCAGCGGTATCTCTGATCAGCGGCAGATGTAGAACCTTTCTGGTATAAACCAACTTTTGCGCCTCCGGATACCAGCACTTCGGTCTATTTGCAGCAACTCTGAGCGCACTCAAGTCCGTCTCATACGACTTTAGCAGTTCTAGGATATCCTCTGCTGCCTGCTTAGTCGGCGTGTCGAGCGGACAATATTCCACCGGAAAGGCCTGAGGATAATAGCACCCAGGAGTCGGTTGGTAATCTCTCTGAAGTATAGGCGAGGGTAATTTTTGCGGATAGATCGAGTCTAGAGCGCTAGCCACAATATCGGCCGAAGCAAAATTTTCGTCATCTGGTGGCTTAGGAGAAGCCAGCTTTAGAGGATCCAGCTCGCCAACTTTCTTTGAATATAGCCTTTTTGCCTCATCCAGTGCTCGCGCTCCTCGATAGTTCTCTACTGCATAGAAAAGGACAATAAAGGCACCCAACGCGATTGACGCGCCTAATAGAATGAAAAGACAAGACCTCCGCTTCGAGTTCATAACCCTATGGGCTGGTCTATGCGATAATATACTAATCCCGCCCCACAATATCCAGCGGCGGCTTGTTCTTGACGATCTGACGCTCTCCCAGCACACCCGCCCAATTCGTAGTCGGATACACAATCGAATCCCTTCCCAGCACACTACCAGGACTGAGCACTGAGTTACACCCGACCTCGGTGCGATCTCCTACGATGGCACCAAATTTGCGCAAACCAGTGTCGATCACTTCACCGCTCGGTGTCCGCAGTCGTACAGCCGTCCGATCCAGCCGCACATTGGAGCAAACCACTCCAGCACCGAGATGGGCTTTGTAGCCGAGCACGGAATCCCCAACGTAATTAAAATGAGGCACCTCGCAGTTGTTAAACAACAGACAGTTTTTGAACTCCGAGCTATTCCCCAAAGTACAACCTTCGCCAATGAGCAAGTGCTCGCGCAAGTAGGCACCACTACGCACAGTTGTGTTTGCTCCGATCCACGCCGGACCTTTGATCACAGCATTGGCTTCTACCACTGCTCCTGGCGCCAGATATACATCTGGGCCCACTACAGCTGTCGGATGCACTTCACCCAGCAAACGTCGCCCTACAGGAACTGTCGCCACCTTAGCCGCGACGTATTCCTTGATCTTGGGCAAAACTTGCCAGACATCGCCGACATCGGCGAATATCTCAGCATGATCAGTCTGGGAGAAATCGAGATAATCGGTGGGTGAAAAACTCATCACACCGTCATCACATCTTTCTCCTTGGCCTCGCAGCTCTCGTCGATCTGCTTGACGTATTTGTCAGTCAGGGTCTGGACCTCGCTCTCGAGATCGTGGAAAGAGTCCTCGGTCACTTCCTTGTCCTTGAGCATGGTCTTCAGACTATCCATGCCGTCCTTACGTGCGCCACGCACACGGACTCGACCTTGCTCAGCCATATCCTTGATCATCTTTACCATCTCCTTACGACGCTCCTCGGTCAGCTCTGGGATAGGCAGACGGATCAGACGGCCATCATTGATCGGCGTGATACCGATCTTAGACTCTTTGAGAGCCTTCTCGATATCCGGCACACTCGTCGGATCGTGAGCCTGCACAGTGAGTAGTCGTGGCTCAGGAGTCGAGATCAGAGCGATCTGCTTCAGCGGCATACTGGAGCCATAGGCTTCCACATGCACGTTGATATTCTCGACCAGGGCAGGATTAGCCTTGCCGGTACGCACGCCAGACATCTCCGTGGCGACGAATTCGACGGCTTTCTGCATGGCGTCTTCAGTTTCTAGCAATACTTCTTCGGAGTCCATTGTTATAGGTAGTGGTGAGAGTTGGTATGAGGGCTAAAAAAATTCTCGTGGTTTCAGCTTAGGCGAATACAGATGGCTCGGCACTCACGACTGTGCCCATATCTTCACCGATCAAAGCCTTGGCGATATTTCCCGGTGTCATCATATCAAACACGATGATCGGCATATTGTTATCCTGACACAGTGCGAAAGCATTGCTATCCATCACTTTCAGATTTTGCGAAAGACAATCCTGATAGCTGACGCTCTGATAGCGCTTTGCATCGTCGTGCGCATTAGGATCTTTATCGTAAACGCCGTCGACTTTCGTGCCTTTGAAGACCACATCGGCAGCCACCTCATTGGCACGCAGCGCGACAGTCGTATCGGTGGAGAAAAACGGATTCCCCGTACCGGCTCCACAGATGACCACCCGTCCCCGCTCGAGGTGGCGCGTCGCACGGCGCAGGATGTAGGGCTCGGCCACTTCCTTCATCTCGATCGCAGTCATCACTCGGCTTTCGATACCGCTATCCTCCAGACCAGCCATCAGAGACAGGGCGTTCATCACCGTAGCCAGCATGCCTACATGATCCGCAGTCGGGCGATCCATGCCGCGATAGGCGGCGGAGATCCCCCTCCAAAAATTGCCCCCGCCGACGACGAGCATCAGCTCCAGATCAGGCTTCTGCGTTAGCGCGGTTTTTATCTCCTTGGCGATCGTCTCGACGATCTCAGGCGAGATATTATCCGGGCTACCATCCTCACGGAGGGCTTCACCACTTAGTTTCAGGACAGCTCTTTTGAATTCTCTAGGCATGGGCAGGACTTACCCATGACGATGGCTCAATGCCATCATTTGGAAAGTAAAATCCCACGTATTTTTTGGGATGCTTAAAGACCCTCAGCTTCAAGAAGCCGCCGTGATATCAAAATAATTTTGCGGAAAATTCCAATCAATTCGAACCGTTGAAAGAATATCCATCCCGATCAGCATATCGAAATCGCCGTATGGCCAACTGGAAGCCTGACAGACCTGAGCGGCATCGATCCGAAGAACTTCAGGCATCTCTACCGAAACATCAAAATTTGCCAATTCCTCGGTCTGCCCTGTCCAACCCGAAGCGGTGCACGAGCCCTTTTCCCTTATCCTCAGTTTTTCGATGACACCTTTTGAGACTACAGAAATCGTAGCACCAGTATCGATGAGCCCACGCACCTCAAAAGGCTGTACAAATGAGTCCATCAACCTCTCGCAATGCCTCTGAAATGGAGCACTTACTCCAATTTTGACTGAAATCAGAGGCAGGCGACCATGGTAGTGAACCCGCATCAGCTTGCCACCACAGGTCCGACGATGCAGTGCACCTCTGTCTCAGCTTCGATCTGCTTAACAAAAAAATCAGCGCCCTCAGCCTGCGTATAGCCTTCATCTAACGCTGCTTCATAAGTGGGGTAAGCACCTACAAACGCAGCACCTATGAACAAAGCAAAATAAGCCGTAGGGTAGATCCCCTTCAGCCGACTCTGCTCGGCATAGAATGCCAACCTGTTTTCCTTGTTCATCAATTTACAAAGTACCTTCTACTGCAGATCGGTTCAAGCAAAACTCAAAGCCCCTTCAGCACCATCCCCGCCTCGACAGCGCTACCTTTGAGAAAATCACTAACCGGCATCCGGCGCTTTCCTTCTACCTGCAAATCGCCCGTGCACAGCAGGGCAGTCCCCTCGCCACAGGCGATTTTCAAGCCTTCATCGATAGCCAGTAACGTGCCGGGCGCAGCGCTGGCATCGCCATCGACGACCTGCACACTGGGGAAAAGCTTCATCTTCTTGGGCCTATCCTTAGATGGTAGCCAGGTATGGGTGCCGGGCCACGGATCGTAGGCGCGCACCAGACGCTCCAGCTCAGCTGCAGGGCGAGACCAGTTCAGCTCGCCATCCTCCCGGCCCAGCTTGCCAGAGTAGGTCACCAGCCCCTCATCCTGCACCTCGCGCTGGGCACTGCCATCCATCAGCGCTGGTAGGCCTCGGGCCAAAAGCTCGGGCCCTAGATCGGCCAGCCTATCGTGCAGAGAGCCACCCGTTTCATCCGGTGCTAGCTCGATCTCAGCCGTATCGATCATGTCTCCGGCATCCAGCTTCGGCGCGATGTGCATGAGCGTGATACCACTGTGACTATCACCATCTCGGATCGCAGCCTGTATCGGCGAGGCGCCACGGTGTCTAGGCAGTAGCGAGGCATGCAGATTCACACAGGCTACCTTCGGCGCATCGATCACCGCCCGTGGCAGGATCTGCCCATAGGCCATGACCACCGCGATATCGCAGTCCATAGCGAGCAGTTGATCGACCGCTTCCGGCTGTTTTTTAAAGGACTCTGGCTGCACCACTGGGATGCCCAGCGCCTCTGCTCGCACCTTGGCCTCCGGTGGAGTGAGCACCTGCTTACGGCCTACCGGCTTATCTGGCTGGGTGTAGACGCCCACCAGATCGACAGTCGGCTCCTCGATCAACCAGTCCAGACTCGGCAGAGCGATCTCGCCTGTCCCCATGAATACAACTCGCATATCGCTACCTGTGCCGACACCTCGACCAAATTTCAAATTGATATTGGTCGCTGGCATTTTGCTTGCATTGGTTTTGCTGAGCAGTATCGATCTGCTTGAACTATCTCATCATGAAAAAGTTTTTTCACCTATCCCTTCCCATCCTCGCTTGCGGTTTGCTCACCACCGGTTGTTTCGACCGTGGCTCAGACGATAGTGAACTGCTGCAGTCCGACGACTCAAAGAAATCAACTGAGAGCAAGCCTGCTGCGACTGAGAAACCTAAAGCTCAGCCCGCCGTCGCTTCCACGCCCAAGCCTGCGGCTAAAAAGCCCGAGCCAGCTACTCCCAAGCCTGTGGCTAAGAAAGAGGAAACCAAGAAGCCACCGACCGTAGATGATATCGTGGAGAAAAAGTACCCGATGCCAGCATTCATGTCGCTGGCAGAGCTCACCAAGAATTGGACCCAAATACCGGGAAAAGCGGTGCCGGCTCAAATTGCTGCTAAAATCCCAGTGCCCGTCGACCTCGTCGACAATGGCAAAGTCATCGGCTCGACCAAGATCCAGCCAGGCACGCCTCTCAAGCCTCTCGATCTAAAAGGCAATGTGCTCACCGTAGCCAGCCTCGCGAATCCCACCATGCGTGCCGAGATCCCAGTAGATCAAACCAATTTCAAAATGCTCATCGAGCAGCGCTACAACAAAGGCGTTGAGTACTACAAAAACCAGATCAAAGCCAAGCGCGAGAAAGCCAAAGCCGCTCTACTCGCTCAGCCAGACCGCCTAGCATCACTGACTGGCGACACCGGCAAAAGCGATCCTCTCGATGATCCTCGCTTCGGCCCAGTGAAGGCCAGCATCCAGCGTGGCGAGGCACACCCTGCCAGCATCGATGAGGTCGTCTCCATGCGCTGGAATGGCTCCGAGCGCGTCAGCGGCGAGATCAGCGGTAGCTACGATACCGTAGACGTTCACTTCGAGGTGAAGACGATCTTTGGTAAATTTCCTACCGACTACAAGTGCCTACTCCAAGGTGGCAAAGTCGTCGGCTGGATCGATCCTATCACTCAGGAGAAAATCACCAAAGACTAGACCACTCCCTCCGATACCGTGCCTATCCTGCTCCCAGCCTCGATCCTCATCGCACTGCTGATCACCATCAGCAGCAGCTTGGGGCAGGATGCGATACCGGAGATCCCTCGGCGTATACCGCCACCGGGCCTAGACCTACCAGCTGAGCGACGCGCCGAGCTGGAAAAAGCCATCGCCGACTGGATCGATCCCCTGTGGGAAATATCCGACCAGCCCTACTCGGCCGATGTCGAGGTGCTGGTGAAGGCGGTCGACTTCGCCCTACGCCACGGCGAGTTTTACAAAAAAGGCGACACCGAGCTAGCCGATCGATACCTCGAGCTCGCTCAGGAGCGCTATCAGCAGCTAGCCGAGGAGGAGATCCGCCCCTGGACCGAGCAGCGCGGCCTCGTCATCCGAGGCTACCGCTCATCTATCGACGACAGCGCGCAGCCCTATGGCCTAGAGATCCCTGCCGATCTCGACCTCGCGCAGCCCGTGCCACTGGTCGTCTGGCTACATGGTCGCGGCGACAAGGTGACCGACCTTCACTTTCTCGAGCGCTGCCGCACCCAGCATCAGTCCTACAAAGGTAAAATCGCCGAGCAAAGCCAAGCCATCATCGTCCACCCATTCGGCCGGCAGTGTATCGGCTGGAAGCATGCCGGCGAGCTAGATGTGCTAGATGTGATCGCCGCCGTGCAGCGCGACTACCCCATCGATACCCAGCGCATCGTGCTGGCAGGTTTTTCCATGGGGGGAGCGGGCGCCTGGCACATCGGTGGGCACTACCGAGATCGCTTTTGCCTAGTCCAGCCCGGTGCTGGCTTTGCCGACGTAGCCCGCTACCAGCGCCTGCAGCCCGACAAATTTCCACCCCAGATCGAACAAACCCTCTGGGGCCTCTACGATGTGCCGCCCTACCGGCGCAACTTTCTCAATGGCCCGCTAGTCGCCTACTCGGGAGAGAAAGATAAGCAAAAAGACGCTGCCGACTACATGGCCGAGCAGCTAGCTGAGATCGGCTTTGAGATGCCCCACATCATCGGAGCCGAGATGGGACACAGCTTCGACGACGCCTCAGTGGAAAAGCTCTGGCAAGCGATCGAAGACTCCTGGCAGGGCAATGCTAACCACCCCATGCCCAGCGAGATCCACCTCCAGACTCGCACTCTACGCTACCCTAGCCACCATTGGCTAAGGCTGACTGGCCTCGGCGAACATTGGCTAGATAGCCGCGCCGATGCCAAGTGGGATCGCGAGACCAAGACCATCTCCCTCTCCACCGAGAACATCACTTCACTCGAGATCACCGCTCAGGATGATGAGACCGATCTCGGCGAGTACAGCGTGACCATCGATGGCACCACCCTACAGGCCGAGAGCCCCGGCTTTGCCATCAGCAGTCTGGCACTGAAAAAAGATGCCACCTCTGGTGCGTGGACTTGGGGCGAGCCCAGCGGCCTGCGCAAACGCCCCGGCCTACAGGGCCCCATGGACGATGCCATGATGAACCGCTTTGTCGTAGTGCCACCCGATGGCGAGATCGCCGATGCGACTCTGAGCCGGTGGGTCAGCTTCGAGCTGGATCACTTTCGCAGTCGCTGGCAGGCCCTGATGCGTGGCTCTTTCTTTGAGGAAAAAGCCTACAACCTCGACTCTCGCGATATCGATACCTCGAACCTAATCCTCTGGGGCGATCCGCAGTCCAATCGCATGATCGCCGAGATCATCGACCAACTCCCCATCGAATGGGGCTCCGAAAGTTTCACCTTTCGCGGCGAGACCTACAGCACCGCCACCCACGTACCTGCCTTCATTTTCCCCAATCCGACCAATCCCAATCGCTACGTGCTGATCAACAGCGGACTCACCTTCCGCGAAGACCACGACCGCACCAACTCGCTACAGAATCCCAAACTCGGCGACTGGGCCATCATCGGCCTAAAGACCCTACCCAACGGCTCCGCTCCCGGCGAAATCGTAGCCACCGGCTTTTTCGACGAGCAGTGGCGATAACTGGAGCCGATTCAATAGGGTACAATTTTTATTCAATAGGGTACAAATCAATCGCGGTCTACAAAAGTCAGCCCTCAACATAACTCCTTAAAACCTCTACATCGAATCGCAATATCTTATGTCGATTGGGGCGCCTCTACACCCCGCCGAGGTGATAAGTATTTTAGGGGAGGGCACCGGGGTTTCACCCCAGACTACTATCTCTTCGCCCCTCTGGGGCGGACTCAGTCCCGGAGGGACTAGCAGATGTTAGCCGGTGGTAAGCGTAGCGTAGCCACTGGTTACCCAAACTGGCTGGCCGCACCCCAGCGGGGTGCTAGAACTACTTGCTTATCTTTACGCCCCTTCAGGGCACGGTTACATATTTTTTTCGGATCCGACGGTTTCGCGGCGCTGCCCCCCCAGCTATTATCTGGCCGCGCCTCCGGCGCTTCGGTGAGTAACATCGCCCATATCGAACTGCTAGCTACCCAGCTACTAGTCCGACCAAATGCAACGACTCAGGGTCTCCCACCGTCGGATAATCGGACCGCTTCCGGGCCACTTCCCGGCAATGTCGATCCGCCCACCAAGCCACACGCCACTCCGCCACCCAGCGACGTATGCCTGTCTCTTGCGCCACGGCAGACACTCGCGAGGCCACCAAACGCCGCCGAATCTCCTCGACATACTCACGCGTCGGAGCGCAGGTTTCCCAATCAGGCTGTTTTATCGCATCCATAAATTTAACACTGCTAATTAGAGCCACTAGAAGTCTCAATTGTTCAAAGCTTCGATTTGATTGTATATTCTACCTCATGAGGAAGCTTATAGGCAACATCGCAGTGATAATGGCGAGGGTCATGCTCGTCACTAGTCTGGCCCTATCTTCCATCTACCTCGCTTTTGGCCAAGATCGCTATCAAGAAACGATCTTGGATACCTCCAGTGTTTATGGCTGGGGTTGGGGCAAGACTGCCCCCAAGCAACCGATCGAAAAACCACCTATCGCCAACCAGCCATCTGCTGTCATGCAAGAAATGCTAACCGAGATGGAAGCGATCACCTCGGAAAATACCATCCCCGTATCGCTGTCTCAGCAGGAGGATTTCATCACTGCACGAAAGTTTCTCACCAATCACGACAACGACGCCATAGTCCGTGCCACCTTCCGTATCGCTATGAGCGGTGACCTTCAAAAATACTTAAACCAAACGCCCTCAAACCAAAACAGCATCGAAATCATTCTCGAGGTGAAAGAAGGTATCTTCCGCGGCGCTCAATTCGCCAAATCTACCTTTCTCAAAGAGAACCTGACTGTAAAAACGACCAAAGCCGATCTCCCAAAAGTCAGAGGCGAATATCTCTTCACAGTCCACCAGGCCACCGCCGACGGCCCTCTGGTAGTTCGAAAGTACGAGCCGGTAGATAGCAGCAAGATCGAGCAGATCAAAAAATACCAGCAGCTACGCTAGTAGCCCGGTTCGACTAGCAAAGCGCCACAAACTCCTAGGGAAACTCTTTTTTCACCGCCTCTAGTATATCACTCGCCACAGGGCGCACCCGCCAGTTATCCGTCAGCCAGCGAAAGCGGATTTTCCCCGCCTCATCGATCAATACCAGTGCAGGCCTGGCGATATCGCCACCGAGCGGATTGCCACCCTCATGACGCAGCCCATAGGCTGAGATCGCTTTCAGCTCGGGATCTCCCAAGAGAGGAAATGTGAAGCCTTTCTTACCCAGCTTGGTCGCTAGCGTGTCTGGCGCATCCGCACAGACGCCCAAAATCTGGACGCCATGGGTCGCCTCTAGCTCCGCCTGTATCGTCTGCAAACCTTGCAGCTCTGAGATGCAGAATGGTCACCAATAACCCCGATAAAAACTGATCAACTGCCGCTGCCCTACCCCGCTACCGACCGCCACGGTCTCTCCCGCCGTACTGCGCAGAGATAGCGCAGGCGCGCTGTCGGCCTCCCATGTAGCCTCGCCATCCGGCAACTGATAAGACGTCCAAAACACATAAGATAGCAGCAGCGCCATGCAGCCCACTGCCACTAGCGCACCACCGAGGAAGGCAAACTTCCGACTGGTGATGCTGTATGCCCAGCGCCGAAACAAACCAAGCACACCCAACACCGCAGCAAAGACCACGATGGCCACATTCAGCAGCGCCGTGTCGCGCAGCACTGGAAATTGATAGAAAAACAGAAAGTAAGATAATAGGCCGATGATCCCGATCAAAGGAGCCAGCCACCAAGCGTGTCGAAACATAACCTCCTAGGAATAGCTTTGATCAGCCCAAAACGGTAGCGGAATTTGCCAAAAACCCCAGCCCGCCGTGAAATCACAAAAAAAGCGGGCCCCACACAGGAGCCCGCTTTCTTTAAAAAATACTCAATACTGATCGAGGATGACTTACGCGTGGTGAGTCTCCACATCGATCATCGATGCGAGGATGGTATTCCATGTCTCCTGAGTCTCGAGGACCTCATTCGGGAACATGCAGCCATCCCAACAGATGTGCTCGATGCCACGCAGAGCGTAGTCCTTAAGCCAGTAGCCAGCACACTTGGTGATGTCTAGCTTGCCGTTTGGATCGTCAGCAGGGCAGTGCTTACCAGTCTTGTCGTGAGAGCCAGCACCGTGCACCTCGCCATCATTCTGAGCGACGTGGAAGTCGATCGTCCATGGGCGGAGCTTATCGGTCATCTCCTCATACTTGGCGTAAAACTCGTCCTCGCCGTAGCCCTCCTGTAGCAGGGCATACTCAGGAGCATTGTAGCCCATGAGGTAGAGGTAAGTGTGCGCTAGGTCGGCCTGAAAACCGAGAGTCTCTGGCATACCGACTTCTTCGAGCAGGTCGAGCATGTCCTTCCAGCTGTGCATACCCGCCCAGCAGATCTCACCCTCGGCAGCGAGGCGCTCACCATTGTCAGCAGCGATCTTGGCTGCCTCTTTAAAGGTCTTGGCGATCTTCTTGGTGTTGCCAGCAGCGTCCTTGCGCCACTCGTCGACACCAAACTCGGCTGAGTCGATACGAATCACACCATACTCACGCACACCGTGGTCGTTGAACTTACCGGCGATGCGGCAAGCCATCTTGACCGCGTCGAGAAATTTGCCAGTGGACTCAGAGTCGCCCATAGCCGAGTCACCCACAGTGCCACCCCAGACGGGAGCCACGAGTGAACCCACTTTGAAGTCGAGATTCTGGATCATGTCCGCGATACGAGTCAACTCCTCGTCGCTAGCCTCTGGATTCGTGTGGGGCAGGAACAGGAAATAATCGATGCCGTCGAAACGACGACCGCCGACTTCCGCGTTGGCGGTGAGCTCGAGCATTCTCTCGAGGCTGATTGGCGGCTCCTGGCCTTCTTCATCTCCCTTCCCGACTAGACCGGGCCACATAGCGTTGTGCAGTTTTAATGACATGTTCTTAAAAGGACGTTGGTTAGATCGTCTGCGTAGTCGATGAGATAACCGATCGAGACGTTCAAAGCAAGGTTGAAAAAACTGCGGAAAAAGACACAATTGCTGTTTTCTTATGAAGAATTCCAAGTCGTTTCTCACCAGCCTCTGCCTGCTCGCTTTTGCCCTGCTAGTCACAACATCCTGCAGCGATCAACCTGCAGAGCCAGCTACCAGCACCGATTCCACCCCGGCCCCTGCAGAGACAGCCAGCACACCAGAGCCTGCGCCTGCCACGACTCAGCCCGAGGCGAAAACGCCGCAAAACCCACGCGTCTACTTCGACATGGCTGCAGATGGCGCGCCCCTCGGCCGCATCGTCATGGAGCTGAGAGCCGACGTGGCTCCCAAGACAGCGGAGAACTTCCGCGCCCTGTGCACTAGCGAAAAAGGCTACGGCTACAAGAGCAGCACCTTCCACCGCGTCATCCCTGGATTCATGTGCCAGGGCGGCGACTTCACCAACCACAATGGCACTGGCGGTCTCTCGATCTACGGCGAAAAGTTCGCAGACGAAAATTTCGAGCTCAAGCACACCGGTGCTGGCATACTCTCCATGGCCAATGCAGGTCCGAACACCAATGGCTCGCAGTTTTTCATCTGCACGGCAAAGACCAGCCACCTCGACGGCAGGCATGTCGTCTTCGGCAAAGTCGTAAAAGGCATGGATGTGGTGAAAAAGGTCGAGAGCTATGGCTCACAGTCCGGAGCCACCTCAGCCAAGATCACCATAGCCGACTGCGGCCAGCTGTGATCCCGTTAGTTGCAACCGCTGACAACGTGCTATCGTTCGGCCAACAAATCGGGTGAATCTTTTCGGGATTCACTCGTCTCACCTTCTTATTCTTAAACCAAATATACACCGACTGACTTATGACCAGAAAATCAATCCTACTAGGCATCGCCGCATTCGCATTCTCGATCAGCTCGAGCATCGCGGCAGATCTACCCAAAGTCTTTTTTGATATGACTGCCGATGGCGAGAAACTCGGCCGCATCGTCATGGAGCTGCGCTCAGACGTGGCACCCAAGACAGCCGAAAACTTCCGCGCACTGTGCACCGGCGAAAAAGGTTTTGGCTACAAAGGCAGCACCTTTCACCGTGTCATCCCTAGCTTCATGTGCCAGGGCGGCGACTTCACCAATCACAACGGTACCGGCGGCAAGTCGATCTACGGCGACCGCTTCGAGGATGAAAACTTCGAGCTAAAGCACGTCGGCAAAGGCATCCTCTCCATGGCCAATGCCGGTCCTAATACCAATGGCTCTCAGTTCTTCATCTGCACCGTCGACACCCCATGGCTAGACGGCAGACACGTCGTATTCGGTAAAGTCGTAGAAGGCCTCGACATCATCGACAAGATCGAAGCTCTCGGCTCTCGTTCCGGTCGCACCGCGAAGAAAATCGTAATCGCAGACTGCGGTGAGCTGAAAGGCGAAGAGAAGAAAGAAGAGGCTGGCGAGTAATCCTCGTACCGCCAGAGACTAAAGCCCAAGGAGGGGCTGCTTTTAGCTGCCCGGCTACCTCAGCCGGAGCATCTTGCCCAAAACAGCGCCTCACTAGACCCTAGCCCTAGTGACTGACGCCCCTTTCATCTCCATCCAGTCGGTCACCAAGAGCTTTGGCTCAAAGACCGCACTTACCGATGTGTCCCTGGATATCGCCAGAGGCCACATCACCGGTCTACTCGGCCCGAATGGAGCGGGCAAAACGACGCTGTTTCGCCTACTCATGGGCATCCTCCAGCCTACCTCCGGTAGTCTGTCTATCGATGGGCTCGATTGTTTCGAGCACCGTGTCGAGGTAAAGCGCCTAGTCGGCTTTCTACCCGACGAGCCCGTTTTTTACTCCTACCTCAGTGGTCGCGAGGTACTACAGCTCAGCGCGGGTATGCATGGCCTCGATGCCGATAGCACCCTAGACCAGCTCACCCCACTGATCGAGCGCATGGGGCTAACCGAGTCTCTCGATAGCTATGCCGACGACTACTCACGCGGTATGAAGAAAAAGCTCGGTCTGCTACTCGCGATCCTCCACGCGCCACCCCTGATCATCCTCGACGAGCCCACCAATGGACTGGACGTCGAGTCGACACGCCTGTTTTTCGATCTCATGCGCGAGCTCGCAGACGATGGCACCACCATCATCTTTTCCACCCATCTGATGGATCAGGTCGAGCGTCTCTGCCGAGACATCGCCATCATCGACAGCGGCCAGATCATCACCGCCGGAGCACTGACCGATATCTGCGCCCCAGGGCAGCTGGAAGAGACCTTTGTCGAACTGACTTCTAGCCACTGATGACCTTGGGCCGCTGAGATGAATGGGAATAATGTGAAGTATAGATTGCTAAATAATGATACATCATTCCCATCCTTCTCATTACTCCCACAAACTGTAGGGTAGATGGAAACCACTACTACTAGCGCTGAAGCCACGAAGCCCACCGGCAATTGGCAGGTCATGTGCTGCCTTTGGCGAGCTGCTCGGCAGCGGCGTCAGGGTCGGGCGAATCGCCAGAAGCAACTGTGGCACCATAAGACTGGTAGAACCTCCAGTACCGCAGCATCGGTCGGCACGATATTTGTCGGTATCATCTGTGCTCTGGTACACGCCATGCTCGGCTGGCAGATTAGCAGCCATATCGATACCGCTAGCTATGTGCACTCCGAGCAGATCGATCGCGTGATACCTATCGACCCCTACGGCGAGCAAACCTACCTGAATCTCATCGATGCCGAAGCCTCTGGCGACCCGGATAAAATCCAAGTCGCTATCGAGCAACTGGCCGAGAGACTCGACTACGATAGGAAATGGATCTATGGCGGCAGCCGACTGGAAAACTACGAGCAGATCAGTGACCACGCTCGCCAACATGGCAGCGCTGGCTTTGCCCGAGTCGACCTACCCACCTCACTCGACCATCCATCTACACTACCCACCGTTTTTTGGCTATTCGCCGGCATCATCCTGCTCTGGTGGCTGATCATGATGATCTGCCAGGGAGAAGGCCTAGAGATCGATATCCAGCGCCGCCGACACCCACACTGGGAGTGGCTGCTGAGCCATCCCGTGCGGCCAGTCGCTGCCTTTACCGCCGAGCTGCTGGGCCCTCTCGCTGCCAATCCCATCTACCTGACAGCGCCGGTATTTTGGTTTTTCATCTTCAAAAGCGCCCTGCCCCTAGGCATCGCCATCCTACTCGCACTGCCGATCGGTTTTGGCTTCGCCATCGCCACCTCTTGTCTCAACAAAACGATCGAGATCTCTGCCATGCTGCGGCTACCGGCTCAGCGCCGCGGTCTGCTGCTAGGCTTGGTATCCTGGGCTGGCTACGCGGCTATGATTTTGCCGCTGTTTTCGATCCGCTACGAGGGCCTGATCGCTTCTATCTGCGAAGGGCTACTGCCACTCGCCACTGCCATGCCTGAGCTGCAATGGCCATTCCGCGCTATACTCATCGGCTGGAGTGATAGCCCCAGTGCCTGGCAGATCTCAGCGGCCCACCTGCTGATCACCGGCACGATGTCGACGGTAGCCATAGCCCTCGCCAGATGGTCGACAAAAGCCGGTCTACAGGCCAGCCAGTCCTCCAATCAACTGAAACCTAGTCGCACCGCCCGACTCGGCAGCACCCGAGGCTGGCTGAGAAATCCCTACTACCAAAAGGAGTGGCTCTGGCTATGCCGCGACAAAGGTGCGGTGGTACAGATCATCCTGATCCCGCTGACCATGGCGGGCATCCAAGCCATCAATTTTGGTACCCTATCCAGTGTCATCGGCGAGAGTTGGAACTTTCTCTGTGGTGTCGCCATCCTAGCCGGCACCTACTTTCTCCTCGTCCTCGGCCCTCGCTCGCTCACCTCGGAGGGCAGCGCACTATGGATCGCGCAGACCTGGCCACATGGTCTGGAGGATCTGCTAAAGGCCAAAGCTCGACTCTGGTTTGGCATAGCCTCGGTAGTCGTCGGCGGTCTACTCATCTGTGGTATCTGTCTTTTCCCCCAGCACTGGTGGCAGATCGCTCTGGTCGCTGGTGGCTGGTGGATCGCCGGTAGTAGTCTATCGCGAAAAGCCGTCACCCTCGTCACCGCTAGCTCCTCCTCTGGCGAGCCAGAGAAACCATCGCGCGGCAGACAATGGGCGGCCATGCTCGGCACGTTTACCTTTGCCGGCGGAGTGATGGCCAAATCGTGGCACGTAGCCGCGATCGGCCTAGTGTTCAGTGTGGTGACCAGCGTCACCATGTGGCAGAGCTTGCGCGCGCGGCTGCCTTATCTTTTCGATCCATGGTCGGAGAAGCTACCTCGCCCGCCATCGCTGCTCCACTCGGTAGTCGGTATCGCCATCATGGTCGAGCTAGTCGGCCTCGCTACAGCTATATCCACGGGCTATGGTGGAGAAGCCGCGATGTGGAAGACTCGCTCGATCGCCTACGGGGCTGTCGGGCTGCTGACCATGCTGACGATGTGGAATTTTCTCCACGACAGGGCCGTATACCCCTCTGACATCTGGCGCTGGCCTAGAGTCTACAACGCCCACATAGCTCGAGCCAGCTATGTCATCGCCCCAGTCGTCGCGGTAGCACTAGCCGCTCTCACCTATGGCTACTGGCAGCTGCTCAGCACCCTGCCAGCGACCAGCGCCTATCTGACAAAGCTGGCTGATCTGGGAGTGAAAGTCGGCAGCACACCACTGGGCTGGGGACTGGTCCTGCCAGTGCTACTGGCCCCACTAGCAGAGGAGTACCTCTTCCGCGGGCTGCTCTACCGCTCGCTGCAGCGCGAGACCAGCCACTGGCGCGCTGTGCTGGGCAGTGCGGCATTTTTCGCCGTCTACCACCCGCCCATCTATTGGCTGCCGATGTTTCTGCTAGGTGTATTGAGCGCTATGCTATTCCGCCGCACGGGCCGTCTATTCCCCTGCCTGCTCCTGCATGTGATTTATCAATTTCTGATCCGAGTCAGTATGTGATTTTTCGCGATCCTGTGGAATCTTCCCGCCATGTTACCTTGGTTCCAAGACGGAAAGTTTCCTCTCTACCTCGCTCCGATGGCTGGCGTCACCGATCTGGTGTTTCGCGGCATCTGCAAGGAGCTAGGGGCCGATGTCATGGTCACCGAGTTCGTCTCTGCCGAGGGCATCATCCAGGCAGACGATCGCACGCGAAAGTACACGGAGTTCGACGATGGCCAGCGCCCTGTCGGCGTACAACTTTTCGGCGCCGATGGCAGTCGCATGGCCGAGGCCGCTCGCAAGATCGTCAACTGGAAGGCCCCTGAGTTTATCGACATCAATTTCGGCTGCCCAGTGAAGAAAGTCGTCTCAAAAAATGGCGGCTCTGCCCTGCTACGCGATTGCCCACTACTGACCGATGTGGCGAAAAAAATCGTCGAAGGCGTGTCCGTGCCCGTCACCGCCAAGATCCGCATCGGCTGGGATACCGACTCGATCAATGCCCCAGCCGTATGCCGTATGCTCGAGGATGTCGGCATCCAGGCGATCGCCATCCACGGCCGCACCCGCGCTCAAGGCTACAGCGGCGAGGCCGACTGGGATGTGATAGACCAGTGCGCCCAGACCGTATCTGTGCCAGTCATCGGCAATGGCGATATCAACTCTGGTGAAGACGTGGAAAGACGCCAGCGAGAGACCTCGGTAAACGGCGTGATGATCGGTCGAGCTGCCATGCAGTACCCTTGGGTATTTCGCGAGGCCAAACATTTCCTAAAAACCGGCGAGCACCTGCCCAAAGCTACGATCGAAGACCGCTGGGCACTCATCATCCGGCACACCCAGCTAGCTCTGGATTGGGGTAAATTCCCCAATGAAAAGCTCACTCTCATGGGGCTGCGCTCCCGCTACATGGCCTACACCAAAGGCATGCCCGGCGGCAAAGTCCTGCGCACCGAGCTATCTACCGTGGGCTCGCTAGCCGAGCTCCAAGATATCGCAGGCAAACACATGGACTGGCTAGCCGAGCAGCAAGCAGCCAGTCAAAAAGGTGCCAGTGCGGTAGAAGTCGTCTGAAGAAACCAATCTAGGACCGATTGTACCCTATTCAGTCAAAATTGTACCCTATTGAATCGGGGCAATTCACTACTGGCGACAGCTTTCCAAGAGCCCGTCGAGGAAGTCTGCTATTCCTACTAGAGCCTCGCGATACTCACTATCGTCCAGCACAGCCAGACTCGAGCGCGCCTCAGCCACTAGCTGTTGCCCGGTATCGATAGCCGCCTCGATAGAGCCCACGTAGTCGGCGATATTCGCCAGTGTAGACACGTCTACGGGCTCCTTTTGTAGCAAAATCCTGGAAAGCTTTTCATTCTGCTTGTCAGAGGCGCTTTCCAACAAATTGAGGATCGGCAGGGTCAGCTTACCTTTGTTGATGTCGGTCCGCAGTGTCTTGCCAAACTGCTCCTCATCGCCCACCAGGTCGATGCAATCATCATAGATCTGGTAGGCCGATCCTATCTTCAGCCCGAAATCCCCCATCGCTGCGCAGGTGGACTCTGGCATGCCATTCAGCTTTCCACCCAGCTCCATCGCCGCCTCGAAAAGAGCTGCTGTTTTCTTTTCGATGATGTCGAAATACTCAGCCTTAGTCAGGCTGAGATCGAATCGACGCTGAGTCTGCTTGATCTCGCCGGTACACACCGCATTGGCCGATTCCGCGATGCGTCGGCCGATGGAATTATCATCGAACTCCGTCGATAGCATCAGCGCGTAAGAAAACAGGCTATCTCCTAGTAGCACACTCAGAGCATTGCCCCACTTGGCATTGGCCGTAGGTGCCTGACGGCGGATCTCCGCTCCATCGATGATGTCGTCGTGCACGAGCGTGGCGATGTGGATCAGCTCCAAGATAGTCGCCAGCTTGTCATGCTCCTCGGTGATGCCGCCAGTGGAGCCACCAGCTAGGAATGACAACACGGGTCGAATACGCTTGCCCGACGTGTTGCAAACGTAAGCGATGTAGGGCTCCACAGCTGGATCAAAGTTGTGGGCCTGAGCACGTATCACGTCCTCGACACGGTCGAGTTCAGGTTTCAGGAAGTGGAAAGGCGAAAGCAAGCCCTCCACGGCACTCATGTCTTTCTGCAAACTAGGCTTCATCAAAAATGTTTCGTGGCGAAGAAACGTGCGGGTGCGGAATTAACGACACCATCCCGCGATGTCAATTATACTGAGAGATTACGCTTAACATCTCTTCTAGGGCTCCTAACACAGGTCAAAAATCGACATTATCCCCCTCCCTCGGGTGGTTGTAACGCATTTGCGGAGCACGAGATACTCAGCATTAGCAAAACATCACCGCAATATCGCCCCACTCTCATGTAGGATTTTCTTTGCAGAATGTCGAGCCACCAATAAGATTCTAGGGAAATGACGATGATGAACATATTCGCCTTAGGCGCCCTCGGAATGCCAGAGATGATCGCTATCTTCCTAGTGATCTTACTTCTCTTTGGAGCAAAGAAGATCCCTGAGCTAGCACGCGGCGTCGGCAAAGGCATGGGTGAGTTCAAAAAGGCAAAGACCGAATTTGAGCGCGAAATCGCTGAAGGCGAAGTCGAAGGCGCCAAGGAGTGGGACAATGCAGGCAAGAAGGACTCTTCAGAGTCTTAGCCTTTCTCCCGCTAGATAGCCACTTTCCTGCAGGAGTATGAGAGCCAGATCCCAACGGCACCTCCTACGACTGCTAGCTGTGGCTACACTTCTCCATGGCTCTGTCTGCTCAGGCAGAGCTGAGGAGGCCCCTGCTACCGAAGACCCAATCCGGGTAGTCTTCTACAATCTGAAGAACTACCTCGCTATGGACCGACGGGTCGATGGCAAATTCGTGCTCGATGCCCCCAAACCCGATAGAGAGATCGTGCCGCTCATCGAGGGTATCGTGGCGACCGCCCCAGATGTCTTAGGTGTCTGCGAAATAGGCGACCCCGAGTACGTCAAAGATCTCCAAAATAGGCTGCGCGAGCGGGATCTCGATTACCCGTATACCGAGCTAGTCCGCGCCAAAAGCGGACACGATCGAAACCTAGCGCTCTTTTCTAAGTTTCCTTTCGCTGAGACTCATTCTCGGGATGACTACACCTACCGCATTTACGACGATCGTCTGGCCTTTCAGCGCGGCATCCTAGATGCGACGATCCAAGTGAATCCTTCCTACCAACTCCGGCTACTACTCCTGCACCTCAAATCCAAACGAGAAGTCCCTGAAGCAGACCAATCGAAAATGCGCCTAAACGAGGCCCATTTGGCGCGAAAGCACCTCGACGCTATTTTTAAAGAGCACCCCAATGTGAATCTGATGGTGATGGGCGATCTCAATGACGACCGCCACGAGCCCCCAGTGAAAGCTGTCCAGGGCTACTACAGCGGTCGCGGCTACCTCTCGCCCCTTTCTCTCACCGATGAATATGGCTTTCGCTGGACTCACTACTGGGGCACTGCCGATTCCTACGGGCGTCTAGACTACGCCCTTTACAGCCGTGGCATCAGCCGCGAGATCGACCGAAAGGCATCTCATATCCACCACTGGCCCGAGTGGTATGATGCCAGCGACCACCGCCCTATCGTCGTCATCATCGAGCCTCAAGAGTCCAAATAAGGCGCTTTTGTTCAGCGCCTTAGGCCCATTTTCTACTCGCTAGCCTGCGCGCGAGCTTTATAAAAAATTTGACGTTTTTGCGTAAAACACGTCGATCCCATACAAAATTTAACCTTTATTTATTAAATTTTTCGTTTATTATGGTAATTTTGTAAATTTCAAAATTCCCCCGCCCATGATAGACCTAATCGTCGTATCAAACGAAGACTCATCTATTACCCAGCAAGAAGTCACCAATGGCCTCCAATTGGAGATCGATGCTGGTTCGCTGATCTTCCTAGTAAACGAGCAAGGTGCTCCCTCTGATGCCACACTCTCACAACGTGGCTCCGATCTCGTCATCACCTACTCGAGTGGCCATGAAGTCCTCATTCTTGGCTATTTTGAAACATTCTCACACCTCAGTCTTGCGACACTGGAGGTACATGACACGAATGGCCAAATCCTTTCGCAAAGTCAGCAGATCGAAGTCACTCTGGTCGCAGTAGAGCCCAACAATTTCGATTCCGCGACACAGGCCGAAGTCAATAGCACAGCTGTAGACACCTCAGACGGCGGTACCATCAATGAGGGATTCACTCTCATGCGGTTTTCCGACCTCAGTCCCGATGCGCCATCGGACACCTCAGGTCCAGTCACCAGCTCTGGCGCCCCGACTGTTACAGGAGGCTCTGCCGGCTCTGAGCCCCCTTTCGATCCCTATGCAGACCAGATCCTCTCCGGTGGCTCGGGCCCTGACAACATTCTAGGTGCCTATGGCGCAGATTCAATTTCTGGCGGTCAAGGAAGCGATACCGTCGACGGTGGTGATGGCTCCGATACCGTAGGCGGCGGTAGTGGCGACGACTCCATCAGCGGGGGCCTCGGAGACGATAGCGTCATCGGTGGCACCGGCTCTGACTCCATCGGTGGTGGCAGTGGCGACGATACCACCGACGGCGGCGAGGGTGATGATAGTATCAGTGGCGGCTTCGGCGATGATTCGACCTCCGGTGGAACCGGCGACGACACCACAGATGGAGGCGAAGGTGACGACAGCATCAGCGGAGGAAATGGTGACGATAGCACCACTGGAGGAACCGGCGACGATACCACAGATGGTGGTGAAGGTAGTGATAGTACCGATGGTGGCGATGGCGACGACAGTGTATCCGGTGGTGGTGGCGACGACAGCACCACAGGCGGTAGAGGCGATGACTCGACAGACGGTGGTGATGGCGACGATACGGTAGATGGAGGCACTGGCGACGACTCGACTACAGGAGGTGGTGGCGATGACAGCACCTCGGGTGGTGCCGGCGACGATACTACAGACGGCGGAGACGGAAGCGATACTACCGATGGAGGCGATGGCAACGATAGTGTATCCGGTGGCAATGGCGATGACTCGACCACCGGTGGAGAAGGCGACGACTCGATCGATGGCGGGACCGGCAACGACACCACAGACGGAGGCGCTGGAAACGACAGCGTATCAGGAGGCAATGGCGATGACTCCATCACCGGTGGTGGCGGCAATGACACCATAGAAGGCGGCTCAGGCAATGACACTATCTCCGGAGGCGATGGCAAAGATCTACTCAAATTCACTGGTGCTCTCAGCGATTACACCATCACCGAAAATCCCGATGGTAGCCTAACTATCGTCGACAATCGCCCAGGAGCGCCAGATGGTACCACGACAGTAGCTCCAGATGTCGAGTGCTATGAGTTTTCCGATGGCACGAGGTCCTATGAATACCTCACAGATCCTATCGCCGTAGACGATGTCGCTACTACAGACGAGGAGTCTCTGGTCACAGTATCGGTACTCGCAGATGATCTCAAAGTAGATACCGATACCCTCACCGTGGTAGGCGTGAGCGAACCCGCCCTCGGAATAGCTAGCGTAAGCTCCGCTACAGAAGTCAGCTACGATCCCGACGGGAGGTTTGAGAATCTAAACGTCGGCGACATTGCGACTGAAATTTTTTCCTACACCGTCAGTGATGATCACGGATCTACCGATATCGCCTCTGTCACCATCACTATAGAGGGCGTCAATGACGGCCCTGTGATAGATGCCACCCATACGGGGACAGTGATCGAATCGGGGCACACCGATGATGGAAGCGTCATAGATGGCGTCCTCACAGACGCCGAGACGTACACTGCCACCGATGTCGACGACGACTCTACCGCCACCTGGACAGGCAGCGAAGCTGGTACCTATGGAGGTTTCGATATCGACGATGATGGCAACTGGACCTATACCGCCGATAACCACGCCTCAGAAGCCCTCGACGAGGGCGATGTGGTGACAGAAATATTCACCGTCACTGTCACAGATGACCAAGGTGCGACCGATTCCGAAGATATCGTGATCACGATCTATGGTACTAACGATGTGCCAGTCATCGATACCTCAGATGATGGCTCTGTGACTGAAGAAACCGATCTCATCGCTACCGGCACACTCACCTCCACCGATGTCGATACCGACTTTATACCGACTTGGTCAGGGAACGATACTGGCTCCTATGGAACCATCACAATCGACTCCTCATCCGGACTTTGGACCTACACTCTCGACGATAGCTCCCTAGCAGTGGAGAGCCTCGATGCGGGAGATATCGTTACAGACAGGTTCACCATGACTGTCACCGATGATCGAGGTGCCTCCGCGACCGAAACCATCACAGTCACTGTCACAGGGACCAATGATGCGCCCGAGATCACAGCAGCAGATACAGGCATAGTATCAGAGGCAGGGCATACCGACGATGGAACGATCGTGTCTGGGACAAATAGCGATTCGGGCACCATGATCGCTACCGACATCGATGCCTCTTCCACTAGCATCTGGTCCGGAGACGCTACTGGCTCGTGGGGAAACTTCGCCATCGCATCCAATGGCAACTGGGCCTACACCATCGACAACGCGGCCTCCCAATCTCTAGACGAAGGCGATACAGTCACGGAAATCTTTACGATCACCGTCACAGATGACCAAGGTGCCACAGATACCGAGACTGTCACTATCACCATCACCGGCACTAATGATGTGCCTGTGATCGACAGCAACGACTCTGGCGTAGTCGTCGAAGAATCCGATCTATCTACCAGCGGCAATCTAACAGCCAGCGATGTCGATGCCGATTTCGTGGCAACATGGTCAGGCAATGCCACTGGCATCTATGGCGCTATCACTATCGATACCGATTCTGGTATATGGGAGTATAACTTGGCAGATACCTCCGCAGCCGTCGAAAGCCTCGATGCGGGAGATATCATTACCGAGGTTTTCGCCATGACAGTCACCGATGATAAAGGTGCATCCGCGACTGACACCGTCACCATTACGATCACCGGTACCAATGACGAACCAGTCATCACATCACCAAACAATGGTGCCGTCACCGAGGCTGGTCATCAGGACGACGGCGCAGTGATCTCCGGACTCCCCACTGCTACTGGCACTATGCTTTCGACAGATGTCGATACCGATGCCACTGCCTCATGGTCTGGAAACGCCGCTGGCACTTGGGGAGCGCTAAGCATCACTAGTCTGGGCGGTTGGACTTACGCTTTAAACCAATCTGCCGCCCAACAACTGGATGAGGGCGACATTGTCAGCGAAACATTTACCGTAACTGTCGCCGATGACCAAGGCGCTACCGATACTGAAACAATCACCATAACAATCACCGGAACTAATGATGTCCCAGTGGTAGATTATTCAGGCTTCGGTGCTGTGACAGAGGAGACCAGCCTAAGCGCAACAGGCTCCCTATCCGCTAGCGATGTCGATGCAGACTTCGTCGCCACCTGGTCTGGCGACTCGACAGGCACATTTGGCTCACTCACCATAAATGCAGCTACTGGCGACTGGCAATATGATCTCGCCGATTCCAGTCTTTCAGTAGAGCAACTAGATGCAGGAGACATCGTCACCGATGCTTTCACCATCACAATCACAGACGATAAAGGTGCATCAGCCATCGACACCGTCACGATCACCATCACCGGCACCAATGATGCACCCGTCATAGCAGGACCAGCCAATGCGACCGTAATCGAAGCAGGTCATCTCGATAATGGCTCTGTAGTAGGTGGCACACCATCAGCAACCGGTGCCATGCTTTGGTCAGACATCGACGATGCCGCCACCGCCACGTGGGCTGGAAACGCCACTGGATCATGGGGAGCCCTCTCGATCACCAATAATGGCAACTGGGTCTACAATCTAAACAATACCACAGCCAACTCTCTCGATGAAGGCGATGTGGTAAGCGAAAGCTTCACCGTAACGATCGCCGATGATCAAGGTGCTACAGATACTGAAACAATCACCATCACGATCAATGGCACCAATGATGTTCCTATCATAGATAGCTCTGACACAGGTTCGGTAACCGAGGAATCCAATCTCGTCGCCACTGGAACTTTAACCTCGACCGATGTGGATGAAGACTTTGTCCCTACCTGGTCCGGAGACCACACAGGAAATTTTGGCACGATCTCAATCGACTCCTCCACTGGAGCATGGCAATACAATCTGGCTGACACTTCACAAGCCGTAGAGGAGCTCGATCAAGGAGACATCGTCACCGATACCTTCACGATGACCGTGACAGATGATCGCGGCGCATCTGCCACCGAAACGATCACCATCACAGTGACGGGAACAAACGATATCCCCATCATCACTGCTCCTGACAATGGAACAGTAACAGAATCCGGGCATCTCGATGACGGCACCATCGTCCCAGGCACACCGCTAGCTACCGGTACCATGCTATCAACCGATATCGATGATGATGCCACGGCTACCTGGCAGGGTGATACGAGCGGAACATGGGGGGATTTCTCAATAGCTGCGAACGGAGATTGGGCTTACGCCATCGACAACACGGCCTCACAATCCCTAGACGAAGGAGATGTGGTCAGTGAGACCTTCACCGTTACTGTCACAGATGACCAAGGAGCTACCGACACTGAAACCATCACCATCACCATCAATGGAACCAACGACGTACCTGTGATCGATGCCGATGACTCGGGGTCTGTCGTAGAAGAATCCAACCTAAGTACGTCTGGGACGCTAACTTCTAGTGATGTCGATGCAGATTTCATCCCATCATGGACCGGCAATGCTAGTGGCACTTACGGATCAATCACCATCAATAGCCTCACAGGCCTGTGGCACTACAATCTCTCAGACACCTCGCTAGTGGTCGAAGAGTTGGATGCTGGCGACACCGTCATCGATAGTTTCGCAATGACAGTGACTGATGATAAAGGTGCATCGGCCACAGAAACCGTTACGATTACCATTACCGGCACCAATGATGAACCCATCATCACAGCGCCAAACAACGGAATCGTCACAGAGGCAGGCCATCTCGATGATGGCAGCTTGATCGCGGGCATCTCTACAGTGACGGGGACCATGCAGTCCACAGATATCGATGCTGCCTCTACCGCCAATTGGTCGGGGAACACCACAAGTTCCTATGGCGAACTGACAATCCACTCAACTTCTGGGGCGTGGGCATACACCCTCGACAATGCTGCTGCAGAGCATCTCGATGAAGGCGATGTCGTCAGCGAAGTATTCACCGTTACGGTTACTGATGATCAGGGTGCCACAGATACTGAAACGATTACGATAACTATCAATGGAACGAATGATGTTCCGATCGTTGACTCTGAAGATGCCGGTGAAGTAACAGAAGAGACCAACCTCTCCGCAACTGGCACCCTAACGGCTAGTGATGTCGATAATGACTTTGTAGCCACATGGTCGGGTAACAACACCGGCACCTACGGCAATATCAGTATCGATTCGTCCACAGGGCAATGGGCCTACAACCTTGCCGACTCTTCCCAGACCGTTGAGGAACTCGATAAGGACGACAGCGTCACTGACAGCTTCACCATGACCGTCACCGATGATAAAGGTGCTTCGGCGACTGAAATAATTACAATCACCATTACAGGAACGAATGACGACCCTGTCATCACGGCTCCTGACAATGGCATCGTAACAGAAGCTGGGCATCTCGATGATGGCTCTTCCGTGGTGGGCATACCAACAGCCACTGGCACAATGGTTGCGACCGACATCGATGATGATGCTACCGCTTCGTGGTCAGGTAACTCCACAGGCACATGGGGTAGTCTCGCCATCACTAATGATGGCAACTGGACCTACTCCATCGACAACGCAGCTTCCGAATCACTAGACGAAGACGATGTCGTCAGCGAAACATTCACCGTAACCGTTTCAGACGAACACGGTGCGACCGATACCGAAACTATCACTATAACCATTAACGGCACAAACGACGTACCGATCGTCGATAGTGAAGATGCAGGCGAAGTCACCGAAGAGACCAACATCTCCACAACTGGCACTCTCACAGCCAGTGACGTAGACAACGACTTCGTAGCCACATGGGCAGGCGACAACACCGGCACTTACGGAAACATCACCATTAATCCGTCTACCGGACAGTGGGCTTACAACCTTGCCGACTCATCTCAAGCCGTCGAAGAGCTCGATAAAGACGACATCGTCACTGACTCATTTACGATGACCGTCACTGACGATAAAGGCGCTTCTGCAACAGAAACAGTCACGATCACCATTACAGGTACCAACGACGAGCCAATCATCACAGCTCCCGATAGCGGGACTGTTACCGAAGCTGGCCATCTAGATGACGGAACAGTCGTGGCAGGCACTCCCACAGCCACTGGCACGATGACTGCCACAGACATCGATGACGATGCCACCGCCTCTTGGTCAGGTAACGCAACCGGCACATGGGGAAGTCTCGCCATTACTAATGATGGCGACTGGACCTACTCCATCGACAACGCAGCTTCCGAATCACTAGACGAAGGCGATGTCGTCAGCGAAACATTCACCGTAACCGTTTCAGACGAACACGGTGCCACTGACACCGAGACCATCACTATCACCATCAACGGAACAAATGACGTTCCTATCATCGATAGTGAAGACGCTGGTGAAGTTACCGAGGAAACCAACCTCTCCGCAACTGGAACACTCACTGCTAGCGATGTAGACAGCGACTTTGTTGCCACATGGACCGGCAACAACACCGGCACTTACGGCAACATCACCATTAATCCAACTACCGGGCAGTGGACCTACAACCTTGCCGACTCATCCCAAGCCGTCGAAGAACTCGATAAAGACGACATCGTTACCGATTCATTCACGATGACCGTCACTGACGATAAGGGTGCTTCGGCCACAGAAACAGTCACGATCACCATCACAGGTACCAACGATGAACCCATCATCACCGCTCCCGACAACGGGACTGTTACCGAAGCTGGCCATCTAGATGACGGAACAGTCGTGGCAGGCACTCCCACAGCCACTGGCACCATGGCTGCCACAGACATCGATAACGATGCCACCGCCACGTGGTCCGGCAACGCAACAGGCACATGGGGTAGTCTTGCCATCACTAATGGTGGCGACTGGACCTACTCAATCGACAACGCTGCCTCAGAATCATTCGACGAGGGCGATGTCGTCAGCGAAACATTCACCGTAACCGTCTCAGACGAACATGGGGCGACTGACACCGAGACCATCACTATCACCATCAATGGCACTAACGATGTCCCAATCATCGATTCCGAGGATGCAGGTGAAGTCACTGAAGAAACCAACCTCTCCGCAACTGGCACTCTCACAGCCAGCGATGTAGACAGTGACTTTGTAGCCACATGGGCAGGTGACAACACCGGCACTTACGGAAACATCTCCATCAATGCTTCTACCGGACAGTGGACTTACAACCTTGCCGACTCATCCCAAACCGTCGAAGAGCTCGATAAAGACGATATCGTGACCGATTCATTCACGATGACCGTCACTGACGACAAAGGGGCTTCTGCCACAGAAACAATCACGATCACCATCACAGGTACCAACGATGAACCCATCATCACAGCTCCCGACAATGGAACAGTCACCGAAGCAGGCCATCTAGATGATGGAACAACTGTAGCAGGCGCTCCAACAGCCACTGGCACCATGGCAGCGACCGACATCGATGATGATGCCACCGCCTCCTGGTCCGGCAACGCAACAGGCACATGGGGTAATCTCGCCATCACTAATGATGGCGACTGGACCTACTCTATCGACAACGCTGCCTCGGAATCTCTCGACGAAGGCGATGTTGTTAGCGAGTCATTCACCGTAACCGTCTCAGACGAACATGGAGCGACTGACACCGAGACGATCACTATCACCATCAACGGCACTAACGATGTTCCTATCATCGATTCCGAGGATGCAGGTGAAGTCACTGAAGAAACCAACCTCTCCGCAACTGGCACTCTCACAGCTAGCGATGTTGACAGCGACTTCGTTGCCACATGGGCAGGCGACAACACCGGCACCTACGGCAACATCACCATCAATCCGTCTACCGGTGAATGGATCTACAACCTTGCCGACTCATCTCAAGCCGTCGAAGAACTCGATAAGGACGACCTA
>JAHDID010000137.1 GCA_020630975.1 Verrucomicrobiota bacterium
CGGCCCTCGGAGTTCCAGTCGGTCACTCCATGGCGCAAAAAATAGATCTTGGTAGCTGGCATGAGGGATAGATACGCAAAGTTAGGTTTTCACATCATTTAAATCTTCCTTATTGCCGATAATAGATCTAAAATCCGCTCACACATTATGCCAAGAAGAGCCAGTAGTTCGGGAGTCAATATCGGCCAGATGGCAGGCATCGCCGCCGCCATCTTAGGATTTTTCGTCATCGCAGCCCTACTCATCAAGTTGATCGCTGGAGATATGATCGGTCTCGGTGGTAACACCAAAAAACGAGCTCCAGGGAGTGCTGCCGCCCTGAGCCTGACCAATTATCGGGAAAATGCCAACAGCCTGCGCGGCAACCTCTACCAAGTAGAGGGCAAGATCGAAGAGATGCTGCGCTGGAGCGAGAATGGCCGATTACTGAGCTTTGATGCGACGGAGGGTAGTGGATCGATCCCCGTGCCGATTTTTGTGCCTTCTGAGTTCAGCACGGTCAACCTCGAGCGAGGTGCCGAGATGCGCATCGTCGTCCAGGTAGATCGCGAAGGCATGCTCGTCGCCAAGTCTATCGACAACTGATTTTCGAATTTTCGCCCAATCCCACCAACCTACCCAAGCCAAATCACTCACTCATGAATGTCAAGACCACCGCGATAGCTATAGCGCTCACTAGCCTGCTGCTGACAGGGCAGGCACAGGTTTTCACCCCGCCCGGGAATACTGGCGGCGGCGGCTCAGGAGGTGGTGGCGGCGGTAGCAACCAAACCACCATCGTCAATCAAGGCGGGCAGCAACAGAGCAATGACTCGATGATCGGAAATGAAGTACCGTTCGTGAGCCCTGCTGAAAACACCTACCAATTCAATGGGCAGACCTTTCAGATCAATGATAACCAGATCTTTCGTGCTCGCTTTGAGAAGTATCTGAACACAGCCGAACAAACCGATGAGGTGACACTGGCCTACCGCAAAGCCATGCGTGAGGTGCTGAACGCCCTAGCCCCACAAAACCAATCGAGAAACAAAATGGCCGAGGCACTGGCGCGCATCCAGCATGTCGGCTCATTTGAGCAGGATGCAGGACTATCTGAATCGGTCTCGAATGCGGTCTACCGCATGTTTCTAGCGCGAAAGAATGTCCACGAGCTAAAATCACTCAACGAGAAGCTCGATCGAGAGCGCCAGCAGCTCGATTGGGGATTCTCCGGAGCGATTGATCGCCAGCGCCGTATCGATGCAGAGCACGCTCGGCGAAATAGGAATGTGAAAGGAGGCGTGAACAGCGCTCTACCCGAGGGAACCGAAAACGCCGGCGAGACTGCACGCTACGTCCAGCGCATCGCGGAGAAAGAAGCCCAACGTGTGGCCAATATGGCGGTGATCGAGGTCTCTGAGGCCCAGGCCAAAGTCGAGTTTCAGGCACTCATCGTACAGCTTTTCCTCCAGCGCAGATTCGAGCACGTCATCATGGCGTCTCGTGTTTATACCGAGTTTTTTGGCGATGGCTCGGGCAAGCTGGAGTTCGACGAAGGCTCCGAAGTGGAGAAAACCTTCAGCCAGAGCATCGGATTCAGCCCTACGGTGACGACTCTGGATGCCTTCTCCAACGAGGCCATCCGCGATGTGAAGCAGCAGGTCGAGTCCTTCCTCTTCCTCGTCGAGAAAGGCGAGATCGATGGGGCGTCCCTCCAGCTTCAGCAAGCCTTTGTGACAGGCGAGTTCCTCCCAGCAGTGCAGAATGTCCCTCGTGAAGAAAAGCGCAAGATCGTGAAGTACGCTCAGAATGCCTTCAAACTGACCAGCGCCATCAATGTCAAAGACTACACCCTAGCAGGCGAGCTGATCGCAGAGATGCGCGAGCAGGCTAGCGACTTCGACTACTCCAAGCCGACAGCCGCTGTGGAGACTGCCAAGCTAACCAGCAACATGAAGCTGCGTACCGCTAAGAATGCCGCCATCCGTGGTGACAATGAAGCCTTTGAGAAAAACCTAGCCGAAGCGACTGGTATCTGGCCGACCAATCCTGCCATCAAAGCCGAATTCGACATGCTCGCCGACTCCGGCGATGAGCAGGCCGAGGCGGTTCGCCGCTTTGACATGCTGCTCGGAGCCCAACAGTATCGTCAGATCTTCAATAGCAAATTCGAGTTCGCCGCCGCTCTGGCCAAAGATGAGGAGCGCCAGAAATCACTCGAGCAGATCCTCACCAATGTGCAGGAAATCGATGTGGTGCTAAAGCAAGCCGACACTCTCAAAAATGCCGGCAATGGCTACGCCGCTTGGGAGCTGGTAAAGGAAACATTCCAGCAATACCCAGATGATGTGCCGCTATCGGCCAAGCTATCGACGCTGACTCCAGATGTAGCCGACTTTGCCAGTGCGCTCACCAAGGCCGCTGAACTCAAAGAAAAAGGCCAGAAAGGCTCCAGTCTAGCCTGGTACCTCGCGGCACGCCGCATCTACCCACAGAGCGAAAATGCCGCTGACGGCATCAAAGAATTGGTCGACGCCATCCTACCCGAAGGCTAAAGCCCCACGAGACAAATTGTACCCTATTCAGTCAAAACTGTACCCTATTGAATGTAAGGTTTTGTTAGGCTTTTTCGAGTTGACGATTAGGGTGCTTTCCCTTGATTAGTAGTTCGAAACTTCCGATCCTACAGACAGGCTTTTCATGAAAACGTCACACCTTTTTCATCGCTTCCTCATTGCTGCTATCACCCTATTTTTTACATTGGGAACAGCTGTGCACAGCTACTCTCAAGAGGGTAAGTTGCTCTTCGATCTTTTCAGCCCTAGTGCGGGCCAAAAGAGCAAAAGCTCGAGCCAAAACAGTCGCACCAAGAAGCCAAGCCCATCGACCTCATCATCGACCAAGAAGAAAACTTCTAGCTCCAGTAGCGAGCCTCAGGATCTGCTGACGATGCTGACCGGCAAAACACCCGAGCAACGCGCCAAAGAAGAGGCTGCCCGCAAGAAAGCTGCTGAAGCCAAACAGAAAGAAGACGCCCGCCAGCGTGCTGCCGCAGACGCCGAGCGCAAAAAGGCAGCTGAGAAAAAAGCTCGCGAACTGGCGGCAAAAAAAGCCAAGGACGCCAAGGCAAAAGAAATCGCAGAAGCCGCCAAAAAGAAGGCGGCAGAAGATCGCAAAAAGGCCGACCTGGCCAGGCGCAAGGCTCTAGAAGATGAGCGCCTGAAAACCCAGCGCGAAAAAGAACTCGCCGCCAAGCGCAAAGAGCAAGAGGCCGCCCGCCGCCGCCAGGAGGAAGAGGCCCTGCGCAAACAGCGCGAGATCGATGCCCAGCTGATCGCCACAGCACAGGGCCAGAGTAGTCGCCCACGGGGTGGATTTTTCTCCCTTTTCAGCAGCAGCAGTAGTAGCTCGAGCCGATCCAGCTCCTCTTCCAACGAAGCAGAGGAGCCACGCCACGTGCAGAGCCCACCCAACCGCTACCTCTATATCAACGAGCCCGAAGTGGCCCATCTGAGCGCCTCCAACTCTCGTATCGAGATCGATCTAAGCGATCAGCGTGCCCGCATCTACAAGGGTAGCACTCTGATCATCGAAACCCAAATCTCCACTGGCAAGCCTGGCCACGCCACACCTACTGGCTATTTCACCGTGCAGGAGATGCTGGTCGACAAAAAGTCGGGGCGCTACGGCACTTGGTACGATGCTGCTGGCAACGAACTGAAAGGCGACGACCACTACCTACCACCTCCAGGGGCCAGCAAATTCGTAGGAGCAGATATGCCCTACTGGATGCGCATCACTGGCGGTATCGGTATGCACATCGGCTACGTGCCCGATGGCCCAGCCAGCCACGGCTGCGTACGCGTGCCATCCACCGTGCAGCCACTCATCTTCTCCAAAGTGCGCGTCGGCACTCCGATACGCATCCGCTACTAGGCGGCGCTAGTATCTATCTCCAGAAAAGATGGCAACCGACGTATCACCCCGACTGAAGCTCGGAGTCAATATCGACCATGTCGCGACACTACTACAGGCTCGGTACGCTCCCATGCTAGACTCTCCCAATGCCGAGCCAGACATCCTAGCTGCGGCGAATGAGGCCGAGGCCAATGGTGCCGACTCGATCACCGTGCATCTGCGCCTCGATCGACGTCACATCCAGGATCGCGATGTCTACGATCTGAAAGAAGCACTGCGAGTGCCTCTGAATCTCGAGATGGGCAACACTGAGGAGATACTCAAAGTCGCCCTCGATGTGAAACCTGCCTACGCCTGCATCGTGCCTGAGAATCGACGCGAAGTGACTACTGAAGGCGGACTGAATGTGTGCAATGCAGACACCTCTCTACAGCGCACGATCGACACGCTGCAGGCTAATGGTACCGACGTCAGCCTTTTCATCGATCCCGAGATCGATCAAGTGCGTGCCGCCGCTAAGTCTGGCGCCAAGATGATCGAGCTGCACACTGGCGCCTTTGCCAATGCCGATGTGACAGGCTGCGACGATGAACTGAAAAAAATCATCGAAGCTGCAGAAGTCGGCCACAGTGAGGGTCTACAGGTCAATGCAGGCCACGGTATCACCATACCAAATCTACCTAAGCTGATGAAGACGCCACATCTGGCTGAGCTAAACATCGGCCACCACCTAGTGGCCAGAGCCATCTTCATCGGGCTCGGGCAATCGATCCGCGAAATGCGGCAGCTCATGGACGGCTATACGGGGGCGGCTAGCACGTAGCCTCCTGTCGCACGAGACCCAGTAGGAGAGAAGTCGATCAACTAAAAGTTGATCCCACCTAGCGTCAGATTGTAACTGACCGACAGGCTGAGCCGCTATGGACTTGGTAACGCAAAAAATTCAATAGGGTTCAGCCCAGATTCAATAGGGTACAATCTGGACTGAATAGGGTACAATGCCCCTGCCCTAGCAAGGCTTAGGAATTCTTGCCTTCGTTGAAGATCTCGATCGCCTCAGATGGCTTCAGTCCA
>JAHDID010000069.1 GCA_020630975.1 Verrucomicrobiota bacterium
GCACTCATTGGGATTGACCTGCATAATGAACCCACAAATTTAGCGGAAGAGGCAAAAAAACTAACTAATAGATAGCTCAATCTATAAACACATTAAACACACTAAATTACTAAGCAAACACATCCATCACCGGCTTGCCGTGGCCATCCTGGGTCACATAGAAAGGTCGCTTCTCGACATCGTAAGCGGTCTTTGGGCTGATGCCCATAGCGGTCATGATGGTCGCGTGCAGGTCCATGATCGACACGGGATTCTCCACAGCTACCAGCGGACGCTCGTCGGCGGTCTTGCCATAGACATGGCCCTTTTTCATCCCGCCGCCAAACATGGCAACACTCGTGCCACCGGTGAAGTGGCGGTGTAGGCCGTAGTGTTTCATCTCTTTGAGCACATCGGTGCGGGCGCGGCTTTGGTCGGCGGCTTTGGAGCCGGGCTTGCCTTCCATCATCATATCGCGGCTGAATTCGCTGGCCACTATGACTAGGGTGCGATCGAGTAGGCCGCGCTCCTCTAGGTCGAGGATGAGCTGAGAGATCGGGCGATCGATCTCTTTCTTCATTCGGGCGACGGTGGTGTGGCCATTCTCGTGGGTATCCCAGTGGAGGAATGGCACGTACTCAGTGGTCACCTCCACAAAGCGAGCGCCCTCTTCCACCAGGCGGCGGGCGAGCATGCAGCCTCGGCCGAAGCGACCAGTATCGTATTTTTCGCTGATTTCTTTGGGCTCCTCAGTCAGGTCAAAGGCGATCTTCTCGTCAGACTGCATCAGGCGATGAGCAGAGTCCATAGAGCGCAGCATCGATTCCTGCTGGTAGTCGCTCATCCAGTCGCGATTGGGGTTCTTATCGATCAGCTTTTGGTAGTGCTTGTAGCGATTGGCAAAGCGGCCTGGCTCCATGCCTTTGGGCGGCTGCACGGAGCGCACGGCATCTTCTGGGTAGGGCAAATTCATCGGGCCAAACTCACTACCGAAAAAGCCGGCGGTAGTGAATGCTTTTAGCTCCTCCTTCTCGCCGACGCCCTCTAGGCGCTGGCCGATATTGATGAATGGCGGGATCACCGGATTCTTTGGCCCGAGTACCTTGGCCATCCAAGCACCGATGTGTGGCGCTGCCACGGTGAGCGGCGGCACGTAGCCCGTGTGCCAGTGGTACTGGTGGCGCGAGTGCAGGATACTACCGAGATCAGGCTGTACGCAGGAGCGGATCAGCGTGCCGCGATCCATGACCTGGGCGATGTTTTCCATACCCTCGGTCAGCTTGATGTTGTCCACTACTGAATCGATCTGGGGAAAAGTAGAAAGGATCTTGTTCACATCCAGACCGACCTCGAATGGCGAGTAGCGTTTCGGGTCGAATGTATCAGGGGCAGCCATACCGCCGGCCAGCCAGATCAATATACAGGAATCTGCTGTAGCCGTCGGGTGCTCGACTGGGCCGGAGGCACGTGCCCCGCTAGTGCCTAGTGCCGCTAGGGAGGCGGCGCTGAGTTGTTTCAAAAGATCTCGCCGGGCTAGTTTTTCGCCAAAAGTCATCATAATATCGGAAATTCAATAGGGTACAATTTTTATTCAATAGGGTACAATCGGGCGCTAGCGCCTATGTAGGGTCAGCTTACCTGCTTTCTCTGCGCAATTTTTTCATCTCTTCCTGAAAGTTATACACTTCATCCAGAACCGCTTTCCGATTACCTGAACCAAGCAACTGATAAAAGTCTTTCAACTCCTCCTCTGTGCGCATCTCAATAAACTGTTTCTGGTGCAACATGGTTAGACAGGAATTCGGAGAACCACTAGCAAGAATCAGAGTCTTACCATAAATGCTTTTACTCGTATTCATATAACACTCCCAATCATGCTCAAACGTAAAACCAGGTAATGATTTATAATAACCCTCAAGCTCGCTGGACTTATATTTAACATCGCTTTTAAATACGAAAAACCACTCATCCCACTCTCTGGTAGATCCAGAATGATTATCCAACTCGCCATTCTCCGACATCACAGGAAACCAGGTCGATATCCAAATAAGGGATACCAAAGGCAACAAAATCACCACTACCCGCTTCCACCTCATCATCTGACCAACTGAAACTCAGGCTGCATCACGACCAGCCACAACAAATCTTCTACCGCGAGCGGATCTTCGCCATTGCCTAGTACTTCTGCGATCACCCTCTCTTCCTCTGTAGTGGGTACGCGTGAGTAGGCATATTGGAATAACCACTTACCAAAATCTGTGTTCACTCGTCCGTCTCGGATCAGCTGCTGAGCTCCAGCAGTGAGGTGACCCGCAAAGATCTCGCCGTTGGCTAAATCGATCGCCTGTAGAGTCGATAGCTCGGCTGGGCGACTGGTCACGACCTGGTCGCGATGCGGGCGGCCGAGCGAGCGCATGAGGAAATCATTCTTTACTAGCGAGGCGCGGATCGGTGGAGTGTAGCCCTGGGGTAGCATGGCTTCGTAGGGCTTTAGCACATCTTTCCACGGCCCTTTACCGTGTTTGTGTAGTTCGCGGGCTTTGGCCCACTCGCCACCGGGAGGACGGGCATCCCAGTTTCTGTTACTGCCAAAGGATACCTGTTTACCATCAGCACCGACTACGACCAGCTCGCAGATAAAGCCAAAGGCACCGCCGTGCATCTCGGCATCGACAGATATTTCATTGGCACCGGCTTTTAGGTAGTTCACCACATTCACATACCTCGGCTTTTGCCACTCGGAGGACTCGGCGACGCGCTGGCCATTGATGCGGAGTTTAAAAGCATTGTCGCAGGTCGCCATGACCATCGCTGCCTTTGGCTGGCTATCTAGCTTGATGGTACGCTTCAGCTCAGACTTGGTCCCCGGCTCGCCGACATGCCATAGCCATTTGGCGGTGACATCGGCTGGAGTGATCAGGCGCTCCTCGGACTGATCAGCAGTCTCGGTGACGACTCGGTTCACCTTGCCGTCGGCCTGGGTCGGGTGAGTGCCAGTGATCTGCCAGACGGCATCGATGAGCTGCTCAGCAGTCATACGCTTGGTGATAGAGCCGGAGTAGCGGTAGCTCTCGCCGGGCTCTTTCTCCAGGATCACGCTCTGCGACTGGTAGGCCTGCGATGCCATGACGAAGGCGATGAATTTGCGTAGATCGTAGCCATCCTCGGCGAAGCGCACGGCTAGGTAATCCAGCAGATCTTCATTCCATGGCTTGGTATCCATGGCATCGACGGGGTGAACGATACCACGCCCCATCAGGCGATCCCAGATGCGGTTGACCACCGTGCGGGTGAATCTACCATTATCCGCATGAGTCATCAGATCGGCGAGCTGCTTGAGCCGCTCGGCCTTTGGAGCATCGGCATCGATATCGCCCATCTCGGGAAAGATCCACTTGGGCTCGGCCATGACGCCGGTTGGCTTGTCGCAGCGGTTCAGCTCCAGCGGCTGCTCGGAAAAGATAGCGGCTAGGTTGTAGGCTTCCTCTAGCTTCCAGCTATCGATAAAGCTATCGTGGCAGCTGGCGCACTTCATATTGATACCGAGAAAGACCTGCGAGATATTTTGGGAAAACTGTATCTCCCGTGTCTGGCTGGCATTCACCTCACCGCGCCATTTGATGCCATTGATAAAGCCTGCCGAGCGATCGTCGGGCGGAGCGATCAGCTGTTTCACAAACTCATCGTAGGCCATATTGCTACGCAGGGCAGTGTATAGCCAGTCGGTGATCTGGGTGCGGCCTTTGGTGATGAATCCGGTGCCGGTGTAGTCATTGCGCAGCAGATCATTCCAAAAAGTCAGCCAGTGGTCGGCATAGGCGATATCGTCGGCGAGGAGTGTCTGTACGTAGGCCTCTCGATCGTTATCAAAAGCCTCCAGTATCTCGGGTGTTGGCAGCATGCCCACGGCATCGAGAGTCGCCCGGCGAAGGTAGGCGGCATCGCCGATGGTCTCGGGGTAGGACTGGCCCGCTTTCTGTAGCTCGGCATCGAGTATGCGATCGATCGGGTGGCTGCGCCCATCGGTGATCGGTGGCAGCTCGACTTGGCGCGGAGCCAGTGGTGGCTCCCAGGTCTTTTCCCCTAGAGATATGGACTCAGGCCATACCATACCTTGATCGACCCAGCGCTTCAGCACATCGACTTCCTCCTCGGTCAGGCGTGGCCCTTTCGGTGGCATCCACTCGCTGTCATCATCGGACTCGATCAGCTCTAGGAAGAGGCTATCCCCCGAGTGCCCAGGCACCACCACCTCGCCATACTCGCCGCCAGCTACGAATTCCGCGCGAGTATTCATCGCTAGACCGCCTTTTTTCTGGCCGCCAGTGTGGCACTCGGTGCAGTGGCGCTTGAGGATAGGCATCACCTCGTGGGCAAAGTCCACCGACCATCCCATGACAGGGAGAGAGACGATGCTCAGGTATATTGCGAGTTTATTGCTCATTTCTATATTTCTACTGTTTCGTTGATTCACCTATTCCGCTACCTGCCACATCACGTCTTTATCGATGGCAAATGAGCCCATGATCTTGCGCTCCATCTGCGTTCGCAGCTTGTTCAGCTCGGCCACTTCCTCAGACGATGGCACATGAGTGAGAAAAAGCGGCCACTGCGGCTGCCCCCAAAATGTCTCGTCGATTTCTGCCCCCTCGCGCTCGATCAGCAGCAGGCCGGCTGTCTGATTAGCCGTGAGCTCGCCAAACAAGATATCCAGCTGCACCGCCTGACCCTCACTCACCTCAAACCACTCCCCCGAGGCAAAGCCCGCCACCGCATTCAGACAGGGATAGACAGGGTGATCATTGCGCGGGATATCCAGCTGCGTGCGAAACTGTGAGTCATAGCGCGAGCCATCAAACACCGGTCGCCCATCTACTGCAGCGATCAGGTGATTATCCGCATACCCCCAGAAACGGTAGCGCCCCGCCTGCGGCGGAGTGACGCGCCCGCTATGCCACGCCACCCAGCCAGTCGTCGCGTAGTAGCCCTCTGGCCCAAAGCGCCGAGGCAACTGGTCGTAACTACCCGCGACACCAGAAAACGGCAGCTCTGGACCGCTAGCTAGCGACTCGATCGAGCTCAGATCGGTAAAACCGGAGCCCACTACAGGCAGAAAGAAGTTAGCCACATTTCGCCCGGGCTTATCACTAGCATAGAGTCGCCCAGGCAGAGACTGCACCGAGAGACTAGTCGGCGCCGCACTCCTCTCCAGCACACCACTCCGCTGCCGGGATCGCAGATGCATGGTGCCATCGCTGTCAAAGTTGGCCAGATCGCCCTCGCGCATGTGCTGTGGAGCAGCCTCACTAGCCCCGCTAGTATCAGATATCGCCACCTCGCCATCCAGCACCAGCACACGCGAGGCACCTGGCCGCTGCGACACGATGAAGCTGGTGCCCAGATCGGTGATGCGATGCTCCTCGGTCTCTACGACAAAGCCAATCCCCTGTGGCGGCACGTGCAGGCGGATCTCGCCCTCGTGCAGGATCATGCGCATCTCATCGACCAGAGTGAAATGCAGCGGCGCACTGGCGATGGCATGCACCCCTGTATCCTGAAATGCCAGCTCGATGATGCCCGAGTCGGCCCGGATCGCATCGCCTGGGTAGAGACGATCGCCGACTCCCACACCACTGCCCTCGGCACGCATGACTCGTGCGATCGAGGAGTTGATACTGCGATTCTCAAACCCCAGCCAGCCGACCAGCGCCGCGCCGACCAGCACAGCTGCGAGAGCTGCGTATTTCCAAAAACTAGCCCGCAGTGGCACCTGCACTGTCTGCAGTGGCACCGCATCGCTAGGCTGCTGCAGGTAGGCCTCGATCTGGCAGTGCTCTAGATAGCTCTGCATCGCCTCCGGATCATCCGACAGACGCTGGCGCAGCTCCGTGGTCTCATCCGGAGTCAGCTCGCCGTGCAGCGATCGCTGTAGTAGATCTTGAAAACGGGTATCCCAGTGCATTTCTATGATTCGGTAAGATTGGATTTTTTCAGCTTCGACTGCACACAGGTGATGAGACTGCTGCGCGCACGGAAGAGCAGCTGGCTAGCTGCATTTTCTTTGATGCCAAATTCAGTAGCGATCTGCGGTATCGAGTGCCCCAGCATGTAGTGCGAGTGCACCGCCCCACGCTGGCGGCTAGGCAGCTGCTCGATACAGGCCGACAGCAGCCCCTGATACTCGGCAAACTCCTGCTCGCGACTCTCGTTGACCTCATACACCGTCTCGACCATGTGCTCATCGAGTAGCGGCTCGCAGCGCTGGTTGCTCGACTTGCGCCAGTGGTTGAGCACTTGGAAACGCGCGATCTGTCTCGCCCAGGCTAGAAAATTACTACCTGCCTCGAATTGCTCCCTCTTCTGCCACAAGATCAGGCACACCTGCTGGAGCAGATCCTCCGAGTCGGCCAAATTCCCGACCAGAGACAACAAGAAGCCATGCAGCTGCGCTCGGTGCTGCTCGATGAGTCTCTCAAACTGTGGCTCGCGATGCTCGATAGTCGTCAATAAGGTGTCACAACAGCTACGTCGCCGCACCTCGCTTGCTTACGGAGGAATGACAACTAAACCGCTGCCACCAAGCCATCGGCGCACCACCCCTGAATCAACCCAGCTAGAGCGCCAAGTTATTTTCAGCCAACCCAATCTCGTCACTCTTTGACCCACAGCCAGTTAGACAATAACAGCGAGAACGGCGCGAAAACCTTTTTGCTTGCGCTAAGCTTCGACTGTAAGGAAACATCGGACTATTCTGTGAATTTCTGAAAAATTGTAAATACCCTGAAATTTATTTACAATATTTATGAAGATCTTAATCATCGAGGATGACGAAAAAACCGCCGACTTTATCGCCAAGGGCTTTAGAGAGGCAGGCATGATCGTCGACACCTGTCACGATGGTAATGAGGGCTTCGATCGCCTACTCATCCAGGAGTACGATGCCGCCGTGGTCGATGTGATGCTCCCCGGCCTAGATGGACTATCGATCATCGAAGCCCTGCGCAAAGAGGGCGACCAGACTCCCATCCTGATACTCAGCGCAAAACGCTCCGTCACTGAGAGGATCGAGGGTATCCGCATGGGCGGCGATGACTACATGGTGAAACCTTTCTCCTTCTCGGAGCTCATCGTGCGAGTCCAGGCACTGGTGCGCCGCAGCCAGGCCCCCATCGATGCCTCGAAGAAAGCACAAGCCAATGTGATGAAAGTCGCCGATCTCGAGCTGGATCTCTGGAGCAGAGAGGCCAAACGAGATGGCCAAGCTATCCAACTGCACACCAAAGAATTCAGCCTACTCGAGTACCTGATGCGCAATGAAGGCCGCGTCGTCTCGAAAACCTCAATACTGGAGAACGTCTACGACTACGACTTCGATCCCCAGACCAATGTGGTAGACGTGCTGGTCCATCGACTGCGGGCTAAGGTCGACAAGGCCTACGATGAGAAACTCATTCACACCGTGCGCGGTATGGGTTATGTGTTGAAAAAGAAAAGCTAACCTCACTAGATGGAATCCGCTTCGTGCATCAAGAAAGCTCGCCGATTTTCGCAATCCCCAGCGGTAAAACTAGCCCTCATCTACGCCGCATTTTTCGGGCTACTCTGCGCGGCTATCTTTGGGCTAGCTCACGTCGCACTGACGCAGACCATCGAGAAAAAACACCTCAAAGCGGTAGAAAACAAAGCCCGTGAGTACCGAGCCTGGTTCCTGAAAGGCGACATCGGCCAGCTCAAATCTCGGATGAGCGAGCAAAGCCTGCAAGCAGGTGACATCCTGTTTGTACGCATCCATGGCGAGGACTTTTCCTACACCAACTTCACCCCCGATAGCGCCACAGACCTACCCTACGAAGAGCTAAAAACACTCGATAGCCAAGCCGCAGGCAACGGCGTGATCCTAGATGGCGAGAAATGGACCATCGTATCCATCCCGCTAGACGATGGTAGCGATCGCCAGCTCCAAGCTGGCAAAAACAGCCAAGCCCTTAAAGAAACGTTATCCGAATTCCGCCAGCGCTTTTTCATCCTCTTCATCCCGGGAGCGCTGTTTGCGATATTCGGCAGCATCCTGCTGGCGCATCGGTTTTTGAGCCCCATCCGCCATCTGACTTCGACGATCCAGACCATCCTGAAAAGCGGCGATCTCTCGCAGCGCGCTCAGCCCCACAAAGGCCGAAACGAACTCACATCGATCATCGAGCTATTCAATCAGCTGCTAGGCCGAAACGAACAACTCATCGGTGTGATGCAGGAGTCGCTGGACAATATCGCCCACGATCTACGTAGCCCACTCAGTCGCATCAAGCTGGTATCCGAGCGGGCTTTGTCCTCCGAGAGCGAGTCCTACGAAAACGCCATCGAGCAGACCGCCGAAGAAGTCGACTACATGGAGCGCCTGCTCACCGTACTAATGAATGTAGCCGAAGCCCAGTCCGGCGCCTTGACGCTCAAGACCGAAACCGTAACCACCGACATGCTGCTGGGCAAGGTGTACGAGCTGTACGAGCTAGTCGCCGAAGAGAAACAGATCGATCTAAACCTAGACTGCCCAGAGACGATTGATTTCCCAGGGGACAAAGTCAGGCTCCTGCAATCGCTAGCCAATCTGGTGGACAATGCCATCAAATATAGCTCCAAAGACACCCAGATCACTCTCCGCGCTAGGTCGAGCGACGACTGGGTATTGATCAGTGTGATCGACGAAGGTCTCGGCATCAGCAAAACAGACCTCCCACATATCTGGGATCGCCTGTTTCGCGCCGATCGCAGCCGCTCGGAAAAAGGCATGGGCCTAGGGCTCAGCTATGTCAAAGCCATCATCGAAGCGCACGGCGGCAAGGTCTCTGTGGATAGCGACGTGGGCAAAGGCTCCACCTTCTCCATCGATCTGCCTACGAGCTAGCCCGCATTTCTCATGCATAAATCGTAGCGAGACGCCGCGAGGATAGGTTCTGCCAAGGCGCGCGACGATTTGTCTGCAGGGCTGTGTGAGTACACACTGGCCAAAGATAAATCGAGCGCAACACAGGCAGAATCTACCACAGCAAGTCGTAGTAGATTTTGTATGAGAAATGCGGGCTAGAGCCATCCTTGAGTTACCCGACGGTTACCCACATTACATCCGGATTACTAGCATTACGCTATCGTTGCGTCGATTACGCCGCAGGGGGATGAGATTACGCACTTGTAATAGGGCCGACATCGCAGCGTCATTTTACTACGGTTAGATCAGAGCGTCGTCAGATCGGAAATAGAGGCAGCCCACCCACCTACCTCTCCCTTCTGTTATTCCCCCAGCACCAATTCGTTGGCTGCACTTCGTAATACACTTTTAACCGATCGATATTTTGCAACTAACCAAAGAAGAATGGCCTATCATGGCCAGACTGTGGGAAGAGTCGCTCCTCTCAGCAGAAGAAATCAGCCTACGCAGCAAAAACTCTGATACGCCTCTACTAGATATACGGGCGATTCGCAATCACTTGAGCCAACTAGAAAAAAAGGGTGCTGTCGACTGCATCACCCAAGGACTCGAGCCCATTTACTTTCCCACGCTCTCTCTGAAAGCCGCAGCCCAAGCCTCGGCGAGATCGATGATGGCAGACATCCCGCCAGACGGAGTGATAGTCATCATACTGATGCTGATCCGTGAATTCGAAGTCAGCAATCAACTGCTCGGCAAAACCAACGAACTGCTCGACCACCTCACCGATACCGACCCGTGGTATCATTAACACAGGCGTAACCGAATAGGCCCTTTGCACCGCTCTGGGTCGACCACCTCTCCCTTTTGGGTGGTCTCGATAGCCCTTTCTGCGACCAGCTGCCGAGCCGCACACCGCACCGGCTCCATCAGCTCGCGCCACTCATCGATACCCTCCGCAGACGCGACCCGTCTGGCCACTTCCGAGGGTCATATCGTAGCTCCAGGACGACGAGATTTCAGCAGCTCGAGGATGTGAAGTTTCAAGTCGGCGGTATTCATGAGTCCAGCTATGTCGTAGATTACGCCCAGCAGGCTCAGACCGGTCCCTGCATTACCCCTTGCATTCCCACATTTCGGGTGCTCATTCCACGCCGCTATGGCCTCTCCAGACAGTCCAGAATCTATCCGCAATGTCGCTATCGTCGCACACGTCGATCACGGCAAGACCACGCTCGTCGACCAACTGCTAAAACAGGGTGGTGCATTCCGCGAAAACCAGGTGGTGGAGGACCGCGCCATGGACTCCATGGACCAGGAGCGCGAGCGAGGCATCACCATCAAATCGAAGAATACCTCCGTGCGCTGGCAGGGCGGTGTGATCAATGTGGTGGACACTCCAGGCCACGCCGACTTTGGCGGAGAGGTCGAGCGCGTGATGAAGATGGTGGATGGTGTGATGCTCGTCGTCGATGCCTACGAGGGCCCACAGGCACAGACACGCTTCGTGCTGAAGAAAGCTCTCAACGCCGGACTGCATCCCGTCATTTTCGTGAACAAGATCGATCGCCCCAACGCCCGCCCCATGGAGGTGCACGATCAGGTGCTAGAGCTATTCCTCGATCTCGATGCCACAGAAGATCAATTCAATGCTCCATTCCTCTACGGCAGTGCTCGCGATGGCTATGCCATGGACACACCAGATGAGGAGCAAAAGGATATGGAGCCTCTCTTCGAGGCGATCATGAAGCACATCCCAGCTCCAGATGTGGATCCCGATGCTGACTTCAAGATGCTGATCTCGAATATCGACTGGTCCGACTACGTCGGCCGGATCGCCATCGGCAAGATCATGGCTGGCTCAGTGACTCTCGGCCAACAGGTCTGGCGCCTCCGCCAGGATGGTGAGCCACAGCGCGGCAAGATCTCCAAAATTTTCGAATACGCCGCTCTCGGCACCAATGAGGCCGAAGTAGGCCACGCAGGCCATATCGTAGGACTGGCAGGATTTGAGGATGCCGATATCGGCGAGACCGTCGCCAGCGACAAAGAGGCAGAGGCCATCCCATTCGTCGAGATCGATCCACCGACCGTGCAGATGTCATTCGCCGTGAATGATGGCCCATTCGCCGGCACCGAGGGCGACCGCGTGACCTCTCGTGAGATCCGCGACCGACTTTTCCGCGAAGCTCGGACCAATGTGTCTATCAAGGTAGAGGACACCGACGAGGCCGGAGTCTTTCGCGTGAGCGCGCGTGGCGCCATGCAGGTAGCCGTGGTGGTAGAGACCATGCGTCGCGAGGGATTTGAGGTGCTCGTATCGCGCCCGACTGTGATCAAACAGCGCATCGATGGCAAGCTACACGAGCCCTACGAGACCGCCTACATCGAGGTCCCAGACGAGTCCGTCGGAGGCATCGTGCAGTCACTGGCAGTCCGCAAAGGCAAAGTCGAAGCCATGTCGACTCGCAACGGCCGCACCAATATCGAAGCGGTCATCCCGACACGTGGTCTGATCGGTTTCGAGTTTGAGCTGCTCAACCTCACTAGCGGCGAGGGCATCATGTCGCACCTCTTCCTCGAGTATCGCCCAGACAGTGGCGATATCCGCACCCGTGGCACCGGCACCCTAGTCTCCATGGAGAAAGGCGAGGCCATGACCTACGCGCTGACCAATATCGAAGGCCGTGGCAAACTTTTCATCGGCCCAGGCGAGAAAGTCTACGAAGGCATGATCATCGGCGAAAACCCACGCGCCGACGACCTACCGATGAACCCAACCAAAGCCAAGCACGTGACCAACCACCGTGCCGCCGGCAGCGACAAGACTGTGGCACTACCACCGCCACTGCGCTTCTCTCTAGATCGCGCCATCGAGTACATCGAGACTGACGAGCTAGTAGAGGTGACGCCGGAGAATATCCGCCTACGCAAAGCGATCCTCGACTCCAACGAGCGCAAGCGCAGCCAAAAGCGAGCTGCAGCTGCTGCCGAAGAAGCGTGACCGGGATCGCCGACGTCCTCGTCGGCTTCACCAAACTGAGCCAATACCATAGGTATGCCGCCAATAGACGGCGGCGTTTTAAGGCATTGCCCCTAACCCACTAACCCAGAATACTGGCGGAAAAATCGTGCCCATTAAACGGCATTCAACCAGAGTTTTTCACACCCAAAACCCGGCTTGTGAAAAACCTGTTGAAAGAAAAAATGCGAATCAATTATATCGATACAAAGCCTATTTTTGATCGAAATAACCGCTCCTCTCCCATTTCTATTTGCGCACCTATGCCCCCCTCGCCATGGTGATGTGCACACCGAAACAATCCCCACCGGTCTTCCCGGCCATCCATCAACCACCAAAGCACAAACACATGTCAGATTCCCACTCCGACGGCGGTAAGCCGTATGCTTACGCGAACGATTACCTGATCGTTCGCAAAGGTAGAAAAGAGACTCGAGTCAAAGCCTGGAATCCCCCAGTAGCCGAACAGCGCAGCGAATTATCCCCCGTTTGGGAGAGCTGTACACCAGATTTCGTCCTCGTCCCACCCCGCGCTCGCCAGAAACGCCAAAAAGCGAAGGACATCGAGCAACAGACCTTTTTCTTCTTCAACGATCCCGCCTACAGCCAGACAGGTAGATCAGCTGAGAAAGCCGAAAAGACATCTGAACTCCGCCTGCGCGCCCTCGATGCCCTGCGTGGCTCAATGCCGGAAAATGTGGTCAACCTTCTGTCACCCTTTCGCATCGGCCAGTGGCAGCTACTCGTCCTGCTCTATCACGATCAGGGTGCTATCGAGCTAGCCGAGAGCAATCCGATGCTAGCTTTCCTACTCGCCATGCATCTCGATGGCGATGTGGAGCGCATCCGTCAGGAGCAATTTTGCCAGCGCCGCCGCCGCGACATCCTCGCAGAGATGGGTATGCCTGCAACTATGGCCGCCGTGCGCATCGTCAATAAACTGATGCCCAAAGCCCTCAGCAACGACAACTGGCGTCGCTGTGTGGAGGTGCTGCGCACCGAGCTGAGAAAAGAGAAAACTCTGCTCACTCACGTGCCACAGATCAACTACGGCGTCCTCGAGATCGTAGCCGACCCCATCGCCGAAGCCGCTGCTGGCGCGACTCTGCTGGAGGAAGTGAGTGCAGATCACCGCGAGCTATCGCGCAGCCGCGTGGTACACATGATCAAATCCGCTATCGATATGCAGGAGCAGCTGGATGATGAGGAGGAGCGCCCAGTCACCCGCTTTCAGACCATGAAGCGCCTGCACACCGTGCACAGCAAAGCCACCGCCAAATACCGACGCCGCGTGCGCCAGCTGAGTGCGGCCCAGATGGCTGCCTCTGTAGGCCCTTTCATCGATGCCCCATTTCCTGGTATCCCAGGCCAGATCGAGCCCATCGACTCCCCAGAAGCACTCGTGGCCGAAGGAGAACTACAGAACAACTGTGTCTCCAGCTATGCCAAAAAGATCGCTAACGGCGAGCTCTACATCTACCGCATCCTCACCCCAGAGCGCGCCACTCTATCCATCGTGAAAAAGAAAAACGGTTGGGAGATCGGTGAGCTAGAGATCAAAAACAACTCCCCTGCCGGCCGCCAGACAGAGGTATTTGTGAAACGCTGGCTCCGCGATCAGCAGAAGTAGCAAAGCCTGAGAATTTTTACATGGATTGGGACAGAATCAAATTCTGCAGAGCCCATCAGATTTGTGTCAATCTGTGTTCATTCGTGTCAATCTGTGTTGAAAGCTACTCCTTCATCGGAAACTCAATACCAATCCGTTTCGCTCAACACAAATGATTGAAGCCTTCGGCTCCCTAATTATTTAACGAGGAAATTCTTTGTCCATCCACGCTGCAACCTTTTCGTTAGCCGCTTTCATCAGTTCGACATTCTCGGTATCCGGCCTCTCCATTTCGTCGAGCAATCCATATCTCCGAGCTTTATTGCGCTGATAGGCACCACAGAGATGAAAGCCGATACAGCCCGGATTTTCATGCAGCGCAGCTAGAGTCTCCGCATACCACTGGCCATCATTTCGAGTGAACTCCCCTGGCTTGGTTTGCCAATTGATCTTCGCCGCATCGGCCAGCAGTACAGGTTTGCCGGTCTTCTGGTGCCACTCGTCTAGGTGCTTCACAGGATCCCGAAAATCCTGAAAAGAAAGCACATCCACATAAGTCTTTGCTGCATCGATCACTTCCATCGCAATCGGGGCATTGGCCTCATAGCGATCCCCTAGGATCAAGTGATGTTTATCATACCGACGAATCGCATCGTGAGTCGTCTTGTAATAACTCCCAGCAAGTTCGCTCAGCTCTCTTCGACCTGCTTCAGATTTGAGTCGATCGGGATCAAATATCGGACCCCGCCATTGATTGGCTGGACGACTGTGAATCCAGCCCGGACAATCACTATAGAAATAACCGATCAGGTTTCGGTCCTCGCTCAACTCCGCACAATGCGAACGAGCAATGTAGTCACACCACTCTTTCCAGTCTTCGCTCCGGTAATCGAAATGCCACGTGTGCTTCTCCCACTGATGCGACTCGGTGAAGGGCAGCAGATGACAATATGGCATATGCAGCGCTTGGTACTCATCACCAGTAAAAGAGCGCGAATGCCGCCATTTGCGAACCGTCACCTCCTGCACCCAGCCGACCGAATTAAACCCCCAGCTTTTCAAATGAGGCGCTACCGACTCCCGGATCCACCGAACCGTGCTGCCTCCATATTTCTCCTTCCAGATGTGGACATTCTCTGGGTAGCGCAGGCTGGCCGGATCGATGTGGTTCAGCCCCATCGTGAAAAACGGATGCCCATCCGGGTCGAGAAGCCACCAGTGACCAGAAGCTTTACCCAGAGAAAAATACCCGTTCGGCTTAGGTTGAGTCGTTTGCACCGCCTCGGCACCTCTAGCCTGGCGCACCCAGGGCATCATAGCCAGGCCAGAGCTCAGCGCCAAACCACTCTGAATGAACGTTTTGCGATCGATTGGTTTCATGATCTTCACTATTCTCCTCCGCTGCCTAGCTCGACTCACCGTCGACTACCGCTGCGGGGTGAATATTACCCACCGATCAAGAGGTGCCTATACCTTGATGAAGGTAGGACAGGCGACGTATCGCCATCCAGCGACCTCAGGGCACACCACGGATGGGCGTACCCTCTGGTTGCGATCAGCAGTGCTCTCACGCCTCCGAATAGCGACGGCCCAGCAAGCCCTGCAACTCAGTCGCAGATTTTGCTCTCAGCTGGTAGCCACCATCGGTGGTTTCGGTGAAGAACTTCATGGTCGTGCGGAGCATTTCCACCAGCTCAGTGGTGGATGTCGGCTTGGCAGTGTTGTTTGTGCGCTTAGTGTTGGATTGCTTCATAGTCAGTAAAATAAGGAACGGCAATCCGACTAGCGGCATGAGATTTTATGCAAAGGGCGAGAGCGGCAAACTCACCTAATGGCATGCAGATCAAAAATCATCCCCCTGGAAACCGAACATTCTCAGCAAAATTACAAAATCACCAGCACCATCAAAGCCTCCCAAACACCAAATTTTAAAATAACAAAATTCTTTCGTTTTCACCCTCTTGCTTTCCAGATATTATGAAAAACAAGGATGAATCAACCGGTGCTAAGTCACTAAAAGCCCGTATTGGTAACATAGGCCACACACCGATGAAGAAAGCTATCCCTCTAATGCCCCTCGGTCTGACCTTACTCTTCGCAGGGCTACTGGCAGTCTAGCATGCCCATGATCGACGCATCAAAAGAAACTGGCCAAACCAGCAGCTCCAAAACGCCCTACTGCTCAGAGATCTTCTCTCAATTCATCGAAAAAACCACGGCGCACTCCCATCGAAGCTAGACGAGCTTGTCTCAAAAGGGACTACCGATATCTCGACATTCGAAGCCCTCAAGTTTAGAACAGCCCCAAAAGCTAGCCCCGAGCCATGGCTTTATCATCCACCCTCACAGGAGGCCGAACCGATTCTCATCGCCCCCAACCTCATTCATCCATGGACTGGGCACTCTGGTCTCATAGTGGTGGTATATACCGATGGCAGCGGCGAATTGATTGGCGCAGCCAAACGGGAACATTTGCCCGGCTGAACTGCGCCCCCCTTACAATACATTACAAGCTCGAGTAAGACCAAAACCCACCACTATATCGCACCAATTCCAAATTATTGCTCTTCGCCAACGCCTCAAGCGCCCTGAATGGCGAAGCCTTCACAGTAAAAGTCACTAAAGTTTCAAGGTCTTCATCTGAGTGGCTAACAAAATTGATGCCAGCATCCTCTGTGATAATACGGAGTACATCTCCCAGCACCGCTTTGGAAAAATTGTACTGCCTAGCTGCCGCCTTCCTTAATTCTACCGCATCAACTTCGTAAACAGGACTCCCTTTGCTCACCGAGACAAGGTAACGACCCGATGATTGAAGGTAAAAAATCCCGTCATCCATCTCGATCCCAAATTCAAAATGTGATGCAAGCATCTCAAGAACCGAAAACGGCGCACCCTCAAGACAGGTCGTAACCAAACGTTCCGTGTCTAAATCTCCAGAGATAAATAAACTGATACCGGCATCTTCTGCAATAAGACGAAGCACATCTCCCAAAATCGCTTTGGAAAAATTATACTGACGCGGAGTATCTTGCCTCAAAGGAACAGCTACCGATTCATAAATGACGGATTCCTCTCCCATCTCCTCCACGTGAGAACGCCCCGCGTAAACCGAATCCAATCCAGCCACAATTGAACTAGCCAAAAATTCTAAGTTTCGGCCAATCTGTTCTCCAAAGAACACTTCTGTTTCCACCCTTACTGCAGCAATTCCAAACTTCGAAAGCGCTTGGCCCACCTCATCTTCCGACAAGCCTTTAAACTGCAGATCCGAGCGCCCCAGTTGAATCGCCTCCTGAATAGACTTTGCCACCCCCACTGACGAAGCCCTATGATCGGACAACACACTAGGAATGGATATCTCTACGCCCACACCTCTCACATGATCAGACAAACCATGACCGACCGAAATCATTAACGGGCTATACCTTTCATCTTTAGATAGACGCGCTACTTCGTCGGCCCTATCGGCCAACGATGGAGAGAAAGAATCGTCCAAAACAGACACCTTATAACCTTTAGTCTTCAGCATGTTTTCAATCACTGAGATCAATTCTTCATCCATCGCCCTCAATCGATCCTCTCCGCTCCCCCCCGCTACTCCCAACCAATTCCCACCAGCCTCTAAAATCACCGTTTGCTGCCTATTAACACTACCGGCTTGCAGTGTCATAGCCGACAACCCCAAAGCGAATAAGAAGAACAATGACGCATAAAGTGTGTTCAGCGCTCGACAACTATTTACCACCCGCCCACTAAGAACACGTTCGATGCGATCACTTATTGGAGCCCGAAGAGCAGCAGACAGCACATCACAACTCCCCGCCTGTGCCACCGCCAGAAGAGACTCGGCATAATCCTCTTTAATAATCCCAGAGACCAAGACACGGTCATCGGTCGCCCTCTCAATATCTTTTTTCAAACACCACCTCACAAGCCAGACTGCGGGATTCAACCACATCAGAGCGCAGCAAACCTCAGTAAATAAAATTAACAATGGATCACGCCTTTCGATATGACAAATCTCGTGTTGAAGAATCGATCTCAAGTGCCGTCGATCCCACCCTTTAGCCGAGATAGGTAAAGCAATAACCGGCCGAAGGATACCGAACACTTGAGGTGTAACACCATTGGAACAAAGGAGAATTTTTACCTGCTTCGGAAAATTCAGAATCCCAGACCAAGACGAGCAATCAAAAGACTCACCAGACATCTGGATCTGCTTCAACCTCAATGCAGACGCCCCTATCCGTAGAGAAAACATCAGAACACCAACAATCCATAAGACACCTAATAAAGACACATCCTTAGACTTCACATAGATGTCATCTGATGCCGCTATCGGCAGCTTTACAGGAGAAACATCAGGCACATAAAGATCCTCCGACTCATCGCTCGAGATAGATGTATCGTTCAGGACAGGCGTTTCTATTCCCACTCGCCCTAATGTCGGCAGGGGAACATCCAATTTGAATACCTGAGAAAAGATAGGTAGAAGAACAATGCACAGCATTGTCATCAACCAGACCATCGAGCGCTGACCTGCTGATAGATTATTTCTCAATAGAGTCATACCGCCCCAGACCGCAAATACGAGGACAATGCTTTTAGCACTCCACACGACTAGAAAAAATTGCAGATCACTCATTTACTCGGCGTCCTCTCTGTTGGCTTGCTTTGCGTCTTCTATAAGTGCTCCAAGTCTCTCAACTTCAGTATTTGACAACTGTTTCGCACCACCTGAAAAATGGGCAGTAAGCGCATCACTGAGTGAACCTTTAAAGAATACCTCCAATACTTTACCTAGGGCGGCAGCACCTTCTTCGGTTCTATTCAACTTAGGATAATAAACAAATTCCCGCCCCTGTTTCTCCCTGTCTAGATATCCCTTATCTTCCAAAATTTGGACCATTGTCCGGACCGCATTCACAGAGGGGGCATCCTCCATCTGTTGCTGAATACCCAAGATTGTTCCTTGCCCCTCTCGAATCAGGATCTCCATAATCTGCCGTTCACGACGGCTTAGTTTATCAGTTTTCATAGCTTGGTTAGAATTTAACAAAACCAAAATATTGGTTTTTTAAGCAATGGCAACACCAAAAACCAAATTATTAGTTTTTAAGCTTCAATTTTTCCAATCAGGAAGCAAAAAGCTGGAACTTTAGATCCAACCCAATACCCAGCGAGAAAACCGCTCCCGGATATAATCCCTCCTGAACCAGAACTCACGAAAGAAAAGATCTGATAGTCTTTGGTCTGTTTAGACAATGTCCTCCCAACCAACTCACGGACTATGACAGCAAATGGTGACTGGTGAAATTCGGTTTGGACTGAGCACCCTGGTCTCATAGCGACTGTATATGCCGATGGCAGCGGCGAATTGATTGGCGCAGCCAAGCGGGATCATTTGCCCGACTGGGCGTCGAAATAATTTGAGTCCCTCAACCGGAAGACCAGCCTTAAAAAGCAACCCCCTATCCACAATAATCAGAAGAATTGCCGCCTCAACCCAGCGCCAAAAATGCTGCTCTCCAGCTAAGCAAGCATCTATTACCAATGGATAAGGCGACGCCACAGCCAATCAACTGAGACTTCTTCAGTTTCCAGCACTCCCCCATTTACGACGAGACGAAAAACATCATTTCGCCGCATCTCTGATTGAACAATACTGCCCAACTTTCGCCCTTTATAAGAAGCACTACCATCGTCATCGATCCTAAAATAGCACTCAAGACCAGCCACCTCTGCAGCAAAGGCAAATATATTGTATCGTGCATTAGGAGTCGATTCGATGTAGGTTATAATTGTATCCAACAGATTATCAACTTGGTAATTTCCAGATGGTAATCCAGGAATTTTGGCGAGAGGAATGTGAACATATTCTGACGCATTAAACACTGCTATCTCGATCTTGACGATCTCTTCAGATTTGCACGCAAACTCGAATGGCTGCCATATCGAATCATTTACCAATTTAGCATTTTCCAAAATTTCTTCATTTCCCAAGTGAGCACGGACATAGGCTGCGTGCAGAAAACTTGTTCGATTATAAAACTCCAGACCTATAATAGTAGTAGATTGATTTTTCTTTCCGCGCTCGTACCTAGCACTGTCTTTTGAATAGCTATACCCATCGAGGTCCGCATCGATCTCTTGCATAAAAAATAATCCAACATCAAATCCATCTAGTGCCACCGAATCACCTAACTTCGGTAGTAAATCGCATTTTTGATACCGACTCGGACTGACTTGAAAATACATATCAACAGGGGAATCATGCCACTGCGCGACGGGGCGAGACAAGATCCTTTCATGGGCGGGGGATACTTCGTGCTGATTAGATAAAGAGTTCTCTTTCCGAGGGAACGGATCATTTCTATCAAGCACCTTAAACGTATCCAATCGATCGAGCTCATCACCAATAAAGTGAAACGACAATTCGGGCACGAAAGAGCGTTTTCTATACTCTCGATGAGAGAAACCATTATCCGATAGCCACTGTTGTTCGACATCCGGATCTAAGCGTTCCAAACCTGGATAAGCAAACACCTGGTGCAATAATAGATTTCGATCTACGGGGTAAGACGTGACCACATGCTCAAGCGTCGCTACTAAACCGCTCTCCGTCTCTATCTTAAAGCCCTCTCCAGATTTTGGGACGATCAGCCTAGGTCTCGATGGATGCCACCCTTCAGCCACGCCTGGTTCAATTTTCAATTTTATGTATTTTTCGCCTGCCGAAAATTCAACATCCTCACTAATAATCCTTTGATCATGCGGCAAGACATCTCGCTTATCCTCCGGGTCAAACCACAGGGTATCGTTATTTTTTCGTTCAAATAATGCTGCGTCAATATACAACCTCTCAGGAGCTAAGCGCCAGACAATGAAAGCGAACGGAATCGCTATCAATGCTGCAATCAACAGCCAACGGACACGGCAATATTTTTTCATATGTTGTATCGGACAGACGCCAGAGAACCATAACAATTCCCAATCGCAACCGGCCCAACGATATCACCTCACGAAAGAAAAGATCTGATAGTCTTTGGTCCGTTTAGACAAGGCCCGCCCAATCAACTCACGGACTAGGGGCTTATCAAACGAGACGTAATCGATATAGAACGCATCGGTACCTGTCGCACCGCCAACGGTATAGCCCAACCGTCCAGGCGCTAATGCCTCATCGATCTCGGCGGCGATCATGCCGCGAAACTCCACCACTTGATCATCGGGAAACAGTGTATTGGGCAACTGGACGAAACCAAACTCACCACCGGTCTGCGCAGATGAGTGCTTAAACGGGCTTCTATCGTAGTATCGAACCAGCTCATAGGTACTCGTGCTACCGATGAAGATGTCGCCTCTCGGGTAATCTCCTTGATACTCCTCAAATTCGTAGACCTTACCCACTTCGTCTTTATTCCACTCATGCTGCTCGAACACCTGATCGAGATACTCTCGTAACTCAGCAGCCGGCAGAGAGCGATCCAGCTCATCGTCAGATATCTGAATCCTCCCGATACAGCGCTCGGCTTTTTCCTCACCGATCGCGTCGTCCAAAAACAAGAAAAGAAAGGTCTCTCGCTCTTTGTCGCCCAGCTCGGCGAAAGATGGACTCCACACCACGATATCGACCTCGCGATGATCTTCATCGACGGTCGGACTGATCCACAGCGACTCCGACGAGACCCTGACATTGCCGATTCCGATCGAAAAAGGCTCTTGCCGCCCAAGATTGGGCTGACGAGAGGGATAAAAGGTCCACTCCGGGAGGTCCGGCGCCTCCTCCAGCCAGCGATCGACGAAATGCTTCTTCAGACCACATCCTTCCGGCGTGAGAGTGAAGGAATGCCTAGCCTGCTCTGAACCCGGCAGCCCAAATACCCAACCAAAACTGGGATAGAGCGAATTGACCGCCTCGGAGACTTCCGGTTGGATCGCGACACCGCCATCGGCATCGACAGAATCCAAGATTCTAGAGGACTCAGACTGCCACCAACGCCAAAACTCAGAGACTTTGGCACAATATGACTCGGAAGAAGGAGGTGAAGTGCGTTTCTCTCTCGACCAAGGCCACTTCATAAAAAAATCCCAGACTGTTGGGAAAAGGATGGGCAGAGCAGGATTCGAACCTGCGAAGGCGTAGCCAGCAGATTTACAGTCTGCCCCGTTTGACCGCTCCGGAATCTACCCGTGTGCTCAATCGGCGCCCCCTAGAGGATGCCAACAGCGAGCGCCATAGTGCGGGATAATTGACCATTATGCAACTGATGATTTTGAAGAAAATCGCAAAATCGGTCGCAGATCCGACTGAGCACAAAAAAAGGCGCCCTTCTCAGGACGCCTTTCTTTAAACCAAAAACCGAAACTCACATAGAATCTCGTAATAACACAAATTTTCTCTTACATCAGGTCCTCGGCGACGACAGAGTTCTGCTCGCGGGAGGAAAGAGCCTTGGCCTGGTTGACCACATAGTTCTCTTCTGACTGATAACGATAGCTATGGCAGTTAGGGCAGATATTCACCTTGCTAGCAACAATCGAATCGCATCCCATGCATACCTTGTATAGAGAGGGGTTTCGCACAATGCGACGTGCTCTTTTTGCTCTATCTGCTAATACTGTCTCGTTTGCCATCGTAGTAATAGTCTACGATCGGAGAATCACTTTTGCAACACACTTTGTTTAAAAAATAAGTTTTTTCATAATTATGAGAAAATAAAATGAGAATTTGCGATTCGGATCTATCCAGCTCATTGCTCAACAACGACTTCTGAAAATCGAGCCTCAAAGAGCACATTTTTTCGCAAGTCTCCCGAGAGGTTGAGTTGGCCTTTTTCTAGCCTCTACCACCATTTCCCAGCCCTTCAGCGGTACTCTCAGCCCTGATCAATCACGACTAATATTCCAGACCATGAAAGCACTCATCCTCACAGTCAGCCTCGCACTGCTCGCCAGTAGCGCCCTGGGCAAGCAGCCCAACATCATCTACATCCTCGCCGACGATCTGGGCTGGGGAGATCTAGGCTGCTATGGGCAGAAAGTGATTCAGACACCGCGCCTCGACCAGATGGCTGCCGAGGGCATGAAGTTCACCCGACACTACAGTGGCAGCACCGTATGCGGCCCCTCGCGAGCCTGCCTACTCGAGGGCAAGCACAGCGGCAATACCTACATGCGTGGCAATGGTCAGCTACAGATGCGCGAAGATCCTCACGAGCCGATCCTGCCATCGGCCCTGAAACTGGCCGGCTATCACACCGCACTGATCGGCAAATCCGGCCTCGCCTGCAACTCAGACGACGGTGGCCTGCCAAATCGCAAAGGCTTCGACTACTTCTTTGGCTTTAGCTCACACACCCAGGCACACTGGTTTTACCCCACCTACCTGTGGAAAAATGGCACCAAGGTGGAATACCCCAACAATACCCTACATGCAGGAGACAACTACAGCGAGGAGGTCGTCACACAGGAGGCGCTCGACTACATCGACCGTCAAAAGGACGGCCCATTTTTCCTCCACCTAGCACTACAGATCCCTCATGCCAGCCTTCGGGCCAAAGAGGAGTGGAAAGACAAATACCGCCCTATCCTGAAAGAAAAGCGACTCCCAGACAGGCGCCACCCACACTACTCCTGGGAGCGCGAGCCTAAGACCACCTATGCTGCGATGGTCTCCTACATGGATCACAATATCGGGCTGATACTCGACAGGCTCGAGGAGCATGGCATCGCCGAGAACACTCTCGTCTTCTTCGCCTCTGACAATGGCGCCATGCAAGAAGGCGGTCACAAGCGCGACAGCTTCGACTCCAATGGCGACCTACGCGGTGGCAAGCGCGACCTGACTGAGGGAGGCATCCGCACACCGATGATCGCCTGGTGGCCGGGCACTATCGCTGCAGGCAGCACCACCGATCACATCTCAGCATTTTGGGATATATCTCCCACTGTCCGCGAGCTAGCCCAAGCCGAGGCTCAGGCCGATACCGATGGCATCAGCATGGTGCCTGTGCTGACTGGGCAAGGCGAGCAAGACACGCATGACTACATGTATTGGGAGTTCTTTGAGCAGGGCGGCAAGCGAGCCATCATCGAGGACGAATGGAAACTCATCCTCTACCAGACCAATACCGCCCTAAAGCCTCGCGCCGAGCTCTACTACCTCACCGAAGACATGGGCGAGACCAAAGACCTCTCCAAGAAACATCCAGAGAAAGTCAAAGCCCTGACCCAACTGATGGATTCCGCGAGGACACCCTGCAAATCCGAGCTATTCAAACTAGCCAGAGAGCGCAGCCCCGAGGAACTCGCGCGGATGACAGCGCCGAAGAAAAAGAAAGGCAAAAAATAGCGAGGCGAAGCCTCGAACCTTTAAGTAAGAACATTCCCATAGATCGACCGCCCCTCGCCTCCCCCCATTTAAACTCTATTCTTATCACCGAAACAATTCAGCAGCAGTAACAACACCACCAGAGGTACCAGACCATGGCTGAGCCTGACGACGCACTCTGCCGTCCACGGGTGCAGTCCATAGTAGTCCTCCGCAGGAGTGTAGTGGCAGAGGATGCGTGCCAGAGCTGTGCCCAACCCCCAGAAGGCTGCATAAGCCAGCGCTACTACTCTGGTGTGAGGGATCAGAAACAGAATGGGCAGAAACAGATCGATCCAGCCGACGCAAAGGAGAAAACGGCGAGCCCCCACTTCGCCGGTGCCCAATAGGTGCATCGTCATATTGACGAAGTCATTGGAATGCGGCACCCCCAGACCTATCGCGTAGAGCCCGTGCCCCACAAACGTGCAGGAAATCAGAACCCATGCTAGCGCAAACCAGCCTAGCCTAGGCAAACGCCAGAAGAGCAACAATAGCAGAGGTGTGCCCCACTGCAGAAAATGCTCAATAAACATGGCGAACTGATAATCTTTATCCACCCACTTCAGCAGCCAATAGGGCAGCAGCCCCAGCATGCCGATACTGACGACCCAGCGAGCCCACCGATGCCTATCTCCCTGCACCCACCAGCAGGCAATCGCTGAAATGATAAACACGATGCCAAAACCTGCCTGCACTCTGGTGATCAATGGCTCGGATGTGGCAGCATAGTCCTCCCAGACTATGCCACACCAGCTCAGCGGACGCTCTAGCCAACCCTGATTCCAAAAGAATACCGACAGAGGCGAGAAATGACTCAGATAGAGGACACCTCTGCCGAGAAAAAGGGTACACACCGCAAAGCGCAGCAAAAACAAAGGCCACCCCCATGCACCCGACTCCCCCACCACCTGTGTGGGCGAGTCTATTGTGACTGGTCTGAAAATACGTGGCCTATTCCTACTCATTCGGTGTGACTAGGAAAAATGCCTTATCATAGTCAGCCCTGGCCCCGATTATTTCTATCCGGACATCGTCGTAGCCACTGCCTGGCGTGGAGGTCAGAGTGTAGTCCACCCCTTCCTGCATGAGAGTCCAGGTCTGCCGATCTTGCGATATGTAGTAGCGGAACTGGACGGTGGTATCGCTGCGCCGCCTGTGCTTCACCCACTTTTCTTGGTTTCCTCCTATCTCGATACTGGGTAAAGCTGCTACCATATCCGCAGCAGAGTCCACAGTGGTCGCATCGAGCCCCCAGGCGAATTCTTCGAAATTACTCAGCGTATCACCATCGACATTGCCCGTGGCATGGCTAGATGCGGCGGGCAGATTTCCGCCAAAGGTATCTAGCTGGTACTGGGCGTAGGATGTCTTCGGAGTCGCACCCCGATTCACCACCAGACGGGTGCCACCAGCAGCCTGCCAGAGATCGATCCCTGCCGGCAGACTACAGCCTTCGCCCTCGGCGAGTTCTGCGACGGTGGCCTCATTGTCCACCCGCACAGTATAGACCTCGCTGTAGTCTAGGTGGACATGTACGAGATCAAAGCCATTGAAACTCGCCTGATCAGCAGTCCAAGCTCTAGCGTCGTTAGCAGATCGCAGAGGCGCTCCCCAGCAGCCCTCGCCGATGTATACCGTGCCATCACTCACCGAGGTGATGAATCCCTCATCCGAGCCACTCTCCGTGCTAGGGCGGATCGGCAGGGTCCGTTTCATCGTATGGGTATCAGACTCCATGACCAAATCGAAACGATAGTCATAGAATAGCTGCGCCCAGGCATTGTATTCAGCCGTTCCGTTAGATTTAGAGGATGAGTGCGGGCGCATAGGTTTGTGGTAGCCCGCCATCAGGTGGGTAAATGCATTGACTCCTCCCAAGCTATCGAGGTCGTTCTGCATCCAGGTCGCCTGAGTGCTCTCACCGCTCTCTGAGTTGAGCACGTAGAAACGCAACAAATCCCCGCCGAAGGTGAGCCCATAGTAATTGTCCGCAGTGGTATCGAACAAATGGTATACCGTACTGTTGCCTCGAGACTCGTGATTACCCCGGTGGGGTAAAATCGGAAACATCTGCCCATCGCTACTGACCGTCTCCTCCCAATCCGTCAGCCACTCATTCCACTCGGTCTCGTTATCGCTATTGATCATATCCCCGGTGAAAGCGACAAACAGGGGACGGATCTTGCCTACCAGGCGATTGGCGCGCTGCCGAGGTGTCCGATTGTTACGCGAATCACCACCCGCTACGAAGCTAAAGGGCTTGGGCGTATCGGCGGCTGTGCGAAACCAATAGCGCTCACTGACCCCCACACTATCTGCCACCACAAAGTAATATTTGGTATCAGCTTGTAGCCCCGTCAATCGGGAAAACTTGGTAGTAATGGAGGAGTAGCTGGCAGTGCGATCGACAGACTTCGCATCCGAATATAGTTCTTCAAAACGGCCATTATCCACAGTCCCATATTTCACTACCGCATCGCTACCGGATAGATGTTTCCACGCCACTGTCACCGTAGTCGATGGATCATCCACCCAGACGAGACGGATATGGTCGATATTCGCAGGCTCTGGAATGATCGGGGGATTACCATTGGGATCATTCACCTGAATCGTCAGCCCGACGCTAGTGCTGTAGATACCATCGCTAGCTTGCACGGTGAATGTATTGAGCCCCTGATTACCCAATGCGGGAACACCGCTCAGAGAGCCATCGGCTGCGACGCTCAGCCACTCGGGGCCAGATACTTTACTGTAGGAGATCGGGTCACTATTGAGATCGGTAGCAGAGCCAGCGATAGAGGCGCTATAAGCTACCGTGGCACGAGCAGTCGCAGCGGAAATCGGATCCTGACTGAAAGTTGGCGCGTCAGGATTGACCTCGGTCAAGGCTAGATTGAAGTCAAAGCTGATGTCCGAACTGCTAGAGTTTCGATTGTGCACCTCGACAGCAAAGATATTCGGTCCATCGACAAATAGCGATTTATCGATAGGCAGACCACTTTCCACAAAGTTATCGGAGCCTACCGAAGCACTCGTACCAGAGCTATAGGACACCTCGCCAGTGGCTGGCACGATCAGAGAGGTGCGATATACTTCAGTACCATTCAGGTAGACGATAGCACCGTCGTCATAGAGTAAATCGAATGTAGCACCCGCGATATGGCTGGCATCTCGTACATTTAGCTCGTGTCGAAAGTAGTAGGTGATGTACCCGGCATTGAGACTCGTAGTCTCATCGCTATCGCCAAAGCCTAACTGCCCTGCTCCCGATGCCCAGCTGGTATCATCAAAGGTAGGCGACCGCCACGCAGTGCCTTGATTGGAGCCATCGTCTAGGTATTTCCACACGGTCCCCCAGCTCATCGAACCTGTAGGCAGATCAGTCAATACAGTGACCAATAAGGTAGCTGTCGCAAAACCATCGTCGGTGTCGTCGACCCGGACCGTAAAGGTATTGAACCCAGCATCACCGGTCGCCGGCGTGCCAGATAGAGAGCCATCCGCAGCGACTGATAGCCAACTCGGCCCACTGACTTTGCTAAACGTGAGAGCATCGTTATCGAGATCACTAGCATCGAGACTGATCGAGCCCACGTACGCTTCGCCTGCAGTCGCGGCAGGTTTGATGATAGGGTCTGCGGCAAAGGTGACGATATTGGGATCGATCTGCATTCCCTCGAAGAGGATATTGTCGATACGATAGCCATCGGCATCATCATCCGAAAACAGATCCACCAAGAGCTGGGCACTAGTGTCTGTATCCGCAAAAACGTGGGTGATAGCCCCGAAAGCTAGCGCGCCGCTACTGTTGCCCCGAGTATCGACCAAGACCACCTCTGAGCTACCATTCACCCAGAGACGCACCACGATATCGTCATCGACCGTGTTCGTCGCGCCCACCACATCGCCGACGTCCATCGAGAAAGACTTTGCCTCAAAGCCACTCAGGTCGACCACCTGAGAGTAGAAAAACGCGGAGTGATCGGTGCCATCACTAAAGGTCACGGTCGACGCTCCACTAGCGTCTTCTGCGGTCGAGTGAGTGCTCACATCGCTGGTACTACTGAAGTGAGTGAACGTGACCTCACCCCCAGCCACCTCAAAGCTGCCGCTACCACTGCCCGAAACCAGGCCATTAGCACTAAATCCCAAATCCGTGCCCGCAGCTCCAGACCCTGCGTGAGTCACCGCACTGCTGATGCTACCGCTGTCCAGGCTAAGGCTGGACGGAAAATTGGCCGAGCCAAAATCCTGAGAGGCGATAGTCTCGGCCTTGGCAGACAACCCACTAAGCAGCAGCCCAAAAAGCAGTACAACCACGCGCGCCCAAAGGCCCAAGCAACGCGGTGTCTCTAAAGGATACTTATGGCTTGTGGTATTCATACAGGATGGGTCATGAACATTTAGGCTGATTTGTATAATCGAAATCCAAAATTTCGTCTTTTTGACGTCATTTAGGCTGACTGAAGCCAATGGTAGCTCATTGCCGACCAATTGCTAGGACACACACTAGCCCCCCTGCGCCTTTACAGAATGCAGCATCGATGAGTGATCCAGACTTGATCTCAATCTGCCGATATTTATCCTTCGATTCGCCTGTCGCCTGTCACTGTCTACACCAACCTAGCAGCCAGAAACCTGACTATGGATTTCCTGTGATGGGTTAGGTTGGAGTACTTGATTTAACACATGGAACGATCTCTGATTACCTTTTCTACCATGAAAAAACCACACTCGAAGAGTTTCTATCAAATAAGCGATTGCTTTGTGCTAGAAGATATAGTACTCGGCGACCTCGCCTTTTGAATCAAGATGGCCACCGCGAGATTCTAGACGTAGTGGAGCGGTCAAAAGAGGGTAGCATCCGTTTTCTTTCGCACATTTGTTTGGTGCTCTAGTTAGATTGTAGTTTATACGGCGGATTGCCCTGCTGCTTCCTCCTCTCGATCTTGCTCGATAAGCCCGTTCATGTTCAAATATTTTCTAGTTCCACATCTGATACCTTCAATACGACTTAACCGGGCCGCCACCAACATCAAGGAGCTGTTGCCACCCGGGAACGATCCAACTCCCCCTGTTCTGCGGCCAACTTCTTTCATAATTCGCTCACGCGGGTTATTGGTTCTTAGACTACGTCAATGCTACATAGAGAAATGCATATAACATAGCGTTTCTTCTGTACCCTAGGCTACACATTTTGCACCTTTAGATAACTTCATCACTTTCAGCTTTGTTCTGGTTCAGCGTGAACCATACAAACTCTTCTCTCTTATAACGGAATAATC
>JAHDID010000070.1 GCA_020630975.1 Verrucomicrobiota bacterium
ACACCCACACCCACACCCACACCCACACCCACACCCACACCCACACCCACACCCACACCTCGATTTATCAATGTCATTGATAGAGGTGCTATTACTCAGCTAGTCGCAAGTGCTATCCCGATGAACATGACGGTCGGCCAGATTGCTAGCAATGTTCATAACGTCGGCGGTCGCAGCCTCAACCAGCGTATCCATCGATTACGAGGTAGGCACACTCATCAGTTCCAGAGAGAAAATCGCATCCGCCGTGGTCGTGAAGTCTCTGCTGCTAGACATTTTCAAGCTGAGCGCGACCTGGAAATCACTAACACCATCAATCTCACTGGTCGCACCGAGGCTAGCACCCCAAGTGTCAATGATGATAGTATCCATTTTGACACAGTAACCTTCAGCGATAGTGCTGAGTGGATGATGCCAAGTGTCACTCAACAGGCGGGCCACTCTAGCGATCCGAGTGTCGTCGCTGCGGGTAATAACTGGGAAATCTTTGCCTCAGCCGATTTTGGCCAATACGATCTCGATGCTCTTGGTGGTAGCCCTGGCGTGGAAAGTAATACCTATGCTGCTACCGCTGGTATTGAATATGTGATCAACGAAAACTGGGCAGTCGGTGTCGGTTGGTCGCATGTCTGGAATGATAATACTTTAGCTGGCGGAGTCGGCAATGTCGATATCGAAGGGGATACCGCCATGTTCTATACATCGTATTTTAAAGACAATCTATGGGCAGATGTTTTCTATAGTTACGGAGATTATGAGGCAGACATCAAACGCAATGCTTTCGGCTCAACCATGCGTGCAACTCCCGACATTGAAGCCCATCAAACCACGCTTAACCTCGGTTACAATATTCCAGTAGAAGATCGTTTCGTCCACGGCCCAACCTTTCGCGCCGACTACAGCTGGGGAACACTCGATGGCTATACTGAGACCGGCAACGCCGCATTTAATACTCGGTTCAGAGAGCAGGATTATGAATCCTTTATCACGACTTTAGGTTGGCAACTCAACTGGCGTCACGACACCAGATGGGGAGCCATGCGCCCAACCTTCCGCGTCGGCTATGGTCGAGAAAATCTCGATCAAGAGCGCAATGTCAGTGGCACTCTACAGCAGAGCCCCTTTGCCCGAGTCAATACTGCGACTAACGCAATCGTAGGCCGTGGTGCGACCGTAACCAATAGTCTCAGCCAAGTCGATCCCGGAGAGGGTTGGATGGAATTCGGCGCGGGAGTGGGTTTTGATTTCAACAACCACTTCGGTCTATTCTTCGACTACCAGAGTCGTTTCTTCCAGGAGGATGCACAATTGCATTTGGGCACGGTGAAGGCGAGTTGGCGGTGGTGAAAGCTATTATTTAAATGTAACACGGGCCTCCCGGTCCGTGTCTACATATATTGCTTGCACAGATCGGGTGGCCCAAAGATTCTTCAGGGCGGCGATACGCTGCACCTGACTCCAAATGAAAGTATTCCCTATACAGAGGTGATCGATACCCATGCGACCAATGCAAAATGGGGCGGTACCGCGGCTCGATCGAGCGGGCCGCTGGGTTCGCCGGTGGCGCAGGCTGGAGAGGTACTGGTTGTTATTTATGCATCGGCAAAGCCCATTTAATAGTATTGAATGAATGGGTTAATAGTATTAAATAGGAGTTTTACACTCATCCCGTGAAAACTAGATTTTATCCTAAGATCCTGCTATTGTTGTTCGCTTTCATCTGGTTGATACCGATCACATTTGTCGGTATAGCCAAAAAGCCAATCCCACCCGCTGGACTGCTTTTGAATGAATTCTACCGTGTCGCGTGTCTGTTCACCGAGCGAGTCCCAGCCTGGGCGGAGTGGTATTTCCAGGTGAAACCTATCGGTTCGCTGGATTGGAAAACTGTCGATCAGTCAGTCTATGCAAAGATGCGGCCGTTTGGTTACCATTCCCGGCTGCACCTGATGCTGGGCGGCACCGAGAGGGATCCCAATGGAGCCCGGATTCGCAAAGAAATATCCAAATATGTCACTAAAAAGTATGAGGCCGCCACGGGCGAAGACGTCATGGCGATACGACTGTGTAAAGTGTTTTTCAAAGTCGGCGATCCCAGGCTGGCCCGGCCGGAGGGTAAATGGATCCGGCCCCAATTTCACGAGCTAGACAGTAGTGATCAGGCTGTGATGTATGAAACCCACTATACTTTCACTTTCGAGGATTGATGGCAGGAATCTCCGGTTATTTTCGCCAAAACCGGTTTTGGCAATGGGAGTTCTGGACCGGTGAAACCCCGGTCGACCGGCTGGATCTGTTTCGGCGTTTTTTTGCTTTCTCAGCGATTGTTTATTTTGCGTTCTGGTTTGTTCATTGGCGGGAATGGCTCACGCCGGAAGGATTTCATCTCACCCCGGACAACCGGCTCTGGTATCATTTCCGGCCGATTGCACCGATTTCTCCACCGGCGGTTTTGGTGGCGGGTATCACGCTGTTTACTTGCCTGACAGCGATAGTCGCAGGCATAAAACCGCACTGGTTTGTCTGGCCGCTGCTCATTTGTCTGGGCCTGGTCCACGGGATCGATGTGATCTCTGCTTTTACGTTGAATAAATACTACTTTGTTTTTTTCCTGGTCATGGCGTTATCGCTGGCGCGGAGTAAGGGTGCCGTTTCCCGCTGGCCGGAACGAGTCATCCAGGCGACTTTGATTATTCAATATGCCACCGCCGGTTGGTGCAAAGTATTCCACGGCGATTGGATGGAATATCCTGACACTCTGTGGACTCACGCCCAGGGAAGCTACCGCACAGAGTTTGCCGCCTGGTGTCTGCGAACCCTACCGAAAGGAATCTGGACGATTTTGATGTATGGCAGCCTCCTCTACGAAATAGTCGCGCCCCTGCTGTTTCTGGTTCCTAAATTGCGCAAGTGGGCGTTCCTCGGTGGTGTGGCGTTTCACGGTGGTATAGCGCTGATGATGCACCAGCTGTTTTTCTTCAGCTTTCAGTTAGTCACTTTGTACATCCTGTTTCTGCCTTCGAGTTGGATTGAAAAGATTCGATCGATGTTGAGATTACCGGTCGGATAACTGACGAAATTTGAATTTTCGTGATTGTTAAAATATGGCTACTCAGATGTAACACGGGCATGCCGCTCTGGTCCGTAAAGTTGAATTGCTCGGAGCGGGATGCCCGTGTTACTTTTCCTTTGGCATTCAATATCTGGCATCACCCTTCTGTGGTTGTTCTGAATCAGCGGGAAATCCCATTCCTGCCACCGGATCCAGTGTCACGGCACCATTCGCGAATCGCCTTCTTTTCCGCTAAACTACCCGCTGGTTTATGCTGCGATTCGTGTCAGTTCCGGCCTTTGTGGCGCTGGTTTTCTCTCCGACGTTTCTCTGGGGAGAGGATGCAGCACGGCTTGCTGAAATCGAGCATGAACTCTCTGATCTGCCTCGCCTGATTCCTTCACTGCAAACTTGCCGTCGAATCGGCTTTCATGGTCTCTTCGCCGATCCGGGCTGGATCACGATCGATTTCGGCAAATCGGTGACGCCGGATAAAATCGCTTTGTTTCCGGCCCGTTTGCCGACCCAAACCAATACCGAAGCGCCGATCTCGGATGGCTTTCCAGGTGCCCTGGAGATTGAGATCGCGGCCACCCCGGAATTTGACAACGCCGTGCGCATCGCCCGCTGGAAAGAACTGCTCCCGGGCGCAGGCGAATCACTGCCGTTTCTCAGTTTTTCCAGCAATGGAGCTGCCGGACGATACCTGCGAATTCGCATCCCGGCCGAAGGATTTCGGCAAACGACGGACAGCGAAAATTCCACATCTAAATACATTCGACTCGGCGAAATTGTCGTGCTGGCCGGGGGCCGGAACGTCGCATTACGCTGCCCGGTCACCAGCTCACCTTCGATCGAGCAACCACGCCGCTGGGAGCCTTTCAATCTGACCGATGGCTATTTCTGGTGCCTGCCCCTGCGTGGCAGGAAAGGATCGCCTGCCGACGGTTACCGGGGAGCAGATTTCTACTTCAGCGGATCCCATCCTGATTCCAAAGTTTGGGTAGAAGTCGATCTCGGTGAATCGCAATCGATCGATGAAATCCATCTGACTCCAGCGAATCCAGGGGCCTTGTCAGACCAAGATGGATATGGATTTCCCCGGCAGTTCAAAGTGGTGGCGGATCACGGCTCAGCCGAAGAAAAAGTGATTTTGGATGAGGTCGATTTTCCTAATTCCGGGGGAGCTGAATCCCTGCCAAACCCGGGAGCGGCCCAGATTTGCCTTGCACCTCCCAACCTGATAGCCAGACGCGTTCGTATGATCGGCGTCGACCTATGGGGAGTGGGAACCAGCGGCGCAACCGATCAGAATTTCCTGGCGTTGGCAGAGCTGCAAATCTGGCAAGGCAATCGCAACCTGGCCCTCGGTAAAAAGGTAAACTTTGCCGACCAGGCAAACCTCGAAGGCTGGTCGCCCGAGGCACTGGTCGATGGCCACAGCAGTCGCTACGAGATGCTGGACTGGTCCACCTGGCTGGAACAGATCGAGCGGGCGGAAGCGCTGAAAACAGAAGCGGCAAGCATCCGAACCCGCTTGCAAGAGAGGCGCGAGTCAAACCGCCGCACCCTGCTTTTTGCAGGCATTGGCTCAGCCATTCTCGTCGCTCTGCTCTCTATCATAGCTCTACTGATGGTCCGTGCACGAGCCGCCGCCTCGCGTGAAGCACTGCGCCAAAGGATCGCCCGCGATCTGCATGATGAAATAGGTGCCAGCCTCAGTCATCTCGCCATGCAAAGTGAACTCGCCGGTGACCAAATAAAGAAAGGCAAAATCGAAACCGACCGCCTCGAACACATCTCTGAGACCGCGCGCTCCACCTTGGTTCACATGCGCGACGTCATCTGGCTGCTGGCACCGACCGAGGTCGATTACGGAGAATTGTCCGATCGTCTTCAAAATGTCGCCCACCGGATTCTCGACGGAGTTAATAGTGAAATCGAGGTAACAGGCACTCGACCCAATGGGCGTCCGTCAATCAACTGGAGCCGGGAACTGGTCGCTTTCTATAAAGAATCCCTCACCAATGCCATGCGCCACAGTCAGGCCAACAAGATAAAAGTAGAAATAGCCTGGGATAACGATCAACTGAAACTGGCGATTATCGACGATGGATGTGGATTCGATACCAATTCTCCGACGAAGTCGTCCGGCCATGGACTGGCCAATCTGAAACGCCGGGCCTCTACCTTAAAAGGTAACTACACCATCGATTCAATTCCTGACCGGGGAACAACTATACATTTAACAGTGCCCATCGAGCAACAATGATCTGGATCATCGAAGACCATCAAAAACTACGCAAAACATTGCGGGAAGCCCTGACGCTGTCCGATAGCAATCAGGAAGTAGAGGACTTTCCCAGTTGTGAGGATGCGATCGACTATATGAAATTAAACGGACTGTCTCCTGAACAGCCCGAGACTGTACAGGGGACAGTCGAGCCTCCAGAGGTTATCATTCTCGATATAGGCTTGCCAGGCATGACCGGGCTCGCAGGTATCAAACTACTGAAAAATGCTGTTCCCGACGCCGAGATTCTCATGTTCACTGTTTGCGATGACCGCGAACGCATATTCGAAGCGATTTGCTCCGGAGCTTCCGGTTTTCTACTAAAAGAAGAAAGCGTAAGCCGCATCGTGGCAGCCGTCGAGGAAGTCAAAAACGGCGGCATTCCGATGAGCCCCGAGATCGCTCGGCAGGTCATCGATCGATTCAAAGATCACGAATCCAAAACACCGCAAAATCCACCTCCCGGTTCAGAAACCGTACCACTCTCCGTACAGGAGGTGAAAGTGCTCAATCTGCTCGCCGACGGCCTTACTCGCAAAGAGATTGCCAAAGAAATGAGCCTGAGCCCACACACCATCGACTGCTACATCCGGCGAATCTATGCAAAACTACACGTCAGCACGGTGGGCGGTGCCGTGGCCAAAGCCTTGCGCGAAGGATTGATGTGATCTCCCGCGCAGAGGGTGGACAATCAAAGTGAATATTTTTTACGGCAGATGCATCTTTTGGTGGCTCGGCTAGATTCGTAGAACTGCTTTGGAATCCGAAAAACATCCTCTCTCATTTATCGTCTGCCTGGCGCTGTCTGTCCCGTTTTGGGCCACGGCTCAGTCTCCGAAACCTCCCATCGAGATCCCCCTCACCCTCGAAAAAGACAGCTACGTCACCATCGTCATCGACAATGACGAGGGCGATCGAGTTCGTAATCTGGTCAGCGAGACTTTTTACCCGGCCGGTTCCCATACACTGTATTGGGATGGCATGGATGACCATGGCCAGCAAAATGTGGGTCCACACGGCAACTACACGAAAACCGGCAGCCTGGTCTCTTCAGGGCAGTATCGAGTCCGGGGTTTGATTCGAGACAAAGTGGACCTGCGCTACGAGTTCACCCCGTATGCTCCACAGTCGCCGTCTTGGCGCACAGCCGGTGCGACCGGTCAATGGATGGCTGACCACACACCGCCAAGTTCGGCTCTCTATGTGCCAGGCGATAAGCCACACATGCTTCTTGGCAGCTCTTTGGCCGAGGGCGGGCATGGTTTGATCTGGACCGATCTGCAGGGAAAAAAAATCAAAGGAGTCACGGGGATCGGCAGTGATTGGGCAGGTGCTGTGAGATTGTGCAGAGACGCCGTGGCACAACCGGATTCATTCATCGCATACGGGCTTGGAGCTTCACGTTTTGGAGAAGTCTCCTTGGTAGGCATTGGTGATAAAAGAAACAAGACCCTGTTTCGGCAGAAAGAAAAGATCAAACATCACCGCAGTCACTACATCGTGGATTACCCGGTAGGAGGACTGGCAGTCTATGATGCCATGGCTGCTATCAGTTTTCCTAAAAGGAATGAAATCCTATTGCTAAAAATCGACACGGAAAAAGCAACAGCGGAGAAGATCGGAGCCATAACAGCGAAAAAACCAATGGGTTTGTGTTTTGATAGTGGTGGCCGGTTATATGTGATAGCTGACCAGAATCTATATAGGGTCCGGGATGCAAAGAAACAGCCGAATGAACTAGAGGCCATCATCCAGGGCGGGCTTGAGGAACCACAGGAAATTACCATGTCCGAAGATGGACAGATCTATATTTCCGATCACGGCTCCGCTCACCAGATAAAAGTCTTCGATACCGATGGCAAACTCCTGCGCACTATCGGTGAAACGGGCAAACCTGCCTGCGGACCCTATCGCCCCCGAAAAATGCACTACCCAATGAGTATGGCGCTCACACCCGACGGACAACTCTGGGTAGCGGAAGAGGATTACCAGCCAAAACGAGTCAGTGTCTGGTCGGCTAAGGATGGGCAATTTATCAAGGCATTCTACGGCTCTACTGAATACGGAGGAGGTGGCAAACTGGACCCTCAAGACAAGAATCGATTCTACTACTTTGGCATGGAATTCGCTTTGGACTGGTACGCAGCGACCAACCAGGTAAAAAACATCTTTTTCCGTCGCGACAACCCAGGCAACTTACTCCTACCAACGACACACGGCAGTCTGGGCGCTGCACCGGAAACACCGGTATATATCAACGGCCACCAATACCTGACCAACACCTACAACTCCGCTCCTACCATGGGCCCCGTGATCGCTGGGGTCTGGCGAATGGATGACGGCATAGCGACTCCGGTGGCTGCGTTAGGCCAAGCGAATTATTGGGATATATTCAAAGCGCCTGAATACCGGGACAAAATCCCCGAAGGGATCAACATCGAACAGGTTATCAATCAGCAATGGGTCAACGACAAGCAAACACCCTACGAAAATTCACTGCTTTTCGTCTGGTCGGATTTGAATAACAACCAGGAGATTGAAGTGGACGAAGTCAGCTTCAGAGATGGCAAAGTCGCATCTCTTAATCAGAACGATGGCCTGACTTTCATCACCGCAGATGGGTTGTCGATTGCACCCGATTCTTTCACCCAAAGCGGCGTACCTGTTTACGATCTGGAAAAGGCAGAAATCACTTGTCCGCTCGGAGTGCCGATTAAATTCACGACCATCATTCCGGGAATCAACGGCGATTATGCTTTGGTCGGAAGTAGTGACTATTTCAGCACGACCCAACTACAGGGAGCGGTTTGCGGGATCACTCGATCTGGGAATCGGTGGTATTACCCGAATCAGTGGCATAGCCTGCACGCCTCGCAAAGCTATCCAATCGACCGCACCCCGCTTCCCGGCGATCTAATAGGCACTACCAAGGTAATCGGCCCGAGTTTTACGATCGGAAACACAGAAGAGCTCTGGGCGCTAAATGCGAACTCCGGCCAGATCTATCTATTTACTATCGACGGCCTGTTCGTCGCCTCTTTGTTTAAGCACGGCTATTTTTCACAGCCCAATCCTCTGCAAGTCAATCGAGGGATGCAGTTGGGCGAATTCACCAGCGATGGCGAAGGCTTCTACCAAACCATCACGGCAACTAGCGATGGCAATGTCTATCTACAAGCGATGAACCACACCAGTTCAATCATCCGTGTCGATGGACTGGACAGCATCCATAGGATCAAACCATTTACGGTGGAGGTTTCGCAAGATCAACTGAATGACTGTCGAGAGTGGTTCTCCAAAGCCGAGATCGCCCGTCAGGCGGTAGAAGGTCGCAAAGTCACTAAGGTGCCGACCGGTGGGGCGATTACCGTCGATGGCAAGCTACATGATTGGGCTGACGCCGACTGGCAGCGAATCGACGATCGAACTGAAGGTGCCTTAAAGATCACCGACGAGAAACTCTATGCCGCTTGGAAAACCCTACACCCCAATTTAATCCACAACGCAGGAGCCGATCCCTGGCACGGCATGTTCAAAACCGGAGGCGCGCTTGATGTGATGATCTCAACTTCCGGTAATACCTCGCTAGTGCCAAAGGTCGGTGACCAGCGGTTATTGGTAAGTCGAGTGGGTGACAAAATCCGAGCCATCCACTACGAGCAGAAATCCGAAAGGCAGGGCTTTACCGAGGAGATTGCCTCGCCCAACCGCTCGATTACTTTTGACCACATCAGGGATATGAGTAATCAGGTCGAGTTGGCTGAAGCTCAAGTCCAACTCCCCTATCAGGATACCAATATCGTACGGAAACAGCCGATGCAGCGTCGCAACGGAACAGCCTACGAACTCAGCATTCCATTATCTTTGCTGAGCTGGCAACCCAAACCGGGCAAATACACATGCGATATCGGCATCCTGCTCGGAAACGGCACCAAAACCATCAAACGCCTCTACTGGAGCAATAAAAACACCACCATGCTTTTCGACGCGCCTGAGGAATCACTACTCAAGCCTGGATTATGGGGTGAACTACAGTTATTCAAACCAAACTCGTTTGCAGAAACCCTAAAGAAAAGGGGCGAAAAGGTGGAGGTTTTGATCGGCGGCAAAGGTTTATTCAAGATTGACTCATCAAAGCTAACAGCCAGCGAACCCTGCGCCGCGGTCGATTGGTCGGGACAAGGGCAACTCACCCATCGCAGCATCGGCAGAAATGGATACGTCCTGTTCCGTCACGGAGCAGAGGGTTGGCAGGATCAAGACACCCCATTGGTCCATCTCTCCGATTCATTTTCATTCTCCTCCCACCAACCCGGCAAGTACAAAGATGGACTCTACGCAGGAAGCAAAAAAATCCGCAAGCATCTATACATCACTCTGAACGGCGAACCAACCGGCGACTACCTAGGAGCAGGCCTCTGGTCACGAACAAAGAAAACACAAAAGGTGAGTTGGGATATCAGAGTATCCGACAAAGAAACCCATCAACTTACCCTGCTGTTCGGTTCAGCCGCCCCATCGACCCTGTACCTCAGTCCCTTGAACAACCCCGAAGAACAACGCAACCTCATCAACTTTTCCGGCACCGATAGCGATAAAATGGCGGTCGCTCAGTTCAGCTTCCAAGGCGATGTCCGGTTAACCTTGGAACAGCCACCTTACACGGACCTAGATTTAGAAGTGGGGCGAGAACCTGCTAATATCACGGGGATATTTATCGATTGAGTGATTGAGTGCTGTTTTCCCACAGTTACCTAGCTGCCCTGTAGGTATGATGTCGACACCATCATCGAACGGCTAAAACGATAGATGTAGAACTCATTTAAACACTAGAACATGAGACAAACGATGATCAAGAGTGGACATTAGCATCTATCTTTTACACGCTAGATGACTAAACAGCTTTGGGCTTGTATCTTTTGGTTCTCATCATGAATTTTTACCTTTGGATCGCGAGTTTTTCCGGGCTGTTGATTACCTGGCAAGCTAGTGGCGTTGATTTCGAAAAGGAGGTTAAGCCCGTCCTCGAAAAGAAGTGCCTGGCTTGCCACAATCCGAACATCAAAAAGGGCGGTCTATCCTTCGATACCCGGGACAAAGTGCTCAATCCAAAGGATTTACTGGTGGTTCCGGGAGATGCCGAAAAAAGTGATCTTTGGCTGGTTTCAATACCAGATAAACCAGGCAAAAAACCATATATGCCGGAGGAAGGCGATCCGCTCACCGAAGCTGAAGCTGAGCTGCTTGCTAAGTGGATCAATGAGGGCGCGGCTTGGCCCGATGGACTGATTCTGCGCGAGGCATCGAAAACTGATAAATCCTGGTGGGCCTATCAAAAACTGGCTGAACCCAAAAACAACTCGATTGATGCGTACATCGATGCACGCTTATCTGCCGCAGGTTTGAAGCGAAATCCTGCCGCCAGCCGACGTGATTTGATTCGCCGTGCCAGTTATGACCTAACCGGTCTACCGCCTACACCTGAGGAGGTCGCTGCATTTGTGGAAGATCAATCACCCGATGCTTGGAAAAAACTCATCGATCGATTGCTGGCATCGCCTCGCTATGGGGAACGCTGGGGGAGGCATTGGCTGGATGTGGTACGCTTTGGTGAAAGCAATGGGTTTGAGCGAAATTTCATCATCAATGAGCTTTGGCCATTTCGTGACTATGTGATTCGATCGATCAATGAGGATAAACCCTTCGACCAATTGATTCGCGAACACATCGCTGGAGATGTATTTGGTAAAGATAATTCCGACATTGCAATCGGTAGCTGTTTCCTTGTCGCTGGACCCTATGACGATGTCAGGAATCAAGATCCAAAAGCCCAGGCGCAGATTCGCGCCAACACGCTGGACGAGATCATCAATGCCACAGGCGAAGCCTTTCTCGGCATGACGCTTGGCTGCGCTCGCTGCCACGATCATAAGTTTGATCCTATTTCGCAGAAAGATTACTACCAAATGTATGCCACATTCGCTGGCGTGAAACATGGCCGTACCACTCTTGCTACAGCGGATGAAAAAAAGGCCCGTGCTGAGAAGATTGCGCCACTACAAGAACAGCACGACAGGCTGGTTGCCGAACGCACTAAAATCGAAAAAGCTTTACAAAAGCGGATTGATACCAACGCTGAAGATTATGCCAAAACCTGGACTCGCCCCAAAATCGAACGCACGGGAACTATCGAAGATTTTAAGACTCCGATCGAAGCGAAGTGGATTCGATTTACCAGTGACGCCAATGACCGCAGACCAGAATCCAAATCTTTCCGCCTCGATGAGTTCGAGGTGTACTCCGAAGGGAAGAATGTAGCTCTAGCTTCCAACGGTGGCAAAGCCAGCGGCCCCGCTCGAGTGAACGAGGATTTTCCGGGAGTTTACGGAGCCCACCTAACAATCGATGGCAAGTCAGGGGCCCGCTATCTCCCGACCTCCAACTACCTCTTGATTGAGCTGCCAAAAACCTATCCGGTCGAGCGAATCATTTTCTCCAGCGCTAAAGGGGAATCCCTGCCTACGCATAGTAAATTTTCCACAGTAGCCGAATATCGCATCGAAATATCTACTGATGGCGATACCTGGCAAGAGATTGCCAGTGGTAGAGACAGGCAGCCAGTGAATAAAGCCCATCGAGATTGGCGAATCGCTAAACAAGAGATTACTGAGTCTGAAGCCAAAGAGAAACAACGGCTCACCACCGAAATCAATCGTCTGGCTAAGGAAATAAAGGATATCCCCGATTTTCAACAAATCTGGATGGGAACTCGGGATGCCAATCTGGCAGAAGGTCCATTCCATTTATTGATTGGCGGCAACCCACAACGAAAAGGCGATACCGTGACGCCGGCCAGTTTGTCGACTCTGAGCGAGGTGCTCGAAGGATACGAACTGCCGGAACCATCTAATGAAAGTGAACGCAGATTGAAGTTGGCCGAATGGATCACCAATCCCGGGAATCCGCTCACAGCAAGGGTCCTGGCTAACCGACTCTGGCATTACCATTTTGGAACAGGAATCGTCAATACACCGAATGATTTCGGTTACATGGGAGACCGACCCAGTCATCCTGAATTACTCGACTTCCTGGCGGTCCAACTCAAGGAAAACGGCTGGCAATTGAAAGCTATGCATCGGTTGATCATGCTTTCCGAAACCTATCAACAGAGTTCGGACCATCGTGACAATGCTGCCCAGATCGATCGAGACAGTCGGCTACTCTGGCGCTTCCCGCCGAGAAGACTGAGCGCTGAAGAAATCCGTGATACCATTTTATCGATATCCGGCAAGCTTGATTTAGAACCAGGCGGTCCCGGCTTTCGTCTGTATAAATACATGAGTGATAATGTTTCCACCTATGAGCCGCTGGATACTCACGGACCGGAGACCTACCGACGAGCGGTGTATCACCAAAACGCACGAGCTTCAGTCGTTGATTTAATGACCGAGTTTGATCAACCCGACTGTGCTCTGTCTGCGCCGAAACGAGCCAGGACCACGACACCTTTGCAGGCGCTAACGATGTTGAACCACCAGTTCACTTTCGATATGGCGGAAGCATTGGCTGAGCGGGTTGGCGATATTGGAAAACAGGCGCAGATCTCAAAACTTTACGCATTGGCTTACTTGAGGGAGCCCACAGAAGATGAGTTTGAAAGGGTTGGCAAAGTTCTCGACGAGCATGGCTTGAGGGCTGTTTGCAGAGCGGTCCTTAATTCAAGTGAGTTGATTTACTTAGATTGAAGCCCCCGAATAAGAAATATGACAAAACAGATGGATGATAAAATCGTCAATCGCTCACTATCATAAAACTTTCCACGACATGAATCCATTTACCGAAGTCAACCGCCGCCAATTCCTTGGCAACGTCTCGACCGGCCTGATGGGCATCGGCCTTCAACAGCTGATGGCAGGGAATTCGCTCGCCGCAACCACCGGAACTCATTTCCCAGCCAAAGCGAAACGGGTGCTACAGATATTCTGCCCAGGTGCCGCATCACACATGGACCTTTGGGAGCACAAACCCATGTTGGAGAAGATGCATGGCCAACCTCTGCCCGGCGAGGAAAACATGGTCAGTTTCCAAGGCAAAAACGGGCCGCTCATGAAAAGTCCCTGGCCGTTCAAACCAGCCGGACAGAGTGGTAAAATGATCTCATCCATGCTGCCATATATGGCGCAGCACGTCGATGATATTGCCTTTTTCCACGGCATGCATTCCAAGACTAACACCCACGGTCCCGGCTGCGTGTTTGTAAACACCGGTCATGCGACCGAAGGCTTCCCCGCTGCCGGTGCCTGGATCAGTTACGGGCTAGGTAGTATGACCGACAACTTGCCTACCTACGTCGCGATCCCCGATATCCGAGGTGAACCGCCAAATGGTAAAGCCAACTGGAGTAATGGTTTTCTGCCAGCCAAACACCAGGCGATTGTAATGGCCGCCCATAAGCCGATTCGTAATCTGCAGGCTCCAGACTCGGTTAGCGCTAAGGAAGAAAAATCGACACGCGATTTACTACACTTTCTCAATCGAAATCACGCCTCCCAGCGTCCAGCAGAAAGTGAACTACAGGCCCGTATCAGCTCTTACGAACTGGCCGCCCGAATGCAACTTTCAGCACCGGAAGTGAGCGATTTCAACAGCGAGCCCAAACACGTGCACCAGCTCTACGGAACCGATTCCAATAATAGTCTGAAGTCAGACTATGCGCGCAATTGTATCTTGGCAAGACGTCTGCTAGAGCGCGGGGTTCGTTATGTGAACCTCTATTGCTCCTCGCGAGCCAGCGGTGTCGATGGCCTGCTCAACTGGGATGCCCACAAAACTCTGAAAGCCGACTACGAGCGTCACTGCCCGATATTCGACCAACCCACTGCCGCCCTGCTCACCGACCTAAAGCAACGCGGCATGATGGAAGACACCCTAATTCTATGGACCACAGAGTTCGGTCGTATGCCGACCAATCAGCAAGGCACCGTCGGCCGCGACCACAACCCCGACGGATTCACCCTCTGGATGATGGGCGCGGGAGTGAAAGGCGGAACCAGTTACGGAGCCACCGATGAATTTGGCCGTAGAGCCGAACAAAATCCCACCACGATTTGGGAATATTATTCGACTGTGCTTCATCTACTGGGGCTAGACTATGAAAAACTCTCCTGGTATCACAACGGCCTCGACCGCCGTCTCACCGATGTACACGGCCATGTCATTCGCAATGTGTTAGCGTAGATTAGCTGTTAACTGCCGAGCAGTTCAAAAAGCTAATAAGCCAAAGGGCTCCAACCCACCAGATCGCGGCTCAAATAGGTCACCTTTGAAAAAGCAAATACCCCACAAAAAAAGACCCTCTCCAGCTAGGCTGAAGAGGGTCTCCGAAAAATTTCTTTAGATCGGGTTGATCTTACTCGTCGTCTGCGTCAGCAGCAGCACCAGTGCGAGCATCTACCCACTCGATCATCGCCATAGGAGCGGAATCGCTCTTGCGCTGACCTAGCTTGATGATGCGGCAGTAGCCTCCCTGGCGATCTGCACTCGCTGGAGCGATCTCGTCGAAGAGCACTTTCACACTACGCTGAGCCAGCGTGTTGCTACCCAGTAGGGAGAGCGCACGGCGGCGGCTGTGAAGTGTGTTGGTCTTGCCCAGGGTTACCAGCTTCTCTGCAAAAGGGCGGAGAGCCTTGGCCTTGGCCAGAGTCGTTGTGATCTGACGGTGCTCGATCAGGCTTGCTGCGAGGTTGCGGAGCATTGCCTCGCGATGTGCCTTATCGCGCTGGAGCTTGACTGTTTTCCTACGATGTCTCATGTGATGAACTTCTTTTTAAAATAAATGGTGGAAGATTTTTTAAAATCAAGCTCCAGCCTGATGTTTATCTAAAGTTATCTGGGTTCTGGGCGATGAGTGCGGCCAATCCTGGTCCCTCAGCACCACGGTCCTTACCGAGTAGTGTCGCTGTAAATGGCTGCTCGAGCAATGTCGGATCGATAGCCATACCGAGTGAAAGACCCAGCTCGTGGAGCTTGTCCTTGATCTCGTTGAGCGATTTCTTACCAAAGTTACGATACTTGAGCATCTCTGCCTCCGACTTCATAGCCAGCTGGCCGACAGTCGTGATATTCGCGTTGTTCAGGCAGTTAGCCGCACGCACAGACAGCTCGATCTCGTTGACGCTCATGTTGAGCAGCTTCTTGAGCTCGGAGTTCTCCTCGGTCTGAGCCTCTGGACGATCTTCGATCATCACTGCGTCGTCGTCGTAGTTGACGAATACGTCGAGGTGGTGACGCAGCACAGCAGACGCCTGCAGCAGAGCCTCGTGTGGCTCGAGACGACCGTCGGTCCAGATCTCGAGGACGAGTTTGTCGTAGTCGGTGCGCTGACCGACACGAGTGTTCTCCACAGCGTACTTCACACGGCGCACTGGTGAGAAAATAGAATCGATAGGGATCACGCCGATAGGCATATCGGGGTGCTTGTTGTCCTCAGATGTGTGGAATCCACGGCCGACGCGGACCTCCATCTCGAGGTTAAATTTGGTGTTACGATCCAGAGTCAGGATGTGCTGGTCTGGATTGACGATCTCGTACTGAGAAATCGCCTCGATGTCGCCTGCAGTCACAGCGCCTGCCTTATCGACATTGATAGATAGAGTCGCAGGATCTTTGTCCTCGAAGTGCTTGAAGCGGATCTGCTTCAGATTCAGAATGATCTCAGTGACGTCCTCTACCACACCCGGCAGAGAGGAAAACTCGTGCTGAGCGCCCGCGATGCGGACGGAAGTGATCGACGCGCCCTCTAGGGAGCTGAGTAGCACACGACGGAGACTGTTTCCGATGGTGTGGCCGTATCCGCCCTCGAATGGTTCGGCGGTGAATTGGGCGTAGCTTTCAGTGGCAGTGTCTTCGTCTTTAGTAAGACGATCCGGTATTTCGAATGGTGCTAGTTTTACAGACATATTCTGATCTGGATGGCCGGGTTTCCCTCTGTAGAGCAGACCCTTCATCGCACAGCGTGCGAAAGAATACAGAGGACCGACGGCAATTGAGCTCGGGAAAGCGGGGAATATGTCTTATTTTCTCCGAAAGTAAAACGATTTTTCGGAGCGAGAAATCTGGGGCGCAGAGCGCCCCATTTCCCGACCTACTTGGAGTAGGTCTTTTTAGGTGCCACAGGCTGGATACGCCGCCTGGCTTGGGCTGCAGTAGCCTGCTGTTTTTTGGAGTCAGCCTCAGCCTTAGGCGTGGCTTTCCAAAAGTTTTCAGCACTATCTGCCTCCCAGGAATTGGCATCCCAGTAGTTTCCAAACGGCACCTTACGAGTTACCTCATTCACTGCTGTTTGTTGGTTTTTTGGAGTCTCGGCTTGCGCCGTGGTTACACCAGCAAGCGCGAGCATCCATACACCTATGCGTTTTATCATATCTTTTCTGTTTGGTTTCGTGATATTGGTGCAGAGGGATAGTTAATAGTTTACCACTCACACAGGTGAATTCAATTAAAATTATGATATTTATAAAAATTATAAATCTATTGCATTTTCCCTTGATTTAGAAAATCCCGCTGTGCCGACATTTCGCCCTGCTTGATAACCGCCAGTTCTCAATGCCTAAGTTAACTGTAATCGGAGGTCCCAATGGAGCCGGTAAGAGCACCTTCATCCGCGAGTTTCTGCGTAGTCACTCTCACCGCTACCTGTGCGCCGATGAGGCAGCCTTTGAGTTGTGCCCCGACGATCCTGAAAGTGTAGCGGTGGCGGCAGGACGTCTCTTCTTACAAAGAATGACAGAAGCTAGGGTCTCTGGAGAGGATGTGATCGTGGAAAGCACTCTCTCTGGGCGCAGCTTTCGAAAAACGATTCAAGCCTACAGCGATGCAGGCTATTCGATCGAGATGATATTTGTGACCCCACTGGATGAAGATGCCTCGGTCGATCGTGTGGCGGCACGAGTGAAAAAAGGTGGCCACCATGTGCCGGAAGCAGATATTAGGAGGAGATTTACTCGATCCCACGCCAACTTTTGGGAAATCTACCGGCTGTTTGCCAACTCGGGATGGAACTTAGTCGTAAATACCAGCGCCCAGAGACGCACCCGAATAGCCGGCGGTTGGCAACATGGGGTTGAAGTCTATGAAGAGGAACTGTTTGTGCAATTTCTGCACCTCGTATATACTGCAAAAGGAATATGATCGTGACTGGAAACGAGATCCCCTCAGATATTCGGCGCAGGTTCGATGAGTTGGATTCCATTATGGAGTCTGCGGTTGAGAAAGCCATTGAGGAAAATCAGCGCCTAGGCATTACTGTCGGTGAGTCTTCTGATGCAAATCCCAGTATTTCTACCACTGAGGTTGCTGCTGAAGACCACTCCTCTACTGAGGGTTAGTTCCACATGCCTACTTCTGCCAAACGACCCAAAAAATTCGTTCCTGAGCCCTACGATTACCATCAGGAGATCGAGGTCGAGATCGATTCGCTTACCAATCTCGGAGTCGGCGTGGGCCGCCACGATGGTGGGTGGGTCGTCTTTGTGCCGCACACGCTCCCTGGGGAAAAAGTACTCACTCGGATCTACCGAAACCACGCCAACTACTCCGATGGCGACTTGGTCGAGATCCTCGAGCCGAGCCCGGACCGGATCGAACCCAAATGCCGCCTATTCGGCCAGTGCGGTGGCTGCCAGTACCAAAACCTCAGCTACGAGAGCCAACTGGCGTGGAAACAGCGCCAGGTCGCAGAGCTACTCGAAAAGATGGCCGGTATCTCACACCCGGTAGACCCTGTCGTGCCGTCGCCGGTGCAGTATGGCTACCGGTCGAAGATCACGCCCCACTTCCAAAAGCCGAAAAAAGGCGAGATGGGCCCGATCGGCTTTCTCCTGCAGGGTCGCAGGCAGCAGATCATCGATGTCACCGAGTGCCCGATCGCCTCAGACAGTATCAATCAAGAGCTGACCAAAGTCCGCCAGGAAGCGATCGCCAATGCGGCCTTTTACAAAAAGGGCGCCACCCTGCTGCTACGCGACTCGGCCGATGGCAAGGTATGCACCCACAACACTGACACCTGCGAAGAAAAGGTGGGCGACCTGACTTTTTCTTTCCAGGCGGGAGAATTTTTCCAAAACAATCCACACATCCTGCCCGCTTTCGTCGATCACGCCCGCCAGGAGGCGCTGGGCGATGGCTCGGTCGATTACCTAGTCGATTGCTACTGCGGCTCGGGCTTATTCGGACTATCGCTGGCCAGAGACTTCAAAGAGGCACTGGGCATCGAGGTGAGCGAGGCGGCCATCGACTGGGCTCGGCGCAATGCCGAAGCCAATGGCATCGAGAACTGTCAGTTCATCGCGGGCGATGCGGCTGCGATTTTTGCCGAAGTCCACTTCAATCCCGCCAAGGCAGCCGTCATCATCGACCCACCGCGAAAAGGCAGCACCCCAGACTTTCTCAATCAGCTGATCGACTACCGCCCAGCTAGAGTCGTCTACATCTCATGCAATCCCGCCACGCAGATCCGCGATCTCGAGCTGCTGAAGGATCACTACGAGATCACACGGATCACGCCATTCGACCTTTTCCCGCAGACGAGACATCTCGAGTGTGTGGTGACACTGCAGGCTCGCAGCTAGTCTGCACTCATGCCTGCAGGCTGAGTTTTTCGTTTTTCTTAGCCACAGCTAGGGTGTAAGTAGCCTGCACGCACACAGACAAAGCCATGACCCGCAGACACTCTATCACTCGCATCGCACTGGCCAGCGTCGCGCTGCTCGTAGGCCTCACCGGATGCGCGACACACGAGCCCGCCAGCCGGACTCAGGGCATGTCGCTGAAGCTAGGCCAGGTCGCCAATCGATCGGCCGTGCATGTGCGTGTGAGCCTGGCAAATCGCGCCGTCTACCTCTACGAGGGCAAGGAAGCCAAATGGGCAGCGGCAGTCGCCATCGGCACCGCATCGGATCCCACCCCATTGGGCGATTTTAAAGCATTTAACAAACTGCCACGCAAGCGATCGAACACCTATGGCTTTCACGTGCGCGGAGCCGAGATCCGCCCCGGCAAGCGCGTGAACACTCCCTCCGGCTGGCGCTATGTCGGCTATCCCATGCCAAATTGGGTAGAGTTCAAAAGCGGCTACGGCTTTCACTCTGGAGCCGTCTGGCCCACGCCGCGCACTCATGGCTGCCTGCGCCTGCACAAATCGATCTCTGGAGAGTTTTTCCACCTAGTAAATGCGGGCACACCGATCCACATCGCCCGCAGTCTACCGGAGGATGCCACTATCGGCCGCAATATCCCGCGCCCGATGGATTATAACTATCCCGACTCGCCCCCATCCGTTCTCATCACAGACGCTCCCTTCGATTCGCCCAACGTATACTTTTAGTCTTTTTTACCACCGATCATGTCCACTACCGCTCCCAGACCGCGCAAACAGAAGAAGGTAAACGTGCGCACCCCCGAGGTGATGCAGCTCGTGCAGGCCGAAGTCGCTCGCCGCTTTGAGAGCTCCATCGTGGAAAAAATCAAAGCCAACGGCAGCTCGCTCACCATCGGTAATACTACCGTGCGCCTCGCCCAGCAGTTCGGTTTTTGCTACGGCGTGGAGCGCGCCATCGATCTGGCCTATGCCAGCCGCCGTGTGTTTCCAGACAATCGCATCTTTCTGATCGGCGAGATCATTCACAATCCCGAGGTCAACGAGCAGCTCGAGCAGATGAATATCGTCTCCCTCCCCTGGAAGGAGATGGACGAGACCTATGACGACATCACCGAAGACGATGTGGTGATCGTGCCCGCTTTTGGCGCACCCGTCTCCTACATGGAGAAACTCGAGGAGCAAGGCGCCAAGGTCGTCGATACCACCTGTGGCGATGTGATGAAAGTCTGGCGCCGAGTAAAAGGCTACGCCAAAAACGGCGTGACCTCCATCATCCACGGCAAGGCAGGCCACGAGGAGACTCGCGCCACCGCTTCGCGCGCACTCGGCGATGCCAAAGACGGCCACTACCTTGTAGTGCTGACGCTGGACGATGTCGACTACCTCTGCGATTACCTGATCCATGGTGGAGACAGGCAGGCTTTTCTCGATCGATTCGCCAAAGGCACATCCACAGGCTTCGACCCCGAGGTCCATCTGGAGAAAGTCGGTGTGGCCAACCAAACCACTATGCTGAAGTCCGAGACCGAAGAGATCCAGCGCCGCATCGCAGCTGCAGTGAAAGAGCGCGACGGCAGTATGGAGAATTACCAAGTATTCGACACGATCTGTGGTGCCACCCAGGAGCGGCAAGATGCGTTGTTCAATATGTTCGACCACCACATGGATATGCTGCTGGTCGTAGGCGGCTACAATAGCTCCAACACCGCTCACCTCGTAGAGATCGGCGAAGAAAAGCTGCCCACCTTTTTCATCCGCGACCAGCGCTGCCTCACCTCACTAGAGGAGATCGTCCACTTCGACCTTCATCAAAAAGCCGAAGTCACCACCACCTATCCCGAGCGCATGCTCTCGCGCGACGAACTGGTCGTAGGTATCACCGCCGGTGCCTCCTGCCCGAATAATCTGATCGAAAGCACCATCCTCAAGGTCTTCGCGATGCGCGATATCAGCGAAGAGCAAGTCCGTGAGGCGTAGCAGACTGATATTCAATAGGGTACAATAAACATTCAATAGGGTACAGTCAGGACTGAATAGGGTACAAAGGTACTTTTCAAAGGTTTACTATTCGGCTAGCTTTACTTGTGCGTGTTATTTCCATCGATCCCGCCCTGCGCAAGACAGGTTATTCCGTCATCGAGAGCTACACTGGCCCTCGTGGTCGCACGGAGTATCGTGCCATCGACTACGGCACCATCACCAATGCCCGCCAGATCAGCCAGCCTGGCTGCCTGTGCCGCATCCGCGAGGTGCTGTCGGAGGTCATAGCCAAACACAAACCTGAAGTCTGCGCTGTAGAGGGCGTGATCTACGTGCAGAGCTACAAGACCGCCATCACCATGGGAGCCGCCCGTGGCGCGGCCATCATCGCTGCTGCCGAGCACGGCCTAGAGGTTCACGAGTACGCTCCCCGCCGGGTGAAGCAATCCGTAGTCGGCACCGGTAGCGCCGACAAACAGCAAGTCGCCTTTATGATGCGCTCGCTGCTAAAGCTCACCGAGACTCCACAGGCCGACGCCGCCGACGCCCTAGCCATCGGCATGACTCATTTCTACGCCAGCGATCCTCGCAAAGCAGCAGTGACTAACTCCGCTGCGACTGCGCTCTAAGGCCAGGCCGTTGTTCGCTCTTTCCAGTAGCCAGGTCGCCTATGCAGATGCATCACTGCCAGGATTTGTATCTCTGTTTCTAAAAGGCGAAAAACAACAGCGTAGCTAAATTTGCCAACTCTTACTTTGCGGAACTCACCGTCAAACACCTAGTAATTCAGCGGAAATTTACGCGCCTTCATGATCGCCCCCTTTAGAGCCTCCTTAAAAAGCTCAGCTTGATAGGGATCATCCCCCTTGATGTATTCCACCGCCTCGATTGCTTCGAAATCAGCTTCAGGATGTAAGCGAAATGGAAGCATCTTGTATCAAACAGCCTCCAAGCGCTTCAGGAAATCATCCCCATCGATCAGCTCGACCCTACCTGCATCTATGTCTTCAGCACGCTGAGTCAATTCATCGGACCATTCCTGACTGACTTCAGGTTCGTCAGCTAAACGATCCTGAATAGCTTCAAACTGATCCCATGGGATCTGGGCTGCAATACGGTTGCCAGCCTCATCAGTCACGACTTGGTGATCGATTGTCATACCTCATCTTATATCAACTAAACCTCTTTTCAAAGTGGTTTGGGACCCAGCTACCAGTGACTAACTCTGCTGCGACTGCGCTCTAAACTCATTGCACAGCGGGCCAAAGGGACGTTCCTTTACGGCGCGAGAGTAGCAATGAAGTTGGCACATACCAGAGATATCGTGATCGCCCAGTGTCTCGAGGAGACCGATGCGGGCGGCAGACTGATCACCGATGAGGAAAAACGCCTCGCCGAGTCGGCCGCTGGCGCCCCTCTGCCAAAGGATGTCTCGCGCCGCGAGCAGGATGCCTTTCTCGCCCAGCGCGCGGCCAATGCCATCGGCACCGTGGAGCCAAGGCTCGAGGGCGATCGTGGCTGGCTGCGACAGCAGCTATTCCGCTCGAAGTTTGGCTGGTTCGCCCTGATCGCAGTGGTCGTAGCTGCCATCGTCGGCTACCTGACCAATGAGTTCGACCCCGATGGCAAAGTAAACCTGCTCAAGCTACCTCTGATCGGTATCATCGTGTGGAATCTACTGGTCTACCTAGTCGAGCTGACCTTTCTGTTTCGCAAAGAAGGCGCCGCCTCCAGCTTTGCCGGCGTGATCACCCGCATGCTAGTACCGCCCTCGATGAAGCTGGAGAAAAGCGAGACCGAGAGCGCTCTAGAATTTCGCGCACGCTCGCTATTCCACAGCCGCTGGCGTCACCTTAGCATCCCAGCGCTATCTGCTCGGACCAAATCGATACTACACATCACGGCTCTAGTCCTGGCAGCAGCGGCTATCGTGGGCATGTATGTGCGCGGCTTGAGCAAAGAATACAATGCCGTCTGGGAGAGCACCTTCTTTGAGAAAGGAGAGCAGCTCGAGCCTTTTCTCAAAGTCCCTCTCGGACCAGCATTAGCCGTCACGGGTGATCGTTTTAACTTCACGGCCGATGAACTCGATGGCCTGCGCCAGACTCAAGAAGCCCCGAATGATGGAAAAAATGCCCGCAAATGGATCCATCTCTACGCCATCTCCATCGCGATTTTCGTGCTCATCCCACGCCTCTTCCTAGCTCTGCTTTGGCATCTAAAGGCTGTATCTATGGATCGCGGCCTGCCCTTTCGCGATCTCAATCCCGCCTACTACGAGCGAGTACTCGCCGTCTCGACTGGCGACAGCCTCCCCATCTATCTGGTGCCCTACGCTCACAAACCCGGCGACAGTGTCGTACAGGGCATCCGCACCCACATGGAGGCAGCCTTTGAGCGGCCAGTCTCTATCTCATGGCAGGACGGAATCGCCTTTGGCGAGGAGGAGGAGGCTACGGCAGACATCGCCATCAATACCCAACCGATGATTCTATTTAACTTCGGCTCCACGCCCGAGCGCGAGACTCACCTGGCCCTCTATCAGCAGCTGCGCGAGGAGCTGCCCGAGGGCTCGCGCCCCTATCAAATCGTGCTCGATTGTGAGGCATTCGACCGAAAGAATGATAGCTTTACCGATGCAGACGAGCGCCGTGCCACCCGCCTGAGCGCTTGGAAGAAGCTTTTCGCTGCAGAGAAAAATTGCCAGATCCACATCATCTCCGAACACGAGATGATCACTACCCAACCGGCCACCACCACCGAAACGGATAGCTAACACCACACCATGGCAGACGACGACAACACACACACAGACAAAGACAACGAGGCACCCGCCACCACCACACCGACAGGCGATGACAATGAGATCATCCTGAGCCTCATCTCGCACACCAATGTCGGCAAGACCGCCCTCGCCCGCACCCTGCTGCGCCGCGATGTCGGCGAGGTAGCCGATCGGGCACACGTGACCGTCTCGTCCGAGGCCTACACCCTGATCGAGGCAAAGGGCAACGCCGCCCTCCTCTGGGACACACCGGGCTTCGGATCCAACCTCGCAAAACTCGCCAAACGCCTGCGCAGCAGCGGCAACCCGGTGGGCTGGATCATGCACCAGGTGTGGGACCGGTTTAATGATGAATCGCTCTGGTGTAGCCAGGAGGCGATCCGCAATATCAAAGAAGATGCCGATGTGGTGATCTATCTGGTCGATGCCTCGCAGTCGCCGGGCACCATCGGCTACGTCGATCTGGAGATGGAGATCCTCAGCTGGATCGGCAAACCCGTCGTCGTATTCCTCAACCAAACCGGCCGCCCAGAGCCAGACCGCATCGCCGCCGAAGAAAAAGAGTGGCGCGACCATCTGGCCGAGATCGATATCGTCAAAAGTGTATCCACGCTCGATGCCTTTACCCGCTGCTGGACGCAGGAGCACCACATCCTCGAAAAAGCCGCCGACCATGTATCCCAGCAGAAACAAAAAGCAGCCACCCTACTGACCCAGGCATGGGTAGACCGCAATCTCGAAGCCTACGACAAAGCCCTCGACGAGATCGCTGAGCTACTGGTCTTTTCTCTACTCGACACCGAAAAACTGAAAGAGCGAAACCTCATCAACAAGGTGAAAACTCTGATCAGTAAAAACGATCGCGATGCTGAGATGGAAAAAGTGCAGACGAATATGTATAGCCGCCTCGCAGAGCGCACTGCTAGCACCATCAACAGCCTGATCGCTTGCCATGGACTCGATGGTAAAACCGCTCGTGAACTGGCAGAGACTTCACAGGAGGAATTCACCTACCAGCGCAATGTCGAGGAAGGACTAGCAGCCGCTGTCGGTGGAGCGGTATCTGGACTAGTCGGTGGACTTTCCGCCGACCTCATCGCTGGTGGCACCACCTTTGGCGGCGGCGCTGTTATTGGCCTATTGCTAGGCGCTGGCACCACCTTCGCCCTGGCCAAGGGCTACAATCTCACACAGACCGGCACCAATGAAGTGCGCTGGACCGAGGCACACTTTGCCAGTCAGGTGAAGTTCATCGTCATGCTCTATCTGGCTGTCGCTCACTTCGGACGAGGTCGTGGTGCCTGGCAAGATCCCGAGAACAACCCCAAACACTGGGAGGGTGTGACAGATGAGATCCTAGAAGCCGCCAAAGAAGACACCAAGAAACTGTGGAAGAAAGGCGGTGCCGACGGCAAACGCGAAAAGCTAAAACGCCAGGTCAAAAACCACATGCGCGAGCTAATCAGCCAAGCTCTCGGCCGCCTGTATCCCGATGCTAAAGATATGCTCGAAGTGAAATAAGGCTTGAGGTTTGAGAAGGGTTGAGTGCAGTCTAGCTTAAGAAAACTAACTCAACCCATGAATCGTCGCAAAGCTCCCATTTGGATTGGTGTGATCGTCAGTAGTTACTTCCTGATAGGAGTGCTCTACTTCATGGCAACCAACAATGATGACGCTTTGCTCTTCTACCCGGTTGGCGCGTTAGTCGAATCCATCTTCGAAAATAAGGATATACTCGCGCTTTTGAATCACCTGTATAACGCTAACATCTTCATCGCCATCATTCTAAGCATCGGTATCATCTTACAGATAGTTCTCGCACCAGGCGCCCTCGCCACCCTATTTTCATTGGGTATCTGCAAGCTCATCTACCGAAAGGCCCGCAATCCCTCGCCCTTATAATAACATGAGAAGACACCTCCCCTTAGTGACTGGACTCATAGTAGCAGGGTACTTCCTAGCTGGTTTCGGTTACTTGGCCGCTTCAGGCGATACGCAAAACCACTTCTTCGCTCCCATCACCTACCTCGTAGAATACTTGCTCCGCCACAACTGGCTGATCAAACTCTTCTTTTATGTCGATGATTTGGGTTCCCCATGGCTATATCACGCCTTCAACTTTGCAGTCATCCTCATCATCAGTCTTACGGCAGGCGCTCTTGCAGCCCTCGTTACTTTCGGCATCTGCTTTCTCACACGCACTAAAACCACCGCCTCATAACCAGATATGAGAAGAAAACCTTCCCTGTCTCAAACGATTTTGCTAGGATCTGGAGTGTTATGAGAAAGCGATTACCGATCTGGGCAGCCTTGATAATGTGCACCTACTTTTCCGCCGGTATCCTCTCCTACGGGCAGGATATCGCCATTTTCATACCGGTCGAGGCCGCCCTAGAGTATGTGTATCAGACCCCGTGGTTTGATAGCTTGATCACCTCGACCTATTACTCTCAAGGGATGACCACTGCCAAAATGATCCTGACAAATTCCGTAATCTGCATATCCGCAGGCGCATTGGCCGCTCTCCTCGCGATTGGCGTATGCTACCTCACACGGCCCTCTGAGTCTCACTAAGCCCCACTAAAACTCGAGTACAGCGCCCGATATTCGCGAGGCGTCTGCCCCTTTACCACACGGAATTGGCGGTTGAAATGCGATAGGTTTTTGAAACCTGCCTCCAGCGCGATCTCCGAGACTGATAGCTCGGTCTCGCCCAGCAGACGGCACGCCTCGCCGATGCGGATTTCGTTGAGATACTGCACCAGCGTCTTGCCCGTGTTGTGTTTGAAAAATCGGCAGAAAGATTTCGACGACATGCCCGCCACCTGCGCTGCCTGATCTAGAGTGATCGGCTCGGCCTGATTGGCACGGAGGAACTGCAGCACATTATCCAGCCGACTAATGGTATCGCCTTTCAGCGATGGCGAGTAGGCAGGACTCGCCATCTGGATACGCTCAGTCGAGTTGGCAAACAAGTTCAGCAGGCGCAGTAGCTGGATCAGTCTCTCCAGTTCGCTCTGCTCCTGCATGGCAAGAATCAACTCACCTGCCTGCTCCGCTGTATCCCCAAAGAAGTGAAAGCCCCATCGTGCATCGGCGAGAAACTTGCGCACCACCTGCATCTCGGCCTTGCCCAAAAGCTCCTGCCCCAACGTGTCCTCAGAGAACTGAATCACCGCTAGCGATGGCCGAGAGTCATCATTTTCATCCGGCACACCCGAGTGCAGTGCATGCGGGATATTCGGCCCATTCATGAACAGCGTCCCCTGCTCCAGCCGCCCGGTGTAATCGCCCGAAATAAACTCGCCGCTATGGTCCTTCAGCGAGTAGAGGATATCGATCTCGGGATGAAAGTGATACACCGGCCAAATATTCTGATCCACCTTGTAGATTAGCGCCTGCGACTCAGACTTCGGGATCAACTCGAATTGTGGTTGGGCCATAATCAGGAAAAACGGAAAAAACTTACTGCTGAGATTGCCGAAACCAATCCTCCCAAGCCAGCCGGAGGCGCTCGACTACATCTGGATGCTCTGCTGCTAAATCGTTCCCCTCTGCTAGATCTACCCGCAAATCATACAACTCCCATGCCGACGACTTGCCATTTTTACCTTTATTCAAACCACTGGTGACCAGCTTCCATCTACCATCTCTCACTGCGCCACCTTTCTTATACTCAAAAAATATAGGCTGCCGTCTCTCTGGCAGCATCTCACCTCTTAAAGCGGGTAGAAAACTCTCACCCTGCATCGGCGTCACACCAGCGGGGTACTGAGCACCAGTGATGTCGCATACCGTGGCCATCACATCGATGAAGTGAATCGGCTGATGGTTGAGCGCGCCTCGCTGCGCAGTAGGGATCACACTAGGCCAGTGCGCAATGAATGGCGTGCGGATACCTCCTTCGTGGCTGAGGTTTTTCCAATAGCGAAAGGGTGTATTCGACACATTGGCCCAGTCTTTCTGTAGAGATGCCCAGCGAGTCAGTGTGCCGATCGCACCCTCTCCAGTATCCACATTTTCTGCAGAGCTACCATTGTCAGAGGCAAAGAGTATCAGCGTATTCTCCGTCTCGCCGACCTCATCGATCTTGGCGACTAGCTTACCTATATTCTGATCGATACGATCGATCATCGCTGCATAGACCTGCATGCGCCGAGCTTGATCCTTTTGCGTGGCTGCATCCAGACTGTCCCACTGCCGATGGCTCGCGGGCGAAATCTCAAAGGGATCCCCGCCAAAGAGCTGCATCTCCTGCTGCCGCTGATACCTCGCCTCTCGGATCGGTGCAAAACCTTGCTCGTAGACTCCCTGATACTTTTCGATATCCTCCGGCCAAGCATGCAGAGGATCGTGCGGAGCTGTGTAGGATAGGTAGAGAAAGTAGGGCTGCTCCTCGTGCTGATACTCATCGAGAAAGTCTATCGCCCAATCGGTAAAGGTATCGGTCGTATGCCACGAGCGGTCATCTGGGGTGTAGTAGGGAGCCTGCACCTCACCATCAAAGCAATAGGCTCGGCTTTCGCCTTTCTTTCGAGCTGGCACTCCTTCACCAGCTCTCTGTAGACCAGGATTAAAATGATTAGCACAGCTTTTCCCCGCTCCGTAGTAAAAGCCGTAAAATCGATCAAATCCACGCTCATAGAGACTAACGGTGGAGTGATGCTTGCCCACAGCCAAGGTGCGATACCCTGCTGTCTTGAGCACCTCTGCTAGGGTAGCCGCGTTCTTTATACCACGAGCAGACCGGCTCATACTGCACTGCTGAGCGTAGACCCCAGTCAAAAGGCATGCCCGAGAAGGAAAACACTTCGAGGTGTTGTACATGCTCGTGAAACGAAGGCCTCCCGCCGCCAATCGATCCAAATGGGGTGTCTGCACCTCACCTCCATAACAACCAATATCGGAATAGCCCATATCGTC
>JAHDID010000138.1 GCA_020630975.1 Verrucomicrobiota bacterium
ATCGCCCCTGGTGGCACAGCTAGCTACCAGATCGATGTCGATCACACCGGTGACAGCACGTCTGACGCGTTCGACCTAGTGCTCAATGATACGCTCCAGCTGGGTGCTGGGCGCACGGTGGCGGATGCCTTCATCAATGACAATCTTGTCGTGGTGCAGACATCTCCAGCTTACGAAATGATCGCAGGCAAGACCTACACCATCGAGACAGTCGGTAGTGTGGACTACACCCTATTCGGCGCTGCTGATAACAATGTAGGCACGACTTTCACTGCGACAGCAGGATCGGTCACCCATGCCACAGACGGTACCGTATCGACTGAGGACATCGTGCCAGGCGAGACTTACACGATCGCGGGGCCAGGTGCTGACTTCACCGCGTTTGGTGCTGCCAACAATACGGTGGGCACATCCTTCACAGCTGTCACTCCAGTGAATCCAGGTACAGCTACGACTACTCTTGTATCGGGTGTGGACTTCGTGAATAACAGCGATATCGGCACGACCGGGTCAAACACCATCTCGATTTCCGAGATCGATCTGAAACTCGGACACAGCCTAGCCATTACTTACGATGTGACCTACGTGAACCCTGCCATGGCTGATGATGATATCGGCCAGGTGACACCGGGTGCGAATGGTGATGAAACGCTCGATACGATCGATACTACTGCAGGAGAGGTCGATGGTATCAATACTGTCACTCTCGACTACTACAATATCGAGGATGAGACTAATCCAGAGCGTCGTGAGTATGATGATCAGGATATCGAGGAGATCTCAATCGTAGCGACCGATATCGATATCAATATCGTCAAGACAGTCCTATCGGTCACTCCAGCCTCTGGTGCACCGCAAGAGTTCACCGTCGACACCAATCGCGATAGCTCTGCTGCCGATGGTTCAGTGAACGATGTGTTCACAGCAGGTGGTGTGATCACTTCCTTCGATCTACACAATGACACTGACAACACCGACGGTATCGCAGACCTCACCGTCTGGTCTGATGCACTCGACCGCGATCTAACCACCGAGAATGGTGGTGTGGACGCAGGCGACACCGTGACCTTCGGTGTGGCTATCGAAAATGCCGGTGCTGATCCAGCTTATGAGATCCGCCTGAATGATGTAACCAATCTGGGCACGGTCTCCAACGTAGCTGTGCGACTAGGCGATGGCTCAGTCGTGCCTGCCGCGAACTACACAGTGACCAACAATGCCGACGGTGTAACGATCCAGTTCACTGATCAGGTGCTGGCCGCAGGTCGTCTGGTGAATGAGCTATTCGTGGGAGATAATACGACTACGGTATTCAACGCAGTAGGCGATCCGACAGGTGGCACGATCTCTATCGATGGTGTGCTCCAGACCCTAGGTGTGGATTACACGCTGGCAGGAAATCAGATCACCTTTGCGACAGCTCCTGCTACCGATGCAGCAATCAAGCTGATCGGTCGTGTCGATAACACTACCGGAACCAACATCGCCATCGTGACTTACGATGTGGTAGTCGACAGTGCCTTCGAGGCGCTCGACCACGAGGCTAATACAGCTACAGTCGACTACTACGCCACTCAGGATGATGGTAGCAATGCCTCTGGCGGTGATGATGCGTCGACATTGACCGATGTGGCTTTCGTCGAGGGCCGCACTCTGGAGCTAGACAAGATCATCCTAGCTACTGATGCGGCTGGGACTGGTACGGATCAGCACAATGCTGCCGATCCACATGAGGATGGCGTAGACACTCGCGACCAGGGTACCGATGCCGCGATCGGCGAGGTGATCACTTACGGTCTACTCGTGAGCATGCCGGAGGGCACCATAGGCGACCTAGTCGTGACAGATGCTCTCCCTGCAGGCATGGAGTTCGTCGAGGCCTATGTGGTCCGTGGTAGTGGCGATATCCCGGGTAGCGCTGGCTACACGGCTGCCGATGTGGTTAGCCAGAGCACGCTTACTGGTTCGACGTTCGATCCGGCTGGCGCTGCCTACGCTGGCTCGATCCCAGCTTTCGTGTCGCAGCCGACTGCTGGCGATACGGGTAATCTAGTCTTCTCGTTCACTGGCAATGACCTAGTCAACCCAGCCGATGGTAACAACGTCTTCATGATCGTGGTGCGTGCCAAGGTACAGAATATCCCTGCCAACACAGATGGCGATACCTTGCTTAATACCGCATCGCTGACTTTCACTAACGGCGAGGATGACTCGAGTGTTACTGTGAACTCTGGCACCGACGTCGAGATCGACGTGGTCGAACCTCTTCTGGACCTAGACAAGTCTGTCGCTCAAACTGAAGGAGATGCTGGTGATGTCTTTACCTACACACTCGGCGTTACCCATGAGTCGGCTTCGACATCCAGTGCTTATGATCTGGTGATCGAGGATCTTTTGAATGATCCTCGGCTAGACATCGTGCCAGGTAGTGTCGACATCCGCGTCTATGCGCCTGCGGTGACATCGTCAGGCAGTGTCACTCTGATTACGGAGGATGACGTAGCAGGAGACGGGACAAACACCTTCAATATTACCAATCCTCAGGGAGAGCTGACTAATCCTATCTATGATAGTTTCTTCACTGGAACGGGGCAGAGTGATACCTGGGGCGGTGCTGGCCTGGTGATAGGTGGTTCACCTGTTACATTCACCAATGTATCCGTGACGGATGGGGGGGCGAATAATACAACGGCACCACAATTCATCGGTGACGGTAATGGTATGGGAATCCGCTCCGATGAGCCGGGCGACCAGGCTTTCATGGTGAACGTGGGAGAAGGTTGGGCGTGGACTGCTGATGCCGATTTGGCTTTCGAGGGGCTGACCTTCCGAGGCGGCTGGGGAGGTGATGCTGGAAATAAACAGCTGACGATTTCTTCACCAGCTTGGGTGGGGCTGCCAGGAGTGACTCCTGGCACTGGAATTAGTTTCGATAGTAGTACCGGGACCTTCACCATCACAAACACCGGCGACGGTTCGGATGGTGATGCCATTACCCTTGAGGAGCTCGTCGGAGTCGGCGGCCCAACGTTAGCAGTCTCTTCTGGTCAACAGATTGCGTTTTCGAATACAGGAACAGCTACAGAGGGTTTTGCCTTTACCGGCTTCACATTTGCAGGTGTCTCTAGTGGGGCAGGGACTCTGGTCTACGAGGCAATCGACGGTGCTGCTCCAGGAACCAACACTCTATCGGTAGGAGGACCCATCGTCGCTACTGGTAATGGTGGCTCAGATTCTACTCTGCGAGTGTTGATGGATGAACTGCCATTGGACTACAGAGTCGAAGTGACCTTCGATGCGGTGCTAAACGACACCGTTACACCGAACGACACCATCCCGAACACAGCGACCCTCGACTGGGACAGTCACCCCGATGACAATAACCCTGATGAGCGTGATGGAACTCAGCAAACTGACAATGCGTCTATTTCTACAGGTGGTGAGTACAACCTAGAGAAAGTGCTAACCGCCACCGGAGAGACTCACACCGGCACTAGCCAGCACACTGCTGCAGGCCAAGCCGATACCGATGCTGACGACACCACGCTAGACGATGGATCGAAGCTGGGAGAAACTGGCGAGGCGACTGATGATTACCACGATCTAGCTGTGGGCGAGACTGCTACCTTCGAGCTGCGTCTCAGCCTGGAGGAAGGTACTTGGGAGAATGCCGTATTGGTCGATACACTGCCAGCTGGTTTGGAGCTGGTCGGCACACCGACTATCGGTGCGACGAATATGTATCAGTCTGGTAGTGCTTCTACTGCGACTCTCGATACTCTCGATCTGACAGCCGCTGGTATCTTTACCAATATCGGTGGTGTGCTCACCTTCAATTTTGGCGACGTCGTCAATCCTGGTAACGTCGATGATGTCACGGCTAATGATCTAGATACCCTAGTCATTACTGTGCAGACCCGCGTAGCGGATATCGCGGTGACCGTGGAAGACGGCGTGCAGCTGACCAATACCACGACCTTTACCTCTGGGCCGGACGGCAGCACTAGTAGCGATGCGAATATCACTGATATAGCGGTGGTCGAGATCGTCGAGCCTGAGCTAAACATCACCAAGAATGGCGACGTGGATCAGATAGTGCCAGGTGGCACAGTCGTCTACACGATCGATATCGCTCACACGGCGGCAAGCACGTCGAATGCATTCGACCTGACGATCGCTGATGATCTGGCCAATCTCGCTACCACGGAGGTCGGCTCGATTACGAGTGTGACGCTAGAGCTATTCGATGCGGGTAATAACCCAATCGCGGTGCCTGGCACCGATACCGTGACTATCGCGCCAAATGGCTCGAGTATCTACGAGCTAACCGCCTCTATCGGAGAACTGCAGCTTGGCCATACTGCACGTATTTCTTACACCGTGACGATCGCAGATGATCCGGCGATGATTAATCGCACCAACGGCGACACTGATTTGACCAATGACATCGTCAACTCGGTGGATCTGACTTGGGACAGCACCGACGATCCGACCACAGGTCGCGAGGGCACTGATAGCGATGACGACACCGTCGATGTGATCGGTCCGGACATCGACATCAATCTACTGAAATCAGTGCTAGCGGTATCGCCAGCGTCTGGCGCGCCACAGACCTTCACTGCCGATGCGGATAATACGACAGGCGACTCAAACGCTGATTGGGCGACACGCTTTGCTACTCTAGCAGGCACGCCGCTGACATCATCTGAGCTGCACAATAGCCAGACAGCAGATCTGACTGACTGGAATGTCGCCTACGACCGCGATCTGACAGCCGTAAACGATGGTGGTGTCGACGCAGGCGATACAGTCACCTACGGTATCTTTGTGGAAAATGCTGGTAGCGCTACTGCCTACGAGCTAG
>JAHDID010000071.1:0-10238 GCA_020630975.1 Verrucomicrobiota bacterium
TCCTGAACGTCGTGACCGGATCGTAAAGATCATCCGGGCTGCCAGTGCGCTTTATAGATCGGTCGCAAAACTGTGCGGTATAGCGTGGCTAGTCATCTTACCTTGATCTTCCCAATATCATCCTAGCCAGCCACTCAACCAGGATGCGTCGAGATGGTCTGGAGGAGAGACGAAAAGTAAGCGATCTCTCGGATTTGAAGTTATCGGCCTCAGGCAACGATATGGTGGAGGCTTGCCGGAGAGAATTGATCTCAGATAATAAATCGCCTCGAACCGAAAAGGGTTATCTGTAATCGGTGCGAATGTTTTTAAAGTACATTCAGTGGATAAAGCGGGAGGATTACTATACTCAAAACATGGATGATTCTGAAGCTACCGCTTTGGCGGGTATGTTTTTATCTCCTCTAGCGGTGGAGAGAGGTGTCTGTGCTAAAAGTCAGTCAGCTAGGCTGGATGGGTTGGTTTTCTTCTATAGACGGGTGCTGAAGATCGATCCTGAGGGATTGGATTTTGCGAGACCGCTGGGAGCGGTAAATCTGTGTAATCGGTGATTCATCTGAGCTGGTCTGTGAATAATAGCGGAGCTCAAGGTAGAGTTGTTTGTCTTTAGGCTCGAAGGGGGGGCTGGGGTTGTTCGGCAGTTGAAAACAGCTCCCTCCCAGTGCGGGATGCTTTGGTGGCGGTTGTTTTATTAATTCACAGATGTATTGGGGATTGGGCACAGATTGCGCAGATTTTTTTGCTTGGTAGTGCTGGTTTTTGGGGTGGGGCCCAAAGGGGGGGCTAGGGTGTGTTTGGCTGTAGCTGGAAGCGGCCGAATGATGCGGGGACGTGGAAGTCTGGAGTGGGTGTCTGGGGATCTAGCCAGCTGATCCAGTCTCGCTGTAGGGTGCCATCGGGGAGATGGCTGAACTCTGCGCGGTAGACGCCGACGATGAGGCTGTTGTCTGGCTGTATGCAGCCTAGGCCGGCGAGAGTGGGGAGGCTGAAGAGGCCGCAGATGCGATACCATTCGTCGTTGATCTCGGCGGTGGTGATGGTGAGACCGTCAAATGTCCAGGTAGGATCGAACTGGCGATGGTAGCGGGCGCTGTAGTCGTAGACCCTGCCGCGTGGGTCTATCTCGAATCCGTAGTAGGGAGTGGATAAGTCTGCTGAGGTGGCGAAGAATAGTTCGACACGATCGGAGTCGAGCACGGCCTGATCGGCATCTGCCGACTGATCGAGCACGATGTCCCTGTCTAGGGCTTCGAACTCGAAGTGAAGTGTACCATGTAGGGCGCTGCTACACTGCCAGGCTCGAAAGCTGGTGGCGGGGCAGGGCTCGTCTCGCCAGGGGAAGGCGAAATCGGTGAGGCGCTCGGCGGCTGCTTCGCTGCCTGCCACGCGGTAGGTGGCAGGCCAGTGGGGCGCAGTGCCGGTATCGGCACTAGGCATCGGTGTAGGAATTTTCTACCCGCTCGGCGACATCGCGATAGCCGTAGTCGACAGCATAGACTTCTTTGAGGCAGGTGAGATATTTCTCTTTGTTCTCCATGCGCTCGTAGAGCAGGCCGAGATTGTAGAGGGCGTCTTTCTTGGTATCGTCCATACCTGTCAGCTCGGAGATGGCCTCTTCGAATTGTGTGGCAGCTAGATCGGTCATGCCCATTTTGTCGTAGCATTTGCCGAGCATGTTCATGACCTGGATACGCAGGTTGGGGCTGGATTTGGCTTGCTGCAGGTGCTGGATAGCATCGCGATAGCGCTCGCCTTGGAAAAGACGCTCGCCTAGCTCGTAGCGGAGCTCGGTGTCTGTCGGGTTGCGGGTGACGCGATCTTCCGATTCTTTGATGAGCTCTTCGAGTTGGCCTTTCTTCGATTCGGCGAGCTGGAGTTTGTATTGCTCGATGTCGGGGTGATCGGGATTTTCCTGGATAAAAGCCTCTAGATCGCGCTGGTAGCGGCGCCCAGCTGACTCGCGCATTTCGGATACTTTGCGCTCTAGCGCGGTATCGCCTGCGCTGAGCTGGAGTGCCCACTCGTAGAAGGTAGTCGCGGTGTTGAAGTCTTCTTTCTCCTCGTAGCAGGTGGCTAGCTCTTTGACGACTTCGATGTCATTTGGGTCGGCATTGTACTGCTCGGTGAGCTGTGCGATCCTTTCTTCGCGCTGCTCGGGTGTGAGCACGGCGCGGTTGCCTTTCTCGATCTCGGCGGCGTCGTCTTTGTTTTTCAGGAGGTCGCGCCAGTCACCATCTTTGTCCCAGTTTTGGCTGGCGATGGAGCCTTTGGCCGTGGCGTCTTTGAATTTCTTGGAAGCGGTCAGGTCGGTGCGGTCTTTGGCTACGATCTGACTGAAGATCTCGGCGGCCTTGTCGTAGGCCTCTTGATCCATGTAAAAGTCGCCCAGCTTGTGGAAGAATTTGGTGTTGTCGGGATGGCCCTGCATCACGGTCTCGAGCGCGTGGCCAGCCGTCATCGGTAGGCCGGCGGCTATCGCCGCATCGTAGAAAAGCTCGTTGCCCTGTGGGTTGTAGGGGTCGCCTGCGAGCACTTCTTTCTCCAGCGCATTGATCACGCCGATGGGGTCCTTCTTCACTTGGCTCTGCATCTTGAGCACTTTGAGTGCCTCAGCACCTAGCTTCAGACCTTTGGCGTTCTCGTTGTCTTTGATGGCAGCGGCGCGCAGCATCTTGCGACCGTGGAGGAAGCCTGGCTCTTGGGCTAGCACTGCTTGTAGTAGGGATACGGCGTAGCCCCAGTTGCGCAGCTCTACGGCGCTCTCGGCCTTGTTATACAGCTTCAGCAGCTTACCTGGCAGCGCGGACTCGGGTACTTCATCCTGATACTGCGGGGTCTCGGTCTCTTGTGGCTCTGACATAATGTGAAGTTTGGAAAAGGGTAGCAGGGTGCACATCCATACTCCCTGTACGGGCTAAGCGTACCGAAATCCTAGTTCAGAGCCAACCAAAAAAGCGGCTATTTGAGGCGCGTTTTTTAGCACTCGACGTGGAAAGCCACGCTGGCGCTGATCTTGTCGGCGATAGTGGAGATGGTCTCTTCTGAGACTGCCTGGTTCACCTTGATCAGGGCGATGGAGCGCTTGCCGTCTTCGCTGTGAGGATTGCGCACATCGTCGATGTTGATGCTGGCTTCGGCTAGTGCGGATGTGATTTCTGCCAACACGCCGGGGCGATCGTCGTAGACGAAGCAGACCATATGGCCCTCTGGCACCACGTAGAGTTGGTCGAATTCATTGATCCGCGAGATCATGATATTGCCATCGGCCACGGTGCCGCGGATGCTGGCCTTATTGAGCTTGGTCGAATCGCTACCATGAGCTACGAGGTCGACGGTGATGGAGGTGCCGTAGCCTTTGGAGGTATCGCCATCGCCACAGTTGTACTCGATGCCGCTGGTTTTCAGGCGGTCGACAGCTGCGGTGTGATCGAGAGAACTGGGAAAGTCTTTGTCTAGAGCGGTCACGACAGGCACGATGATCCACTCGGCGAATGGCTTGAGCTCGCCGTAGCAAAAGGTTTGCACCATCTTCATCTGAGCCTGTGGGCCGAAGCCTGCGCGACAGAATTTGGTGATGACACGAGCTAGGTCGTAGTAGCTTTTGTCGAGACCAGCTGGGATGTCGCGGTTGACGATGGCTGAGCCGATGCCTTCTTCGTCAAGTGCGATGAGTTGGTTGGCAGCGTATTCGGCGGCATTGCGATTGGCCTCGCGGGTGCTAGCGCCGAGGTGTGGGACCATGATGTCGGCCACGTCTGCGACTGGTTTGTCGCCGGCTTCGTCTTTGGGATAGACGTCGTTGAGATAGGCGATGTTTTTGCCGGCTTTTTTAGCGGCTCGGAGATCGTCTTCGTTGATGATACCGGCGCGAGCGCAGTTGATCAGCACGCCGTCGTCTTTCATTATGTCGAAAAGCTCGGCATTGATCATGCCTCTGGTGTGATCATTCTCCGGGATGTGCAGCGAGATGTAGTCGCCACGGCGGAATAGCTCGCGATGATCGGATACCAGCTCGACGCCCATCTCGGCGGCGCGGTCGGATGATAGGATGGGATCGTAGGCGATGACTTTCATATCGAAGCCGGAGGCTCTTTTGACTAGGAGCTGTCCGATGTGGCCCAGACCGAGGATGGCGAGAGTCTTGCCAGTGATCTCGCTGCCCATGAAGCTGCTTTTTTCCCATTTTCCAGAGCGACAGCTGGCGTCGGCAGGGATCAGGTGGCGGGCGTGAGTCATCATGAGTGCCAGTACTTCCTCTGCTACTGCGTTGGAATTGGCACCGGGGGTATTCATCACGTCGATGTTTTTCGAGCGAGCATATTTGATGTCGATGGTGTTAAATCCGGCACCAGCTCGGACGATGGCTTTTAGATTGGGGTAGGCATCGATGACCTCTGGGGTGACTTTTTCGGAGCGGACGATAAAGGCGTGGGCATCTGAGTGGTCCTGTGCGAGATCCATCAGGTCGGCGCCTTCCTGCTGAAAGACGGTGTAGCCACCGTGAGCTTCGAGTGTCTCGAGAGCGGTCTTATCTAGCTTTGTCGGGATCAGAACTTTCTTTGCCATGTCGGATTTAAATGAAGAGCGGGAATTTAAAGGGCCACTATCGAGGTGCAAGGAAAGAAGTGCTCGAAAGGCCGAAGCTTAACCCGCCTGCCTTGGCAGAATCCATTCTCGCGGCGTCTCGCTACGATTTTGTATGAGAAATGCGGCTTAAGGGCTAAGCGAGAGGGGCGTTTTGTGAAATTTATTCCAGTTTTCGGTCACAAATCGGTTTTGGCACTGCAATCTAGGCGAACGGTTTCCCTCCGTTCTCACTAATCCATTTCTAAAATTCACCACACCACACACCCCGTTCCCAAATATGAGCATCGAAGAGCTGATCACTAACCTAGAGAGCAATCCCGAAGACTGGGACACACGCTGTGCCATTTCTCAGGCCTACTACGATGCGGAGCAGTATGAGGAAGCCGCGCAGGTGATCAGCGAAGCCCCCGAGATTCCATTTGATGAGGAGAATGTCATTTTCGCCTCGACTATCATCGGCACGGCCGATCCGGATGCAGGCCACGGGCTGCTCGACCAATACATCGAATCTGAGCCGACTGAGGCCGCCTACGAGCTAAAGGCACAACTCTACGACATGGTCGGCGATGAGGAAAATGCCGCAGCCTGCCGTGCCGCACTTTCCGGCGAAGTCGAAGAAGAAGCTGTGGTGGAGGAAGAGGTAGCCGAGCCAGAGACCGTCGCTCCTGTGGTGCCAACCAGTCTTCGCCCTCCAGGTGAAGAAGACGAAGCGGTAGACACCGAAGAGGTCTTCGACGCTGAGGGAGAGGAAGTTTATGCTGCCGACGGTGGGGAAGCTGCGGCAGGTCTAGCATTCGAAGGCGCTGACGGCGCACCTGCGGCACTCGTGGTGGGTGAGGGCGAGGCTGTCTACGGTGTCGAGGCCAAGTCCAATACTAACGACAAGATGGGCGCGATCATCGCGGCTGTGATTGTCCACGTGGTCATCATTTTACTACTCGGTCTGGTGCTATCTCCAGTGCCGCGTCCGAATCCGCCACAGATCACGGCATCTGCAGTGGCCAATAGCGACGAGCCCTCGATCGAGAACAAAACTCTCACCAAGCAGACTCAGAAAAGTGCTGCTGCGGTCTCGTCTGCGCAGCCAGTGGTTTCATCCATGGCATTCTCTAGCTTTGCGATGCCGGATATGCCCGACATGATGAACGATCTGTCGATGCCTGCGATGTCCGATAGCGATGCTGGTTTTGGTATGTCGATGAGTGGTTTTGGCGATGTATCGAATATGGGGGCGATCCCCGCATCGATGCGCTCTCGCTGCTCCATGTCTGAGCGGATGAAGCGCCTGCGCGAGAGTGGCGGTGAAGACCGTGCTGAGCGTGGTGTGCGAAAGGGCTTAGACTATCTGACCTCTCAGCAGGACCGCGAGACCGGTGCGGTCGGCAAGGTCTACACAGCTGGTATGACAGGGCTGACACTGCTGGCCTACCTAGGCCACTGCGAGACCCCGGAGAGCCCCAAGTATGGGGACTCGGTGGTGAAAGCGGCGCTCTACCTGATGGATCGCGGTATCAAGAATAAAGGGCTGCTGACCAATGGCGAGTCCGGCCACCACGAGGCCTACGAGCACGCTATCGCCACCTACGCGCTGGCCGAGCTCTACACCATGACCAAGGAGAGCGGTAAGGAGATCCCGCGTCTCGAGTCTGTCCTGCGCAAGGCAGTCGACATCATCATCGACAAGCAGCACGACATCGGTGGCTGGAGCTACCTGAAGGGTGGTCACATCGATATGTCGGTGAGCGGCTGGAATATCCAGGCTCTCAAGGCTGCCTACAACACTGGTAAAGGTGGCTCCAAAGTGGAGCGTGCACTCGACAAGGCGGTGCAGGACTACCTGCCCAAGACCCAGGACGAGTCCGGTGCTTTCAAATACCGCCCAGAAGATCCCAAGGGTAAGCCAAGTCTGACAGGTGCCGCCATGCTAGCCATGCAGATCTGGGACGAGATGGGCTCTGGCCCCTACAACAAGGCGCTTTCCTATCTGAATAAGGCGTATCAGAACCCGAGTCCATCGCCCGGTGGCCACGGTATGTATGATGAGTACTACAACACCCAGGCCTACTTCATGCACGGTGGTGAAGACTGGGAGAAGTACAACAAAGTTTTTCAGCCTAAGCTCCTCGATTCTCAGCAAGCTGATGGATCGTGGAAGATGGGTGACCCCGCCAAAGACGGCGTCATCATGAATACAGCCTGGGCTGTGCTGACCCTCGAGGTCTACTACCGCTATCTACCGACCACCGATAAGGTGAAGGATCTGAAAGTGAGATAGGCCCTCCTCTAATAGACTCCATTTTAGTCTCCTCTAGACGCCCTAAAAGACCAATATTCCCTACCCCAGACCCTTCCCCATTCCCTCTCTCCCTCTCCCAGTTAATTGGTAGACGAGCGCCGCCCGGCAACGGGTGGCGCTCGTCATTTTTTGTGTTCTTGCAAGAAGACCTAGAAGGCGGATGGTAGGCGGCGGCGATCGTATCGATCGGATTGCCGCGAGCTGCTAGATGAAGATAGCCATAGTTCATTACCACTTACGCCGAGGAGGTGTGACCAATGTCATGCAGGCTGCCCATAAGGCCCTGCGCAAATTGGGCCATGATGTGTTGGTCATCTCAGGCGAAGAGCCTGGGGATGATAGTGTGCACTTTCCCAAGCTGGAGGTGGTGCCCGGGCTGAACTACCGGAAGACGGCTTTTTTGAGCGTGGCTGATGGGCTGCGCGAAGCTTTGAAATCGGTTGCGAACAAGCATTTTGGGTCGCAACCGGATGTTTGGCACTTTCACAATCACAGTCTGGGTAAAAATGTGCTGATGCCGCTGGTGGTAGCCGGCTTGGCGGAGGAAAAGGCCCATTTGCTGCTGCAGATGCATGATTTTGCTGAGGATGGACGGGCGCAGAATTATGTGGCTCAGCGGACTTTCTTCGATTTGGACAAGGAGTTCGAGAGCTCCATGTACCCGCGGGCGAGCCATGTGCACTACGCGACGATCAATCAACGCGATCGGAACTTTCTGCACGCAGCAGGGATGAAATCGGAGCAGGTCCACCTGCTGGCGAACTCTGTGGTGGGTGTCTCGAGCCAGACGACACCGTCGGACCGGCCATTTTCGAAAGATAAATTATTCTTCCTCTACCCGACCCGGGCGATACGGCGAAAGAATTTAGGGGAATTGCTACTACTGGCTCTGGCTAACAAAGATCGGGCGGATTTCGCCACGACTCTGATTCCTGAGAATCCGGAATGGAAGCCGATTCACGACCAGTGGGTGGAGTTGGCTGGGGAGTTGGATTTGCCGATTCGCTTTGGTATCGGCAATGACTATAACTTTGCCGACCTGATAGGCTGGGCAGATGCTCACATCACGACATCGGTCGGGGAGGGATTTGGCTTGGCATTTCTCGAGCCCTGGCTGGCAGGCAAAAGTGTGGTCGGTAGGAATCTACCTCGGATCACTGGGGACTTTTCGGAGTATGGTATTTCGCTGGATCATTTGTATAATCGTATCGATGTGCCGCTCGATTGGGTCGATAAACGAGTGCTGCGCCAGGAGGCCGAGGACATCCTGCGGCGGATGTATCTAGCGTATGATTGCCCGCTGCCGCGAAAAGCGGTGGAATTGACTTTCTCGCGATGGATCGAGGATGATCGAGTCGATTTCGGTATGCTGAATGAGAGTTTTCAGCGCATGGTGATCGATAAAGTGGTGAAAGATCCTGCGGCCCTGAGCGAGTTGAATCTACCGACTCTAGAGCCATGCTCGCAGGCTACGATCGATCAGCAGCGCCAGCTGGTAGCAGAGCACTATAGCGAGTCCTCCTACGGAGAGAATCTGATCGCTCTCTACCAAAAGATCGTCAAAGCCTCGCCTGGAAAGGTGAAAAGCTACGCGCCAAAAAAGGTATTGGCCCAGTTTCTCGATCCGTGGCGATTGAATCTGTTAAGAACTTAGAGCCATGGATCTGGTCGATTATATTCGCGAACACTCGCAGCCGCTGCAGCCGACATCGACTGATCTGCCAGCCCAGCTTAGGGCAATACCAGGCATACGAGCAGTGGTATTTGATATCTACGGCACGGTGATGATATCGGCTGCAGGTGATATCAGTCTGGCAGGTGGCGAGATGGCACCGGCAGAAGCCATGCGCACCGCTCTCGATGCTGCGAATGTGGGGGCGGCTATAGACGGGGCTGAGGCTTACGCACGCTATCGAGAGCTAGTCGCCGCCTATCAGGCACAGCGTAGCGAGCAGGGTATAGAGTATCCCGAGGTCGAGATCCGCGAAGTGTGGGCAGACCTGATCGATGGCTATTGTGGTGATAGCAGCCAGGTGGAGAAAGCCTGTGTGGTCTATGAGTGCCAGAGCAATCCTGTGTGGCCTATGCCAGGGGTAAACGACTGTTTGCGAGGGATACGCTCTCTAGGCCTGCCGATGGGGATCGTCTCGAATGCTCAGTTTTACACGCCTTTGCTTTTTCCTGCGTTGGCTGAGGGTCGACTGGAGGACTTGGGATTCGACGCGCGACTGATGGTGTACTCCTACCAGGAACGGGAGGGCAAGCCTAGCCGAGGGCTGTATAGGCAGCTGGCTGGCCAGTTGGCGGAGACTCATGATATATCGCCAGAGGAGACGCTATACATCGGCAATGATCGGCTAAAGGATATCTGGCCAGCTCAGCTGGAAGGCTATCGGACCGTTCTTTTCGCCGGAGATGGGCGTAGCCTACGCTGGCGCGAAGATGACGACAGGCTGGTAGGCGTCGAGCCGGATGCTGTGATTACTCATCTCGATCAGATCGCGACGTTGTTGGGTGGTTAGTTAGGTGAGTAAGGCTTGAATCACACTGGAACCCTTATGTCGCTTCCGACCTACCTGACTCACTATTTCGAAGCGGAGTATGGGCCTTTCCTAAACATTTGTGATTTAGGTAGTGAGCAAGTGGCGAAGCTGGTCGAGTGCGAGAGTAGCGCCGACACCGCATTCAATAGATTTGCTATGGAGGAGGAGTTTCTGCTATGACGAAAAAGCGCCGACGATCTTTTAATACGTTCTTATACTGAAAAATTTGGTTTTCGGCCTGAGCATCGACCTTTTTTCGCAGTTTTGGGCGAGTTCGATAAGACTTTGGGTCTGTTTAGGGATGGTAGAAAGGTGAGGCTAGATCTAGCTGACTTCTCGACAGAAGAAGTGACTTTTATCTACCCAGACCATTCTCATTTGACTGCATTTTATGGAGCTGATGTGCCTCACCTTTTCTATCAGCCGCACCATTTGCCGAACGAAGATTTTTGGGGGCAGCTTTATACTTATCAAGAATTAGTAGAAAATTATAGGTCGTCTAGGATAGAGGCATCCATCAAAGAGCGTCTAGATAAGGGCGGATGGGCCGGATGTTATGTCGAAGCTCATATCTGGTGTAGGGACAGTCGAACTAGGGCAATCGATTAGTCGCGGTGGCAGGGTAGTGGATCGAGAGTCTATGTGGGCTGAATTCTGGGGAATTCAGCTACTGGGTGGGTTGAGGTGTGTAGAGGAAGATCCCAATCTTCCTAGTTTGGGAGGCTGAGGGGAAGCGGCGGCTTAGGTAGTGGATCGGGAGTCTATGTGGGCTGAATTCTGGGGAATTCAGCTACTGGGTGGGTTGAGGTGTG
>JAHDID010000071.1:10338-28503 GCA_020630975.1 Verrucomicrobiota bacterium
TAGAGGAAGATCCCAATCTTCCTAGTTTGGGAGGCTGAGGGGAAGCGACGGCTTAGGTAGTAGATCGGGGGGCTATGTGGGCTGAATTCTTGGGGAATTCAGCTACGCCTGAGGTAGTTGGCAGATCACCTAGCTGGATAGATAGCTAGGTGAAAACTGCCTTTAGCGGATGCTTACGGGCTTGTCGGAGGCTTTTTCGCTGCGCTTGATGCCTAGCATCTCTGCGACGGCTGCGTGAAAGCCGGTTTGATCGATCTCGCCGAGATCGCCATAGCCGACCTGCTGTGGGTAGCCCCAGGCGATCACTTGGCCGCTCATACGGATCGAGTCTTCCCAAGGGTAGCCATAGCCGGCGTAGAATCCGGGGCCATCACTGGGATCAAAGACTGGCTCCTCTGCTGTCATGTCGGAAAAGGCGAAGCCTTCTTTCAAGACTAGGACTCGGTCGCCAATACGGCCGTCTGCACCAGTGTAGTGCCAGTCGGATGGTAGGTCGTCCTGCTTGTAGGTGCGGAAGTAGATGCGTTTTTTCAGCTCGGCATCGATTTGGTCTTTGCGCAGATTCGCTTCGGCCACGCTTTCGGGCAAGTTTTTGAAATAGAGCTGGCCGACGCCATCATGAGTCGCTGCATCGATATTCTCCATCAACTCAGCGCCGAGGAGCTGGCCCAAGTTCACATTTTTGTCTAGATCGACTAGGCCGTGCGGCGTGGTGATCAGGATGACCAAGTTGTCATTGGCCGAGCTACGTAGGTTGGGCCAAGCAGCTTGGACTTTACCGACGAATCCCTCTAGCAGAGTATCAGTCGCTTTGACGACTTCGTAGGTCTCTTCGGCGCGGGAGCCATTCATCATACCGGCCCTCAGGATGTCATCGAGGCGGATCATCATCAGGCGGAGTTTGCTCTCGCCTTTGTGTGAGGACCACGCTTGCCAGAGCTTTTCGAGGCGCTGCTCATCGCTCTCCTCTGGGTCGTAGCTGTTTAGAAAGTAGGCGGCTTTGTTGGCACCAGTTTGGTTTTGGGATAGCGGCCAGTCGTGGACTAGAGTGGCGATGCCCTGACGAGTCGCGGTCTCCCAGATCGGCTCGGCCATGGCCAGGCTCGGGTCGGTGGGCTTGTTGACGATGCTGCCGTTTACTTTGAAGGAGTCACTTGGGATACCATGGGTCTTAGGGTGAGCACCGGTAGCCAGCGTCATGTGCGCTGAGTAGTCGACTGGTGGAAAGTTCGGGCGCATCTTGGTCGTGCTCGTACCTTCCTCGACCATTTTGCTCATGAAAGCGGCTGCAGCATTTTCGACGTAGTCACCGCGAAAGCCAGGAATACTGATCCAAACTACTGTGCGAGGTCCGCCGCCGCCTTGCTCGAGTGCCCGATCACCGGCACCGATGTCCATCTCGTCTTCGTTATACTCCTCGGTTTTCTTTTTGTAGCGGTCCTCGATCTCGGCCATCACTTCGGCAGTGGAGCGGTCGCCAGTCATCGCGACTCGCTCGTACTCGACCCCAGCGCTCCCGGTCCAGACAAAGGCTAAGGTGAAGGTGAATACAAGAACGGCGATAAGGGTGAATATACCAAAGAGAGCGGTTTTCATGGTGATGGTGAGAGCTAATACAGACTAGCCATGGATGCAGACTACGCAAGAACCATTCTGGCAGCAAAAGCCCCGTCGACTCGATCTCGCCATGGTAGTGATTCTTGGATTTCTGTCACTGTCATACCGCTGGCCTCGATGACTTGGCGATTCTCTTCGGCATCGATGGAGCAGGTGCTGTAGATGATGCGGCCGCCCGGCTTGAGGTGGGCTTTGGCATGCTCGAGGATCTGGCTTTGGAGCTGTGGCAGCTGGGTGAAGTCTCTCTTGCTCAGGCGCCAGCGGACATCCACGCGCCGGCGCATCACGCCGGTATTGGAGCAGGGCACATCGAGGAGGATAGCGTCGAATTTTGGCAGATCGGGTAGGTCCACCGGCTGCGACCAATCGGCCTCATGTATCTGGATCTGCTCACTGATGTGGAGGCGGGCAAAGTTTTCGCGCATGCGCTCGATGCGGTGGGGGCTGGAGTCGGTGGCGTGCAGCTCGACTCCGGTGGGGCACATGGCGGCAAGCATGGCGGTTTTTCCCCCTGGAGCTGCGCAGGCATCGAGGATGGTCTCGCCCGGCATCGGAGCCAGTAGCCAGGGGGCGATCGAGGTGGATGGATCCTGGATGTAGATGATGCCTCTATCGATCAAGTCCTGTGGCGGTGGGCCAGAGGGGAGCTGGATGAACTCGGGAAAATCTTCCAGTCGACGGATGGTGTCAGTCGAGCCAGCCGATTCAATAGGGTACAATTTTTCCTCAATAGGGTACAATCCGTCGTCGGCTGCGCGGTGAAAGGCTTCCTCGTCGCAGATGCGAGCAAAGACGGGTGGGGGCGAGTTATTCCACTGGCAGAGCTGTTCTGCGATGGTTTCGCTGTGTTGCTCGGTCCAGCGGCGGATCAGGTGGCCGGGATGTGATAGCTGGTCGGCTAATGGCCAGGTCGGGATCTGGGCCTGTAGGTCTGCGCGACTACGCTGAGCATTGCGGAGGATGGCATTGATCAGGCCGCGCTCGTGCTTTTTGGCTAGACTGACAGTCTCGTGCACGGCTGCGTGCTCGGCGATATCGGTGAAAAATAGCTGGTAGAGACCGATCCGCAGTATTTGTCGTGCCCTGCGTTTTAGCGAGCCGCGTGATCGTAGCTCGGCGATCAGCCGGTCGAGGCAGCCCAGCTGGCGGATACAGCCGAAGAATAGCTCTTTGGCCAGAGCGCGGTCTGGCTGAGATAGCTGGGCATCGGCCATCAGGTCCGCGAGTATGTCCTGAGCGTAGGTATTTCCATCGTCCCATAGAGTCAGTGCAGATAGGGCGGTGGCACGGGCTGGCGATAGCTGTGGCATAAATGGAAGAACCTAAAGCAGCTCTTGCCATTTGCAGACAAAACCTTCAACCTCGGACTGCATTATGAAAATAGAAACTCTGTGTCTTCACGGCGGGCAGCAGCCCGATCCCACCACTAATTCACGTGGCGTACCTGTCTATCGGACAGCGGCTTACACCTTTAATTCCACCGAGCACGCTGCCAATCTCTTCGCGCTGCAGGAGCTGGGGAATATCTACACTCGCCTGATGAATCCCACTACCGACGTGCTGGAAAAGCGGGTGGCTCTGCTCGAGGGGGCGCATGAGATGGGTGGTCTGGGCGTGGCCTCAGGGACAGCAGGTATCTTCTACAGCATCATCAATCTAGCTCAGGCAGGCGATAATATCGTCTCAGCGCGCAACCTGTATGGTGGTACTTACACCCAATTCAATGACATCCTGCCCGCTTTGGGTATCTCGGTGAAATTCGTCAATGCTCAGGATCCGGCAGAAGTGGCTGCCGCGATCGATGATAAGACTCGCTGTGTCTTCTGCGAGACGGTGTCGAATCCGGCCTCTGAAGTGACCGATCTGCAGGCCCTGGCAGATGTGGCTCATGGTGCGGGCATCCCGCTGGTGGTGGATGCGACTTTCTCCACCCCGTATCTCTGCCGTCCGATCGAGCATGGTGCCGATATCGTGGTGCACTCGCTCACCAAATGGCTGGGCGGCCATGGCACAGGTGTCGGAGGTATCGTGATCGATTCCGGGCGCTTCAACTGGGCAGGTGGTAAGCACCCTCTTTACGACGAGCCAGATACCTCCTACCACGGGCTACGCTGGGGACACGATCTGCCAGAGCCGCTCGCGCCGCTGGCATTCATCCTGCGCATGCGCACGGTGCCTCTTCGTAACCTAGGTGCCTGTATCGCTCCGGACAATGCCTGGATCGCCCTACAGGGGATCGAGACTCTGCCGCTACGTATGGATCGCCACTGCGAAAATGCTCAGGCTGTCGCCGAGTATCTACAAGGGCACGAGGGTGTCGAGTGGGTGCGCTACCCTGGGCTGGAAAGTGATTCCGAGTACGAGCGCAATCAGAAGTACCTCGATGGCAAGGGCGGCTCGATGGTCGTCTTTGAGATCAAAGGCGGCAAAGAGGCTGGCCAGAAATTCATCGAAAATCTGAAGCTATTCTCACACCTCGCCAATGTCGGCGATGCCAAGTCGCTAGCGATCCATCCAGCGACCACGACTCACTCTCAGTTGAACGAGGATCAGCAGGCGGGTGCGGGTATCTCGCCCGGTCTGGTGCGTCTGTCGGTAGGTATCGAGAGTATCGACGATATCATCGATGACCTCGCTCAGGCGATCGCTGGCTAGCGGAGGAGATTTTTTTCCAAACGAGTCTTGAGGGCTACCGCTGGGTAGCCCTCGAGATAGCTGGGAGAAAAATTCCCGAAACTGTGAGTTGCAGATGTTTAAGTTTTCTTAAATATGTGAGGCGTTGAGGGTTTTTTGCACAGGACTGGCTCTGCTAGGTGTGAGTCTGAGTCTGGTAGGGTGTCTACCAGATCAGGTGGTCCGTTTCGATCGTACTCAGCAGGCGGGGGCTGTGGTCGGTGGTGTGCCTGCAGATTGGTCAGCCCGCGGGGGGCATCGGGTATCGAATATCGGTGTCACCGGATGGGTCGAGGATTTTGGCGATTCGGCCTTAGTCGCCCTGTCCAAGGAGGCCGTGGATAATAACTTTAACCTGCAGGCCGCGTTATCCCGAGTCTTTCAGGCCGAGGAGCGGGCGCGAGCGCTGCGTGCGGCATCTTTCCCCAATATCACGGCCGCGCAGGGGAATACCCGTAGCCAGGTGCTAAATGCTCGCGGCGAGCAGGTCCAGACTAGGCGCTACTCGCTAGATATGCGCCTGCGCTGGGAGCTGGATCTGTGGAAGCGGCTGGATGATCTGAAGGAAGCCCAGCTAGCCACTATGGATGCTCAATATCACGGCTACCAGGCGGCGAGGCTGTCTCTGGTCGCCAGTGTCATGCGAGCCGCATTCGAGTTGGCCGAGTCGAGCGAGCAGATCCGCCTGCTGCAGCGAAATCTCGAGTCGCTACAGACGAATCTCGACATCCTCGACTCGCGTCTGGAGGCAGGCGATGCTGATGATCGCACGGCTCTCGACATCACACTCAGCAAGACGGATATCGCCAGAGCTCGAGCCAACTTAGTGGCCCAGCGCCGGGATCAGGATAATGCGCGGCGCCAGCTAGAGACGCTGCTCGGGCGCTATCCCGAGGGGGTGATAAAAGGCATCACTCGGCTTCCAGAGCTGAAGGCGCATATCCCAGTGGGGCTGCCGTGTGATTTGCTCATGCGTCGGCCCGACATCCTGCAGGCGGAGATGCAGATCAATAATGCGCTCTACGGGCTATCGGCCAATGAAAAGCGCCATCTGCCCAGTCTGGTCATCAATGGCGATCTGGGCACCTCTTCCAGCGAGAAGTTCAGCAATTTGTTAGATTTGAACAATCTGGTCTACAGCATCGGCCGCAGCATCACAGCACCTGTTTTTGATGCGCAAGAGATCGACTCCGATATCAGGCGCTCTGAGCACGCCCGAGACGAGGCGATCAAATCCTATGCCAATGTCGTCCTGCAGGCATTTCTGGATGTCGAGTCAGCGCTCTCTGCAGAGCAGTATTTCAATGATCAGATCGCGGCTCAGGAGGACTTCGTGCGCGAAGCGAAAGTCGCAGAGGAGCTGAGTCTCAGCAATTATGAGGCAGGATTGATCAATATCATTACCCTGCTGGAAAGCCAGCGCCGCTCGGTGAATGCGCAGAGCGATCTGCTGACTCTGCGGCTGAGACGGCTCAATAATCGAGTCGATCTCTATCTAGCTCTCGGCGGCGACTTCGCCACCCAGCCGATCTGTGTGGCGACGCCGGTGGTGCCTGCGAGCGAGTCGCGTATGCCTCGGGTGCAGAAAGCTCTGGACTGGTATCGAGCAGAAGCGCGTCCGTAGAAGGGCGAGGGATCAGCCTTTATGGCGTAGCGCTTTCAGTGCGGCGATCCACTTGTACTCCAGTGGCACCGTGGCTAGGCTGACCTTTCTGGTGCGTCGGTTGTTTGGCGAATAGATCGATAGGATGTATTTGGTGCCGACTGGCTTGGAGCGGATTTTTTCGAACAGCTCATTGCGGCGGGCGATGGGCTTGCCGTCTATGGCCACGATGATATCGTTATTCTTCACGCTGGCTTTTTGCAGTGGGCCGCCCTCGCGGACCCAGCGCACTGCGAGGCCGCGCATATTCTCGGGCACATTTTTCAAAATCTCCTGATCGACCGTCCACAGCTCCCAGACCCAGCCGCCGATGCCAGGTGTCGAGGCAGTGCGTTTGTGCTTTACCAGCTCGCGGATGGCTCTCGGTGGACAGGCCATACTGAGTCCGGAGGATGGGGCACCTTTGTCGCCTTTCAGCCTGCCGCTCTGCACGCCGATGATCTCGCCCTTTTGATTGACCCAGATCCCACCTGAGGTGAGCACCGGATTGATAGCGGCGATGAAGATGTGGGCAAGGTAGCCGACCGAGGGCTCGAAGTCGGTGTAATTGATACGCGAGTCGGCGACATCGCCGGAAATGATCAGGGTGCGGCGTCTGAGTGCTGGGCCAAAATTATACACTGGCTGGGTCGGCGATGGGGTGTAGCTGGCGATCGGGACTGAGGGGAGTTTTTTATCGCTCTGAAACTCGAGTAGTGCCAGATCATGACCAAAATCGAAGGCGATCAGATTGGCATGGAAGCTGCCGTGTCCCTCTGTCATGACTGTCACATGAGGATTTGGTCGGGGAAAGAGGTGGGCTGCGGTGATGGCATAGGCCCGCCCGTTGGAGACTTCTACGATCGCGCCTCCCCCGCGTAACTGCCTGTCTACCAGTACCTCAATACAACCTGCTCGGACGGTATCGATCACCTTCGGCGACATCGCCGAGCTAGCGAACCCTAGCTGAGAAGCGAATGAGATGAGCAGAAAAATCAGAGGGAGGGTTCTAATCATAAATTACTAGGATTACTATCAACGCACAGTGTCGCTGCAAAATAGGTTTCGTCATCTATTTCGGTCAGGCAGATTTCAGATGGATGGTTTTTTCCGTCGTTTGCCCAGTCTTTGGCGCGGCGTAGGCTGAGCCGCAGTGCCGAGCCAGGGGCGATCTGTTTTCTCGCTTCATGAGTGACGCGCCCCATCGTGTAGCGAGGATTGATCTCGCAGATGGCACGTAGGCTGAGCTCTTGGCTCGAGTCAGCTGGGCGGTAGACAAAGGCATCGATGCCCAGAGGGCCGGTGTAGTGGTAAGACTGTGCCCATACCAGGATGGCTTGTGCGAGATCGCCATTAGCCTCATAGGTCGGTAGAGCGCTTTCCATCAAGTAGCGAGATAGCTCGGGCGATAGTCCGCGACAGACTTTAGCGACACTCAGGCTGCCGCGATAGTGGCCCCCGGTGTCGACCAGCTGGCGCACGATGCCGATCTGTTCGATGCGATCGCTGTGCACCTGATATTGGACAGAAAAATCAAACACCCGCTCAACGGCAGGTTCTACTAGTACCTCTCCGTATTCTGCGATCCACTTGCTGGCTTTCGGTAGCAGATCGGAACAGTGATCAAAGAACTTCACCCCACGGCCAGCGGCAGAGATGGGGGCTTTGAGGACTAGCGGGCCAGCGAGCTGCGCGGCGTCGTCTGGTATTTTTTTCCATACCTGGGAGTCTGGCATCCAGCGTGAAAAGTGGCGAGCCTGTGCGCATTTCGAGAAAAGATCGCCCTGCTCGGGGATCCATAAAGGCTTGGTCAGAGCGATTAGCGATGGGAGCGCTGGCTGTATCTGCGGGGAGATGGCCCATGGCCTGATCCCATTGACCTTGCGATCTGATAGAGAGGATTGAGCAGGTAGCTGATTGTGCGCATCGAGAGGCTCTATCTCGGGTAGGCTGAGGCCATTGGATTTGAGCTGCTCGAGGTGAGCGATACTGGGAGGTTTGCGCATCAGGACGACGTCGTCTTGCCTAGCTAGCAGGATCTGTAGGATCTCCAGGTCGCGGACTAGAGCATCGACTTTGGCAGGGGGATGGTAGCGGCGATCTTGAGCCGCTGCGGCGATGGCATCCTCGGCGTCGGGGTTGAAATAGTAGACATTCGGCGTGCGCCCCTTTGAGCGTTCGTAGACTGCGAGATGACGGACGAAGTCGTCATCCAGCCCAGCCGCGAGGCGTCCCTCGCGATTGTAGTCGGTGCCATTGCCTTTGGCTCGGCTCGGTGAGAGGGGCAGGGATAGATTGCTACGGTAGGCTTGCCAGTCAGACTGGCCGCCGGCTTTCCAGTGGCGGAACCACTGCAATCCGTAGCCGACGTGGCGGATCTCATCGTTGTAGATGCGATCCATGATGCGGGCAGATTTCTCATCGCCAGCCTCGCGTAGGATGGCTGCGTAGTGGCGCGAGTAGTCCAGATTGGCCTGTTCGAAGGTGAGGCTGAGCCTCGACACGTAGTCGAAAGGGGTATCCATCTCCGATACGGTGTCCCAAAAGAATCGGCTGACGGGGTAATCCCCCAGAGTCACACCGCAGTCCTCCATCCGCCGCAGGTACCAGCGGGTGTGGACTTGTTCATCGCGCATGGTTTTGTAGAGACCGCGGCGGAAATCTTCGGGTGCGTCGGGGAATTTGAGTAGGGCCAGAGCCATCAGTTCGGTCGCTAGGAGCTCGTGATTGGCAAAAAAATGCAGCAGTAATCCGCGGCTGGCATCGTCGACTAGGCTGGGGCGGGCTGGGAGCTGGGCGCGGGCTGCGTTTTTGCTGGATTGAAGCTGTAGCGAATCTGGGCGCCCAGGTTGGCAGATTGGTGAGATATCGGCCTGTCGAAAATCGAATTCGATCGTTTCACCACTAGCGCTAAGCTTCTCAGAGAGGCTTTCGCTGTAGAGAACCTTTTCGGCGTAGTCGTTGACGTTCAAATCGAAGTGTTCTTTGGTTAATTTTACCGCACTCTTTTCACTATGCCAGACCAGCTCAGCACAGAACGGAAGAAGTTTCCCCTGATTGTCTGGATGGGCAAGTGGTGGCAGCTGAATAAGCGGATCTTCGAAAGTCTTACGAAGCTGAGCCGGTATAAGGCGATAGCCGCCAAGCTGGTCTTTGCTTTACTTGCTGTGGGATTGACTCTGCTTTTCTTCTCTGCTCGAGAAGCTTACGAGGTGGCTCACGCGGCGGAATCTGGTGGTGAAGCTGCTGTAGCAGCTGCTGCAAAATTGACCGATCTGGAGGTGGCTCGAGCGAAATTTCCTCTCATCGGTAAAGGTATCGGAGCTGGTTTGGCGATCTTATCGTTTCTTTTTAGCCTGCTAGCTCGCAAAGGATGGCGCTTTGGGCAGGCTTTCTTTTTGATGGCACTGTGGTCGGCATCTCTCGCCGGTCTTGCCGCCTGGCTACCTACGGATGTGCTCACTACTCAGGGGACGCTCGAGCAGCGGACCGTAGCAGGGGAGACGCCATCTCAGATGGCGTATTTTGGCAAAGTGTTTTTTATCGGCTTTCTGATACTAAGTCCGCCGATCATCGCCCATCTGTACACTCGTCTAGAGCTGATGGATCGATACGTGGTCGATAGCTTTCTGGGGCCATTTAGTTTCAGCATGCTGTCGTTCTTCACCATTTGGCTGATTTTTGATTTCACGGATAATGGGCCGGACTTCAATGGTCTGCCATCGAAGTGGATCCTGCAGTTCTATTTCGTGCAGATACCGTTCATGATCTTGATGGTGATGCCGATTGGAGTGTTGTTGGCTCTGTTGTTCTCGTTATCGAAGCTATCGAAATCCAACGAGTTCATTACCATGATCGGTGCAGGGCGATCGGTGCTTCGAGTGTTGCGGCCGCTGTTGGTAGCAGCGATTTACATCACCCTGATCGCACTGGCGATGAAGTATGAGTGGGGACCGAGATCGATGGCGACTGCGGATGCGGTCCATGAGAGTGCCAAAGCGGAGCGAGGTTATTTGGCTAGAGTCAATGCGGCCAAAGACAAAGGGCAGCCCGCACCTGCTCGCCCGCCCAAAGGAGTCTGGGCACACACGGGCTGGATGCATGTGAATGACTATGGCTCGCGCACCTGGTTTATCGGATATGTTCCATTCGACCTAGGCGCTCCGATGGCGAATGTGGTGATCTGGAAGCTCGGCGAAGAAACCGGCCAGCCAGAAACCATCTGGCAGGCGCGCTCGGCGCAGTGGAATTGGCGTCCCGAGTCGCAAGACTGGACCCTCTCTGATGGCCGCGTGTTGCACTATGAGAATGGCGAGGGCTACCCTAGGGTGGAGCCTTTTAAGACACTGGTCCTATCTGGGTGGAATGAGACCCCGTGGAAAGTGCTGAGTTCGGTGGCCGATCCTGAGCTGATGGGTGTCCAAGGGCTGTCGACTTACCTCAATGCCAATGGCGAGATGTCTGCGCAGGACCTCGCACCGTATCGGACTCATCGTTGGAATGTATGGACCGAGCCATTTGTGTGTTTGGCACTCGCCTTGGTGGCGGCACCGTTGGGCATTGTTTATTCGCGCAAAGGGGTGCTCGGCGGCGTCACGGCTGCGATCATCATCTTTGCGATGTGGTACATCGTCAGGGGCACCACATTGGCTCTGGGCGAGAGAAACGATATGCATCCATTTTGGGCGGCGGCTTCAGGGACGATCATCGTCATGGGGATCGGCCTAGTGCTGCTCTGGTATCGCAGTCGCAACCGCGAACTTCCCAGCCTGAAAAAGCTGTTTTCTTGATATCTGCCGTCTAAGCGGCATCATTCCTCGACTCATGGCTATCGTGTTAGATTGGAAGATAAAGAACCGCTCCGGAGTGTGCGACCATACGGAGCACCTCTTCGAAGAGGATGAACCCTTCTACACCTGCATATTTGACGATCCAGAGTCCGATGGCTTTATCCGGCGCGACTATAGTCTAGCAGCGTGGGAGGAGCTCTCGGGGCATATGGAGCCCGAGCCATTTTCATTCTGGCGCTCGGTCTACAAGCCGCCTGCAGAGACTGGCGAGGATGAGACTGTGAACCAAAACTCCGCCGAAGCCATACTGCATCGGCTAATCGAGCAGGATGATCCCAGCACCGAGAATGCTCGCTATATCCTAGCGCTCATGTTGGAGCGGAAGAAGATCCTACTCCCCACGGAAACTAAAACCACCGATACGAGTACACTGCTTTTCTACGAGCACAAAGAAACCGGCGCTGTCTACATCGTGGCAGATCCTGAGTTGAAGCTAGATGAGATTGGCCATGTTCAGGAGCAGGTCTCTGCGCTACTCGAGGCTGAGGAAAATCGCCAAAATCAGCCACCTGAAGCGGCAGCTACGGATCTAGAACCCGGAGATAGCCCGGATCAAGGCGACAGCGCCGACAGTGCCGATACCGAATAGCGCTGTCAACAGGCCGCCTAGGCCGAATAGCCAGCGATTGCTTTTGCCGGTCATGAATTTTTTCACGGCGCCGGACATCCCATCCCATATACCTGGGCGAAACTCTCCCAATGCGTAGACGATCATTTTCAATACGCCCAACACAAACATCGCCCAGCCCAGCCACACGACTAGGTCGAGCATAGCTTTCTGTAGATCGGGATCGAAGGCGCTCATACCTATAAAATACTGCAGATCAGTGGAAATGTCTCGTGGGACTCTTCAGTCTCCACCTACGACTCGTGGAGTGAACATTATTCTGGGGCCTTTACCCCAGCCCATATTCCCGCACCAGTTCGCCCTTCACCCGTTCTAGGAGCGGCACCCATTGGCCCTTGGGCTCCTGGCGGAACAGTCGGAGCTGGGGATACCAAGGCGTGCGATCTCTAGTGGCAGTCCAGCGCCAGTCGGAGGGCTGGTGTAGGAGGATCCAGCTCTCGGCGCCGATCGTTCCGGCCAGATGGGCTACCGATGTGTCGATAGTGATCACTAGGTCGAGCTCGTCGATGGCGGTGGCCGTGGCAGCTAGGTCGGTGAGGTGTTGATCGAGGTCGATGAGATCTTTTGCCTGTTCAGCATATCGCTGGAGATCCTGCCTAGGCGGTCCTTTCTGCAGACTGTAGAAGCGACACTGTGGTAGCTCCAGTAGGGGAAGCAGGTGGACTAGCCCACAGGCTCGATAGGGATTCAGATCATTCTTAGGATTACCCGACCAGACCAAGCCGATGTGGCGGTGCTCTGGGTAGGCGCTGCGCTGCTGGGCGAGGTAGTCCCGTACTCTCTGACCGCTGCTGAAAGGCGGGCGTATAGCTGGCGGTAGGGTCTCGATGTCGACACCAAGTAACCCAGGCAGAGAGAATATCTCGCACTGGTAGTCGCATTCCGGTATCGAGCAATCGCCTGCGCTGGGTCGGATGCGTACGTCGGCTAGGCCGGGTAGATCTTTTAGTAAAGGATAGCTAGCTCGCTGGACTTCGAGCACCACATGGCCGCCTTTTGCCACCACCATCGGTAGAAAGCGGCTGGCTTGGAGCTCGTCGCCCAGCCCTTGGTTGCTGTAGATGTATAGTGTCTCATCCGCCCCCAGAGGCTGGCCCTGCCACTGCGGGATATCGCAGGTGAGCATCTCGCTGCGGAAGTCGATCACCGAGAGGCGCTGCTCATAGCCAGGCCAGGCCTCGGCATAGCGCTCGAGCGAGAGTAGCGCTAGGGATCGATTGAGGGTAGACGAGCTGCGCCCAGGCTCGAGTCGCAGTGCCGCATCGAAGTGGCGGATGGCTTCCTCATACGCACCGAGACTTCGCAGGCAGTTGCCTAGGTTGTTGTGTGCCACGGGATCTCGATTATTCAGCTTCAGCGATTCGAGGTAGGCTTTGCCTGCGGCAGCGAATCGGCCAGCCTGCTGGAGCTCGTAGGCACGGTGGACGATGGCCAATGCCTGTTGGGCTGCGCTGGGGGAGGGATTGGAGCCAGGCTGTGTAGGTGGAGGATTCATCCGCGCTGCAGGAGGAGGGGCTCAGATGCTATGATGGCAGGATGGTATCATCCTCCGACGCCGATCTCTGACTGGTATCGCAGATGGGATACTCCAGAGTCGCCATCAGATTGCCAGCTACACTTTGTATATTGCCGATCTGAGTCATGCTCAGTGCATCTCGCCACATCCCCACATTGAGAGCCTTGGTATAGCTGGTGTCTATATCTAGGGATAAAGTCAGCTGCTTGTGGTTGTAGTCAGTTGTCTCTTCATCGTAGTCGAGGTCGAGAAAGTTCATGATCCGGCGCAGAGCCTTTGAGCTCCTTTCGGGATCTCGCAGATCTTCGTAGCGGACCAGCTCGATACGATCGCTATGCTCTTGGTGAAATTTCTTTACCCTTTCGACTTTGGCCAGCCACTCCAGGCCTACTGCGTGGCTCATAGCATCGAGTCGAGAGCCATCACGATCGTAGCCCGTCTCATGTTCTTTCTTATATGACCAAAGCGCTACCGCTATATCGCGAGGATCGCGTACCACAAAGACAAACTTGGCAGAGGGGATCAGGATTCTGTGGTAGTTCAGGTTGGTATCGAGGTCGGTGTCGACCAGGCCGACATGAGTCTGGGTATTGCTGTGATAGTGACTGAACAGATGACGTAGCCAGGTAGCGTATAGGTCGTCGCGGATTTTGGCGGCATCGAGATGGGTACCCTGCTGAGCTTTGCTATCGTCGATACGGGCGAGTAGCTTTTCGTAGGTCTGGGCACTGCGATCCGAGCGTTTCCACAGTGAGTTGAGATTTTGTTCGGGTGGGCAGAGCGTGGCGGGGTGAAGATCGAGGAGCGTCTGCAGGTAGCTGCAGCCACCATTTTTCATCCCAAAGATGAAGAAGGGCTGCTCAGGAATCGAGGTATCTGTGCTGCTCTGAGCTTGCTGAGGGGCGGCTGGCTCGTCGGGAGCTTCGGCGATTAGCTCCTCGAGTAGCTCGGCGGCCTGTGCAGAGTCGCCATTTTTGCTCTGGTAGAGAGCGAGTAGCAGCCGTGCGGAGTGGCTGGGCCTGCCGGCCTGCGTCAGTACCTCTACGGCCTCGGCCTGATGAGTCGCCGCAGCGGAGAAGTCATCCGCATGATAAGCCTCTCTCGCGAGGTCGGACTGCAGGCTACTAGGTATGGACTCTGACATTACCACCAATTTAGTTAATATATGTTAACTATCCACCAAAAATGCGGCAGCTTTTATAATTTTTAAAAATTATAACATTAGAGCCTTGCAACTCTGATAAAATTATGTAAATTATCATTATTATGAAAAACATCATTTCTGCCACTCTTATCCTACTTGCCGTTAGTATTGCTAATGTGTCTGGAGACGATTGGTCAAATATCGAGGGTAATGTCCAGCACCATGCGGATTCGATGGCAGAGGCTTGTGTGAGCATCCAGGCATCCAATGGAGCTTGGGGTAGCGGGGTGATCGTCAGCCACGATGGATTGATTTTCTCCGCTGCTCACGTCTACGCTCGCCTCGGGGAGCGTGTCAAAGTCTACCTGACAGAGGGCCGCGTCGCTGCCGCTTCCGTGATCAAGCTCGATCGCCAGCACGACATCGCTGTGCTGACTATGAATGGCACAGCAGGTATCGCTCCTGCCAAAGTGGTGGTAAAAAATGCGGCGATCGAGAATGGCCGCACGCTAGTCGCCGCAGGCCACGCCTCTGGCTACAATGCCGAGCGTCGCTCTCCGCTGCGAGTTGGATTTGGTTTTCTGGAGCAGCGACGTGGTATGATCTACTCAACCTGCCGCATCACCGCTGGTGACTCCGGTGGTCCGCTCTACGACGAGGCCGGTGTCGTCTACGCCGTGCACCACACCATGGACGGTAGCGGCAAGTTCAGCTCTCACGTGCCAGTCTCTCGCTTCTTTCAGCTATGGCCAGAGCTCGCACGCCAGGTCGCAGCTGCCTAATGCAGGCCGAGCAAAACGAATTTTGTGATATTAAGTAAGTATTTTTGTCTTGTTTTACTTTTTGTCGATTAGCAGGGCTGGGATTGGTTTCCCCAGCCCTGCTTGCATTTTGGGGGCTAGCCCTCGGAGCTTTTCACAGAGCTTTCATATCGGCTTCATGCTGATTTCGTGGTGATCGGTGAGGTTTCTGCATTACCTATTTCTCACACCTCACTCTTTCATGAAGATAACCTTACTCATCCTCGTAGGCTTTTTGGTAGTCGCTCTGGGCAGCCTCACGGTCATGGCCCGAAAGGTCGGTAAGAATATCGAAACTCAGTATTCCCAGGCTGCAGAGGAGCCATTGGTCGATGTATCGCATCTATTCGCTGCGCTCGTGGAGCAGGATATCGACGATGGCGAGATCGACCCGAGTCGCTTTAGGGAAAGCTTCGCCAGTGCCTATCGGCGCAGATTTGTGGCACGGATCTACAATCTCGAGAAAACTACGATTCGGACACATATTTACATCACTGATCGAGATGGGATCGTTGTGTTTGATTCCGATGAAGGCCGCCGAGAGGGGCTGAATTACTCCATGTGGCGCGATGTGTCTCGCGTCTGGGAGGGGAAGTACGGTGCTCGGGCCTCGCGTTCGATTTCGCGAGATTCGCAGAGTTCGGTTTTCTTCATCGGTGCACCGATCTACCACCAGGGCGAGATCATAGGCACGCTCTCGGTGATCCGCCCCGAGACAGCTATGGCGCCTTTTGCCGACGAGTCTCGGGCACTGGTGCTGCGCTGGACTCTGGTAGCAGGCATCACCACCATGGTGCTGGGAGCCCTGTGGGTGTATTGGCTGCTGCACCCCATCCAGAAGCTCACAGCGCACGCACGCTCGATCGCGACGGGGCATACTCGGGCTCTACCAGAGACAGGTCGTGCAGAGCTGCGGCAGCTGAGTGTAGCTCTGGAGGAGATGCGCCACGAGCTAGCCGGCAAGCACTATGTGGAAAACTATGTGCAGGCTCTCACTCACGAACTGAAAAGCCCGCTGGCTGCCATACGAGGAGCGGCCGAGCTCATCGATGAGTCGATGCCTGCTGATAAGCGTGAGCGCTTTCTGAAAAACATCCTCGCCGAGACCGGGCGCAGCGAGGAGCTGGTGCGGCAGATGGTCCATCTCGCGAGTATCGAGAATCAGGCTGCTCTGCAGAGCACTCAATCTGTAGCGCTACAGAGTCTGGTCGAGGGGGCTATCGCCGATGTCCAGGGGCAGCTGGAGGCGCGCGGTATCAGCATCGTACAGGTCAATCTGGAAGAGGCACCCGAGGTGCTTGGCGATCGGCTGATGCTCGGTGTGGCTCTGGAGAATTTGATCAAGAATGCGATCGACTTTTCGCCCCAGGGCAGCTCGATCGAGATCGCTGTGGATGACTCTGCCGAGGAGGTATCTCTGACGGTGCGCGACGCGGGGCCGGGGCTGCCAGACTATGCCGTCGGCCGTGTGTTTGAGCGGTTTTACTCTCTGAAAAATGCGGAGACTGGGCGCAAAAGCTCTGGAATCGGTCTGTGCCTAGCCAAAGAGGCTATGGAACTGCACGGCGGCTCGGTGAGTCTCGAGAATCATGCCGATGGTGGTGCGATTGCGACTCTGGCGTTTCCAAAGCATTAGCGGTGGTTGCAGACTCGCAAAGATAGCGACAAGGTGCTGTCTTTTTTTGCCACCGATGAAATTTCTCAAATTCTTAATCGCCATCAGCCCTGCTGTGGCGGCGCACTTTCTGCTGATCCGGGCTATCCGTGCCTATGGCTACGAGGCGCAGCTGAGAGGCTACCTGATCGCAGCGGGGGTGATCCTACTGGGTGGCATCATATCGGGCATCTTTGTGGCTCGCCCGATCCGGAAAAGGAATGTCGAGCGCAATCCCCTGATGATCTTTGGTGTCGGGGCGATCATCTGCTTCGTTTATGTGATCGGTTTTGGCCTGAGCGGTGCTCTCACGGCCATCATCAATGAGCGCTAACCCTGAGGGATCAGGGCAGAAAAAAGCCCCGGTGACGTATCACCGGGGCTACAAAAGATAAAATGATTAAAGAGTAACTACTGCTCTTAGGACGACTGGGCAGAAGTCTTATTAGACATTTTAGGTCTTTTTTTCGTGAAAATATTGAATGTTTTCCTAACTTGTTGGTAATTAACGATTTAAGAGTCCTGTTTTTCTTTCGAAAAATGAATAATAAGTGTCTGAAAGGAAGCTTTCTGAAGCATTTTTCTTGGAGAAATTGCGAATCGAGGGCAAAAACCAGAGAAATGGTCACCATCGTTACCGACTCGGTGGGTCACACCTTCGCTAAGTGAGCACGATATGGCGGAAGGTATTCGTCTCGGTGTCCCAGATGCCGAACGAGGGTTCACCTAGTCGGCCCATGAGCTCCCCTGGATTGGCCCATAGAGTCGAGCCGATCTCGCGGATGTAGCGGAGATGATCGTGTCCAGTAAAGACGGCATCATACGCACCGCTCTCCGCTAGACGGATGCCCAGCTCGGGATAGTGCTGTAGAGCTACCGTGCGCCCAGCTACCTCCAGCTCCGCCAAGGGCGCGTGAAAAGTCACCTGGGGGAAACCGGCTGCCACCTGACAGAGCAAAAATTGATCGCCGTCATTATTGCCAAACACGCAATCGATCGGGCCGCTAAATCTCTCGGCTAAGGCTTTCAGCGAGAATGGGGCGCAAAAGTCGCCGAGGAAGAATAAACGCTCGGCACCCTCTGCCGCCACTTGTTGGAGGGCCTGAGCCAGATGATCGAGGCGGTCGTGACTATCGCTGAGTACGGCTACTTTCATACCTCTGGCCTACACTCTGCTTGGTCGCTGTCAATGATCTCCTCGCCGGTTACCTTTGAGTAGCTAGATTTTACCGTCCAAGTCTGTGTCGACTGGCTGTATACCGCGTGAGTCCATCGGCTGCCATTAGTGATGGGGCGATCCGTGCGGCAGTGTGTCTGCTGCGGGCCGCGCCGTCTTTTACCGCGGAAATTCCAATGATCTGAGATCCGCTCACAGCCATCGGGTGTGTGTTGCCACGATTTACCTCGATCGGAGTAGAATGATCGAGAGTAGGGCGATTTCTGTACATCTGGCCACGAGCGGATCACTTCGCGGTAGGCCTCGGGCAGAGTCTTGACCTTTTCGATGTAGGCTAGCAGCTGGAGCCGGTTGTAGTGTTTCGGCATGTGGTGAGCGTTTGCCCTCGATTCAATAGGGTACAATTTTTATTCAATAGTCTCTAACCAATAAAATTCTATGCAAAACGCATAGGATTATTGAGC
>JAHDID010000139.1 GCA_020630975.1 Verrucomicrobiota bacterium
AGGTCATCTTGGTAACGACAAGATAGTTGTATCCTCCTCCTGGACACAAAATGACCGCTGGCACAGGTTCGTCAGCCTTTTCCATGGTAGCTGGGAAATATTGCATTGAGGGCGTAGTGATATCGGTGAGCCGTATATGTCCATCACCCCGATCAGGCTTGGGCGTTCCCATGCCTGAGGTGTCTTGACTGGCTGAATCTTTAGGCCAGAGCATAATGATATTGCCTGCCTTCTCCTCGTTCGCATTAGCAATGACTGCGGTACTCCAAAAAGAAATACAGCATAGAGAAAAGATCTTTAGTCGGTATGTAGTTGAGGTTTTCATCATTTCCGTTTCGTTCGGTAGGCGTCAAGGGTTATCGTGGGAATTACTCAGAACGTGGTGATTTGTCAATTTCCATAAACTTGATTCGCATATTGATTGTGCGTGTAGTTCTGTTGTTTAAACCACGGATGAACACAGATGAACACGGATACCAATGTGGGAGAAACCCGTGTTAATCTGTGTTCATCCGTGGTCGAAATCTAAACAACCATTGGGATTTCAAACAGAGCAATAGAACCAGGCTTTTCTGTCAAATCACTAAGTTCCATTACTGGCTCCTTCGGAGCCGTTAACCGAAGTTCCCTGCGAGCCCGACCCTGCCAATCGAGGGAGTGCTTCTTTTTGTATACCTGGATGGCTTGGTACTCATAGGAGTCGATTTTGGCGTCGCTGTTCTTGTCGATAGATGGGTGTATCCACTTCACGGTCGGGCAGGATTAAGATTCGTCGGCTAGCGCCGACGAAAGGTTGCGCTGGCTACCACCTGCTTCACCATATCCCGGACGGGGAAGTCATCTGCTTCGAGTTTATCCATTACTTCTTCGATGATCGCTAGGTCGGTAAAACTAACATCCCTACCTAATGCATAGCATAGCAGCCCCTCAAAAACCGACGCGGCTACGGTACGTTTTTCTTTCATTAGCGCCGCTTTCAGTCCCTGCACATCGGCAAAGGTGTCGCCATTGGGTAGGCTGCCGCTGGCATCCACAGGATAGAGCTTTCTCTTAGTCCTGGGATTTTTTAGCTGGGAAAAATTCTCGACTTCGGTTACGAGCTCTTCATCCCGCCACATGCCGATCGCATCGAAGTTTTCTAAACCCAGTCCAATGAAATCGAAGCGGGCATGGCAGGAGGCGCACTGGGCTTTCTGTTGGTGCAGCTCTACCAGTGCACGGACACTCGGTAGGGGCTCGGCGGAGGAGGCGATCAGCTCGGGGACATTGGGCGGTGGTGGTGGTGGTGGATCGTTTAGCAGGATCTCCTTTACCAGGGAGCCGCGAATGACGGGGGAGGTGCGGTTGCCCATGGTGCCGATGGCCAGGAAAGCACCTTGCGTCATCAAACCTCCGCGAGCGGAGTCAGTGGGTAGGTTTACCTTTTGAAAACCGTCGCCTGTGTAGTGATCGGTTAGGCCGTATTTCGCGGCGAGCACGCCGTTGATCGTGACAAAGTCGGAATCGATCAGATTTTTCACCGATAGGTTTTCCTGTACTAAGGTCTTAAAAAACTCGACTGGCTCCTGCTTCGCGGAATGGATGTAGGCATCGGTGTAGTGGAGGAGGAAGCGGGAATTCAGTCCCACGTCGTCGAGGCGACTCAGATGCATCCATTGACTAGCGAATCCCTGGTAAAACTCCTGTGCTCGCGGGTGGGATAGCATGCGCTCGGTCTGAGCCAGCAGGACCGTCCCATCGAGTAACGATCTGTCTGTCGCGACGCGCATCAATTCATCATCCGGCGGCCCGCTCCAGAGAAACCACGCTAGTCGATTCGCTAGGCTGACGGCATCCAATGCTTGAGTCGCGTCTTCTTCTTCGCCACCATGATTCACTAGGTATAGAAACCGTGGTGAAGCTAGGATGAGAGCCAGTGGATCCACCATCGCCTCGCGGAAGCCTTTGCCGGCACTCCGCTGAGTCTGGTAATAGGCATGCAGCTTCGCCAGAAACTCAGCAGACACCTCGCGTCCGCGAAACGCCCCTGTGGCAAATTGCTTTAGAAACGCTTCCGCTACTTCATCGAGTTCCTCATCGGATGCTGTGGCTACTTGGTAGGTATCAACCAAGTCTTCGAACAGAGTCTTTTCGTCGTAAAAAGGCCCTTCGGCTTCTAGCCACTTTACTAGGATGGTCTCCTTAGGCACATTGGGTTCGATAGGGCGGTAGTGCTGGTACAGTTGAGCCACAGCAGGGCCTCCGCGTTGGTCTTCGCCAAACCATACACTCTTCCTGGCACTCTTGGCGTTCGTCGGTCGGAAGTTGGCTTCGAATTCCGGATACCACACCACCTCGTGAGTCGAGGGCTCCTCGATCGAGCCGGTTACATAGAAACTACCAATCGGTTTCCCGTTTTCGGCGCCTTTACCTTTATGAGCGATGGTCATTCGGATGGATCGACGAATCTTCACTCCATTCACCACACCTGCAGAGGCTCGCATTCGATAGTAGCCACGGGCGTCGGGCTGAATTGAAATACCCATACTGTTGACCAGATTCCGGATCGGTAGCATGCGCCCCATGGGGTGATATCTCAGGTTTTCGCTGTAGTATTCTGCCAGGTTTCTCCGATCTCGATACTCGGCGTGGCGTGGGTATTTTTCCGAGCCTCGATTGTAGCGATTCCATTCGTATTCGGTCAGGCCCACTTCCTGGTAGGATCGATCGGTATCATGCACCTGCTGGACCTTTTCGAGGATCTCGTGGATCTTTCTTTCCATACTTCCAGAGTTCGCAAAATCCTTCCGCATGACTTTAGTCTCGGCCCTCGGCTGTACAGCCCAGTGCATCGCCGTGCGGACTACCTCCTGCCCCTGCTCGAAGTAGTTTTTCAGATCGATGGCGGTGAGCGACTGGTTTTGCCCGATGGTATCGAATCTACCCGCCGGGTCGGCTGGCACTCTTTCGGCCATGATGCGTATGCCCAGCAGCTCTTTTACCGACGCTTCATACTCGCGGCGATTGAGGCGGCGCAGAGCGATCGCCCCACCGCTATCGCGGAGCATGTCCTGCGCAGCTTGCAGAGACTCGGTGAGATCGCCCACGATGGTCGCAAGCTCCTGTTTAGAGGGCTGCTTTTTCTTTTTAGGTGGCATCTCGCCGGAATTGAGCTGGTCTAGGATGTCCTGCCAGTGGAGCGCGTCGGCGCTGTCGGCGATCGAGCGGGTGAGGTCTTCCAGATTGAGATCCGCCTTGGCGGTGTCGGCATCGTGGCAATTGTAGCAGTAGGCCTCAAAGAAGGCTTCGATGGAGTCTGGCGTACTGATCGCCTGCTCACCATCAGTTGGCGCTGCCAGGCATGGCGACACTGCCAGTATCAGGAGGACTGCTCCGATGGTGATGCGGGCAGGATTGAAAAGAATCGACGGTGGCAAGAAACTCATGCGTGTCGGCAATTTAGCGCAGGGCTTAGGAGTCGAAACATTTGCTTTTTGATAATCGCGTAGCGGCAGATTCGGAAACTTATGGGATAGCACTAGGGTATGAGAGACTGGCATGTCGGAGGGTGCGATCGAAGCCATCCTATAAAAATAGGATGGCTTGTGAGAGCTGTGCCGCTAAGCTTGGTCTAGCCCCACGCGTCTCAGTAACTATCGATATGAAAACATCTCCAGCCATCATCGCCCTAGCCAGTATTTTGCTCCTGAGCAGTGTGCTCTCTGTCTGTGGGCAGACCTCCGCTAGTGTCCAGGAGCTGCTCTATGAGCCTCTCGATGAGAAACGCAACCGAACGGTACCGGTCAAGGTCTATGTGAAACCTGCGGAAAAGCCGATGCCCATCATTCTCTTTTCTCATGGCCTCGGTGGTTCGCGCGAGAGAAATGCCTACCTAGGGAAATACTGGGCGGAGCATGGCTACATCGGGGTTTTTATGCAGCATGCAGGCAGCGACAGCTCGATCATGAAGTCGGCTCCAGCCGGTGGCCGTCTGAAGGCTCTGAAAGGCGGCATCAGCCTGCAGGCCAGCTCCGATCGTTATGGAGATGTGGCCTTCGTCATCGATCTGCTGGAGCTCTGGAATACCTCTGCCGAGCATCCTCTCGCTGGTCAGCTGGATTTGGAAAAGATCGGTATGAGCGGCCATAGTTTTGGAGCGATGACGACGCAGGGACTCATGGGGCAAAAATTCGCCCTTCCCAGAAGCTACGCCGAGCCTAGGATCGATGCCTTTTTTGCGATGAGTCCCTCGCCAGGGTATCGGCTGACTCCCGAGCAGGCGTTTGGTCATATCCAGTCACCAGTCCTGCTGATGACGGGGAGCAAAGATGTGATCGAGCTGACTCCACATCACACTCCCGAAAAACGCGCTCTGGTATATGCAGGCCTACCTGCTGGCGACAAATACCTGCTATTTTTAGAAGACGCGACTCACTTCGCCTTCAGCGATGGCGACCGAAAGAAGATTCCTCATCATCACCCTGCCATCCAGCAGGTCAGCACTCGATTTTGGGATGCCTATTTGAAAGGTGATCAAGCCGCCAAAGCATGGCTACAGTCCGAGCAAGTCCGAGAGGGGGCTAAGCTAGTCGCGAAGGATAAGTGGGAATGGAAATAAAATGCCCGCCGACTAGGTTTTGGGCGATTTTGAATAGGGTACAGTTTTGACTGAATAGGGTACAATCCCGAAAGCGATGTAGACCGACAGCGCCCGTAGCGGAATTTGCCAAAATTCCGAGTTTCATCGTATCGAGCTAATTGCCCTAGCTGGTCGCGGATTGGCTTTGTGGTCTGAATTTTTGCAAATTCAGCTACGTAAACGCAATTGGGGC
>JAHDID010000072.1 GCA_020630975.1 Verrucomicrobiota bacterium
AGAACCGTACGTGCGGTTCGGAGGGAGGGGTGCCATTGAAAAGATGGCATCCCTATCCCCTACCGGGAGGCTCTACGCCAGCGCTTTGTGTATCACGTGCCCGTGTACGTTGGTCAGGCGGCGCTCGAGGCCGTTGTGATAATAGCTGAGGCGCTCGTGGTCGAGACCCATCAGGTGTAGGATGGTGGCATTGAAGTCGTAGATCGTAGTCGGATCTTCGACGGCTTTTTGGCCCCACTCATCGCTCTTGCCGTAGCTGTAGCCTTTCTTCACGCCGGCGCCGGTCATGAAGCAGGTGAACGCATCGGGGTTGTGATCGCGGCCGGTGCCGTTGCCCTGTAGGAATGGCATGCGGCCAAACTCGGTGCACCAGACGACTAGGGTATTCTCCATCATACCGCGCGCCTTCAGGTCGGCGAGCAGAGCACCGGTAGGCTGGTCCATGATCTCGGCCTGCATGGCGTGCGAGTTGGCGATGTCGCTGTGCGAGTCCCAGTTGGTGATGCCATTGCCACCGCTCGGATCGGAACCGTTGAATAGCTGCACCACACGCACGCCTTTTTCCAGCAGACGGCGGGCGAGGATGCAGTTTTTGGCATACTCGCGCTTCAGATCGGTGCCGCTATCGGTACCGTAGCTCTTATGAATGCTGGCGGGCTCGCCACTCAGATCCATGATCTCTGGCACCGACATCTGCATCTGGCCAGCGAGTTCGTAGCTAGCGATACGAGCCGCTAGGTCGGCATCGCCGGGAAACTGCGAGAGGTGCTTGGCATTGAGCCGCTTCAGTAGATCGACGGTCTTCAGATCGTCGGAGGCCGTGTAGCCTGCGGGGCGCTGCAGGTTGGCCGGTGGGTTCTTGGCATTGAAGTCAGTACCCTGGAAGGAAGCTGGCAGAAACGCCGAGCCAAAGTTGTTTTTGCCCGAGCGAGCCATGCCGCGCGGATCATTGATCGCGACAAAAGCGGGCAGCTCGCTGCACTCGGATCCGAGTGCGTAGGTGACCCAGGCGCCAAAGGATGGGAAGCCCTCCTGAGTGAAGCCGGTATTGAAGAAATTCTCGCCCTGTGGGTGAGCACTGGTCTGGGTATGTAGTGCGTGGAAGAAGCAGAAATCATCGACGTGCTTGCCCATCTCTGGCAGCAGGTCGGAGGTCATCTTGCCGCTCTCGCCGCGTGGCTTGAAGTCCCAGAAAGGCTTGGCGATATTTCCCGTAGGGCCCTCGAAGGTGACTTCTGGAATGCCGGGAGGCTTCTTGCCGTGGTACTTGGCGAGATCGGGTTTCCAATCAAAGGTATCGACGTGGCTGACTGCGCCCGGGCAATAGATCACCAGCACCTGCTTGGCCGGCATATCGAAATGCGGGTCGCGTGGTGCGTAGGGATTGTTGGGGTCGATGTCTGGGCGGACCGGCGCTTTGCCTGAGAAATTCGTCGGATCATCAGCTCCGAGTAGCCCCTGCTGTGACAGTAGCTGAGCGAGCCCTAGTCCACCAAAGGCGGCTCCGGTCTTATTGAGAAATCCACGACGATCGAGTAGATCGCGTCCCGCTTGTGATAGGTTTTCTGCTTCGTTCATTACCTTATCTTCGAAAAATTTATATTCCAGTTCGAGACCTAATCAGACGTTCTAATACTTTTGGGTCTCCTCCTAGTTGCACAATAGCGGCTACCATTATTCTGCGGTTCGTAATCGTGTAGAAGAGTCCATATTGATTATTGCGCCCGATTAGCAGTCTCCTTACTTTTGATTCTTTGTATCGTTTTGCGCGTTCTGGAAAGGTCTTCAATAGCTCTAGCGATGCTTCTACTCTGCGTACTAAGTCATCTGCTTTTTCTTCTTCCAGTCTGCTATAGAGCTCCTGCAAATCGCATGTAGCACCCAATGTCCAGGTGACCTCTTCAATTTTCATCTCGTCGAAGGGATTTCTTTACCTCTTCCCAGGATAGTCCCGACGAAGGATTCTCTTCTAAATGTTCCAATCTCTCCTCGATGGCAGATAATACTCCAGCATCTATATCCATTTCTTCCGATTCCTCGGTGGCTCTTCTTAGAAGCTGTGCTGCTACTAAGACCTTATCGCCTGTAGATAGCGTTTCTAAATCCAATAGTTCTGCCATAATAAAAATTTTAGTACAAAATCGATTTGAGGAAAACAACAAAACCTCACCACTCCAGAGTCTCGTGCAGCTCCTTTGTCAGCCACTTCACCTTATCAGTGTTCGAGGCTGCTACATTTTTGGTTTCGCTAGGATCCGTCTCATGATCGTATAGCTCGACGTAGATGGGTTCTTTGGTTTTGTCTCGGTAGTCGACCCAGGTGATCATGCGCCATTTGTGTGAGCGCACCGAGTAGCCCATGAGATGGTTTTCAAAAAAGTCGCGATCCCACTGGTCGCCGAATTGTTGCTTTATCTTGCCCTCTACCTCCTCAATCAGAGGGCCAAAGTAAGTCTCGCGCATCCCTTGGCTCAGTGGATTCGCTGCCCACTCGCGTAGTGCAGGCGAGGGAAACTGGCTGATCGCCGTCTTGCTCCATGGAGTGCCAGGCTTGTCGAGTAGCGGCACAAAGCTGCGCCCCTCGATATGCTCGGGCGGCTCGATACCGGCCAGCTCGCAGAGCGAGGGGTAGATATCCAGTAGCTCGACTAGAGCATTGGTACCCTTGCCGCGCATCGCTTGGTCGGGTGTCCAGATCATCATCGGCACGCGGGTGGCGATTTCGTAGTTGGTCGCCTTTCCCCAGATACCGTGCTCGCCCAAGTGCCAGCCGTGATCTCCCCAGACGACGATGATGGTGTTGTCGCGTAGACCATGCTCCTCGACTGCGGCGATCATCTTGCCGATCTGCGCGTCGACGAAGCTGGCGCAGGCATAGTAGGCGTGCAGCAGACGGCGGCTGAGATCATCGTCGATCGGTCCGGCATTGGGTATCTCGGCCCGGGTGCGCAGCTCGAAGGATGGATGCAGTCCTACAGTGCAGCCATCCATTGGTGGCAGAGTCTGTGCGGCTAACTCGATATCCGCTGGGTCATAGAGATCGAAATACTTCTTCGGTGCATTGAAGGGTAGGTGCGGCTTCTGAAAACCCAGCGCGAGGAACCATGGTTTATCGCTTTTGGCCAGAGTATCGAGAGTGTTGATAGCGACTGCAGTGGAGTAGCCATCGGTATAGACTTCGTCAGCCACATCGGCTGCTTCTACTGCCACGCCGCTTGTTAGTCCGCCCGTGTTTTCTTTGCCATACTTTTCGATCGCCTCCTGGCGGCGTTTTTTTACCAATTCCTGATTTTCGGGTAAGGCATAGCCTACTCCATGTTTCATTCCTTTCGGTTTGATCGCCTTCATGCTCCACGAGTGATCCTCGTCGCGCATCCAGGTGTGGTAGATCTTGCCACTGTAGACAGCCTCGTAGCCATTGGCGATGAAGTGCTGCGGCAGAGTGACGATATCCGGATTCTTCTCACGGAAGTATTCCCTATTCTCGATGATGCCGATGGTGTCGGGTCGGGCACCAGTCATCAGGCTAGCGCGGCTAGGTGAGCAGATCGGTTGATTGCAGTAGGCGCGATTGAAGAGCAGGCCCTCGCTTGCTAGCTTGTCGAGATTGGGTGTCTGCACCACCTCATTTCCATAACAGCCCAGATCGGGCCGCAAATCATCGATCGCGATGAAGAGAACGTTGGGTTTATCCTGGGATAAAGCGGAAATACAGAAAGTGACTGCGAGTAGTAGACTGTACCCTATTGAATGAAAATTGTACCCTATTGAATTCATGATTAAGTGCCTGGTTGCCGTTCTTTTAGGATTCGTCGAATCGAATCAGGATTTTGGCGGAGATTAATTAATGCAACTACAGAGATCCGCTGGGCGGTATGACCATAAAACAGTCCATAGTGACGGTCACGCCCAACTAGAATTCTTCTAATGTTTGGGGCCGCTTCCACCTTTGCTCCCATCTCTGGAAAAGACCGAAGCAAGCTAAGAGCTCCATCTAGTGCTGCCGCAAATTCATGGGGCCGATTTGTCTCGGTTCGAAGGTAATCCTCTGCAGCTGATGCCGTCCAAATGATTTCCATCAATCCTCAAGCAGTTGATCACGAAGATCCTCCCACTTTACACCGGTTTCTGGGTTTGCTTCTAGATGCGCTAAACGCTCCTCAAGCATAGCTGCTATATCGGAAGGCAATTCCGCATGCTCTCCATTAGGAGAGGTCACGCTCTTCCATAACTCGCCGGCAAGGATCAACTTCTGTTCACCGTCTAGACGTTCTAATTCTGGAAATTGTTCCACTACCATAATTTACGATACCACTTCTGTTATTTTTTCACAATCAACCGTCCCTCTACCACCTACGGCATGAACGCAAACTCATTACTATTCATTAAACTCCGGCACACGACCTCTAGTCCATTTTCTGCCGCTATCTGATCACAGATCGCTCTTTCATCAGCATCAGGCTTTCTCAGTAGCAACAGCTCAAACGCTCGCTCCACATTGCCAGCGCGCTCGGCGATGTGTTTGGCCTGCTCGACTACGAAGTCGCTATTCATTAAGTTGAGTGCCTGGAGCGGCGTGGTCGAGACGGGGCGCTTGGCGCGGACTTGGCCGCAGTCGGGAAAGTCGAAGGCGGTGAAGATCTTGTCGTCGACGCGGCGCATGCGCTCTTGGTAGATCATACGGCGCCAGGTCTGGTCGCTGTAGTTGTCGACCACCTCCCACTGAGCGTAGGTCTTCTTCACATTGTGGATGCGGTAGCTGCGGCCGCCTATGGTGCGGTCGAGCTTGTCGGAGGCCTGTAGGATACCATCGCGGATCACCTCGGCCTCGACGCGGCGTGGCGGGTAGCGCCAGAGTAGAGCTGCTCCGGCATCGACTAGGGCGCTGGACTCGCTAGGAGCGCTAGAGCGGCGAAAGGCATCGCTGGTCACCAGTAGGCGGATCATCGATTTCATCGACCAGGGCGCGACCTCGCTCGACTGTGGCTGGGCAAACTCGCTGGCCAGCCAATCGAGCAGCTCGGGATGACTAGGCACCATGCCGGCTATGCCAAAGTCGCTGGTAGTTGGCACCAGCCCTGCACCAAAGACGTGGTGCCAGAGGCGATTGGTCATGACGCGGGCGGTCAGTGGATTGTCGGTAGCGGCTAGCCACTCGGCGAAATCTTTGCGGCGCTGCGCACCCGAGGCCGAGGAGTCGAGCGCTAGATCGCCTTGTAGGATCTTTGGTGCTGCAGGGTAGACCTCGTCGCGTGGATTCTCGGGGCTGCCGCGGTGCAGCACTTTGGTGGCGACTGGCTCTACGAAGCGAGCGACAAAGCTGGGGCGAGGACCTTCCTCATTCAACTGGCCGGCCAGGAGATTCATCTCGTCGCGAGCGGCGGCTAGCTCAGGATTGTCTTTACACTGGTTTTCGAAGTGCTGGGTATTGGCCACATCGACCAGCGTGCCATCGGCCTTGCGCACAGACACCATGTAGGGGCCAAAGTTGGTGCCCGGCTTTTTGTCGAGGTAGTCGGTGTCGAAGAAGTACTCACGATTGGAGCTCATACGCACGCGGCCTACCTGCTGCGGCTCGGCAAAGGTCACCTCGATCCATGGCTTCTTGGTTTTATCCTTGCTCTTGGCGCGCCAGGACATGGTGCCATACTCACCATCGATCGCGTTGGCTGGAGGATTCCGATCGGTTTGCTCCATGTCTGGGGCGGACTCGACAGTGGCTCCTGCACTGGCAGCGGCAAAGTTTTTGTGCTCACCGATAGGGCCAAAGACCTCCATCTCATCGAGACCAGCGCCGCCCCACATGAAGGTGATGCGCACACCGGCAGCCTCCTGCTTGGGGAAATGCGCCTCGCGGTAGCCGCCCCAGTCCTCTTCCCAGTGGTGGTTGGCCTTCAGCACCGCACGAGGCTTGCGCACTTTTGCCCAGATGGCGTTGGCGGCCTTTTTGCGAGGGTGATCGGCGGAAAACTCGGGGTAGCGGCTGCCAAACTCGATATCCTGAAAGACGGCGGTCATCGAGTAGTAATCCTGGATCGAGATCGGGTCGAATTTGTGGTTGTGACAGCGGGCGCAGTTCATGGTGAGCCCCATCATCGAGGCGCCGACCGTCTGCATGATCTCGTCCATGCGATCGGAGCGCGCCTGGCGGATGGCGCTTGGCTCGCGACCTACGGTAGCCGCTGGCACGTGCGGCCCTGATACGAGAAAGCCAGTGGCCTCGCCGCTGCCGTAGCTATCACCAGCGATCTGGTCGCGGATGAACTGATCGTAGGGCAGGTCTTCATTGAAGGCGCGGATCACGTAGTCGCGATATACCCAGGCATTTTTCCGATACAGATTCGCCTCCGAGCCATTGGTCTCCGCCCAGCGGATCACATCTAGCCAGTGCTGTGCCCAGCGCTCGCCAAAGTGCTGAGAAGCGAGCAGCTCATCGACTAGCGCACTGTGTGCGGCGTTGGGATCTTTAGCAAAAGCCACCTCGAACTCCGCAGCTCTCTCAGGAGTAGGCGGTATGCCGGTCAGGATGATCGCGGTGCGGCGGGCTAGCGATAGCGCATCGGCAGGACCATTGGCCTCGATATCGCTGGCGGCCAGCTTGGCTTCGAGAAAGGCATCGATCGGATTGCGAGTCTCCGCAGGCACCTCGGGGCGCTCGACTGGCTGAAATGACCAGTGATCCGTGGTCGCATCCTCGACTTTGTCATCCATTTGCCCGGGCCACACAGCCCCCTGCTCGATCCATTCTTTGATCAGAGCGATCTCGTCGTCATACAGCGGCCCATCCTTTGGTGGCATGGAGACCTCATCTTCCTCCGGCAGCTGGATCACCTCCATCAGATAGCTTTTCTCCGGATCACCTGGCACGATGGCCGCAAAGCCAGAGTCACCACCCTTCAGCATACCCACTCGGTGGTCGAGCCGCAGACCAGACTTCTGCTTATCCTCATCGTGGCAGTGGAAGCACATATCTTCGAGGATCGGGAAAATATCCTCCTCGAAGTCCACTGCTAGAGCCGCAGCAGGAGCCGCTAGCGCGAGAATTAGGCCGTAGAAAAGACGTGTCATCATAGTTATCACTGTCGGAAGATCGCGAACTTAACAGAAAAAGCGAAATTTTGTCGATCACGTAGATGGTGGAGGAAAGTGAAACGAGGATGCATCCGGCAAGGATGAGGGGAAAAACGGGCTGCTAAAGTGGGTGGACTGGGTTAGGATAATGTTCAAATGATCGAATCACTCAAAATCGAGCGTTTCCGCAATCACAAGGATACCACCCTGCGTTTTGGGCCACAATTGACGGCGATAGCCGGACCGAACGGGGTGGGGAAGTCGAACGCATTGGCGGCTTTGTTGGATTTTAGTTCAGGGGATTTTGAAGGAGAACGATTCAGCGAGCGAGTAAAGCTAGAGTTAGCAGCAGGTCTACAGAAAAACTCTCTCAGCATCCATTTCGTCGATTCGCCCCAAAAGACTTTCTATGAAGTGAAGAAAATTTTTGACCGTAAAAGTGTTTGTGTAGAGGAGCAGAACCGAGCTCCTCAGAATGATCTCGGTTCACTTCTCAATTCGCAATTCTCAGAGCGAAATTATTCTGATTTAGAATCCTTTATGCAAGGTTGGGTCTACCTAAAACCAAAACCCGATAATCTATCTCCTACTTACTGTGATTCAGTCTCTCCTTCCGTAGGAGCTTCTGGTGAATTGCTGGCCTCTGTAGTCACGCAGATAATGACATCTGACCGAATCAAGTTTACACAGCTGATGGCTGCTTTTCGCGAGATGATTCCATCAGTAGTCGATATCCGATCAACAAGAGAGAAAATTACTCTAGTCAGAAAGAAGACTGTGCAAATCGATGGCCGTGACATCGTTTATGATGAGCCTGATGAAGTGATCGGCGATAGCCTGTTATTCGATACCAAGACCGCAAATGGGCTTAAAGCCGATCAGATGAGTGAAGGCACTCTGTTAACATTGGTAATCCTTACGGCTTTACACCAAGAAGAAACGCCTCGTGTTTTACTCATTGATGATCTGGATAGTGGTCTTCACCCATCTGCCCAGGAGGAAATGGTAGAAATCTTGCGAAAGATCACAGAAAAACGAAAAGATCTGCAAATTGTCTTCACCACCCACTCTCCATACATCCTAAACCGCCTAAAACCCGACGAAATTAACGTCCTGACTGCCGACGAAGACGGTTACTGCCGAGCCAATCTGCTCTCCGAGCATCCAAAGGCAGAAGCCGCCGCCAAAGTCATGGAACCCGGCGAGCTGTGGAGTTCCGTTGGTGAGTCTTGGGTTTTGGATTCGGTGCTCAAGTAGCGGCAAAGATGGCACTGAAGATTGCAGTTATTGCAGAAGCACACGCGGATTTTCGTGTGGTTAGCACCTTGTTCGATCGCGTGGTGATGGCTACTGAGGGAACGCCGAATTACATTCGTGAAGATAGCGAACAGCTAGAAGCCGAGCGCGAATTTTGTGCTTTAGAGGAGTTTGATGAGCGCGGGTTTACGGCTCGAAGCCGAATCAAATCAATGCATTCAGGTTTTGGGCGCGGTGGTGGTAGTCGATTTGGTAAAGGATTGGGTAATGACTTAAGAGATACCGAAAAGTGTGTAAAGCTGGCGGTGAAGATTGATGATCCGATAGATGTGTTGATCCTTTCTAGAGATACTGATGGTGTCGAAGAGCGCCAAGAGAGCTGGAGGACTGTCCAAGATGGGTTTGCTGCCGAAGTGGACTTCAAGATCATTCTAGCAGGTCAGCACTGCAAACTAGAGGCATGGTTGCTGAATGGTTTTTCGCCTAGTGAGCCCGCCGAAGAGTCTCGGCTAGCTGAATTAAGACAAGAGCTAGGTTTTTCGCCAGTCACTCAAGCAGAGCGACTAAATGCCCGATCTCATGGAGCAAAGAAGGATGCTAAGAGAGTGTTGGAATGTTTGACTGCTGGTGACTTTGCGCGAGAGGAAACTTGCTATGCAGAGGCTTCTCTCGATACGCTGAAAACGAATGGGGCGAAAAGTGGGCTGAAAGCGTATTTGGAGGATGTCGAAGCAGAATGCGTGCCTTTGTTCCAGTGATCTTGGGAGCGCCGACGTCCTCGTCGGCTAGCACAACCTTAGCCGAAGCCTATGAAGCCGACGAGGACGTCGGCGCTCCCGAGTGGTCACCTCTAAATTATTGTGATCTTTGTTTGAAGGGCTCGGATAAAAGCGGATTTTACCAGATATGATATCGCGTTTAGGGATTGCTGCCGTGTTCTTCTCAGTCATTCTCTCTGCTCATGCGGACGAGACTGTCATCCGGATCAAAGGATCAGACACTATCAATGCGAAACTCATGCCCCAGCTCACCGCAGCATATCGCGAGGCAGGGAATAATGAGGTTCAATTTGAGATTGAGAAGGAAGGCTCGGACTCTGCCTTTACATCTTTGGAAGAGGGCTCAGCCGATGTCGGTGCGTCGAGCCGATTGATCTCTAGTGGAGAGCGTAAGAAATTGGCCGAAAACGGGGTCGAGCTGGTCGAGCGTGTGGCTTTCTACGATATGCTCGCTGTGATCGTGAATGATGAGAATCCTGTGGAGACCCTGACCGAGAATCAGGTCGAGAAAATCTACACGGGCGAGATCACCAACTGGTCTGAACTAGGCGGGAATGATGAGCCGATCAAAGCGCTATCGCGAGACGACTCCTTTGGTGTGTCTGCTGTTTTCCAGATGCTAGCGATGTCGAAAAAGCCCTACGGTGATACGGTCGAGAGGCTAGAGGTGGAAAAACTACCTGCGGATGAGGTAGCAGCAGCGGCTGGCTCGATCGGTTACTCCGCAAAGGCTTTTTTATCAGAAGAAGGTGTCCGCCCCATCTCGATAGATGGAGTGCCTTTCGATACGCAGATGGTAAAGGCATACCCGCTCACCAGGGCGCTGTACTACTACACGCCGAAAGATGTTTCTCCCGAGATCGAGGATTTTCTCGATTGGATCACCACCTCTGCTGAGGCGGGAGAGATTATCGATGAAGTCGGTTTTGTGCCGGTGCCAGCGGCTAAAAAACCTCAAGAAACACCGACTCCTCCTGAGGAGCCAGTTAAAGCTGAAACCGACGAGGGCGCTGCTGATGCATCGGGCGATGATGCCAGCGATTCTGAGCCTAGTGCCGACTCTGCTGATAGTGCTCCTGCACCTCCTGCGGAGACAGAGCCGAACTAAACACGGCCAGCTCATCCATTCGCCCATTGAGGTTGCGCATGGCGAATAGCGGATTGGTACGAAAGGGTTGCCCCCAATTGCCCAGCTCAGCATTGCCGATCCTTAGCCGTTCGATATAAAACTGGTCGACGATCTCTGCCTGGTGGATCAGCTCGCCATCCACATAGTGGCAGACCTGACGCTGAGCAGGGTCGTAGGTCGAGCAGAGGTGAATCCACTGGCCGCTCATCGATGGATCCCAGAAAGGTGGCGAAAAATAGACGCGGTGCAGACCGGCGTCGGTCGGATTTTTAGGATGCGGCTGCGAGTCGTCGACCATCACCGATAGCATCAGGCGGCCATCATCGCGGATCTGCCAGTGCGGCTCGCCAGTCTCGTAGCCGTCGCCCATGAAAAGTGCATTGTACCAGCGGTCGAGACTATCGATACGTACCCAGCACATAAAGGTGAAGGCGGAAAACTCGCCCGGCAGACTCACGCGCACCCGAGAGCCAGGGCGGCGAAACTCGACAGCCGATTCCTCATCCCCACCCCAGCGGCTAGCCACACTCTCGGCGCGGATCTTGGCCCCATGGTGTTGGTCACGATGATCGACGATAGCACCATCTTTTTCGGCAAAGGTGTAGTAGGCGATGAGCCGCTCGTCATCCGTCAGAGCATCGCGATAGGCTCGCCAGTCAGCATAGCGGCTCGAGTGTGTCGGCTCTACAGGCGACGGTATCTGAGCGATGCCGGGCTCGATCTGAGTAGCGGCACCATCGCTAGGCAGCTCCCATGCGTCTCCGGTGGTGATGAGCCGCTCGGCTTCCTGCCTGTGGTGCACCGCTATCTCGCCGTCGAATACCTCCACTCGAGCGGCTCCCTCGGCCCCTACCTCTAGGCCAAACTCTGTGCCGAGATCGACAATCTCTGTCTCTGGCCCCCGCAGGCGAAAGCCCTGAGCGGCTTCAGGTACCTTCACGCGGACACTGCCGCGGCGGCACACCGCCTCCCAGGCAGAGAGGATCTCTAGCTCGGCGGGACCCTGCAGAGTCATCTCGGCGCCGGAGAAAAACTGCAGCTCCACACTGCCGCTGACTAGTTTGAGCGTCTCACTGGTCAGCATCGAGTCGGTATCGAGGCTGCCATCATCGGCGAGCACGGCATCTCGGACCTGGCGCACCACAGCAAAGCCCTCGGCCGATGGCTCGCTGGCGCTGTCGGCATGTAGTGCTACCTCGTCAGTCGCTGAGCCGCTCCGGTCATTGATCAGCACCGCACCCGCCACCAGTACGGCGATAGCGGCTACCAGCCAGGGTAGCTTGGCCCAGAGTGTGTTTTTCATCGGCAGCGGCTCGGGTGGGGTCTGCTGCCACGGGCGGAGCAGCTCCACATCGCCATCGCTGCTAGACAGCTGCTCCAGATGATCTACTAGCGCTAGCTGTCGACGCAAGTCGGCTCGCAGAACCGCGCTGCTGAGCAGCCGCTCCTGTAGATCGTCAAATGCCTCGGCATCCAGCGACTGGTTCAGATAGCCGTCGATGAGTTGCTGGTCAGTCATGATGCGGCACCTCCTGCGCTAGTGGTTTTGCCCTCCACGCAGACGAGCAGCGTCTTGCGCAGGCGATTGATCTTCATATAAAACGCTGCCGCCGTAGAGCCAGCGTCGGCAGCGAGTTGTTTCACCTTCACCTCGGGGGTGTGGGCGAGTAGTACGAGCTTTCGTTGTTTCTCCGGTAGCTCGGCCAGACACAGCTCCAGCGCATCGTGCTCCGCAGAGCGGACTTCTATCTCCTCAGCACCCTCATCAGCCATTAGCTCTAGGATATCTTCCCGAAACACCATGCGATCGCGTGCCATCTTGCGGCGATAGGCCAGTGCCTCGAATCTCGCTACCACACACGCCCATTTGATGAATTTGGTCTCCGGGTCGAATTGATCAAACTTCCGCCACAGCACCAGCGCGGTCTGCTGCAGTACCTCATCGGTATCGGTCGCAGTCGGCAATAGAGAGCGTAAAAACCGCCGTAAGTCTGACTCATGGGCAGCAAAGAGCTCGACGAATAACTCGTAGCGATCTGGTTTTTCCTCCGATTCCATAGCTGATAAATTAGATTGCTTCGTCTACAACACTACCGCTGCGGGTCGATGTTAACGAAAATCGTTACAGATAGTTTTGCGGCAAAATCACCCTCGTGGCCCTAGCAGAATGATGAGCGCGCCAGCGATGCAGAGTGCGGCTCCGATTCCATCTGAGGAGTCTGGTCGTTGGCCTTCGACTTGCCGCATCCAGAGAAGCGAAGCGGCGATGTAGATGCCACCGTAGGCTGCAAAGGCACGACCAGCCACTGCTGTGTCGATACGAGTCAGTAGCAGAGCGAAGCCAATCAGAGAGATTACGGCGGGGATGGCCCAGATGCTACTTTTGGCCTCACGCAGCCACATCCAAAAGGCGTAGCAGCCAAAAATCTCCAATCCGGCAGCGGCTAGATAGATGAGGAGTGATTTCATTTTTCACCTCACTTCTAGCCACTCTTTAGGCAATCCTCTACCAACAAAACGATCCGCCTAAACATATTGCTCTTGATACTGACTAAAAAATTCGGTATCGTTAGGTGTTCCCCACGTCTTCGTAATTAAATCTATGGAATCGTTTCAATCCGCCTTGGGGAGAGGGCTGGGTATTGCTACCCATGTGCCGAAATCAAACAGTCTAGTTTTTCGTTGGCTGTTAGTCATTGCTCTGACCGTTTTCGGGGCGAGTCAGACGATCGCTCAGCATGATCACAATGATCCTGATGCTGTGCATGAAGAGCATGCCGCTTTATTCGATCTGGTGCCGCACGATGAGGCGACTCATATGGCGATGCAGTCGGGTGCTTGGGGCGATGCCAGTACATGGCATCACGGTCATGTCCCGATGACTCCAGCCGATGGCAGCGACATCAAAGTGCTGATACCTGAGGGCGTGGAGGTGGAGCTAAACTATATCAACTACACCGTGCACAAGACCATCCGAGTAGATGGCACACTGTCCTTTGCACCAAACGTCAATACCGGTCTGATGGTCGATACGCTGATCGTCGGAGTGAACGGTCATTTAGAGATGGGCAGTGCTGATGCCCCGGTGCAGCAGGGTGTGGAGGCAAAAATCATCATCGCTGATACGGGCGATATCGACACCATGTGGGACCCCACAGAGCTCAGCCGCGGTCTGATATCTCATGGACGCCTGTCGATGTTTGGTGCGGAAAAGAAAGGTCATCTCGATCTCGTGGCACCTGTGAATCAGGGTGATACCACGCTAGTCCTCGCAGGTGAGCCCACTGGCTGGCAGGTAAATGACTTGCTCATCCTGCCAGGCACACATCAGACTAGGGATTACGACGAGACGCTGCGCATCACCGATGTCACGGGCAATGTGGTGACTGTGGTCGGTCTCGACGAGGCGGGTATGGACAAGGCAAACTGGTCGGGTCTAAGCAATAAGCACAAGCTGCCCAATGATCTGCTACCTTTCGTGATCAATGTCTCGCGCAATGTGGTGGTCGAGTCGCAAAACGTGACTCATGCCGATGATATGGGCATCAATCGCCGTCGTGGTCACCTGATGGTGATGCACTCCGGTGTGCCAAAGACTCACGTCCGCTACGCTGCGGTCTATGGTCTAGGCCGCACTGACAAGCGCACCCCACTGGAGAGTCCCGAGCTAAATGATCATGGGCATCGCATCGCCGATCGCGGTCACAATGCAGCGGGTCGCTATGCTTTCCACTTTCATCGTGGTGGTCCTGCCGAGCATCACGCTGCGATGATCCATGGTCTAGCCATCGTCGATAGCCCAGGCCTAGGGCTGGTGAATCACAGCAGTCACGTGAATGTCACAGATTCGGTAGCTTACCACGTGGTGGGCTCCGCTTTCTTCACTGAAGCGGGAGACGAGTTTGGCACGTTTGATAGCTGCGCAGCGATCCGCATGACAGGTTCGGGCGAGGGCTTTGAGTCGCGTGGCAATATGCGCGGCGGTGTGATCCAGGAGACCGACTTTGGTCATTCGGGGCATGGTTTTTGGCTGCAGGGTGGTGGCGTGAGCGTCACCGATGCACGGGTCGCTGGCTCGGGATCGGCAGCGGTTATTTTCTTCACAGTCCCCCTGAATGAGCCTGGCATCGGCACGGCTCGCTTTGATGGCTCTCTAGTCAGTGCTGAGATCTCCGGAGGTAGAGAAAAGATCGGAGTGGGCACAGTGCCATTCACCTTTGAGGGCGGGATGATTTTTGGCAACCGCAAAGCGATACAGACTAAATTCCACCAACTCGGCTCTAGGCATAAGGTAGCCAGTGTGGTGAAAGATGTGACCACAGTCTCTACGGGTACGCCGTTATCGATCCCCTACACCAACAATCTGCATGTCGAAAATTGCACCTTCGTCGGCACCGAGACCAAGCCAAATGGCGGAGCGATGAGTCGCAATGGGGTGACGCGAAATGTGACCTTCGATGAGATGGATGTGCGCTGGTTTTTCAAAGGCTTGGATATGCCCTCGCGTGGTCATAACCAGGTGATCGGTGGCGTCTTTCAAAACATTCGCGACATCAATATTTCTACGACTAACGATGGCAATCGACTGATCGAGTTGCAGGGTAATATTCAGTTTCCTGAATTGACCGAAGCGCAATTGACACGCAAAAAGCGCCGCAAGGTTTACCAAGAGAAGCGATACGAGATCTATCTGAAAACAAATTACAACCCCAAGCATCGCGATCTGACTAAACTATTCGCTAGAGATATTATTCGTCTGGCTACGATCAAGTATCAGGATCATCAGCTATTTTACTACGCACAGGCTGCGGACTTCATTCCTTTCCCTGCAGATCGTGCGGCTGACTATGTGCCGATTGAGTTGATCGATAAAACCAATGGCGAGTTATGGGCGAGCTATGGTCTGTCGATCGGCGATGCGGTAGCGCCAGCGGATGCATTTGAGGATCCGCTGATCCATGCGCTGGTCGGCGAGCCGATCACCTACGCACCGAAAATCAAGCTACGGAGTCGTAAGTATACCAATCAGTTGGCTAACTACCAGGGGCGTTATCGGACTTGGGAGAATGGTAAGCGCAAAAACCGTAGTGTAGCGGCTGTCGACCTCCGCGAGGATTGGAATTTGATTACCTTCACCGAGCAAGGCCAGTTGCGTACGTTATTGGTATTTGGCGATATCATTCCTCCTAGCTTCATCGCTTCAAGTCGCCTGCCCGATGTGATCAATCCAGCTGATCTGGCTCGCGGTTTTCGCGTGACTGGTAGGATCTATGATAACAGCTTCGGCAGTAAGATGTTTAAGAAGACCTTCCGCGGTCACCATCTACTAGCTATGCCGGTGCAGACTGACGCCAGCGGGGATGATTTCATCATGCTAAACTTCGTGGTCAAAGATTTCGCAGGAAATACCACCCCATCGGCCTACCGCCTCGGTCTAGATGAGGATGAGACTCTCGATCACATCAAGCGTCGCAAGCGTCTGAAAAAGCGTCGGACTGTGGAGGCTTTGCACTATCTGTTAGGCTTTTCTACTAGCAATAGCGGGACGTGAGGGAAAGCGCCCGTGCTCTGTCTTTTTTGAATGAAAGGCCTGATATTCTTTATCGTAGCGGCTGCGCTCGTGGCCGCTGCACTAGTAGTCTGGCAGCCATGGGGTGCTGCTGACGGAGCTAGTGCTGACACCGATGGTAGCAGCTCACAGGCTAGTGATTCGGCTCAGGCCCGTAGTAAGACGATGGGTTCTACCGACTCATCGCCGGGAGGTAATGAGGGCGACGACTCACCCGTGCCCACTCAGATCGTAGCCGTCCAGAGCGGCTTATGGTCCGACCCACGTGTGTGGGGTGGTCAAGTGCCTGGGGCCGGTGCGCGAGTGCTGATACCTGAGGACATGTGGGTGGATCTGGCTGGCGATACCGAGCACCTGCGTTCTCTAGCTATCGATGGCTCGCTGACTTTTTCTCCTGAGCAACCCGGCGGCGTAAAACTAATCGTCGATGCGCTGCAGGTAAATGCTAGCGGCTCGCTGACAGTAGGCACGATCGATGCTCCGATCTCGGCTGATACCGAGGCATTGATCGAGCTAGTCGCCTACCCCGACTCAGAGGCCTCTGCAGAGACCCTCGAGTCGGGAGCATCGCTGATCTCTGAGGGAGAGCTGTCGATCCATGGCCAGCCTAAAACGTCTCTCGCCTCGCTGGCGCGTGCTCCGCGAGTGGGCGATCGAGAGTTTCAGCTCGACTACGCACCTACCAATTGGCAGGAGGGCGATCTTCTGGTATTGGCCGGCAATCGCCAAAATCGTGACGAGATCGATATGGTACAGGTCGCGTCTATCGATGGCACCACGGTCGCATTTACCGCTGTCGGACTGACCGACGCGGAGCTAGCGGAGTGGAGTGGGCTGACGCAGGACTATGTGACCAATCGCGATCAGCAGCCGTTCGTCATCAACGTGGCTCGGAATGTAGCGATCTCCTCGCCACCGGCCAGCGAGACGACTGAGCACCTGCCAGGTACAGTCGTGATCCAGGGTGGCAGCTCCAGCCTAGGGCATATGGGGCTCTACGGGCTAGGCACCGATGAGACCTATCTGACCGGTGTCGATACGATGATCACACGCCCGGCGATCGACTACCAGAGTAGCGGCACGGCCAGCACAGCGGTAGGCGTAGCGGTAGTCGACGCTCCCGAGGAAGGGATCGCCGTATCGGCCAGCAGCCAAGTCACCTTCGAAGAGTCTGTCGCCTTTAATGAACAGGGCGGCGCCTGGCTGACGGCGAATGGCTCGTCCTCACAGCTGTGGTGGAAAGTCCGCCGCTCACCAGCGGCTTTTCCAGCGGGCTTTGTGACTCCGTAGCGCCCCGCATAAACGGGCTGGAGGAAGCCATTCGATCGTGGTATATTTCCCTTCTCCTATGACTCTGCCCGCACATGCAAAAACCAGTATTACTCCAAAGGAATACTATGAAATCGAATTAACAGCAGTCGAGCGCAGCGATTTCTATGCAGGGGAGATGTATGCTATGGCTGGCGGCACGACTGAGCATGCCACCATAGGGGCGAATCTGCAGGGTATTCTATATAATGAATTAAAAGGCAAAGCGTGTCGACCTTTCAACCAAGACCAGCGTATCAAAGCCGAGTCTAATGACCTGCGAATTTACCCTGATGCCAGTGTGTTTTGCGAGCCTTTGATCTATGATGAAGAGGACTCGCACAAACATACTGCCGTCAACCCAACAGCTTTGTTTGAAGTTCTTTCTGAAAGTACGGAGGCATACGATAGAGGTTTTAAATTTGATAGCTTTAGGCAGACAGAGTCTCTGCAAGTGTATGTGCTCATATCGCAGCAGTTCCCGCTAGTAGAGGTCTTTACCCGCGCCGAGAATGGAGATCTATGGATTCTCTCTCACTATCGAGGAATTGATACCTGTGTCGATATTTCGCAGATTGGCGTGACCTTGCATCTTGCTGATTTGTACGATCGAGTTGAGTTTCAGCCGTATGTGCTCCCAGAAGAGCGCTAACGTCCACCATGCAGATTCTGCTCATCTTATTCGCCGTCACCTTTGGCCTCTCTATGTGGGGGCGAAAGAAGTATCGGCGCATCTATGAGTCTGAGCAGGAGAATATCTTGGCCTCTGGTATCACCGGAGCGGAGTTGGCTCGGCGGATCATCGAGTCGAAAGGCGTGACGGATGTCGAGATCGTCAAAGGTCGTGGGTTGTTGCCGGATCACTACGATCCCGCTAAGCGGCGGCTCTACTTGTCGCCTCAGCACTATGGCGGCAGCAGCTACTCAGGTCTGGGGATCGCTGCCCATGAGGCAGGGCACGTGCTGCAGCACATCGATGGTCACCGCCCTCTGCTCTGGCGCATCTCTGCGATCAAGTTTACCTCCTACCTGAGTCTGCCGATGCTGGTTGGGGGCGTGGCGCTGATGGTCGTGCCGGGCATGAAGTCGATCGGCATCCTGCTGCTGTCGATCGGTTGGCCGCTGATGGCTCTGACCAATCTCGGTACGGTAGCGATCGAGATGGATGCCTCTGAGCGATCGAAAAAGCGCATCAAACAGCTGAAAGTATTTCGCAACCTGGATGAAAAGGTCGGCGTCGAGCGAGTCATGGATTCGGCTAGTGGTTACTACGTCGATGGTATCTATACCGCAGGGTCGTGGCTGCGGTCTTTCATCCCAAATTTACTGAAATAGGGCCTGCTATTGTCTTGCTTTGTTAGGCCCAAATCGATAGGGATGGAGGCGTGAAAGCAAGCCTAATCAGCGCTGAGACAGGGACCACTCTAGACCTGCACGGTGTCTCTGTGATCGGTCGCTCTACCGAGTGCCAGTTGATCGTGAGCGATCCTCGGGTCAGTCGGCGTCATGCGATGATCCGTCGTCAGGAGGACGGCTTTTGGTTCTTCGATCTGGGCAGCTTCAATGGCAGCTACATCAATGGCGCCCGCGTGACCGCAGCGCGGCATTTGCGCGATGGCGATGTACTCAGCTTTGCTGATCATGAGTTCAGTTTTTCCCAGCTCGGCTCAGCGACCCAGGAGCTAGAGGACGTGGGTGGGCAGTCGACGATAGCTCTGATCCGCAGACAGGCTGTGATCATCTTAGTCAGCGATATCCGAGGCTTTACGACTCTATCTGAGCAGCTGCCGCCAGACGACCTCGCCCAGGTCATGGGCAGCTGGTATGGAGAGTGCGAGCAGATTTTGGGCCGACATGGGGCGACTGTCGATAAGTTCATCGGCGATTGTGTGCTGGCCTACTGGACGGAGGTGACGCCGGAGAATCTGCGGCGCTCACTAGCTGCGGCCAAAGATCTCCTGCAGTCCTGCCAACAGATCTACGAGCAGCGCCAAGAGACCTTTCAGACCAGTGGCCAGAGCTTCGGCGCAGGAGTGGCGATGCACACAGGCACGGTCGCCTATGGCGGTATGAGCCATGGCGAGTTCACTCTGGTGGGCGATCCGGTGAACCTGACTTTCCGCATCGAAGGCTTGACTCGCAATTTGGGGAAAGATGTACTGGTGACCAAAGACTTTCTCAATGCCAGTGGCATCCTATCGCAATATTGCGAAAATTTGGGGTTTCAGCAGGTCAAAGGGCGCGCTCAACCCGTGGAAGTTTGGGGAGTTCACACATTTCCCGACTGATTCTTGGCTTAGATTCGCATAAAAAAGATATTTTTAGAAATTTTCTATAATTTCTAGTTTACATAGTAAAAAATATCGTATTTAATGCGAATTGTTATGAAAATTCTCAAATCTGCATTTTGGGGCGGTATGCTTCTTGCCGCATCGAGCGGTGCACTGCTCGCCGGTGGCGACGGCATGATGGCCGCTGCCTACGACCACATCACCACAGAGCACGGAAAGACTTATCACAGTGTCTCCGTCGTGAGCGCTGACCACGTGGGACTGACCTTTCGTCACTCCGGTGGCATCGCCAAAGAGCTATTCGTCAATCTCCACGAAGACCTTGCGGCTGAGCATCAGAAAGAGGCTCCGGAACAGCCCGAGGTAGTCGCGAGCAATGGCACCGCAGCCCCAGGTGGCCTCGTGCATGAGCTGACTTACACATGGGTGAATTTCCGCCAGCAGCAGCCACAGTACTACGGCCACTACCCCGCCCAGTATTACCCTGGCTCTTGCCAGCCATACCACTTGCCGAGCATCCATGCGCTGCATCACCCCGTGCATCGCGAGCTGCATAGACGCCAGTTCCTCTATAATACCGGTATCCTCCCGGATCCCTGTAGGCCTTACTATGGTCGCAAGCGCAATCGGATCATTTTCAGATAACCCCTGTTTAGATCGGCTTGGCGAGTTTGATCACTGAGAAGTCTTGTCGAGAGCGGTCTGGCACCGTATAATCGGGCGCTTATGATCGGACTCGAAGACATACAGGAAACTCCCAAGCCGAACTACACGCCGATAATCATTCTCGGCATAGCGGCCTTGCTGCTGATCATCGTTGGCTTCATCAGCTACAAAGACTATGTCGATGCCAAGGCGGACGAGCGCATCGCCCAGACTGATGAGCGGATCAAAGAGCTGGAGAATAAAATAAACGAGCAGGCGGCCAAGCCAGCCAACCCTGCCCCTGTGCAGGTGAAAGATCCCGAAGTGGAGAAACTGCGTCGGGAATTTGAGGCTCTCAAAAAGCGCTCCGAAGAGAATACCGTAAAAGTGGAGCGGATACTCGATGGTCCACCTCCGGCTTTGGCCGGTGCAGCAGCAGAGCTAGCTAGCAACAATAACGATCCTAGCAATTTTTTGCCCCCGATACCCGATGGTATCCTCAATCCGACGCCATCGGCACCGTCCTCCGTTGCACCACCGGCTTTGCCCGACCCAGAGCTAGAGCAGCGCATGGCCAGAGCGCGCCAGCAGCAACAAGAGGCGATTCCAGACTACATTCGCGACTCCGTCCAGGCAGCGCCTGGTGGTATGTCAGCACGGGCCAGACAGGAATTGTCAGCGGCTCAAGACCAGATCCGCAACGCGCCAGCCATTGGCAAAGTGGTCTCTTTTGATCCCGACTGGAACTTTGTCACTGTCAGCGCCGGCGATCGCAGCAATGTGGAAGAAGGGCAGCGCTACTCGATTCGCCGCGGCGTGGATCTGATCGGCGTGGTAAAGATACAAAGAGTCTTCCCTGAGGAATCGATCGCAGGCCTAGTCACTAAGAGTAACGACTACGATGCAGCAGTGAAACCACAGGCTGGAGACGATGTCATCCTCTACGAACCTTACTAGGGGAGAGGAGATGGTAGCCGCTCCAATCATCGGCAGGACGATGCCGACGTGGATGCTGTGGGTCGCTAGTTTTGCTACCTGCGGTATAGTGGCGAGCCACTTTGCTCTCAATAAGACTCGGCTCGTAAACCGCCAACTGGATCGAAACCAACGGATTTCTTTTTTCCTGCCGATCTGTGCCTTGTTGATTTCGTATACCCTGATGGTCGCGGCAGTGGGTTCAATATTCGCACCGAGCCGCGAGCTGGCTTACCAATTCTCTACAATGCTAGAATCGACGGGGCGGTTGCAGACTTTTATGTTTTGGATCTGGTGCTCCGCCTATCGCAAGAGAGTCGCTAGCCTCGCGAGACCAGGGACATGTTTGCATGATGTCGGTTTATTCGTATTTCACGTATTTTTCGTGAATCACGCGCTCCGCAAATGGCAAAGTCAGGAGCGGGATACGGCCTATAGGTCAGATAGGTCCTATAGCACCACATGAGCCAGTAGATATTCGACCTTACCGCCGAGCCTCAAAGTAGTCCACTAAACCATTAGTGATGCCGTCGGCATATTCCTGGAAAATGTTTTTCCGCATTCTACCGCCGAACTCTTTCATGCCTTCATACTCGCCGGCTTGGATTCGGTAGTAGACGGTGCGATTGTTCATACAGTAGGGCTCTAGGAATACCACTGGGCACATGAAAAGCCGATTGCCTAGGAGATTGCGCGCGTAGATGTAGGGATCGTCGCAGACTCGCTTGCCAGAGCCATTGGTGTAGCCTTTAAAGGCTGGTAGACTCGTCTCGGTACGCATGGCTTGAGCGACCGCCTCAGACATCTCCAACTCGGGGTAGTACATGCGCTGGAGTAGGCGATAGAGCATGTCAAATCTCACGTCATCCTCCTTCACCTCGCCGTTAGTGTAGCAGCCATTCACCAGTAGGTGCATGTGATTGGCGCTATTGAAATAAGCAGTCCGCCCCCATGGAGTGGCATTGAAGTGTAGGCAGATCAGTAGATCGGGCTGAAATTCGTTGTTCACCAGTTCAGCGCGGGCGCGCATCTCAGAGGAAAGGGCGAAAAAGCGGCCAGCGGTGTAGGCGAGGTAGTTTTTCGAAGGGATCTTCTTCTTTCGCAAGATGTGTGCACGGGCGGCTTCCACCATATCGTCGGCTCGGTCGGTGGTGACGGGTTCGTTTTTACTACGGGTCAGAAAGACCTCTGCACCGAGTGTCGTCAGATCGCGCTCCAGGATTTTAGCGACTTTTAGGGTCAGCTCGCCTTCGCGCACTTCTGTAGAGTGGCTACCTATTTTGAAGTGACGATCGTCCCAGCGGACCCACTCGCCGCCGATATGGCCTGGATCCACTGCGATGCGGATTCCATCGAGGACTTTCGCGGAACCTTCAGGGAGGTCATCCATCTGATAAGTGTCGCGCCAATAGGTGTCGGCATCGCCAGGATCCTCGGGAGAGGACTTAAAGTAGAGGGTGTATTTGCCAGCTGCACTGTAGTTCGACTGGCGCACGATCTCGGCACGATCTTCGTGGATATCGATCAGCCCCTCATACTTCGAAGGGCTATTGGTGTAGCAATGGTCCAGCAGATAGACGAACTCTGTGCGCGTCATGGTGCGCTGAAAGGCGTCCAGCCGTGACCAGTCGGGAAACTTGCCCAGCCGAGAGATGTCTGGGTGCGGACGGCTAGGAGCGGCAGGCGCAGCCGTCTCATCCTGAGCCAGACACGTCAGGCAGGTGAGCGCTATCGTAGAGAGCAGGCATAGACCTGCTGACAAATATTTGGAATCCATTGGCGGGAAAGCTAGGGTGGACCTAGTCTGTGGAGTTTCAAAAAGGGGCTCTTATGAGTTCCCTTTTCAGTCTTAGGGACTTTGTTAGGTAAGGAACTGTCACATTTACATGCTACGAATACTTTTTCTAGGCGATATTGTCGGCGACCCAGGTCGCAAAGCCGTGATCAATCGGCTGCCCAGCATCAAAGAGGAGAGATCCATCGATTTCGCGATCGTCAATGGGGAGAACTCAGCCGGCGGGCGCGGCATCACTGAAAAGATCGCCATCGATCTACTGAGAGCCGGCGCGGCCGTGATCACCACCGGTGACCACTGCTGGGACCAGGTGGAGATCTACGAGCTGATGGCTATGGAGCCACGCGTGCTCCGCCCGCTCAACTACCCGCCGGGCACACCAGGGGCAGGATCGATCGTGCTCGAGACGAAAAAAGGCAAAGTCGGCGTGATCAACGCGCAGGGCCGAGTCTTCATCCAGCCGCCGCTGGAGAATCCCTACCTGATGATCGAGGCCGAGATCGAGCGGCTGCGCGAGGAAGAAGGCTGCCAGATCTTTTTCGTCGACTACCATGCTGAGACGACTAGCGAGAAGATCGGCATGGGCCGCATGCTCGATGGCAAGGTAGCCGCTGTGGTCGGCACCCACACTCACGTGCAGACCGCCGATGAGCAGATCTTCCCAGGAGGCACTGCCTACCTCACCGATGCCGGCATGTGTGGCCCACTCGAGTCCGTCCTCGGCCGCAAAATCGAGCCCGTGGTGGAACGCTTTCGCACCGGATTGCCAGCCAGATTCCCCGTGGCCAAAGGCGTAGTCGGCCTGCGTGGAGCGATAGTCGATGTCGACGAGACCACCGGACTAGCCATAGCGATCGAGCGCTTTGCCGAAGACTGGGAGCCAGCCCAAAAGTAGGGGGAAAGGTGGATTGTACCCTATTCAGTCAAAACTGTACCCTATTGAATTTGCCCAAAAGTGGCGGCGAGTGCCAACGGTGATATGGGCGACGCTTCCGGAAAATGCTAGAGCTGACCCAGTTCGATGCTGGCGCCGGACTCCACGGCATTTTTCAAGAAGGTCTCGATAGCGGCATCTCTCGGCACTTTGAGGTCGAGAGCTTTGAAGTAATGCTCACCTGCTTTTTTAGGGTTCGCCGAGGCAGCGGATGAGAATAGAGCCGCTAAGTTGAAATGAGCATCAGCCAGACTGGGATCGATGGATACAGCCTGCTCAAAGGCTCGTTGAGCTTTGGCGATCCAGCCGCGCTGACTGGCGATCACACCGACGGAATTGTGTGCCTTAGCATTGCCAGGCTCGAGCTGGATGGAGCGCTCGAGGTGGTTCAGAGCCGCTTCGGATTGGTTTTGGTAAAAGAATGTGCGGCCTAGTAGGTAATGTGCGCGGCCGTGATCGCGATCGATAGCGATGGCTTTGGTCAAGTAGTGCTGCGCATCGGCGTAGCTCTGCGTCGTCATCTTTAGCGCGCCGAGATTGCATAGACAAGGCACGCTGCGAGGGCGGTAGTGCAGGTATTTGAGGAAGCCCGCCTCCGCATCGGTGAAGCGGCCCTCGGAGAAATCTAGGCGAGCTGCCTTGTCTAGCTGCGAGAGTTCGACTTCGATCTTTTGCCCGTCGACCACACGCTGTGCCATGACGCTACCGAATGCAGGTGCTGAGAGCGTGCCCTCGACCACATTGGGATCAGCGGGTGGTTGATAGGCTGGTGAGACATCGGCGATCAAGTCGGCTACCTGAGGCGAGCGGAAGATCTTTCTCTCCTCCGGAGTGAGCTGTGGACCGCGAGCGATATCCTCTACCAGTTCGAGCAGCACAGCAGAGCGGTTGCCCAGCCCCTCTAGCTGGCGGAGCAGCAGCTCTTTGGCCTGTTTTTGGTGGGCCTGGTGACGCAGTTGTTTGAGCACCATCGAGCGGAGCAGCGCGTTTTCAGCTTTTTGCTCGGGACTGACTTGACCCAGCTGCATCTTTTCTGAAGCGGTCAGGCCATCGGAGAGCATTTCTAGCTTTTGGTGGAGCGTCTCGATCTCCTGCTGGTGGCGCACGTTCTCAGCCACTAGTTTATCGCGCTCGGCGCGCACTTTGTTGATCTCTTGCTTCAGTGTCAGGATATCCTGCTCGCGCTGGCGAGAATTAGCCGAAGCATTCAAGGCGACTTTCTCAGCCAGATCGAGACGTTTTTCGAGCTGCTCGTTCTTTTCGATTAGTTTTCGGAAAGCTTCATCTCCCACACCTTTACCCTGGATCACGCTGAGTAGCTGATCGCGCTCTGCTTTTAGGTCGGCGATTTCTTTATCTTTGGCGGCTATACTCTGGCGGGCGGTGCGTAGTTGTTTGACGAGTGTGGCATTTTGCTCGGTCGACTTACGTAGCTCGGCGAGTGTCTCGTCGAGCAGGCGGCGCAGTTGACCGGCTTTGGTGGGATCGCTATCCATCTGACGACGCAGCTGATCGCGCTCATATTGCAGCTGGCGTGCGCGTCGCTCAGCAGTCTGCAGGCGGTCTTCGTAAGAGTCGCGCTCTGCTTTTAGTCGGCGGTTCTCTCGGTTGAGGAAAGCGATCTCAGAATCGCGACTGGCTTGCTGCTGGTAGCTCTGGTGTAGGAGTTGGTTGGCCACACCTGCTCTGGGGTCTAGCCCCCAGTTGGGCAGCGGCTCGCTACCGCCGGCACCCTGATAGTATTGCTGCTCGACTGGTGGCCTAGCGATGGCCACGCCTGGGCCACCGTAGCGATCTGGAGTGCCGTTGCTTCCTCCATTATTGCCGATCACAGGAGTGCCCTGTAGCGGCACGCCCTCTCGAGACACCTGTGGTAGATTACGCTGAGGCACAGCGGGAGTCGGACGGGCCTGAACCGGCAGTCCTTGCTTTTTCCGCCGAGTCGCATCGCGTATCCGCAGCATAGCATCGGCTATCGTCCTCTGCTTTAGCCGCACGATGTCGGGCTGAAATTCTGGGTGATTTCTAGCGAGGCCGCGGTAGAGCATCTCAGCTTCGCCGCATTTGTTTAGCGCCTCGAGCAGTTTACCCTGTTTTTCCAACTCCTGGGCGGCCTCGAAAGTCACAAACCCCTGAAACCAAGTGGTCGATGGATCAGAACCATCTTGCGCCGAAGCCGTAGAAATGAGCCCACAAAGCAACGCAGCAGCAAACAGAAGTGCAGCGCGACCTGTCCAGGAAGCTTTGGGGCGGCGGTTGGTCATGTGTTCGTGGTCCCACGGCGGAGCCTAGCTCGCTATGATAGCGGAGAGATCGCGCCTTTAACAACCAAAAAATCACGGAAAAAACAGTAATTTAAGAGATGTTAGCAAATTTGCTGAAGCGCTCCTTATTCAACTTCTTGCAAGCTCCAAGCCCACTTTTTCCAGCCCTCGATGATGCGGATGCGAGAATCGGCGATTGTCCTTTGTTTCAAACGCACAATGTCAGGTTGAAAATCAGGGTGCTGAGTCGCTAATCCTTTGTATAAGGCGCCTGCTTCTTCGCATTTTCTCAATGCCTCAGGGTAATGGTGAGCCGTCTCTAGTTCGGCCGCCTCCTCGAAAGCGACAAACCCTTGAAACCAAAGGGTGCTGGGATCGGTACGTTTCGGATTAGCGATCGCCGGCATGGCCTTAGGCATCGCGATTAGTGTCTCCAGCCGATTATGAATGATGGTGCTCTTTGCCTTTACAATATCGGACTGAAAATCAGGGAATAGGGCTTGTAGCGTTCCATAACAGCTGGCTGCATCGTTGTACTTCTCAATCGCCTCTTTTCTTTTACCGAGTTTTTCCAACTCTTGCCCCGCTTCACAAGCCACAAAACCTTGATACCAGAGTGTAGATGGATCGATCCGCTCCTGGCTCAGACCGTGAAACTGCAAAGAGATGACTACTAAGACAATCGGGATTATTGATTGGAATGGTTTCATGTGATCGTCTGCAGATCTTACACAAAAAGCTGACCCAATAGCAATCCAATTGATTGGCTATAAGGCAACAACGAGTCGGAGTAAGCGATGCTACGCCTTCTGTCCTGAAGCTGCCACCCACTTGCCGCGGCGTAGAAACTGATCGAGCGGAAAGCCGCTGGTCTTGGCGGTGGCATCGACTTCCCCTGTCTGGGATGTAAGAAATCCTGAGATGATCACATACCCTTGCGGTGCGACCCAGCCGTGCTCTGCGAGCAGGGGCAGCACTTGCACCAGCAAGCTGCTAAAGAGATTCGCTGCGACCACCTCGTAGGGGCGCTCGGGTGGGGTCTTGAGCATCTCCAGTGCATCGGCTTCGACGAAGTCGACAGTGTCGCAGACATCGTGCCGCTCGCCATTTTGCATGGCATAGTCGAGCGCGCGCGCATCGAGCTCTACGGCGACTGCTCGCTCGGCTCCCAGCTTGGCCGCGGCTACGGATAGGATGCCGCTACCACAGCCCAGATCGAGTAGCCCCCACTGGCCAGACATCGAGCTACTGGCATCTACGAGCAGACGCAGGCAGTTGGCAGTAGTGGGATGGCCGCCGGTGCCAAAGGCCAATTGCGGGGGAAAACTGAGGATCTCCTTGTCCGGATTTTCAGCGGCTAGTTCGTCTAGAGCGGCTGCATCGTCGGTCTCTGATATGATGAAGCGATCGCGGATACGTAGCACGCGAGCGTTGTCAGGATCGATAGACGGCTCCCAGTGCTCAGGCAGCACTTCATTTACTCCGCCTCCATGCCGCTCACGGATCGCCTCGGCTTCGTCGCGAGACTGGCAGTAGACGGAAAAGCGGATCTTCTGACGCTTGGCCAAGCTTTCTACCGAGTAGAAAAGATCTTCAATCGTGAGCTGGGTCTCCCAATGGTTTTCCTCGTCTGGAGAGACTAGCTTTGACCAACGGAAAAGAGTGGGCTGCTCCAAAGTGGCAAAGTTTAAAGGTTGCTAGGATCGAAGGTGATCCAAAAAAATTGGAGCGGGTGATGAGATTCGAACTCACGACATCAACCTTGGCAAGGTTGC
>JAHDID010000073.1 GCA_020630975.1 Verrucomicrobiota bacterium
ATCCCTTGATCGGCAAGCATTCTCTGAGTATCTTCTGTATCTGGATTGCCCCCCCCCTTGTTAATGGATTTAGCACCGCAAACATAAGGTGCCTATCCAGATACCTCCAGTTTTGATGGAGGGAGTCTCCGGTGGCCGTTTTCGGACAATGCCACAAGCGGAACCTTTTCGACGTCCGACCGCTATTCCGCTTGTCTCATCGCCCAGAACAACGGCTGATGGCACTCATTGGGATTGACCTGCATAATGAACCCACAAATTTAGCGGAAGAGGCTTAATAACTAATACTGAATGTTATGCAATAGTAAATAACGGTACATAAGAAGCAGATTACGCACAAATTAGTTCTGAAATAACGACCAAAGTTTGAAAGGCAGAATAAAAAGCCTGCTAGCTTAATTTCAATCCGATAAAAACCTTTTCCAACCGGCACTAATTATCTAAGATGCTGACCTCTAAAAATCCTGTCCCGACTTTTTGAACTGCAATGCAGTGTTGATTCTAATCTTCAAAAGGATCTCGCTTTTCCTCCCGCTCGGCTTGTCGATCATACCGCTCGGCGAATTCCCGCATCGCCGTTCCGAATCGAGTAAAGCCTTTCAAATCAAGTGCCTCTGCTTTTTCTCTATTCTTTGCCGCCAGTTCTCGTTCTTCTCTGCCATGGGTAAAGCCGTGAACTCCGCGCTGATTGAATAGTTCAGCCGTGAAGCCTGAACGCATACCCTCCGTATCCCGCCTGTTCAAGACATTCGCAACGGCTTCATGAATCCAAAGATCACCCGGATCTGACGGTGCATAAACTAGTATGTGGCCGATCTGAATTTGCGCCACCTGGGAGCGTCCCGTGTCTTCGGTGATTCGCCGGGCTTGGTTAATCCAATCGTTAAATGCTTCTACCTCTAGTGTTCCTTCTTCCGAAAGCCCCGGACAATGTCTCCATTCGGTCAGGAGCTTATAGGCATTTCGTGCAAGATCCTGCTTTTCCTCATCTGGTTCAACAGACTCGTCTTTCTCTTCATGCTTGGATCTGAAAACGAGCCCTACAACCTCTGCGAAGAACGCGGGATCCGCTGCAAGTCTCTTTTCAAGAGTAACTGCTGATCCTGAAGAGAAGCGGTCAAGCCAGGGCAGGAAGTTCCACTCGATTTGGAATAGTGCATCCTTATCAGCAGTTTCCGATTCCTGAAGACGTTTGATCAACTCGACGGTCTGGTAGTTGTCGAGTTCGGAAATCCCGCCCTCACTCTCTAGTACAGCGATAAGCGCACGGGTTGCGAGAGATTCGTCGAGAGGATACTTATCGTCAAAAGAGCAAGCAATGCACATCACTGCAGCACCTTCGCGCCCGTAAGTGAGTAATTTTTCAATCGCTAGCGAAAGATCTCGATCACGACCGTAGGGGTTCACTTGCGCATCTTTCCAATAGAGTTCTTCACTGTTCGCTCCTAGGTGTGTAGCCACTCTTTCCCAGATTTCATGTTCAAAAGGAAGGAGTGTTAAGAACTTCACACGATTTTTAACAGTCCATTCTCGATCCAACACTTCATCTATCCATTTACTCCGTCTAGTCCAGAACCTAGACGATACGAATCCAGCGACAAGTCTAGCCCTGGAGTCATCATCCGAAGCTAGAAGGACAGGCAGAATTTCGGCCTCAGTTTCGTCTGGTGCAACTATCCCCAAAGCGCGGCCGACTTCATATGGGGAAGCAACTTTCGAGGCAAAGTCTAAACAACCAGCTAATCCGGCCCTGGAGAGAATCTCACTGACGGCATCCTCTCGCGTATGATCGAGACGTTTCCGTTGCTCTTCGTAATTTCCCCTCTCATCAAAAAGATCGAAGTCTCTACCACTGAAAAGGTAGTGGAATTTGAACTCGGGCAAGCAGGGAGCAAGACAAATGCTCGTCTCTTCGATACTTTCTATGGCTTTTACGGGTAGTGCCCAATCGGCGTCGGAAAACTTCCTATGCCGCCGAACGATCTTGTCGAGTTCCTCCCAAATCGGCAGGCGTTCGGTCTCAGATAGACCTGTGATAGCATCGGACAAGAGATGACTAAGAATGGAGTCATGTGCAGCCTTTGGCAAATCTGAGAGTCGCCCGATGAGAGCAATGAGCTTCTCACTGTCTTGCTTTGCGAGTTCAACAGCGAGCTCGGTAAATGCCATAATCTGTTCCCAATATTCGGATCGCAACACGCTATCCTCCCAGTCGCAGGGAATAAACTCGCGCCAAACTGGTTTGTGACATCCAGAAGTTAATCCGTGGCCATGCGGCAGGAGTGCAAGGAGAAGAGACCAACCGACTTCAGGTTGCTCTTTCAATACCGCCTGGATTGCGCGCTTTCGCTTCTCGAAAGGTGCCGTTGTCTGCACGTGCCACGGCAAATAGATGTCAGCAAGAGAGTTAGCAGGGCGATTCGCCCAGTTCCCGCCGGGATCAATGGACGCGATGTCAGCAAGGATTACTGATACCCTAGGCAAATAGTCGCTAGACCATGCAAGACTCTCAAGAGCCCAAAGCAGCCCACTCATGTAATTCCAACCACTAATTCCACCATTTCCTTCTTCCGCAAAGATTTGGTGAAATGGAGCGCATGATAGATCTATCAAGACCGACTCAACCGCATCGAGAAATTCATTGGGAGAAGCTTCCGCTAACAGCGGCAAAAGGGTGTCCAAACTGGCCCATCGCTCCCAACTCGCCTTGTTGAGTAACTGGCGCACTACCAGAAGCGCTGTTGTTTCTGCCTTTCCTTGCGAACACTCCGACAGTGCCTTAGGTCGAGCCCCAAGCAAAGCAAGCGTCTCCGCTAGACCTTTTCTTAGAAACGAAGAGTACTCTAGGACTTTACCGTGAATACTTGCCGCAAATCGCTCATCTTCTGGGAGATCAAACTTAGGGTCTCTCTCGCTCAGAACGGCAACCGCTGTGACTTCAAAACGGTCTAGATCATTATCAGTGATCCGGATCCCAAGGGCATTCCAAGCTTCACTGCGTGCTACAAATCGCCACCTTTCGTCAGTCTGAATCAGGGGAGAGTCCGAGCGTAGTACCTCAGCTCTGAGTGTCTCGATCCACTCCCCGTAGTTTTTTCCCAGTATTGCCTCCATTGCCCGAAGATCTACTGGATTATTTGCATTCCATTGGCCAGCCAATGCGGCTTGAGCAAGTTCGCGAGCAGTATCCCAGTTGACGTATGGCGGAACCGAACCAAGTCCCAAAAGATGGCGGCGCAGGGCGGAAATTCTTCCTCCCCCGATTCCGCCAAGTTCTCGGGCGCGGACTTCCGGAAACCCTGCGTCTCTGAGTACTGTTTCGACCTGTGATTGAGATGGACTGCGTAATTTAATGATTTCAGGATTGTCCCCAGACAAAACATCACATAGAGGTATAACAACCGCGTGGCCTTTCCTTGTTGCAACGGCTTGGAGGTCTTGCCGCTCTGAGTCTAATCCCAATCTCGGACTAGCTACTAAAACATGAGATTGCCTCAACTCCGAAACTGTTCTCCAAGCCTCTTGATCGCTAATAAAAAGGCAACGATTTGCGTATTCTTGCGCCTTTTCTTCATCGAGTGTTGACAAATATGCAGCGACAAAGTCTTCGACATCATCTTCACTCTCCGCAAAAAAAAATAACCGGCGGGATTCACCTGAGAAGACAGCCTCTAAAGACGTACTTGCATCGCTACGAGAGGTCGTGAAAAGTTGAGAAGGGAGAGGTGGATCGCTCTTATCGCCCTGAGATAAAATCAGATCCCAATGCTCTCTAGGTGTGATGATTCCCCCAAGGGTTGCGGCGATCCCTGCCTTCTTCGCCATCCATTGACCAATGGCAGGAAATTCGCGAAGCCAGTCTGCTAGTTTTACTCCATCGATTATCTTGATGGCACTCCAGCCACTGTCTTTTCTCTCTTCAAGCCACTCAGTCTGTTCGGGTTCATTCCAACCGCCAGATGCAGAAGACCGAGGGGTTACAAAGACAAATGAGGATTTCGCTCGCTCTTCATTGGATAAGATCTCAGTGCGCTTCTTGAAATCGATTGACGCCTTCGTCTTCGGGTCGGCCCCAGTGCCAATCTCCCAGAACGACACGCCGCCTGGGACATACTCAAGAAAGGCTTGGTCAATCTCGACTAGCCCATCCCAGCCGGGCTGATTGACGACATCCCCATAGGGGATACGACACACCGAGGGGGCAGGAGTAGACTGCTTGACCAGCAAATACACAAGTTCGGGAACCACTGCCTGGCTCTCGCGCGTAGGTGAATACCGATCTAGATCGGCAGCTTTAACGATGTGAGTATGATCCATAAACGGAAGTTTCGTCGACTGTTGAAAGACAGAGATTTGGTGTGCGGTGCTTTGTGGTTAATCAAGTCGAAATAAGTGCATGGTAGAGGGTGTCAGGTAAATCTCAACTCTTCTTGACTTTCAAGTCGCACACTGGTCTGCTCTCGGTTAAAAATAAGGGCTCTCTAGGAAAATCTGTGGGTGAATTCCGGCTCTGGCAAGCGGCCCAACTGGTGCCTTGAGGAATCCTTCGATGCGTTTTGGGAATACAAAAGCCCTTACTGGGCCAAGCGCTATCTGCACATGTGGTGCACCCGAGCCATTCGAAGCCAGTTAGAGCCGATGAAAAAATTTGTCCGCACTATCCGCACCCACGAGAACCTCATCTTGAACTACCGAAAGCCGACTGATCGAAACACCCGCCATCGATACTGGTGTGACATTCGCAGAGGCTTCTCGGGATTTTCGCTTTGCTGCGGCAGTCGCAGGCTTCGGCATGGTCCTTCGCGACTCAGCCCACAAAGGCAACTTTTCCTTCGAAAAAGCCGTCCAGATCGGCAGTCAAAACCTAGGCAACGATCCCTACGGCGATCGGCGGGAGATGATCAATCTGATCAAAAAGATGGTGTGGTAAAGCCGGCAGATTCTCTTAGCAGTTTTTCAACTAACGACTTCGGAGTCGAGCTGGAAGAATTTGGCGGCACTAGCGAACCACTCCCTGGGCTAGACGGTGGAGCCTACGAGGAATACACCGAGCGCCCATTCGAGAGCTGGGTCAAAACCGATGGCTCGAAAATGCCCGTACAGGGAAGACTACGAATGTCCGACAATCTCGACGAGGCCAAAGTCTTTTACATGGATGTCGCTGGGCGAGACGCCGTGCGAGTCGAAATCCAGTTCCGAGATTTCCACGACTTCAACTTCCCCTACCACGTGGGCACACCGATCCGCCTGACCGGATCAGTAGCCGAGCGCGATGGTCGCCCGGTGCTGAATAAGATATCCGAATTGGTTTCGGTATTTGGTAAGAGTAAGCCGAATAAGCGATAGATGGATTGCGAGCAGGGGGAGAGGCTCAGCCTGCCGGGCAGCTAAAGGCAGCCCCTCCTTGAAACCAAGCTATCGCTACTAGCGAATGGTTCGGGTAGGACTCGGAGTCGTGGGCAGTCTCGACAGCCAGACGATACCTAAGATAGTGATCGCGCCACCTAGGTAAATGCCCAATCCTGGCGACTCGGCATCGATGAAGAGAGCCGACTGGACCACGCCGCACAATGGAATGAGAAAGCGATATCCGGCTAGGATATTGACGGGGTATTGCTTGGATAATCGGTTCCACAGAGTGAAGGCCGTGGCAGATACCAGGGCGAGATATAGTGTAAGACTGGCGATCCTCCAGTCGGCAAACACACCGATCTCGCCCATAGCAGGTAGCCCTAATAGCGTAAGCACCAGACCACCACTAAACAGGGAGAAACCAGTCGCCGTAGTGATATCGATAGTCTTCGACAATGGCTGCAGCACGATAATGCCTAGCGTGCCACTGAGCGCCGCACACAGGAAAAGGAAGGCGCCTAGCAAGGGATTGCCAGCACCAGCTCCGGGCGCATAGACAGCGATCGCGATACCGATGGCACACATCGTGAGGATCAGATAGTGCTTGGCGGTGGGTGGTGGTGATTTGAGAAACACTGGTGCCAACAACACCCACCAAAACGAGCCAGCCGAAACCAGTAACGAGCCCAATATCCCAGACGACACTGACAGCGCCCAATAGAAGAAAATATACTGCCCTACGGTCTGCAGCAGACTAAAAGCAGTGAGCAACCGCCAATCAGCACTCCGCAGCCGCCGCCATGGCCCCGGACGCCTGACTAAGAGCAACACCAACAAACCAGCGATCGTGAAGCGCACTCCGGCAAAGAGAAACCGACTGGCCATGGACTCCATCGCCCAAATCCCATAGGCATACTTGATCGCTGGGAAAGCAGATCCCCAGAGAATCGAGCAAAACAGGACAATGCCTAAAATGCGCAGGTGAGAGACTGGCTGAGACATATCTGGTTACAGCATACTAACAGGGCGCAGGCCTAACAAGGGATCGAAGACTCACACCCAAAGAGGGGCGCACGTCTCGTCGCCCGGCATACTCCGCCAGAGCATCGGCTCTCTGACTATTCTGCTGTGGATGATGGCTCTAGGTTGCCGGGCGACAAGATGTCGCCCCTCCTTGGCCATGTTACAGTAGTTCACTTCGCCTTCGCTTTCTCTTTTTGCTTGGCCCGAGCGGCACGTTTCTTGGCCTCAGCCTCGGCGTGCTCTTCTGGAGTGAACCATGGGTTGGGCGGTAGAGCCATTAGCTCTTCCATGTTGGGAATTTTCAGACGCTCAAAAGGTTTACCGCCATCGTCGATATTCTCGTTCAGCTGGTCTTCGGTAATGGGTAGAGACTCCACGCCGCCCTCTGGCACCTCAGCACCAGCCACCCAGACGATGGCGTTGAGCACCAGCTGGCGAAAACTATCGATCGCCCAATTGTGATGGTAATGCCCACCGGTAAAACCAATCCCCCTACCGCCATCCGGCCGCTCGATCCCCCACATGAGGGTCTGCTTTTTGCCAATACCAGCGTAGCCCTCTGGCGTCCACAGATTGATGATGCGCTTGAGCCTCTCCTTAGTCGGCACCGCAGTGGCCAGATCCTGGACATGGCTACGATCTTTGGGAAAGCGCATGTTGTAGTAAAACTCATCGTAGGCTCGGATCTTGCCATCGATACCGTTTGATACAGGGTGGTTCGGCAGAGTCTCCAGATCGGCCACCCAGTGAGGGTTCACCGAAAAGCCGGTCTCAAAAGCGCCACCGATCCAAGGGCGATAGTATTTCTCCCCCTCCTCCGGACTCGGGTGCACTGCGTAGTGCATAAACATCAGCCCGACGCCCGATTTGGCGAGCTGATCAGCTTTCTCCCAGCCATCGCGAATCACCTTGGTGCCATCGGCATAGACGATCACCGCATCGACTCCATCGAATACACTCTCATCCTCTGGCCAGCCTGAGATGACCTGGGCATTCACATTCAGCCCACTCTGCTCATTGAGCGCCCTGGCCAGTAGGATGCAGCCTGCCCGGAACTCATGCTGCCCCGGCCCATGACTCGGCCCTCCTGCCAGCAACAGGATCTGAGTCTTTTCAGCAGCGGCTGCGGAAACCAGCACAGCACTGACAACCAAGGTGTGAAAGAGGTAAGAAAGTCTTCTCATGGGAGGATGTTAGGCTAACGATTCATAAAATGCCTGTCCCGCGATAGCGGATTTATCATGCCTTGGCGCCATTTTACACCAATCCAACCTGTGGCTGCGAGCGTCAGCGAGTGGAGTTCCATCAGGCTAAGACCGTACTAGCCTCTCCAGTGTAATCCCCCCACAGTCTACGCAGCCCTCTGCCGACTGCTGATAGGGTGTGTGGCACCGAGGGCAGTAGTAATGCTGATCATCATCGTCTTCAGCCAGCTTGGGGCTTTGCTCTGCCTGATCGATGTAGTCGGGAAAAACCTTCTCAAATGCTGGCAGAAAATACTGTTCCCTAAACTCGCGTACTACCTGCTTATCAATATCACGAGATAGGGCAATGATAGCAGGACAGTGGATATCCCTAGCCATCGCCCCCCTAAGCTCTTCGACAGAGGCATCCAAACTCAGGATGGGAAACACGGCTAGGGGATGACTATCGTAAAACAACCGTTTCCCCAGAAAATCGCAGCTCCGTATCGTGTGATTGGGCAGAAAAAGCGATAGAAATAAGTGCTGCCATCGCTCGCTTTTAAACTGAGGAAAGAACCTACGATGCAAAGCGAAACTCATAAAAGAAGCAAACCACATAGTCATCCAGATCAGACAACACACCCAGAGCAACTCCAACGAATCGTGGTACCTCGCATACACCAAAGGCAACAGGATGAAGACCTGTAAAAACAGCACAATGCAATAAAACCGCAGCGAACGAACAGCTTTTTGAAAAACAGCCAACCGGCGACGCGGCCGCCTGCTATCGAGGTAGCTGCGCACCATCTTGTCTACCAATGCGGACCTATCGGACTCACCAGCCCCGTGAATGCTTTGCAGCCGCTCTTTCCAAAATCGAGCTGAGTAGGTCGATGAGAATTTCCAAAACACCCGCCCATTCACATACAGACTTTTGTTGTCGACTGAGATCTTCTTGATCTCGTCCCAGGCCCAGCCCTGCGACTTCGGTGATGGCAGGACGGGACTACCGGGATTGGGCTGCTCGACTCCAAAAGGGCTGATGCCTGTATGACTGATCGAGAAAGGAAACAGCGCAGCCACATACCCCTGCCCAAGTGGAGGCAAAGGGTTGAGCAGAGCGAACCCCGATTTAAAACCAGCGAAATAGACCCGATGACGGCGAGCACGAAATCGCCTACCTAGAAACGACACCAAGAGAAATCCTCGCGGACCAAACCAGGCAACCGAATCGGTGAGGTAGATAAGGGTAAAGATCAGCAGAAACAGCTGCCCGTCGCCCATAATCGTCTATATCGGCCTAAGACGCAAACCTTGGCCCTAGTGGCGACCGAAGATACGCTTCACACCCGTCCAGATGCCCGCGAAGACCGCGATCACACCGATGATGACGGCCTTACCACCTTTCGCGAGCACCTTAAATAACCCAGCGAGTAGACCTGTCTTGGCTGCAACAGCAGCGCCTCCACCCACGACGAGCGCAGCCAGACCATACTTGGCCACCTTATCGCCGTCTTTGAATTCGGAATACTTGTTCCCCGTCGTGTAGCCAAAGCCATCGAGCATCTCTTTGTAATCGGGCAGCACATCATCGAGCTGGTCTGGACTGCAGATCAAAATCGCCTCTGTTACCCCCTTGCGGCCCAGGATTTTTGTCTGGTAGTTGACGATGTAGTTCCCCTCACCATCACGCAGACGCAGAGCCCACTCGAGGTTATTGGTCTCGGTATTGTAAAACGGCTCACGCTCCCATCCGTCTACCCACAGCGGAGACAATCCCTGGCTCTCACGGTACTCGTTGGCTGCCTTATCACGATCCATCATCTGCTTGAGCAGCTTGTCAGGCTCGATCTCGTCATCATCTTTGACGTAGCCGATCTCGTCGAACTCAAAAAGAGCCCACCACTCCATCTCCTCGGGAGCGATGATACCCATCTCACTCTCACCCACCAAATTCCCTGTGAGTTCGAGATAGATCTCTGTCCCCTTGCGCTCGGTGAAGATGTAGCCTTCTGGGATATCGACCTTAGCGATGCGGCGTAGCTTGCCCTCCCCCTCGGACTGCCACTCGATCTGCATGAAGCGCTTTTGCGCCTCGCTCATCTCCTCGTCTTGAGCTAGAGAAAGAAACGGTGAAACTGCGGCTAGGCCGATAGCTAAGAGCTTGAGTTGAGAAATCATATCTCACTCACTGTGGAGATACCTAGGTATTCTGGCAAGACAATTAACCAGTAAAAGTAACCGTTAAGAAAAATCACGTTCTAACAGAGCTTAACCACATTCTGATTTACTCAACACTTGGTTCGCGCCCCTTCCAGCCTATCTTGTGCAACCTAGCCATCGACTCCCTCCCAAACGAAACAGACCGACCTTCCAATAACTCGAAAAGATGTCCTCGATAATCTCGCAGAAGGCCATCCTCTGAAAATCCATCTATTGCAAACCATGCTGCACATGTATTCGGGTGCCGAGAAATTAACCTGATGACATGCTCTCCTTCAGTTTGACTTACCGTCTCAAACTGAAGAAGCGCTAACATTGCCTCTCTTCTTGGCGCTCCATCCGAATCGTATAGAGACGCGATGATCAAATTCCGATATCTAGCAGTATCTACGAAATTTCTATTCAGGTGTTGAATCTCAATTAATACTCGCGCGCGGGTAAACGGATCTGAACTTTTTAGTAATGCCTCAATTCCCGCCCTTGATTCTTCTAGCTGAACACCATCTACTAAGTTTTGGCTCAACCGTTCTAGCCTGTTGATTTCGATATCTCGTTTCGAACAACTACTGAATACAGTGAGGAATAGAATCAAAAGAAATCTCATCGCACCCTCTTAAAAATACTTACAACTTCGGATAGCTAGCAAAACCCTGCCTTGGACGCCAAGCCGCACCCCGTTATTGCACACCGACTCTAACTACATGTGGCTGCGAGCGTCAGCGAGTAGAGGCAAAGCCTACCAGCCGAAACCAACCGCCCGCATCCTGCGCAAGTCCACTCGCTTCGCGCTCGCCTCCACATGGCCAGCTTAATCTACTGGCGCAGCGGAGATTGCGAAAACATCTATAGGAGGCAACTCCACTAAGAAACCTGATCGAATTTCTTCGCGATCAAGCCTTCTAGCCAATCTCTCAGATCCGATCCAGTGACCTTGCTTAGCGCTTCGTTGAGGAAACCGCAGCTGACGATGCGGCGTGCATCATCGGCAGGAATACCGCGGGAGCGCAGGTAGAAAATCTCATCGTCGCTAATCTGGCCGCTGGTCGCGCCGTGGGAGCACTTCACCTGATCGGCGTCGATCTCGAGTCCTGGCATGGCATTGACCTCGGCCTGATCGCTGCCCAGTAGGTTGCGACAGCTCTGGTAGGAATCGGTATGATGAGCACCTGGACGCACCTGGATCAATCCACCGAAAATAACCCGACTGGTATCGTAGAGCGCATTTTTGATGAGCAGGTCACTAGTGGTGTGCTGTGCGTCGTGCACCTGTAGAGTGCGCTGGTCGAACTCCTGATGACTGTTGGCTAGGTTCGCCCCAAAGATCTGGGTGTCCGCCCCGCTATCGAGCATGTAGTTGAGTGACTCATTTCGCACCCAAGCTCCACCAAGATTCAGGACCACCGTCTGGACATTGGAATCACGCCCCGATCGACTCGTGGCCAGGTGGACTTGCTTGGAGTGCTCGTTGAGATTCTGCACGAGCACATGCTGAATCTGCGATCCGCGATCGGCATGGAAATCGGCTACCCCGATCGATAGCCCCGGCTCGTCGCTATCGACAGACTCATAAGTCTCGACGATGGACACGCGAGCGTTGTCCTCTGCGACTACCAGTGTGCGCGGAAATACAGGCGCGGAATCGCCCGTGATGTAGTGCTGCACTGAGATCGAGCCAGATAGCTCGACACCCTTTGGCACATAGACGTAAAGCCCGTAGATACTGGCAGCACCATTGAGAGCCGCAAACTTCTCATCGCCGAGACGCTTGGCCTCGACATCGAAATACGCCTTCAACCGCTCATCGCCGGATGCGATTGCCTGATCGATAGGCTGGCATACGACACCCGCTGGCAAATCGCCGACCTCTGCGACACTGGCCTCGCCATTCACATAGACGAAGCGAGCACAGGCTTCGCCAAAAGCCGCTGGCTCGACACTCGGAGCTGTGGCTGATTGGGCAGGCTGCAAAGTCTCAAATCTCGATTTCTTCAGATCGGCATAGCGCCAAGCCTCGTCGCTACGCGAAGGCACTGGCAGACTCTGAAACCGCTCCCAGGACGCTGCCTGGAATGCGGTGTACCACTCTGGCATATCCTGCTGATCACCCTTCACTGGCGGGCTGCTGAGCCAGGCTGTGTTTGTAGTCGTCTCGGTAGACATAATTACGCAAATTCTATATTTCGGTAAATTTCAGACAGTGGAATAGAAGTCTCGACGCTGCTGAGCTCGAGGACATCTTCTAGGCTAGTCATGCTTTCATAGCGCCAAGTGCCACCGCCATTTTTTCGGTATCTCTCAGCACATAGTCGCGACTGAGAGATGAGGATGTACTCTTCTAATGATTCAATCGATTGGTAGTAGAGAAACTTCTGTCCCCTATCGTAGGCTTCGGTGCTGTCCGATAGGATTTCGATGATAAATTTTGGATTCGTGTAGATACCTTTATCAGAATCGAACAAAGCAGGTTCCTCACACAACCCTGATAAATCTGGGTAGAAAAACGCGTCTGCTGCGTCGTCCCTGATTTTGATATCGTTAACGAAAATTTCACACGGGCGGTCCCGAAAGGCATTCCCGATCGCCAGATTCACATTCTGCTGGATACGGTTGTGATTTAGAGTCGTCCCTGCCATCGCAAAGACTTCGCCAGCGATAAACTCGCTTTTGAAATCCGCAGCCCGCTCCAGTTCGAGGTAGGCCTCGACTGATAGCGGCTCTGGCTCTTGGAGGGCACTCATCACACTCTACCGCAGCAGTGCTACTAGCCCACACTTCCTTCCATCTCGAGGTCGATCAGGCGCTTCAGCTCGACGCTGTATTCCATAGGGAACTCACGCACCAAGTCATTGACGAAACCATTCACACTGAGACTCATCGCCTCGCCTTCGGAGAGACCACGCTGCTGCATGTAAAAGATCTGCTCCTCGCTAACCTGACTCACCGAGGCCTCGTGCTGAGTGGCGTGCTGGTTGCCACGCACAGAGATCGCTGGGTAGGTATCGGTGCGACTGTTGCTGTTGATCAGCAGCGCATCGCACTCGGTGTTATTCTTACAACCCTTCAGATGTTTCGGGATGTGCACCAGACCACGGTAGGTGGAGCGGCCTTCGCCGACAGAGATCGACTTCGAGACGACGTTTGATGTGGTCTCATCCGCTGCGTGTATCATTTTCGCACCGGTATCCTGATGCTGGCCATCGTTGGCGAGAGCGATCGATACCACTTCGCCACGAGCCTTGCGGCCCTTCATGATCACGCCTGGGTACTTCATCGTCAGACGAGAGCCGATATTACAATCGATCCAGCGGATCTCGGCATTCTCATGAGCGACACCGCGCTTGGTGACGAGGTTGAATACGTTGTTCGACCAGTTCTGCACGGTGATGTACTGGATCTTGGCATTGTCCATCGCCACGAGCTCGACCACCGCACTATGCAGCGTAGCCGTCTCGAACTTTGGCGCGGTACAGCCCTCCATGTAAGTCACCTCTGCGCCCTCATCGACGATGATGAGCGTGCGCTCAAACTGCCCAAAGTTCTCCGCATTGATGCGAAAGTACGCCTGCAATGGGTGCGCCACTTTCACCCCAGGAGGCACATAGATAAAGCTACCACCTGAGAATACCGCACTGTTCAGCGCAGAGTATTTGTTGTCCCCCGTAGGGATGACTTTGCCAAACCACTTTTTGAATAGCTCAGGGTGCTCACGCAGACCTTCTGTCGAGTTGACGAAGATCACGCCTTCTTTCTCGAGATCTTCTTTGATGTTCGAGTAAGCCGCCTCACTATCGAACTGGGCCTCCACACCGGCTAGGAACTTGCGCTCCTTCTCGGGGATACCGAGACGCTCGAAAGTCTCCTTCACATCGTCTGGCACCTCATCCCATGTCCGAGTCGGGCGCTGCCCCTTGGATAGGTAGTAGCGGATATCTTCGAACTTGATGTTCTCCAGGTCTTTGGTCGCCCAGTGAGTCGGGTTCGGCTTTTTCTCAAAGGTATTGAGCGCCTTCTTCCGAAACTCGCGGATCCAATCGGCCTCGCCTTTGACCTCGGAGATGTAGTCGATGGTCTTTTCGGAGAGACCATAGCCTGCATCGTGCTCGTAGTCCTCTGGATAGACGAAATCGCCTGCGTCCTGATCGACGGATACCGCTTCTAGTGTGGCAGAGTCTGACATAAGAATTTAAAAATGTAGTAGCAGAATAAATAGGAGGATGAGACGCCCTAATCGGTTACGCAGTGGCGAGGATTTCCTCCTTGATGCCGTCGTAGCCGTTCTCTTCCAGCTCGAGAGCGAGGTCCTTATCGCCAGTCTTCACGATGCGACCATCGACTAGCACGTGCACCACATCTGGCACGATGTAGTCGAGCAGGCGCTGGTAGTGAGTGATGACGAGGAAGCCGCGGTCAGGCGAGCGCATCGCGTTCACCCCTTGGGCGACGACTTTCAGCGCATCGATGTCTAGGCCAGAGTCAGTCTCGTCGAGCACCGCGTAGGTGGGGTCGAGCATCATCATCTGCAGCACCTCATTGCGCTTTTTCTCACCACCGGAGAAGCCCTCGTTCACCGAGCGGCCAGTGAACTTGCGGTCCATACCGAGCTCATCCATCTTGGCGTACATCTCCTTGTAGAAAGCCACAGCATCGATCTCCTCGCCCTTGGGCAGTCTCGCCTGACGAGCTGCACGCAGGAAGTTGGCATTACTCACGCCTGGGATCTCCAGAGGATACTGAAACGCCAGAAAGAAACCCTCGCGAGAGCGCTCATCGATATCCATATCGAGTAGCTCTGCGCCATCCATAGTGATACCGCCGGAGGTCACTTCGTAGTCCTCGTGTCCGGCCATGACTTTCGCCAAAGTCGATTTACCAGAGCCATTGGGGCCCATGATGGCATGGACTTCACCTTTGGGGACTGTCAGACTGAGTCCTTTGAGGATCTCGGTCTCATCGACGGTGGCATGTAGGTTGGATATAGTGAGATTATCGCTCATTAGTTATTATTTCTAAAAGTGTTCGGTTCGGCTGGCTGCTTAGGAGGCAGTTTTCTTTTCACTGCACTTGGGGCAGACACCCTTCATGGTCACATCGATGTGTTGTAGCTGGGTGCCATCCGGTAGGTTCCAAGCTCTGGCGGATTCGCAATCACCCTCCAGCGGTACATCCGCCACGCTCTGGCACTCGCTGCAGTAAAAATGGCCATGTGGGTTCAGATTTGGGCAAAATCGCGAAGCCTCGCGCTCCAGATTCACCTGCTTCACAGCTCCCACCTGAGTCAGCGTCTCCAGGCAATTATAGACCGTAGCCAGCGATATCGACGGCATTCGCACTTTGGCCCTTTCAAAAACCTCGGCCGCAGTGGGATGATCGCGCTTGCCATCCATGAGTACCTCGTATACGACTCTGCGCTGCTTGGTGAGGCGTAGGCCACCGAGCTGCTCTCTAGCGATCGTATCTGTCTGATTGCTTGCCATGGGTGATGGTTCTGAAGGTTACGCACACACGTAGCGGAAAAGTACTTTAGATCAATAATTATTCTAAAAAAGAACCCAAACTCCTCCGCTCGCTCAACTCTGAGGCCCGTACTACGCGCGACACAGCTCGCGATTAGCCTACAAACCGGTATTTCCTCCTACCCCACCTTCTAGATCACACGAATTTTATGTCAGCTTTCTTAATTATAAAATTTATCAAAAATCCGCAAACTCCTTGAATTTTATATAAATTTTTGTTAAGCTTGTGGATATTTTTATCTCTCCGCCCCCGAGGAGCCGATTTTTGCGACACTCAAATGAAGACTCTTTTAAAATTTTTCGGCAAAGTCAGTTTAAAACGGCAGATGCTACTGTTTTCCATCGGGATTGCGGCTTGTATCGCCATCGTGGCTGCCATCACCCTGCCTCTTTTCCAAAATGAGCGCGCCCAGAAGCGTGTCGCACATCAGGGCCACCTCTATTCCTCCATCGTAGAGAATTTCGGTGGCGACGCCTTTGAGATCTACAACTCCGCCGAACTCGAGCGTATCGCAGAAGGCCTGCTCGAGGTAGACGACCGCATCACTTCGATCGCGTACAACAGCATCGATGGCACTTTCCTCCTGACCGGCAGCCCGCTGAAGCCGGGGTTTCAGAAAATTTACCGCACGTCTCACGACATCACCTCCACCTCGGTGGCAAACTCCGGCCAACTGGTGATCTCGTGGGATATGTCTAGCGTCTACGCACCGATGCTGGTGCAAGGCCTGTCCGCAGCACTGATGGTGATGGGCGTCGCAGTAGCCGCACTCTGTGTCCTGTGCTGGTTCATGCAGAGCCGATTCGTGGCACCGATCGAGGACCTAGCGGACGGCCAGATCGTAGCGCCTACAGTGCTCTCACAGAAAGATGAGAGCCACGAAGACCTTCAGGAATCTGTCTTGGTAGGCTTCACCTGTCCCGAGTTCATGGCTATCAGCAGAGGCCTCTCCGGTAGTGTCGTCAGCACCTACACCGATGAAGAGCGCGAGCAACTTGTAGCCGACTTGACAGCAGCCCGCGGGGAAGCTGAAGCCGCAGAGGAGATCGCCAAACAGAAGATGGCATTCCTCTCGCAGATGAGCCACGAGATCCGCACACCTCTGAATGCCATCTTGGGCTTTGGCCGCCTACTACGTGGTAAAGATCTCGAGCAGGAAGACGCCGACTTTGTCGACCAGATCAATGCCAGCGGCGAGCTGCTGCTAGCGATCGTCAATGACATCCTCGACCTATCGAAAATCGAAGCTGGCGGTATCCAGATGGAGAACCTCACTTTCGATCTAGCCGAGACTATCGATACTACCATCACCATGATCGGATCGACTGTCGATAGCGACCATGTGTCTCTAGTGATCGAGGACTACGCCAAGCTAGATCACCAGCTGGTCGGCGACCCACACCGCATCAAGCAGGTGCTGATCAATATGGTCGGCAATGCCATCAAGTTTACCGAAAAAGGCTCCGTGACCGTGCGCACCAGCCTAGTCGATGACTCTGACACGCCCAATGCACAGCCAGGATTCACCACGGTCAGATTTGAGGTGGAGGATACCGGCATCGGCATGACCGAGCAGCAGCTAGGCAAAATCTTCCAGCCATTCACCCAGGCAGATTCCTTCGTCACCCGCAAGTATGGCGGCACTGGACTCGGCCTTACGATCTCTCGCCAGCTAGTCGAGGTGATGGGCGGCGAGCTCCAGGCGACCAGCGAGGTCGATGCAGGCTCCACATTCTTCTTCGAGCTACCCTTCGCCCTGACCGAAGAGGCCTCTGCCAGTGCACTGAAAGCTCGCGCAAAAGCCGCCGAGACTCAAAAAGCAGCGACCGAGCAGGAGAAAGCAGCTCCAGAGATCAAGACTGTCGCCACACCAGCAGCAGTCAGTAAACAGCCAAAGGAGGAGCCAGCACCGGCCCCTGCTCCTACCGATCAACAGGAAGAAACGCCCAAAGCCGAACTCGTGCCAGCAGACCAAGCTACTGCACCCCAAGATGAGGACGAGGCTGAAGAGGTGAAGGTAAGCAAGATCCTAGTCGCCGAAGACGAGGCAGTGAACCGCCTGCTAGTCACCAAGATCTTTGCCACACTCGATCAAGATGTGGAATTTGCCGAGGATGGCCTCGACTGCGTGAATCGTCTATCAGTAGAGGCTTTCGACACGATCTTCCTCGATCTGCACATGCCTCACTTCAATGGCCTAGAGATCGCCAAGCGCATCAAGTCGGGCGAGTTCGGGCTAGCTGTGCAGAATGCTCGACTAGCGATGATGTCTGCCGACGTGCTCGCCGACGAGGAAAGCAAAAAGATCGGTATCGATGCCTTTATCACCAAGCCGATCGACATCGGCGAGCTGAAGTCCTTCCTCAATGGCGAGTGGAAACGCGTCGACGATGAAGAAGAAGAGAAGAAAGAAATGAGCGTGCTCGTGGTCGAGGACCAAGCTCTCAACCGCCGCCTCATCGGTCAGTTATTTTCCACCTTCGGCGTGCAGCCAGACTTCGCCAAAGACGGTGTGGAGTGTATCGAGTATCTCGAGAACAATCCCCGCCCGGATGTGATCTTCCTCGACCTGCGCATGCCTCGTATGGATGGCTGGACCTGCGCCCGCAAGATCCGCGGTGGCGAGGTGGGTGAGCAAGTCGCCGATATCCCGATCGCTGTGGTCTCTGCCGAGGTCGGCTCAGAAGAGATCTGCAAAGAGATCGGTGTCGATGAGTTCATCCCGAAGCCATTCGATGCGACCCGTATCCGCAAGTTTGTCGACAATGTCGGCGAAGAGCACGGCATCGCTCTATCGCGATAGCGGAGCGATTTTTCTCTGGTAGGGCGGCAGCAGGCGCGTTTTAGTGGGCGACATGCGCCTGTTCCTCGCCCTACTCATCGCCCTTTCATTTTCCCCAACCGACTCGACTGGAGTCGCCAAGGATAGCTACGCCACGATCTGGATCGGCACCGGGGGAAATGGCGCCAAAGGTATCTACCGGACGCGCCTGAATATGCGCTCCGGTCGCCTGACCACTCCAGAGCTAGCGGCCCCGATCGGCTCACCTGGCTTTCTCGCCATCGCACCCGATGGCAAAAAACTCTGGTCGCTCTGCCGCAGCGAGACGCAGGGCGGCAGCGTCGCCGCCTTCAACATCATTGGCGATGCCGACGGCTTGGGCTTCATCAATATGCGCCCCATCGGCGATGGCAGCGGCGCCCATATAGCAGTGGATGCCGAGCAACAGATGCTTTTCTCCGCTCAGTATGGTGGCGGCTCGGTGGCGGCCTTTCCGCTGGAGTCCAATGGCGCTATCGGTATCCGCTCGACCCTGATGGCTCACGAGGGCTCTGGCCCCAATACCCAGCGGCAAATGTCTCCCCACCCCCACTGGGTAGGCATGGGCCCCAACAACCAATTTCTCTACGTACCCGACCTCGGCATCGACAAGATCGTCATCTACAAAGTCGACTTCGAAAACCACAAGATCAAAATGCACGGGTATGCCGACTCCATACCCGGCGCTGGCCCACGCCACCTCACCTTTCACCCCAATCAACGCTTCGCCTATCTGGTCAACGAGATGGACATGTCGGTGATCGTCTACTCCGTCGATGCCGCAGCCGGCAAGCTCACCCAGATCCAGCAGATCTCTACCCTGCCCAAAGAGATGTGGGAGATACCAGTAAAAGCCTCCGAGGTCCGCATCCACCCCACGGGGAATTTTCTCTACGTCGGCAATCGTGGCCACGATACCCTCTCGGTATTTCGTCTCGATCAGGACTCTGGCCAACTCACCTTCGTCGAGCGCGAACCGATCCGTGGCAGCTGGCCCCGCCACTTCGAGATCGATCCTACCGGCAAATGGCTAATCGCCGCCGGACGCTACTCGAATACCCTATCCGTGTACCGAATCGATCAAAATACCGGCAATCTCTACTACAACAGCCACTGCGTGAACTGCCCTGGCCCGATCTGCGTGGTGTTTCAGCCGATGTAGTAGCGCTATCACTATCCTATAGGTCATATACGACATATAGGCCCTATAGCAGTAACATAGAGCTACTCCACCCGAGTCGGCACTGCCCTCAGTCCACTCACCGAGTGATCAGCCTCACCGGCTTCTCCATAGGCCGCATCTTCATTGATCTGCCATAGGTCATACTTGGTCTCGCCAGCAGCGATATTCTCGGCACAGAGTAGAGCCGTCATCATCGAGTGATCTTGATTGTTGTATTTGTGCATGCCATTGCGCCCCACCAAATGCAACGAGGGATAATCACGGGCTAGCTCCTCGCGGATCGTGGCCACATGCTGACTGTAGTGCTCGTCGTAGACGGGATAGGCTTTTCTCTGGCGCACCACCTTGGCCCCAGTCACCGACTCGCGCTCGAGCAAGCCAAGAGTGACCAGCTCGTCGATAGCCAGCCTCTCCAGATCGGCATCGGCCATGGCCCACAGCCCCTCCTCGCGAGCGAAACAAAAGTACTCCAGCCCGTAGCACAGCATCTCCCCCGCTCCGGGCACCATATCGGGCGACCAGGCACTGTAGTTCTGCACCCGTCCCACCTGCACACCAGGATCGTGGATGTAGATCCATTGATCCGACAGATCGGGCTGAGACTGATCAGCCCTAGCCATCACTGCCACGGTGATGAAGTCGCGATAGCTCAGCGCACCGGCCGCCTCGCGCACCGTAGGGCTAGGCGCAGGCTCGATCATAGGTGCCAGATCCCCTATAGCTGCGGTGGATATGACGTGCGCCCCACTATGACTCTGCCCCGCCTCAGTGCCGACCTCCCAGCTCTGGGTATCGGCTGCGTAGCTGAGCTGCGCCACACGCTGGCCCATGTGGATCTCGCCCCCCATCGCACGGACCTTCTCCGCACACTGCTCCCACAGCTGCCCAGGCCCTAGCCGCGGGTAGCGAAAGCTATCGATCAGTGTTTTGATCTGACCGCCCTTGCGTTTATGGGGAAATAAAGCAGAGACCAGGGCTCGATAGAGATTCAGCCCTTTGATCCGCTGTGCGGCCCAGTCGGCCGATATCTCGGTGCAGGGCATGCCCCAGACCTTTTCCGTGTAGGTTTTGAAAAATATCTGATACAGCCGACTGCCAAACTGATTTGATACCCACTGCTCGAAATTTGCCGGCTCAGGATGCGGGCGCAGCCTAGCTGCCACATAGGATAGCCCACAGCGCATGGATTCGGCCAGCCCCAGACCACAGAGAGCCTCCACCGGCCGCAGCGGATAAGAAAAGAACTTCCCCCGATAATAAATGCGCGAACTCCGCTGCCGCGTGATCAGCTCCTCTGGCTCGCACAGCTCTGTCCACAGAGCCTCGATCTCCGGTGACTTGGAGTAAAAGCGATGCCCTCCGATATCGAAGCGAAACCCATCGTGCTCCTCGGTGCGCGAGATCCCGCCGACGTAGCGTGGATCAGCCTCCAGCACCGTCACCCGGCACCCGAGCTGACACAGCCGATACGCTGCCGTGAGCCCTGCCGGGCCCGCCCCGATGATGATGACACTTTGCTCCATGGAGGTAGGAGGAATAAGAGCTCAAAACATGAATTGTACCCTATCCCACCCTAACTGTACCCTATTGAGTCAAAATTGTACCCTATTGAATCGCGGATTTTCACCCAGGCCACACAGCTCTCTATCGAATGAAACCCAGACGCAGATTGTAGCTGACCGGCGGGCCGAGCTGGGGATGAGGGACTCAGGAACAGGGCGCCGGTCAGCTACAATCTGCCTCTGGGCGGCAGCAGCGTACTCATGAGACTAAGAAAAAGCGAATATAAGTCACACCAACCGACTGAAAATCCGTCGTTTATTGCAAGCAACTCAGCTACCAAACAAAATAAAATACGCTGTCGCTGCCCCGATAATGAGGAACCCGATGATGAGAACGATCATCCCCACATTATTGGATTTCTCAGGCTCGATATAGGCTGTCTCTCGTTGGCTCAAGTCTGCTTTCACCAATCGCGGCTGCTGAGGCCGAGTCGCCCCTCCTACAGCTGCCCTAGTCTGCTGAGCGGCTGGAGCCTCTGGTATCTGCGGTGGCGGCGGCAGACTCTCGATAAAAGCATCGCCTGGAGCAGATGGCGGTGGGGCTGCAGGCGGTGGGGCAGTACCGCCTGCTACCAGCGAGTGCGACGCCGCCTGATTGCCCGTGAAAATCGCTTTTTCCGGCACCGACATCATGTGATCCTGCATCGCCGCCAGAACATCGCGGCCCTGCGAGGCTTCGTGATCGATGATCTTTAAGAAAAACGGTTCAATATTCAGCCCCACAGCTGCTAGATCCTGCCGGTAGGCATCGGTATCGAAGCGCACCTTGCGAAAATAGACCGCTCGGCTGGACGAATCATAGAGCACGTAGCGCGCACGGATGTCATTCATATCGCGCGGCTCACCAGCAGAGCCGACATTCACTAGGTAGCGGTGCCCAGGAGCGAGATGGAAGTCACTGTCTGGCAGTTCCTTGATCGACTCGTCGTTCGCCTTGTAGGCCAGCGGCTTGTGCGTGTGCCCGACGAAGACGATAGAAGCCTGCGTGCCCATCAGGTGATGCAGCGCATCCTCCTCCGACTCGATGTAGCCGAAACGCCCCGGCTCATGTACCTCAGCATGGACAAAGAGCATATCCTCGGCCTCCAGAGTCAGCGGCACAGTGCGCAGGTACTGGTGCGACTCTGGCGATAGGCGGGCCGCCGTCCACTCGACGACTGAGCGGGCGTGGTCATTGAAAATCGAGGCATCGAGTATCCCGCAGGCTGCTGCATCGTGATTGCCGATCACGATATTCTGCGTGTGCTGGCGGACACTGGTGAGCACCTCCTCAGGGCGCGGGCCGTAGCCCACCACATCTCCCAGACAGATGATCATGTCAGCTTGATTCTGCTGGATGTCGGCCAGCACAGCTGTCCAGGCCTGCCAGTTGGCATGAATATCGGAGATGATCGCGTAGCGCATCGCTGCTTGTGTTTGGGTGGATGGTGAATCGTGTGAAACGGAAGAGGTGCCGACCAGACAACAACCGCTCTACCAGCGGAAACGTCAACCCCCAAGTCCGACCTGCTCTGCGCCTGTCAGAATAGGCATTTTCTGCGATAAAACCACACACGCGTCCTTGTCGACAGGCCAAAATTTCGGTAAGAGTACCGATAGGATGTGGCGTTTTTTTCAGAGCAAGAGAGAAGAGTATTTGAAGAAGATCATGAAGCCTATCCCGGAGGAATTTTTTTCCTTCGAAACGGGAGAGCCCTTTGCCCAATGCATCGAGTGCAGTGCGGACTTCCGCTCCCAGCGCTCCCCTTACGGCATTCAGAAGGTCTATCAGGACGGCGAGGTGCTCTACGAGTACGCCCTCTGCCACGACTGCGGGCTGGATCTGCGTGGCGAGATCTCAAAAGAATCGATGCGCCACATGAAGCGAGCCTTTCGCGGGCCAAAACTCAAAACCACCACCGATGGCTGCCGCGCCTGCGGCCTGCCCAAACACGAGCTACCCAGCTACACCATAGTCGGCTCTTGTATGGGGGCAGAGATGGTCTTTTGGAATGTGCCCATCCTCATCTGTGAGCCCTGCATCGAAGCGATGTCCGAAGGTCTCTCCCAGGAGACCAAAGACGTACTCGACGACTTTGAAGAGCGCAACTTCCCAGGGCCTCCAGAAATGGAGCTCGATCTGCCCCAGCCGAAGAGGCGCAAGGTGGTACTGATGTAGATCGCCATTGGTTTTGCCCATCTTCCTATACGATATTTCACGAGAATGAACTCACGCTGGCTGCTACTACTTATCCCGAGTGCCTTTCTCGCAGTTTTTACGATTCAGTTTGCTCAGGCTTTTCTACACTTCAAGTTCATCCCCCAGTATGGCGAGACAAAGGATGCAGACTTTTGCCATGTAGAATTTTTTCTCGACTCAATCGACGGTGGCATCAGCTCAATCGCCACGTATTTGGTGTCACCTTTCGTCATGCTACTCTGGCTGGGCCTCCTATTGATTCCCTTCTTTTGTTTCCGCGGCAAAGGGCGAACAGCTTTTTACTCACTCGCAGGCCTGATGACCGCAGCCTATAGCGCACTGATCGTCTTCGACGTGACCGGATTCATCTGTTGGTATCTCGATTGACCTCAATTACCTCAACTATGAAAACTTGGTTCTACCGCTCACTGCTCTCGTTCATTCTTCTAGCCCTCGGATTCAGTCTCAATCTCGGCTGGAGTAGCGAGCCCACATCAAAGCCCAATTTTCTCCTCATCGTTGGCGATGACTGCACTTACAACGATCTCCCCGTATATGGAGGCCAGAATGCCAAGACCCCACATATCGATGCGCTAGCGGCTGAGGGGCTAGTCTTCGATCAAGCTTTTCTCAGCTCCGCGATGTGTCAGCCCTGCCGAGCCGAGCTGTACACAGGCCTGTACCCGATGCGCAATGGCTGCGCGTGGAACCACTCCGCCTGTCGGCCAGAGGTGAAGAGTCTGCCCCATCACCTGCGTCCACTTGGCTACCGGGTCGGTCTGGCAGGTAAAGGCCATGTCAAACCGGCTAGTGTCTTCCCTTTCGATCAGGTCGCCGGCTTCGATCCTAACTGCGTGCGCGATCCCACCGAAACAGCCGACCTCGCTGGTATACGCGACTACATCGAACGATCCGACGATCCTTTCTGCCTAACTGTCGCTCTGGTCGAGCCTCATGTCCCGTGGGTGATGGGCGACGCCAGTGCCTACCCAGTGAAGAAACTAAAACTCCCACCCAACATCGCCGACACACCCGCCACCCGGCAGCATTTCGCTGATTATCTAGCTGAGATCACCTACATGGATGCTCAGATCGGGGAGATCCTCGCCTGCCTCGATGCCACTGGCAAAGCGGATAACACCCTAGTGATCTTCACCTCAGAGCAGGGCTCGCAATTTCCCGGCTGCAAATGGACCAACTGGAACACCGGGCTACACACTGGCTTTATCGCCAGATGGCCAAAGCACACGCCTCAGGCTCGTACCCCGGCCCTCATCCAGTATGCCGATGTCACACCCACCCTGCTCGACCTCGCTGGAGCCGAGGCCGATACCCTAGCAAACTTCGATGGCTCCAGCTTTGCTCAAGTCCTACTTGGCCAAAGCGACCAACACCGCAAGTACACCTACGGCATGCACAACAACGTGCCCGAAGGCCCGCCCTACCCCATCCGATCCATCTACGATGGCCAGCACCACTACATCCGCAATCTCCTGCCTGAGGAGCTCTACATCGAGAAACACCTCATGGGTGGCGGCCGCCTCAAAAATCCCTACTACGCCACTTGGCTAGGTGCCGGCCCCTATAAGCCCGATGTCTACCAGCTCGTGCATCGCTATATGCGCCGTCCCGCAGAGCAGCTCTACCACACAGCGCAAGATCCCTACGAGATGAACAATCTCACAGGACAAGACCAATGGCAGGCAACTCAAGCAACCCTGAGCGCCGAGCTCGATAAATGGATAGCAGAGCAAAAAGACCCAGGCGCTAAGCTCGATACAGTAGAGGTACACCGCGCTGCTAAACAGGTGCAACATGAGTTCTAGTTTTTTTCGACTGTAGCGACCTCACTCCCAATGAAAACCGTCTGCCTTTCATTTCTCTGTCTCATAGTCAGCCAATGCGCCATCGCAGGCAAGCCGATCATCATGGACAAAGCTGAAGCATGCCAAGCGGCAGAAATAGTTGTCATCGCTCAAGTCTCAGATGCTGCAGAAATCGAAGCGACAACCGACCCTTTTGCTCCCAATCCACTACTCCAACAAGGCTTTTCCACCCACGCAAAAGCCACCGTACTCAAAACACTAATTGATCACTGCGATCCCGAAATCGAAATCTATGGTGGGCGCGCCGGCTTAGGCACGCTATACCGCCTCGCCAGCGGCCACCACCTACTCCTTCTCACACCAGTAAAAGGTGGAGGTTTCCGCGCCACAGATTACCACCACTCATTCATGCCTATCGAGGCAGAAAAAGTCAGCTGGCTCGTTGACCGCTTCTCAAAACAAAGAGAAACCATCTCGATAGATGAAGCGCTCCACCGGATACGTAGGTATCGACTATCGACCGAGAACTAATCCTGTTAGTATAATCTTCCGGCTCCCTCTAAGCCCCTACCTCCGGTCTCACACGTCGCTCGAAAAAACCTATCAACCCCGAAGACTAGGAATCGACTACCAGAATCTTCTTTAGCTATAGAGAAATCCACTTGCATCTCCTTTCCTTAAGGCTACCTATTGCCTCAAGCCTTGCGAAGTTCAAAAGCAAGCAAAACACACTACCAACTCAGTGTAGCACAAAAACCTCTCACTCCGCCTGTCACCACCTTTGAAAGGCCCTTGAGATTCGATATTTGCGAAACCCTGAACCCATAGCTCTGGCATGAGCAGGTAATCGTGTAGCTAGGTATTTAGCAAACATTGCTATACCAAGATCTCCACAAGGCTAAAGACAATATGAAATTAGCATCAAGACCATCCATTCTTACAGAGTTCAAAGCCTACAATGCGGCTCCCGGCGGAGGGGCAACCGAAAGAATAGCAATCCCCCTCCATCATGCAGAAGTCGATTTACCGCCGTCCGAACTAGAAGGAATCCTGATCACAGGAGACCTCCAGTTTTACCACGACAAAAATGTCCCCGCTGAGGACCGCATCCTGATGGGATACGTGATCGCAGAAGAAATCCATGAGCTCTGCGAAAACGGTCTACTACCACCACCTCACAGATTAGGCGTGATGCTAGTCGGCGACATGTATGCCGAACCCTGCCTCACCAAGCGAGGCGGCTCAGGTGATGTCGAAGATATCTGGCACACTTTCGCCAACCACTTCCGCTGGATCGCAGGTGTAGCCGGAAATCACGATCTCTACGAAGGCCAAGCCAAATTCCCGAGTTCTTTTCGGAAACGAGAAAACATCCACGCGCTCCACTACGATACCGTCGAGCTAGATGGCCTAACCATCGGCGGTATCAGTGGCATATCAGGGAACCCCCGAAAAATATGGCGCTACTCCGACCACGAGTTTCAGAGCGGCATCTCTGAAATGCTGCGATCGCACCTAGACTGCCTGCTGCTCCACCAAGGCCCCGTTGGCCCTGAAAAAAGCATGCGCGGTGCCCAAATGATCAACGAAGCCCTAGGCTCTGCTGCCCATCAACCCGACATAGTGGCATTCGGGCACTGCCACTGGAGCCAACCTGATGCCATGCAGAACGGCATGCAGCTACTGAACTCCGACGGTAGAGCGATACTTCTAACCCGACCAGAGGTGGAAGTGAAGCTTTGAATCCTTCAAAGCAAGCAATCACCCCTTAAGAAATGGGTAAAATCCCCCTAGAGACACTGAGCAGGCAAAAATCTGCTCTCTAATGCCAATCCCGCCTTTGACAAAGTCAGCATTCGGCATTACAGGTCCGGCTCGTTTTTTAAAAAAGTTAATCGATTGGATCCATGCCACATACAGAAGTGATTCTCCGTGAAAAAGTAGAAGGTCTCGGCACTGAGTCGGAGATCGTGAAGGTGAAGCGTGGGTTCGCCCGTAACTTTCTGTTGCCACAAGGCAAAGCCTTCGAAGCAACTAAGAGCAACCTCCGTCACATCGAGCACCTCAAAGAAGTCCGCGCCAAGCGTGAGGCAGAGGAGCTAGCAGAAGCAGAGCGTATCGCAGAGAAGCTCCGCAAGCTTCGTCTCAATACTGAACTATCTATCGGTCAAGGCGGTAAGGCATTTGGCTCGATCACTGCCACCGACGTGGCTAACCTGATCAACGAGAAGAGCAAGCTCAAGATCGAGAAGACACAGGTCCAGCTCGACAAGCCGATCAAGTCTCTGGGTTCTTTCGAGATTCCGATCAAGATCCACGCCACTCACCCTGCATCTATCTCTCTCCGTGTGCTTGCACCTGAGAAAGAAGAGAAGTCTGAGGACTAATCGCTGCGGCGAGACAGCTTGCTTAAAGCAGATTTTTTGGAAAGCCCTGCCGTTGATTCGGCTGGGCTTTTTTGTGTCCCTGTGTTCGTCAGTTTGGGTTGCGGGCTGGTGGAGTTGGAGGCTGGTATTCGGCTGGGTGTCATTCGTAGCGCTCGCTCTTCTCAGCTTCCGGCAGGCTGGGAGCAGTTCCCATGCACGATGGCTCGGCTTGCCCGGCGACGAGACGTCGCCGCTCCTTGGCGAGAGTCTCTGCAAGCAATCTCGCCTTCGAGCTCAAGGTGGGGCGTGCCTTCAGCCGCCCGGCAGGCTGAGCACACCTCCCCATGCACGATGGCTCAGCTTGCCCGGCAGCTAAAGGCAGCCGCTCCTTGGCGCGGAGTCTTTGCTGACGCGGGCCTTACCTCAACAGCCGCCACCTTAACTCACTTCTTCTTTTTCTTCTTACTCGGATTATCCACCAACTCTTTGGTACCGACTCCGATCATATCACGCAGCTCGGTTATATGCGTCTCGCCGACTTCTTTCG
>JAHDID010000074.1 GCA_020630975.1 Verrucomicrobiota bacterium
TATTAAATAATACCATGACACGACATTTCTCACTATTCTCCCTAATTGCGATTTTTACTTTTCAGGCGGTTAGCGTCGCCGCTGCCCGGCCCAACATCATTTTCATCGTCGCTGATGATCATGCTCGTAAGGCGATCGGTGCCTATGGGAATACCGACATCCATACTCCCGGTTTAGATCGGCTGGCCGCCGAAGGGATGCGCTTTAACCACGCCCTGACTCCCAATTCATTCTGCACACCAGCGCGTGCGGCCATCCTCACCGGTAAATATTCGCACAAAAATGGGGTAACTCATTTGAATCAGCGTTTCGATGGCTCACAACAAACATTTCCTAAGTTGCTGCAGAAAGCTGGCTACGAGACATCTCTATTTGGTAAATGGCACCTACTGACGCAGCCGACTGGGTTCGACCATTACTGTGTCATGAAGATGCAGGGCATGGCACATGACCCTATCGTGTTCGAGCCCCAACACGAGTGGATCGTCTGGGGTCCCAAAACCAAGAAGACCTATATGAAAGGTGGTCGTCGGCTCAAGGGTTATAACATGGATGTCATCACCGATGAGGCGATTCGATGGATTGATAACCGTGGAGATAGTGAAAAACCATTCTGCTTGTTACTGCATCCCAAACCACCGCACGAGCCCTACGATCCCGCTCCACGTCACGCCACGCTCTGGGAAGATGTGACCATCCCAGAACCTCCGACCTTGCTCGACGACTACCGAGGCCGGACTCCAGAGGCAATTGCCGACACCATGCGCAGCAATCGCATTTTCCTAAAGCAAAATCTGCGTAGCCTCTCGATGGACGAGCGCAAAGCGATGAGTCGCGAAGAAGCCACACGAATCCTCTACCAAGAATATATCAAGGGATATTATCGGCTGGTGATGGCGGTGGATGAGAATATCGTCAAGCTCCTCGACTATCTCGACGATAGCCATCTAACGAAAAATACCCTAGTGATCTACACCTCAGACCAAGGATTCTCACTCGGAGAGCATGGATTTTATAACAAGCAATGGATGTATGAAGAGCCTCTGCATCAGCCTTTGATTGTTCGCTACCCAGGTAAAATCAAGGCAGGAACCGTACACGACTCCATGGTCAATCACGTCGACCTAGCCCCCACTTTACTAGACATCGTCAACCATCCGATTCCCGACGACATGCAGGGTTATTCACTGAAGCCAATTCTCGAAGGCAAAAGCAACAAGGTCCGCGACGCGTCCTACTATCATTTCTACAGCCATGGGAAGCAGCTTCCCGAGATGATTGGTATACGCACTGAAACGCAAAAGTTGATCCACTACCCAGGTATGGAAGGCAACTACCGGTGGGAGATGTTTGATCTAAAATCCGATCCGGAGGAAATGAATAACCTCGCGCATTCGAGTGATCACCGTGAGTTACGGTATCAATTGACCCAGGAATTACGAAGCTTGGCGGAGCGTTACGAGGACCCGGTCCAGATTCCAGAAAAATAGAACATACAGAAAAAACATGATACGATCACTTCACCTGTTTATCTTGATGATTTCGGCGATCTCAGCTATGGCTGAAGAACGGCCAAATATCATTTTTATCCTGACCGATGATCAAGGTTATGGTCAACTCGGCTGCCAGGGACATCCATGGTTGGAAACCCCTCATATTGACAAACTGCACAGTGAATCAATTTCTTTTACCGACTTTCAAGTTAGCCCCACTTGCTCGCCGACTCGGGCGGCACTATTGACCGGTAATGTGCCTTTCAAAAACGGTGTAACTCACACTGGCGGCGCTCGTAGTCGGATGACCCTGGATGCAAAGACGTTGCCCCAATACCTACAAGAGTTGGGTTACACCACTGGTATTTTTGGTAAATGGCATCTCGGCTATGAGGAACCCTATCAGCCTGGATCACGCGGTTTTAACGAAGTATTTATCCACGGCTATGGCGGGATCGGTCAACCACAAGACGTGCAAGGAAATACTTACTATGACCCAGTGATCCGTCATAATGGAAAATTTGTAAAGACCAAAGGTTTTTGCACCGATGTGTTCTTTAATCAGGCCATATCCTGGATCGATACCAACAGAACCAAGCCTTTCTTTGCCTATATATCTACCAATGCTCCACATTCGCCCTACATCGCGCCGAATGACAAGAAAGAGAAGTTTAGCAAATATGGGCTCAACTCCAGTGAGCAGGGTTTCTACGGAATGATCGAAAATATCGATGAAAATGTCGGACGATTGTTGGCGAAGATTGACGACTGGGGCATGGACTCCAACACATTGGTTATCTTCATGTCAGACAACGGCTTTGCCAGACTCGCCTGCAAGGAAGGCCCCATCGGAAAACGACACAATATACCTCTTGTCAACTATCAGGCGGGGCTGAAAGGTCACAAGAAGACAGTCTATGAAGGCGGCACCAGAGTGCCGGCATTTTTTCGTTGGAAAGGTAAGTTCAATGAAGGAGTCGAGTGCAAGGCTTTAACCGCACATATCGACTTTTTGCCCACTTTGATCGAAATCGCAGGAGGGACGCCGCCAAGAGAGATTGATGGTAGAAGTCTCCTTCCTTTACTCCAGAATGTCGATGTACCCTGGGAACCCAGGAATTTATTTTTTCATATTGGGCGTTGGCAAGATGGTAAAGCAGATCAATCTCAGTATGATCGAACTCAGGGCTTTGCGGTGCGCAATTCCCGGTATCGACTGGTGAACAATGAAGAATTATATGATATACTCAACGATCGAGGGGAGATCAACAACATCATTGAAGAGAAGCCCGAATTAGTGGGTGAACTCAAGGCGGCCTACGATACCTGGTGGCAACAGGTTCGACCATTCATGGTGAATGAGAAGGTAAAAAAGTTAGCGCCCAATCCATTCCACGTTGAGTATAACAAACAAAAATCAACCGAGGGAATACCTGTAACAGGCTACCCTGAGTTTTCCTGGGACAAGGTGCCAGTATCAGTGCATTTCGGAATAGGCGAAGGGCTTGAGCCCCACCAATATGATTTCATCGCTAAGCATTTCGATTTCATCACCCTCACTGCCGGACGTCTCCCAGCGGATAGCAAAAGCAGCGCCGAGATAGAATCGGCTAAAGCAGCTCTTGCTATCAAGGCGCGAAACCCTAAAGCGAAGGTATTATACTATTGGGCGAGTGATAAACCTAAAGGCCAATCGAAACTGACCAACCAGACCTACCCCGGAAACTATCTGATCCACAAAGATAAGTCGAAGAAAGGCAATATCCAGACCACAGAGTATTTTGATGTCACTCGCAAGGATGTGCAGGATTGGTGGTCCAACGCGGCGGCTGATGCAGTCAATAAATATGCTTGCGATGGAATTTACATAGATGGCGCAACCGCAGGAACACCTGATGGACCATACAGTAGAGCATTTGGCAGCAAGAGGGCTGCCAATTTGGATAAAGGAGTTGTGGCGATGCTAACGGCTACCCGAGAGAAAATTGGGCCGGACAAGTTGATGTTGTTCAACCCTCTACATGGCTTTGACATAAAAAGTAAACCCTTGGGCCAGGAATACCTACCCTTGACCGATGGTGCTATGATCGATGATTTCGCCCGTATGCGCATCCAAAGTAAAGAGTACATGGCCAATACCATAAAAACCATGGAAACCGCAGCCAAAGACGGTAAGATAATAATCTTCAAAGGCTGGCCGCGTTTCCTGCGAGCCTGGCGTTTAGGCGAAATGAGGCAGACTCCGCATGATAATATCTTGAGTCAGGCTCGGCGGGACATCACTTTTCCTCTGGCTTGTTTCCTGATTGGCGCCGAGCCCTATTGTTATTTCTGCTATAGTTGGGGCTGGGAGCCTAATCAGGGTTCACTCGATTGGTATCCAGTATTAGATAAACCATTAGGACCACCTAAGGGGGATGCTATCCAAAAGGGTTGGACTTTTTCCCGTCAGTACCAACACGCCAGCGTATTTGTCGACCTAGAGAATGCCGTCGCGAGGATTGACTGGAGAAATAAGAAATAGGGACGGATCTGACTGCTGATGGCGCTAGTCTTGAATGGTAGATTTCTGACGGAGGCTAGGCATTGTTTTATCCTGAAGCAACATTCATACAGGTCCTTCCGTTCGCTGCTGCCCAGAGCACTTATGTTGGTCAAATGGGTAGAATCAAGTATCATGCCCGTAAGGTAATGGTATTAACTGGGCCCGCAGATAGTATCTACTTCATGTTATTCCCTTGTTAGCTAATTTTGAATTGGGTACACAAAAATATGAATAGGGTACGCTCCGGAGTGAATAGGGTACAATGCTTCGCTTTGAGTGGTGGAGACATGGATCTGCGAAGTGGGGTGCGCTGTAGGGGCATGGCCGTGCTTTGGCGCCCTTCTAAATAGATGGCCAATGGGGACGTCGGCGGTGCCGGGAGAGCCTTCCTGGGGCTCAGCGCACGCTCGGTTTGCCGCTTTCTACGGAATCTTGGATTTCCTGTTGGATGAGGGCTCGATTCTAGATGGCGTCTTCGCCGGTCTTTTCGCGCTGGGTGGGCACAGGGCAATCAAGGAGGGGCGACGTCTCGTCGCCCGGCTAGCTCGGCCGTAGCATCTGGCTCAGCCTGCCGGGCGACGGGACGTGGGCCCCTCCTTGAAGTATTGGCAAAGTGTAGCCGGAATCGCGCCATGGGCTGGTTCTGAAAAATATCGGCAAATCAAATCGATCTGCGGAGAGTTTGGGTGTGAAAATGAATTGTCTTATCCGCCTGCTCGCAGTCGCCTTGTCGGCCCTGACTCTGGGATGGTCTCAGGAGAGCCTGAAGGAAAATGAGCGAATCGTCTTTCTGGGCGACTCGATCACGGCTGCCGGCGCTCGTCCCGGTGGCTACATTACCCTGGCTGCCAAACAGGTGGAGGAGGTCCTGCCTGAACTGAATGTGAAACTCATTGGGGCCGGGATCGGGGGGCACAAGGTTCCCGATTGTCAGAGACGACTGCAAAAAGATGTGCTCGATCACAAACCGACGCTGGTGTTCATCTATATCGGTATCAATGACGTCTGGCACTGGACGCATCCCAAGGTAGTGGCTCGGGGAAAGAAAGGGACGACTCCAGAGGATTTCGAAAATGGTCTCAGGGATATGATCGCAAAGATCCAAGGCGTCGGTGCACGGGTAATCTTATGCACCCCAACTGTCATCGGTGAGAAATCGGACGGGTCCAATCCCGATGATGCCCGGCTGGATGAATACGCCGGTATCAGCCGCAGGGTCGCTAAAGATACCAACTCTCAATTACTGGATCTACGCAAAGGTTTTATCGACTATCTCAAGAATCACAATCCCACGAATCTATCAGAAGGCATCCTGACTTCTGATAGCGTACACATGAATGAACGGGGTAATCAATTGATCGCCGAATTTGTCTTGGGTGCCTTGAATGTCGCTACGGGCAATCGTCCAGCACCCTCCAACCATATTGCTTCGGCCGAAACTTCAGAAAGCATTGAGCGAGGTCGAGCAGTCTATTCTCAACTATGCTTTAACTGCCATGGCCCAAAGCTAGATGGTGGCCAGGGTCCCTCTTTGGTTGATGAATACTGGCAGCACGGCTCCTCTCCTGACGCCATCTTGCGAGTCATCGACAAGGGCGTGCCCGGCTCACCGATGATTGGGTATGAAGCGGTTTTCCCAGAAGCGGATCGCCTAGCCCTACGGGATTTCATCCTGTCTGAGCAGACGGGTATGCGCGAAGTGGTCCGTTCGGTTTATCCAGAGGAATACTTTAAAGACAAACGCCTGACTCCGGCCTTATTCGATTCGGTGGAGTCTCTGTCGCAAACCCCGCTTCCGGAGAATCTGTATCATTTTGAGCGCAATACACGAGGATTGATGCGAGGGCAGTCAAAGCTCTACATCAAAGAGACAGGAAAGTATCATTTTGGGATACGAGTGATAGGGCGAACGTCGATCTTTCTGAATGGTGAAGAAGTGCACTACTCGGACCAGAAAGTCGACAAAAAGCAGCACATCAACAAGACCTTGGAACTATCGGCAGGAGTCCATGATCTGGAGATCCTGCATGAGGAGCCGCCCACGCATAGTTACAAATTTCACGGCTACCTCCAAAAGGTGGGTGGCGAGCGCATGATGCTGACCGGCCGTAGCTTGCAGGGCAACATACCCAAAGTGATCAAGGCAGGGCCTACGGCGATGGTTGTGCGTAAATGGATAGCCGACCTTCCACCTCGCGCTTTGATGTGTCTGTTGCCGAATCAGGTCATTGTCGCGTTCGATGCCGATAGCGGGGAGATCTTGAAAGCTTGGCATAGCGCTGAGATCAACCAAACTCCGTCTCTACCTGATCGCAGCCAAAAGCCTTCCGAGATCAATGGCGAGGTGATTGCAGAATTGGTGCTTTCGGGTGTTGAGGCGGAGCATTTTCAGTTTCGGCATTATCAGACCGATGGGGGTAAAGCTATAATTACAGCGTTGATAGATGGCGATTTAAAAAATGTGGTGATCGAGCCAGAGGGCGATCAATCCTATCAAGTGACTGTTCAGTAGAAAACCTCATCGCATCCCATTTTGATTAGCAGACCAAAGGTCTCGATTTATAAGGCAATATCAATTTTATATGAATTCTATAGCGACAAAACACTCATTGGTGAGGCTATGGCTCACAGTAGCGACTTTATATATTAGCGCACTAGTCCTGCAGGTGAATGCCCAAATACCCGCCGGCTACAAGCTAGAAACAGTAGAACTACCCAAAGGAGCGCTCACTATATTGGGGCTCTGTCATAAGCCCGATGGGACGCTAGCGGTAGCCACTTGGGAAGGCGAAGTGTGGGAGTATAAAAATGAAGTGTGGACCAAGTTTGCCGAAAACTTGATGGAGCCCAATGGTATCTACTACGACGAAAAAGAGGATGCCTACTATGTGGCGCAAAAACCTGAGCTAACCCGCTTAACCGATATCAATAAAGATGGCGTCTGTGACCGATACGAGTGTATCACCGATGCCTTTGGGATATCGGGAGAGTATCACGAGTATCACTACGGTCCCGTAGTAGACTCGCTGGGCAGAAAATACGCCTCGCTAAACCTAGCGGCACGCGGTGAGTTCACTGTGCCCGATGGCAAGCCTATCGGCAAAGGAGGTGGAAATATGGCATACACGGCTCCGTGGCGCGGATGGATCTACCGCTCCGATCGTCCGGATCACTTCCATCCTTTAGCTAGCGGCTTTCGGTCGCCTTGTGGTATCGGGATGAGCCCGGATGATGAGCTATTCATCACCGACAACCAGGGCGATTGGGTGGCTGATTGCTGCCTATTCCATGTCCGCGAAGGCAACTTCTACGGTCATCCTGCATCCTTGCCAGCGAGGGCTGATTTCACCAAGGAGAAAGTCCTCTCCATGACTGCTGCCGATTTTGATAAAATGCGTACTCCGCCAGCCATTTGGTTCCCACGTGAAGCGATCGCCAACTCACCGGGTAGTCCGATATGGGATACCACTGGGGGAAAATTTGGACCGTTCGAGAATCAGATTTTTATTGGGGACCAACGCCAGTCGAACTACTTTCGCTGTGAGGTGGAGAAAGTCGATGGCGAATACCAGGGATGGTGCGTCGACTTTCTGCGCGGCACGACCTCTGGCCCCGTGAAGATGTCTTTCGATCCCGCAGGCAGACTGTGGTCCGCTCAAGTGGGGCGTGGTTGGTTTAGTAAAGGTGGTAAGCGCACAGCCTTGCAGTATGCCGAGTGGGATGGCGAGACGATCCCTTTCGCAATCAAGTCGGCGAGCCTGACGAAGACCGGATTTGAAGTCGAGTTTACCCGTCCGATAGATAACGAGATCTCACCGCTGGTGAAGTCTTACCACTATCACTACTACAGCACCTACGGCTCGCCACCTGTCGATGAGCAGACCTTGGAAGTGGCCAACTACCAAGTCGCCAAAGATCGTAAAACGGTCACTTTCGATATTCCACTAACCGCTGGCAAAGTCTATGCCATTCAGTTTCCCGGTCAGGCGGATCATGATGGGGTGACACTCGATTTCGATACCCTATACTATACCGCCAATCAGCTGCGTCCTGCCAAGGAACCACGTGCAGGGCGCAATGTGGGCTGGAGTCTCGTGGGGTCGAGCTGGTCACGAAATGACAAGCGCCGCCCACTACCGCCCGTGGTGGAGCCATTGCCAGTAGAAGCGTGCACACTCGCGGCGCCAGCAGAGGCTACCGTGCTCGATGCCAGCCAGTGGACGAATGCCAATTGGGTAGTCGATGATCAGGGTGTCATGCCTCGTGGTAAGGGGAACAACTCAACCAAGCAAGAGTACGGCAATGCTAGGATCCACTTGGAGTTCCGCTTTGATCCCAGCGATGATCCAGATTGGGCTGCGCAGCTGTATGGCAATACTGGGGTGTTTCTGATGTCCGGCTATGAGTTGCAGGTCGTCAATAGTTACCAAAATCCAACCTTCGCCGATGGCCATTGTGCCTCGATCTATGGTCAGCACCCTCCGTTAGTCAATGCGTGTCGGCCTCCGGGTGAATGGCAGTCATATGATATACTGATGAAGGCCCCAGAGTTTGCTGATGATGGTTCAGTCGTAGAGCCGCTGCGAGTTACTGTGTTTCACAACGGTCATCTCGTGCAGAACGATACCTGGGTATACGGTGAAGTGGGAAAACCCTACAAAGCCCATGGTAAACGCCCGTTGATGCTACAAGATCACAAGGGCACGGGAGTTTCATTCCGCAACCTGTGGATCGTGCCGGATATCGATTATGATCACGCGCTACCGGGATTCCGAAGAAACTTTGACAGCGCGCCCAAGCGATTCGTCGAGTCTAAATCAAACCAGCCTGAAGTGGAGCCTATTACCATACTACCGGCAAACATGGTCAAGGATATGGACACAAACACTGACCGAAAGATCACAGTCGAAGAATTTGTCAGTTACCGTGAGCGTCAATTCGGGCCGCGAGACAAGAATAAAGACGGTCTCCTTGATACCGATGAATTTCCCAGTCCGAATGCCCTGAAAAGCGGCGACCAAGATGGAGATGGAAAATTGTCCAAACCGGAGTACCTGAACATGTTTCGAGGTCAGTTCCCGAATGTCGATATCAATGCAGATGGTGTGATCGACTCTAGTGATAAGAGGTAGAGAAGCTCAGGCCTCGACAGATTTTAAGTAGGATAGGTTGGCTAACCTGGCTGGGAAGCCTGTGGAGAACGGGTTAGGCAACCCATTCTACGAAAATGAAAGCAGCGGAAACCATCGCCTCAGTGAATGTGCTCGCCATCTAGTCTAAACGTCGCCACTACGGCTCGATGATCCGATGGATAGGGTGTCACCACGATGTCGGCCTTCTCCTGATTCTCGCCGACTATCTCGACTGAGATGGGTGTTACGCCTGCACCCTTGTAGTAGACGAAGTCGATACGGTCGTAGTGAGTGGTCGGGTCATCAGGTTCCCTCATCGGCGACCAGGTGAAGCCAGGTTTCGCCATTTCGTCTGGGTAGATGGTACGCCATGCGTCGCTATAGCTTGCTTTGTGCATGGCCTGCGAAGTCGGGTAGGCGACCTTTATCGGATGGCGTCCGGATTGGGCCGCTGCTTGAGTCCAGTCTAGGTGCGATGGCTCGTTGAAATCACCTACCACAAACACAGGTGTGTCTTGATCGGGTAGGGTTCGAATTTTTCTCAGTAGCCGTGCCACTTCTTTAGTGCGTGCCTCGGTGGCGGCGGCTATAGCTTCGGCCTCTGTCTTGATAAAGGGCAGGTCGTGATGCTTGTGCCATTTCGGTTTGATGCCCAGCAGCTGATACGGCTGATAGGGGTGCGATGGCAGATGCAGGCTGAACACATAAGCTTCCTGCCCCGAGGGCATCCGTATCTTGATACCACCAAAGCGCTCCTCGACGATCTCGTAGCGCGTCACGATACTGGTCTTGTCTTCGTTTGAGTAAAGATTCCAGCCCAATAACTTCGCCAAATCCTCCGCCGTATCGCCTCTGGGAGATCGAGTTTCCTGGATGCCTACGATATCAGCCTGAGCCGCCTGGATCACTTTGGCAGTTTGCGACAGTGGCTGCCCATGCATGGTGCCACCGCGATAGAGGTTGTAGGACATGACCTTTAGCGATGGCTTTTCAGCAAAGGCAATCTCAGCCCAGACAGGCTTGTGATCGGATAGAGGCTTCTCCAGTTCGATGATCCCACCATCGGTAGCAGCGACACCGTCCGAGGAACGGTAAAAGATATGATCGATCACCCCGAGATTCTTTTTCGGGTTTAGAGCGTTGTAGGTAAATTCCTTCGAGACATCCACTTCCAGATCCGTCCAGGTCGATCGATACCCAGCCGCTTCGATCGTATCGATAGCAGGGTCACCTATTTGGTTATTGAAATCGCCCAGCACGATTACCCGTTCAGAGGTCTCTTTCGATAGGACCTCTGTCGCTAGGCTGTGAGCATGCCCATCGCTAGCACCCGATCGACTGATATGCAGCGAGTAAAAGGCGACCGATACACCTCTGACAGTCGTCTCGGCTCGTACTGTGGAAGCCGGACTCCAGCCTTTGCCAGATAGGGTGAACTCTTGGGTGCCGGTCAGAGGCGTCTTACTTAGTATAGTTTTGTATTTATCCTTATGATTAGCGGAAGACACCTCCCCCACAAAGGCATGAGGCATTCCTAGCACTTTGCCGACCCGGGCAGTCCAGTCACCATTCGGAGCTTCATTAAAACCGATGATATCCAGATCGTAAGGCTTAAACATCTCACCGACCTGCTCAGGCGTCGTGCTCTTGCCAAATTCCACATTATAAGCCGCAACCCGAACAGCTCCTGTCTGCTCAGGCTCTGCAGCACCAAGACCGACGCACAGCAATAGCCAAAGAATCAAGCCCAAGGAGGGGCTGCCTTTAGCTGCCCGGTAGGCTGAGCCATTGACTTCGGCCAAGGTAGCCGGGCATCTAAAGGCAGCCCCTCCTTGATCTCTAAATTTGCTTCTTTGTCTAAAAGTTCTCATTATTCTATCTACCCATTTAGAGGAATACTTCTTCTCTCTCCGTGTTGCTTGTGCGAACTGTCAACGCAACTCTAGTGTGGCATCATTCTCAGTGATCGTCATATCAAGCCATCCATTGGCATGACCTTTGCCAAAATAGTACCCTGCTGCTGGTTGGTTTACAAAATGCACATCGGATTGACGTTCGAATTGCCACTCATGAGTGTGTCCGCAGAAATAGGCTTTGGCATGTTTTCGTTCGCTAAGCAGTTTGATTAGGTCAGAACCATCGCGTAGCCCCTTGATCGGACGAATTCCACGGTTGGGATAGGGGTTGAAATGGGCGAAGATTAGGGCTGGTTTATCTGCGTGTGCATCAAGTTCATTGGCAAGCCAGGTCAACTGAGCTTCTCCCAGGATGCCCTTTCTTCCGGAGTCCAGCAACAGAAGGTTCGCGTGAGGCAGTTGAATCATATCTGCCTGAATTCCCATTCGCTCTTTCTTTAACCAGGGTAGCGTCTCCCACAAGTGTTCTCGATTATCGTGATTGCCGATCGTCACATGAATGGTTATCCCGGCTTCCCGCAACGGTTCAACTAGTCGGACTATCTCTCTATACTCAGCTTTCGTCCCTCTGCTGTGCGCACAGTCACCGTTTATGATAAGGTGTGCAGGTAGCGGGTTGAGCTCGAGCACCTGTTTCCTAACTTCCACAAGGCATTCCGCCATGTTGACACTTTCGTGCTCACCATCCTTAACAGGCGATCCCGGCCACTGGGTTCCTGGATAGCTAGTTCTAGGGTCGGCTGAGATATGAGTATCCGCGAGCAAGGCGACTCTATTGGGGGCGAGAGTCGGTTGCGTAAGATCAGCGGCATGAAAGTCCGGTGAGGTGAAGGCCGATCCCCCGATAAGAGCGAGTGACTGACTAGCGAAACGCCGCCGGGTGATCGGTGGTAGGGTAACTGGCATGGAGTCGTTTTGTGATTCGGTCTTCCGCAGCCTTTACTTGGCTCTTTTCAGTTTCATATCCCATGGATTCGCTGCTCGAGGCTCATATAGGCGGACGGCATCCTTATCAGGCAGTGAATCGACGACCTCCTGAAACTTCTCTAGTGCTGCCTTGTGCGTGCTAACTTCGCTATCTAGAAGATTCCTTTTCTCCCACGGATCTTCCTGCAGGTCGTGCAGGCGTATGATCTGCTTTTCCTCGGACACCCAGACTTTATAGCGGCCATCACGGATCACTCGCTTGCCGAAGTCGGCAATGCCCTGCACCCCATCTTTGGTCAACCGTGCGGAACCATAACCCATCGACATGATCCACTCTCGATCGGTCGCCTTTTCAGTCCCCAGAATCACCGGAGCTATCGAAACACCATCAATGACTAAATCCTTTGGCACATCACCACCAGCCAGTTCGATGAAGGTGGGTAGCATATCAGTAAAGTCGGTGATCGCGTCCGTCTCGACACCAGCAGGCACCTTCCCCGGGCAATTGACGATAAATGGCGCACATACCCCTAGTTCAGACGTTTTTCCTTTTTGGCCTCTCACTTTGAGCCCGTCGTAGGTGGTGTGCATGCCTGGAATGGTGCCGTTGTCAGTGGTGAAAAACACGAAAGTCCGCTCTCGGATAGCCAACTCATCTAGTGTCGCTACCAGTTTACCCACTGATTTGTCGATGTAGCGCACCATGGCTTTGTGTTTATCGATTCGCTCCTTCGCGTCGGGCTCATCAGGAGTGGCAACCAGAGGGGAGTGCACAAGCGGCAAGGGATGATAGAGGCACATCGGCTCATCTTTGTGCTTATGCATGAAACTGATCAGCCGGTCAGTATAGATATCGGGGCCGAATTCTCCCTTGTAGGTTTTACTGCCTCCCTCTGGGGTGTTCACGTAGGGATCGTGATAGCGTTTATCACTGGCTTCATTGCCGGTCTCGTAGCCAGTCCACATCGCCCAGTCGTCGAATCCGTGTTTCTTTAGCGCCATTGGCTCGATGCGAAAGTCATTGATCTGCCACTTGCCCGCAGCGCAGGTGGCATAGCCCAGATCTTTCAGCAGTCGGGCAAAAGTGGTGTTTTGCCTCTGCTTCCAGTCAAAGTAGGCCACTCCCCAGCGCGGCACATCCCAGTGATTCACAAAACCATTGCGCCATGGGTATTTGCCGGTCAGCAGAGTCGCCCGCGATGGCGTGCACGATGGCATGGAGTACGCATTATTAAACTTCATCCCACCAGCTGCGAGGGCATCTAGATTCGGCGTCTCGATATCTTCCGCTCCGTAGCAGCTGATCCATTCCTTGCCCAAATCATCGACCATGATGAAAAGGATATTCGGTTTGAGCGCCGCCCCCTCAGAGCTTTTCAGAATTGGAGTCAAAGCAATGGCAGCGTATAAAACCAGCGCAAAAGGCTTCAGCAAGGCTGGGGCAGTAATCATAAAATTCGATACAGGTTGTGGCTTTGTCTCGCTATTGATCCGGTTGATTTTCGATTGTACCCTATTCACTTTTTTGTGTACCCTATTCACTCCAGACCGTAGCCTATTAAATAGCCTACGCTGGAGATTCTTGTGTTTCGTAGCATTGGAATATCCATGTTAATCCGTTAAAATCTATGTTCAATCCATGCCAAATAGCAATACATGAGAAATTTTTCATGGATTTTTGCGGATGGATCATGGATTTACGTGGATTTTGTTTCGAGCCTTCGGCCCTCACTGGTTAGTAAGGATAATTTCACCCGCAGCGTTACGGTTTATTCATTTAGGCCCTCTACTCACGCTCAATCGTCGGCTCGCTAAATAGAGTCTCAGCATTCTTCGTCGCAAAGCCGATGTAGCTGACATTCGGCACGGTCTCGGAGAAGCTCTCCTTATGAGTGGTGCCATCGATAGTCAGCGTCACGGTGCGGGCATCCATATCGAGGATGGCGCGACACTCTAGCTCGCCATCGGCTTCGTAGCGTTTATCGCTATTACTCCACGGCTGGGTAGTGTTTTCAAAGATGGCCATGTTATTCGACCCGATCCACGATCCTGCTAGCACGGATGCTTGACCTTTGGGATCGTTACTGAGTACTAGAAAGCCGTTGCGAGTCGGAGCATTGTCGTTAGCAGGCTTCATCCGCCAAGTGATGGTGGCTCGCCCGTTGATGATTGGCTCGTCGAGGGTGGTGAGCGCGATCTGATTACCCAGCCCCGCCCTCACATGGTAGCCGTAGTCATGCTGGAATTTTGCCAGGCTCTGAGTTTTCTGTTGCACTGGAGCTGTGGTGATACGCTGCGGCTCAGGGAAGTAGGCACTTCCCGCTACCGGTAGATCACTACCATCGAGCCTCAGCACCATACCAGGTGCGGACAGATCACCCTCGTCTTTGGCACTGGTGCCGATGCGGTCGATCAGCTCTCCTGGTATAGTGAGTCGACTAGCCGATATCTCGACTAGATGGCGGATATCCTCGGCCTGCTCACCCAGTAGGTCCTGCGCCCAGACGTGGGTGACTCCCGTGAGCGGCCCGGCATACTCCAGCGTCAAAGACTGGTAGTGACCGGCGATGCCGACTAGCTTGGCTGCATCGTGGATCTGCACCGTTACACCGGCGCGCGGGTACCAGACCTTGCGGGTATCGGTCACGCGAGGCTCGGTGGTGATGGCGGTGGCTCCATTTGGGTAGGTCGACGCCATCACATAGGGCACATCGCCTGCCTGATTGGCCTCGACCTCGGGTAGTGGCATATTTCTCGCCATGATGGCGGGTGCGCCTTGGTAGAGCTTTTTGCCATAGGTGGTTTTATTCCAGGTACTGTAGGCATCGTGCGTGTAGTGATCGATCAATATATCATCGGACCGGCGGTAGGCGCCCTCGCCTGCAGGTATCGGCATAGCGATACGCGACCAGCGGCCTAGGCGCTCCACTTCATTCATGCGGTATTGCATCAGTCGGTCATCCTCTAGCTGGTGGTGCAGGTCGCGGCCTTTCCAGGTGCGCTCCATGTAGTTGGGGTGGCGCTTGCTGGCGATCGAGGTCCCCATAGCCATCGATACATAGGGCAGGTCCTGGGTATTGAGTATCGCTCGGTAGCGGGGATCACCATTGGTCTGCAGTAGCACATCATTGATCCGCTGGATCGTGGTAGGGGTGATCAGGTGTGGCGCGACATCGTAGACGCGTATCACATCGGTGTGCTGCAGATTGCGCAATGCCCGAGCAGCGATACGGCCACCAGCGGCAAAGGTAGATGGGTACTCCTCGGCATCGGGCACCTCGGTATTAGCATTGAAGTGGCCCGGTGCCTCTGCATGCTCCATGTATAGCTCTGGGTAGTGACTCTCGGCCGCCTGCGATGCGAGGTATTGGCCGGTATCGCCACCGTCGATTTTCCAATAAGTCACCCCAGCGTGCTTCGACCATTTCACAAAGGTCTCCATCTCGCTCAGCGGCACATTGCCCCGCACCCAGATGCCTAGCCCCCGCCAGCCCAGCGCCTGCAGCTCCTCGTGAAAACGCTTCATCTGCTCGGCAGGTTCCAGCCCGGCGTAAGGCGGAAAATCTGCCGGATCGGCCCGGAAATTGAAATATGGGCGCCCAGGCAGCGCACTCCAGTCTCCCTCGCGGATCTGCCAGCCATGATCGATGAGAAAGGTCAGATCCTCGCGTCCCCGCCTCAGGTAATGTGCCCAGCCATCCTCTTCATTAAAGATATGCTCATAGGTCATCTCATCCTGCGCACCAGGATTGTTCAGCTTATTAAAGTCGGTGATCTCGCCACCCCGCTGCTGCCAGTAGTTCTGCACATACCAAGTGCACCAGTAGTGCGGCGAGTGCTCCGCAGGCTCGGTGGGCACCAGATTTGGGGCTGCTTTATCGTCCTCGGCAGCAGCGAATATCCAGATAGCACTCAAGCTGATGATCATCCATTTCAACATCCAGATCAGTAGCCGTTATCCTCTCGCTATTCCAAAGCTCGCTGAGCCGTATCACGCTAGGCGAATCCTCATATTTTAGGATGAGGTGATTCGATAAAAATTCCTAGAATTCGCCTCCCCCCATTTTCCTAGTATATCGATCTTCCAAATCTAAATTCCGAAAATTTTTCTCAAACAAGTGTGGCAGGTCGGAACGAAACGGGAAGTCTATCTTTGACGCCGAATGCCTCAATCCCATCCAGATCAGTCCGACTTCATGCGCCTGTTCGTGCGACACGAGCGGGACTTGCGAGTCTTTGCCCGCACGCTGCTGCCGAACTGGCCTGCCGTAGATGATGTGCTGCAGGAAGCCAGTGTGGTGATGTGGAAGAAGCTGGATCAGCTGGAAAAGGAGGAGGAATTCTATTTCTGGGCACGGACCATCGTGCGCTACGAGGCCCTCAGAGCCCGCCGCGATGCCGCCCGCGACCGCCTCGTGCTGAGCGAGGAAACGCTGGAACTGCTGGCCAACGAAGCCATGCCCACCACGGCCGACGATCTGGAGCAAGAGAGAGCCGCGCTGAAGTGCTGCCTCGGAAAATTGACCGATGAGCAGCGGGAGCTCGTCTTTGCCGCCAGCATGCGTGACGGCGGAGTGAAGGAGCTGGCGGAAGCAACTAACCGCACTGCCAATAGTCTATACAAACTCGTCGGTCGCCTACGCGCTGCGCTGCGAGACTGCGCTCAGCGGGAACTGAAAAACCAGAAAAAAACATCTCATGGATAAACCAAAGGATAACGAAGAGCTGATCGATCGATACCTGACCGGCATGGCCGACGAGGCCGAGATCGCCCTACTGGACGAACGACTCAAGTCCGACGAGCAGCTACGCCAGACCTATCTCGCGGCGAGCCGACTGGATAGTTTCATTCGTGAGCAGGCTGAACAGCCGGAAATAGCCATGAAAGGTAAGGTAAACCACCGGCGGCATAATTTCCGCTTCAGCTGGTTCACTCCCGCAGCGGTAGCCGGACTCTTGATCGGGCTATTCAGCGCATCCATCGTGTGGGCCTACGCCATCCCCCGTGGCGCGGAGATCACCCGCACGAGTCTCCCCATCGTTTCTCAGGACTTTGAGGATCCGGCGATGCAGTTGAAATCGTCTCTACCCGATCGAGCGGACCAGTGGTTCGGGCGCTTAGTTTCGGTATCACCTACAGCTGGGGTCTCTCCAGTCATGGGTAGTCGTGTCGGACGACTTAGCCCCGTAACCGGCAATCGATCAGAATCAGCCCGCTATATTATAGATCTCCATGATCATCCCGAGCCCGCCCCAGGTCACGTGCGCAGCCTCCAGGTGGCAGGCTACTTTTCAGCACCCTTCCCTGGGCAGGAGCCGAAATTCCGCGTTGAGTTAGCAGCCTTCAGCGAAGCTCCCAGCGACGTCAGGCAGGCTTGGAAAGAGCAAAGAGAATCCGGCGAAGAAGCCCTACAGGTAGTGCTACGAAACTACCTACCCAAAAGCGACAATCTCGCAGAGTGGCACGAAGTCAGCGCCTCTCTGGAAATACCCGAAGGCACCCGAAGTGTCGTGATCTCCCTAGGAGTCTTTCGCCTCGATCCCGACCAGCCCGCCACCGATTTCTACCTCGACGCAATAGATGTGCAGCTAGTCGATACCTACGAGCCTTCTACCTAAAAGCTTCCGCTCCGCAGCCGCTTTTGGTAGCATTGATCGGTCTGATCAGTCAGATAGGACCGATCCGACCGATCAATCGTACAAACAATGCGACCATGGGAAGAGTGAGGAAAAGCGGCGGCTACCGGCAGCTACGGAGCTTCCAAACAGCAACAATCATCTACGACGCCACCTATAGGTTCTGCGAGAAGTTCCTCGACTCCCGCTCGCGTACCGTCGACCAAATGGTCCAGGCTGCTCGCAGCGGCAGACAAAACATAGCCGAAGGCTCCCGAGCCGGAGCCACCAGCAGCAACACCGAACTCCGCCTAGTAAACGTGGCACGCGCCAGCCAGGAGGAGCTACTCCTAGACTACGAAGACTTCATCCGCCATCGCCGCCAATTGCATTGGTCAGCCGACTCTCAGCAGGCGCTAGCAGTCCGCAATGTAGCAAAACAAAACAGTCAGCGCTGGGAATCGCTCACAGATCTAGAGCGCTACGACCTCTACTCACCCTGGCTAGAAAGCGACGATCCCATAATCAGAGCCAATGCTCTAATCTGCCTAATCCACCAGGCAAACTACCTACTCGACCAGCAAATCGAAGCCCTAGAAACCCAGTTCATCGAGGACGGCGGCTATTCAGAAGCGCTCGCAGCAAAAAGAATCGAGCACCGCAACCAACAGAAAGCAGCAGAGCAAAACTACCCGCCGTGTCCGCAGTGTGGCGGCCTACTAGTTCTACGCACCGCCAAAGCTGGCCCCAAAGCAGGCGAGCAATTCCTAGGCTGCGCAAACTACCCCACCTGCAAGGGAACCCACAAGCTCTAGCAAAAAAAGATCAGTCGGATCAGTCAGATAGGACCGATCCGACCGATCCGACCGATCTCCCATAAAATCTGGCAGGTCGCTCGCCGACCGGAAGTCTACCTGTGCATGAGAAGCCAAAGAACAAAACTCGGGATCATCGTAAGCTCAGTGCTGTGCCTACTCACCGCACCAGCCATCAGCACCGAAACCTGGCGAGTGATCCCCGAAGATCCCCGCTTCCCCACGGACGACGTGATCGTCGCCTACTGCTCGGTCACCGACGCCCCATACCAGCTCCCGGCAGCCCCTGCCACAGGCGACTGCACCCCTGCCATTCAGCGGGCTCTCGATGCCGCCAGCGCTGCCGGAGGCGGCACGGTTTTCCTGCCGGAGGGCAGATACCGCTTAGACGGCATGCTGACCATCCCCTCAAATGTCTTTCTGCGCGGCCGCTGGAGTCCCATTGGCCCCGATAGCCCGGCTACAGGCACCATCCTCATGATCCACAATCACAAACACGAGCAGAGTATCCTCATCAAAGGCAGCGGCTGTGGCGTCCGGGACCTGACGTTTTGGCATCCGGAGCAGCAGATTACGGCAGCCACAGGTTCCGCTTTATTAGCCGATTCCCCCTTGGTGATTCGTGGCCAGGCATCGGTCGTGACCATCGAGAATGTCACCCTGATCAATCCCGGGCGCGGTATCGATCTCTCCCAGGCGAGCACCTGCTGCCTGCGCGGTATCTACGGCAGCCCACTCCACTGCGGCCTGTCGGCAGACAGGAGTTTTGCTGTGTCGCGCTACGATTCGATCCACTTCTCGCCCGACTACTGGACCTGGTCGAAGCTACCCGGCAGTCCTCCCAAAGGCGGTGCGCATGCCGACTATATGCGTCAGCACGGCACCGGTCTGCATATCTACGAGATGGATGGATTCTATGCCGGCTTTTCAAGTATATCCGGGTACCAAAAAGGCCTCCACTTCGAGCGCGGCGTCTCGGGGGATGATGCCAGTGGAGAGCTGTCCTACTTCACGGTTACCGATTGCGATACCGCCCTATATGTAGACGACGCTAAAGGCTTCCGGATCGTGGGCAGCACCTTACAAGGATCAAAATATGGCATCTGGGGCAAGGACCGCACCCACTACAAAATGCATACCACCCACATCGAGGGTGGAGACAAATCGATATCGATCAAAAACGGAGTCGCCGAACTGGTCAACTGTACGGTGAAGGGGGAGACCGAGATCCTCGGCCGCCGCACGGTCTATCGCGAGCATCACTATGATGAGCCGTTGCCACCTTTTCAAAATACCTACGTTCGAGTCCGCAAACCCGCGAAAACCGATCTATTCAATATCCAGGCATACGGAGCAGTCGGCGATCGAAAGACCGATGACACAGAGGCATTGAAGAAAGCCATCGAGGCGGCTTCCGCCAACGGCGGCGGCATCGTTTTCGTCCCCGATGGCGAGTACCGGATAACCGAAGCGCTGAACCTAGGCGATGGAGTGGAGCTCCGAGGCAATAGCGGCGGGCGTCATATCCTGGGCAACAAGCCCAAAGAGGAACTGGGTAGTGTGCTATTCATCGAGACCGGCGAGGGCGACGAGAATGGAACGCCGTTCCTCACCCTTGGTAATGGCAGCGGATTGCGCGGGATGGGCTTTTTCTACCCACTACAGGACTACAAAAACTTCAAAAAGTATCCCTACATGGTGCGAGCCAATGGAACGGGCAACTATATCATCGATTGCTCGGCTTCAAATCCCTACCAGGGACTAGAGCTCAATGGCGATAACCATCTCGTTGAGTATTCCTTCATCGGCGGACTGCGGAGCACCTATCGGGCGAACCATTGTTCCGGCGGTCGTATCCAGAACTGCCACATCAAACCCGATTTCTGGCGGAGTGCCTGGCTACCCGGCTGCCCCAAAACTCCGGAGTTAGAGGAATTCAAATTCAGGGTCAACGAAGCGTTTGAGCCCATCTATCTCAATGGCTGCGACAACTATGTGGTAATGAGCATCTTCAATCATGCTTCTCACACGCTGATGACGATAGACGATTCCAGTGGTCAGGCCCTGATGGTAGGAGGCGAGCAACTACAACAAGGCTACGCCTTCAAGAATGGTGAGAAGACCTACGATATCATCTCCTCCACCTGCAACATCAACCATATCGGCGGCCGCGACGGCACCTACGGCATCAGGACCGAGCCTAGCTTCGCAGGAGAGGCTCGCTTCTATTGCAGCCTGGCCATGGGCACCTCCGACAAAACCTGGGATGTTCAAGGCGGGCATCTCTTCTGTCAGCAGACCTCTATCACCGGCCCTAGTAATCGCGGCGCTAACAGCATTCACTGCGGGAAAGGCGCTACCCTGACTGTGCAGTCAGGCGGAGCCGGATCACATCACCTCGGGTACGAGGGCCAGGGCGAAGTATCCTTTCAAGACTTCCATTTTACCAAAGGATTCGTCAACTCTGCTGCTGCTGAATTCCAGTCCGGGAATCATATAGAGAGCGTCTATCTACTTGCCGACACCAATCAGCCCACTCCCGAAGGCTACGGTCTGGAGCTGGACATGAATAATCTGCGCGTAGAAGACGCCTTGATCATTCCAAATTCAGGCTTCGCCAAAGACTCGCAGGATGGCCGCCGACTCACTGCTACCCGCATAAAGGAAGGTAATAGCTTCCATCTCGATGTGACCGACCCCGACTTTCAAAACGGAGCAATCAAAGAAGTCGAGATCACACTCTATTTCCGATTCGATACCACCTGTACCATCAACACCCATTACCGAAGCAAAAGCGGCATGAAGCTTGGCAACAGCTTCGACTTTAAATTGGAAGGCAAACCTTTATGGAAAGAGTACCGATTCCGAGTTAGCGATGCTCACTTCAGCCCGGATAAGGGCGAAGACCTCCGCATCGAGGTGGAAGGAGCATCGCCACTGCTGGGTATGGTGGTCATCGCTGCTCCGGTACGCAAGACACCTTAAAACGAATAGCATGAGGTTAAGCCCTGGGCGTATGTGGCGGCGAACGCCAGTGAGTGACCGCAAAGCTCATCCGCCAATGCAACGGCACGACGAAACTAACACTCGCTACGCGCTCGCCGCCACACTTACCAAAGCGAGCTCACCGCTCACTTCCCACTGAAGCCTTCGCGTTACAGGTAAGGCAGGTAATACATCCCCCCCGAAATCAAACGTCAAAATCGAAGTTCGTAACGAGGCGAAGCCTTCAATCATTTGTGTTCATTAGTGACAATTGTTTCATCATCCCGAGTTAGTGTTGAAATCAACTGCCTTGCAAGACCTCGCGCCTTAGTTTTGAGTACTCGAAGCTACCGGTATACAGTATACAGCAAGGGTGCAGACATGTTATGCTAGCTAGTTGGCATCTCGTCTGAGGACGCAATCTTTCCCGAGGTGCTGCGAATCATTTCCTGGGTGCGATGCTTAGATTCGCTTGAGCCCACTTGATCCAGAATAGCGTCAAGATCGCCTCGCCCGACCCTTTTGATAGCCGACTCAGCAGTGTAAGAAAGGGCTGGCTCAAGAATTCTGCCAATCTGTGCCCAATGCTCGATTTGCTGTGGTGGTGAACGATGGGATTCAGTCGCGGCAGCTTCAGCTAGTTTAGCCAACCCATCACTTATCCGAATCGATTTACTCATGAAAAGCAACCTGTGGTAAATCACCACAGAGTCAATGGTGATTGAAAAAAGTGTGGCAGGTCGGTGCGCGTTCGGAAGTCTAGTTTGTGAAGTTGGCCAAAGGCTTCGCGACTTCTACTGGCTCACAAGTCAAGATTAGTCTACCCGCCCCACTTCACTCAGATCTGAATGCAGGCATAGAAAAACATTTTCCTGCCATCTCATTATCCTGCCGATAACCATCTCAATATTGAGCCTTTCCAAAAAAAATCCGGCAGGTCGGAGGCGTGCCGGAAGTCTAGCTTTGCATGAGAAGCCACAGAACAAAATCAGGAATAATCGCCGCACTAATCATAACATGGAGCCTTACCTATGCGCCTGGTATCCACGCAGCAGAGGACTCCCAAGCCTTAAAGGGCAGCCGCCCGAATATTATTCTCATCATGTCCGATGACCAAGGGTTGGGAGACATGAGCTTGTCGGGCAATACGTTGGTAAACACTCCGCATATGGATGCGTTTTATGCCAATAGCACACGCCTTACCGACTTCCACGTCTCGCCTTCCTGTGCGCCTACTCGATCGGTGATTATGACGGGGAAGCATGAGTTCATGCATGGCGTTACCCACACAAAATATAACCGCAACCGTATACCTGCGGGGCTGGGAACAATCGCTCATGAAATGAAAAGAGCCCAATACCAAACCGCTATTTTCGGCAAATGGCATCTTGGAATAGAAGAAGGCCGTAGACCTCAGGACAACGGGTTTGATGAAACCTTTGTGATCCCCGGTGGAGGACACGGCATGTATAACATGAACCCTGTCATGATACATAACGGAGAACTTGTTAAGTGCAAAGGGTTCAGCACCGAAGTGATCATGGGGCAGACCTTGAGTTGGATCAAATCCGCAAAAGACAAGCCGGATCCTTTCTTCATCTATCTGCCTACCCCGGCACCGCATGGTCCTTACAAAGAGAATATCCCTGCAGAGTGGAAGACAAAGTGGTTGGACCAGGGATACAATCATAATGTGGCGGGTCGCTATGCCTTGGTTGAAGACCTGGATACCCAACTCGGCAAGTTCATGAAGCAACTCAATGCGTGGAACCTGATGAAAAACACGCTGGTCATCTTTATCACCGACAACGGACCCAACACCGGCGGGTATAAAAAAGATGGCAAGGCTCACAAACTCTATCACGCCGGCTTCTCAAAAGGCAAAGGCGGCGTGTTTGAAGGGAGCACCCGCGTTCCTTCCTTTTGGCAATGGGAAGGCGTATTCGAGGCAGGAAGAGATATCTCTGAGCTGACCGCTCACTTCGACTTCTTCCCTACCTTTATGGAATTAGCTGGAATCGAGCCCGTAGCTTCCACACCTAAGCACGAAGGGCGTTCGCTATTGCCTCTTTTCAGTGAGCTCGAAACCCAATGGGCTGACCGCTATCTCTACTTCAATACCGGTAAATGGGAGCCCGAAGACGACGTAAGAGACTATCAATTCAAAAGCGCTGCCATTCGCAATTCAAAGTACCGTTTGATTTGGTATAAAGGGGAAGAAATCCTGTTAGACCTGGAAGAGGATATGACCAATCTGGATAACATCGCCAAAAACCACCCGGAAATGGTAAAGGCCATGAAGGCTGATTATGAAAAGTGGTGGGAACGCGTTTATCCTCACGCGACAAAAACACTGCCACCGGCGGTTGAACAGGAGTGGGAGAAAGCCTTTTACCAACTGAGGAAACCTGAGGTTGCTCCTACCAATGAAGTTCCTGCTTTGTAGTCAGATTGTTCGTTGCAGCCATTTAGCTTTAAACATTTAGCGAGGCGAAGCCTCTACTCATTAGTGTTCATTAGTGATAATTGTTTCATCGTGCTGAGTTAGTGTTAAAACCAACTAGCTATGAATATTTTTACACTAATCTCCACTAAGATCCTTACTCGGCAGCTAGCCCCGATTATCGCATCCTTGCCCCTACCACTCAAAGCACAGTATATTGTACCCTATTCAAATCGTACCCTAACGGATTCGCCCACCTGCCAGATAGTATCTACAGGGTCAGTCAATACTATTATCCCACGGATGTGATAGTATTGAATCCATCCATTTTTTCCTACTTGATTGCTAAACGAAGCACGTAGTGACGAATGATGCGAAGGTCCCACAGGTAAGCAGCACCGAGGTAATGTGATAGCTAACCTTTCGCAGATATCCGCCATGAAACGATCGCGGACTCCATAGTCAGGTCCGCACGCCCGCCGAACAAGGAGTGCGCTAGCACCAGCTTACCAACCCTAGAAGATGAGCAATTTTGTGAAATGTCATAATATCACACCTGACCCCAAATACACAGGTATTCGGGGATGGGAAGAACTCAAGACTGGTGATCTGATGATTATCAGTACTCGTCGCCGTCAGCCACACACTGTCCAAAGAAAAATCGAGCGGAACGCAGGCAGAATAGGGCACAGCAAGTCGTAGCAGAAAAGGGTATGAGAAATGTGGGCTAAACCAGTCCGATTTCACACGCCTGCTGCGGGCAGAGGGATCTATACCTATGCACGACAGCCAAAAAAATGTAGCACAGGCACTCCTGCCTGTGCTGCGGTGGCTGCGACTCAACAAGCTAAAGTGTACCCGGCACACTCCGGGACCGTACAGGGTACAGTTCCGGCGATAAATATGTAGTAACGAATCAGCCCGAATCTATAGTGAAAAAATCGGCTGCGATTTGCTGTGGGAAATGGCCGGTTTCCAGCTGATTCAATACTATCAAATGGCCGATTTGATAGTATCAAGTCTCCATGCAACACGGTATGATGACGGACTGAACGACTGAACCTTCGTGTCGGTCTGGATTTGCTCAGGTTTTCGTGTTGCGCTTCAGATGAAACCTAACAATCGGAGCTTTTATCTAAGGGAATTTCAGATAACTTAGATATCGAGCATGTTAAAAAGAAAGCTCAAACGAACACTGTTGAAATCTATTTGAAACTCGCCTGCATAAGAGAGCGAAATCTCTAGGGATTCCTATTTCCATAAATTTCAAATTTCGAAAAAACTTCACTTGCAGTTTTTTATATTGGGATAAAAAATCTCAGATATTTGCCGCACTCCCCTAAATCTGAACCGGCTGGACAATTCTTATCGAAACGTTAAAAGTTTCTAAATTAGTCAAAAAAGCATCAAACGTCTACGAATAAACCAATCTTGTTCAAAAACCATATATCGATATGATCAACCTTCACGATCTACTATTGAAACTTGCTCGCATATCATTACTTTTTCTCATAATTGGTAGTTACAACCCATTGCTTGCATTGCAATTACCGCCCACTACCGCCGAAATCGAACATGAAAACCTCGAAGGTTCGAATGTTACCAGTCTACCAGAACCCACTCCAACTTATAAAAACGAAAAAGAACCCATTCTAACTACAGATAATAAAGCTGAGCTTCCCCTTACTACCGAAACTCATCAAAAAACAAGCTTGCAACAGAATCCTAACAATCAAGATGCTGAAATGTTACGAGCAAGGGTAATGTTAATTGCACTCATCTTAACTTTTACAATTTTTCTTGTTTTAGATAGGCGAAAAAAGAAATTGGAGATACAAAAACTGGAATTAGAAGTAGCAGATTTACGAAGATCTTCATGTATCTATATTCCATCTCACTCTGAAATTACAGAAATTTTAGATGAACTTAACACGGCTAAGAAGGCAAAGGGATTTGGAGGTTCGACTCCTGTCGCAGAATTAAGTGCGTCAATGATTCCACTCATTTCAGAATTGCTAAAGTTGGAAAACTCACGGGAAGCTTGGGAATCTTATTCACACCTTGCTGAAACGGAACTATCAGATGCGACCTTTAGATTTTTGAATAGCGCACTAACTCTCCAGAGTAAATAGCTTCAATTATGACAATACTCACTGAAGCACAGAAGGTAACGATTCAAGAAATTCAGACCAAGTCATTAGAAAGATTTTGCGCCAAATTTGGGATCAACGAAAATTCCTTTAAGCGCATGGAAGTAGCAATTGAGGAAGAGCAGCGTTCACTCGTTCGCAAAAGAATTCTGGCAGAAAATCCTAAATTTTTAGCAAGGTATGACATGCTATTGGGAACCCCTCCAAAAGATTTTTGGGATTATTATGCCCATCATGCGAATCTATGTAGAAATATAGATAATAACTTTTTATTTCAAGCATCGGGGATACCTGCGAACGAGCCTTACCTTATCGATTTAACCAATAAACTAGGATGGGGATTCGATAATCTGGCGCAAACGATAAAAGGATTAGTGGATAATATTCCGAACCCAATTTTATTTGATCTTGAGTTTACCGGTTATGTAAGCCATATCCATAAGTTAGGAGAGGTGCCAGTGCTATATGTCTATCCCCATTTACTTGAATGTTTAAACGATTTTATAGATATAATGTTAGAGTGTTTAACGGTTCCTAGAACCGATGGCACAGGTTTTAAATGGAGACCTCAACAAAGCTTTGATCAATTGCTCGATTCGCCCCCAGCACTCGCCAATTTAACAACGGTTATTCACCGTATCAGAGGGAAAACACCTCTGTCAATCATACTCCCTGCTGCAAGCTTTTCAAATAGTTCACATGGACAAGATCTCATGAGTGTTGTTGTTCTTAATGAAGTAAGAAACGGCGCAAAAAGATTTGTGAAATTTCACGAGTATGGACACCTTTTGTTTGGGCACTTGGAAAGAGAGAATTCTGCAGATCTCGAACACGAAGCGGATTTTTTTGCAGCTAGTGTCATCTTTCAAGCGGAAGAGACTCATGGTGAGTTGCACTGGTGGGGTATCTCAATTCTCTTTTCAATCTTTGCATTCCTTGAAAATTTTGATGTAACAAATGAAAATGATTTACCGAAGGCCAATGAACGCTTAAAGCAAATCATACACCAGTTTGGGAATTCCTTTGATAACGAAGTTTACCAGCGTTCGGTTTTCCTGTTAAATCTTATAAAGCCCATTTACCTACGCTTGGAGGAAACTAAGGATATATATTCACTGCTGCCTGATATAGATTCTTTTTACAATTGAGAGTTGCTGATCAGCCTTCGTCGTCAATCTTACTTGTCGATTGTATCAAGCAACCACTCCACTGAATCACATTACTAGTTTTTTCAATTTTCGGTTGAGGTCAGTCAAGAGATGTTGACCGACCTGTTATAAGGGGTCGGTATAAGGGGTCAGGTGTGAATGGCACGGACTTAAGCGGCTTTTCGGTATCGGGATTTGTGTGGGATTTCTTTAAATTCACCTCTGGGTTTTGTGAGGTATTGGTAAGGTTTTGGTCGTGTTTTGATTGCGCGCGGCTCTTGTCGAAACGGTCGAATGATAATAAAACGCTCACGTATTCGTTCATCGGTCAGCTCACTTTCTTGCCTCATTAACTGAGGGCGATCAGCGAGGTGATGATAACGGCTTCGATTTTCGTTGATCACGTCCAGTGTTCCTTTAAAGCTCACCTCATCAACCTGGATTGGCTCGCCCCTAATGGCTTCTGCTTGTCGGGTTTTGATCAAATTGCACAGCCATCCCATAGCTAAGAACAAAAAAGTGGTGGCTGGGTGGTGATCCCACT
>JAHDID010000075.1 GCA_020630975.1 Verrucomicrobiota bacterium
GGACGTAAAGGGTTCTCACGAGAAGAGGTCGAGACCGTCGAACAGAATGATGGCGAGATACCCGTGCGTGACCTACTGCGCCACAAAGTGAGGTATTTCTGCGATGGGGCTGTCCTGGGAACTGCAGAATTCGTCAACGAAGTCTTCGAGCGAGAACGCGAAGCCAATGCCAACCGGAAGCTGCAGCGCTTTAGCGATGCGCGAAAGACTGGTGCCAGGAAGATGCGTGGTGCCGATTGGGGGGAGCTACGCGTGCTCCGTGATCTGCAGGTGTGAATCATTATAGATCGGCGGCCTGACGGATTATCAACTGATCTTATGTACAGTATTTCAAGGTTGACTGCAGGTAGCGCCGTGCTGATACTGGTGGGTGTGGTATGAGTCAAAGCCCGTTCATAGACCCAAAGACTGATTTTGCTTTCCGAAAGATTTTTGGATCTGAGGACAGTAAGGAAGTCTTGATTTCTTTTCTGAATTCCATCCTCTTTGAGTGCCAAGAGGTGGTCATCGATCTAGAAATCCTGAACCCTTTTATGTTGCCGGGTCAAGTTGGTCTAATGACCAGCCGTCTGGATGTGAAAGCTAAGCTAGCCTCGGGTGAGACGGTCGTCATCGAAATGCAGACGATCGATACTGAGGGCTTTGAAAAACGAGTGCTCTACAATGCTGCGAAAGAGTATGTGAGTCAGCTAGATGCAGGCAAGGACTACACAGAAAACGAATCGGTCATTGCACTGACGATCACCGATTTTGTGATCTTTCATGAAGGTGCTCTCGAAAACCAAGTTATTTCCTGTTTTCGGCTACTCGAGAAAGATTCTTTAGTCTTCTATCCTGATGGGGATATCGAATTGGTCTTTGCCGAATTGCCTAAATTCTCCATGGCAGAAAGCGAGCTGGCTAATATGACTGAGAAATGGCTCTATTTTCTACGTGAAGTGGGCAATATGAGCTCGCCACCTGCAGCACTGAGTCAAGAACCTTTGATTGCTGAAGCTTTGGACAAAGCGAAACGAATCAATCTGACTACAGAGGAAGCAGATGCCCTAGAGAAAAGACTTTTCTACATGCAGCAACAACGCCAGCTAATTCGTAGGCGAAAGAGTGCTGAGGCAGAGCGAGATGCTGCAGTGGTCGAGCGGGATACCGCAATGGTAGAGCGAGATGCTGCGATGCTAGAGCGAGATGCCCTAGCAGAGAAACTACGAGAACTTGGCGTTAACCCTAAAGATATTTGATTGGCTCTATTTTTGTTTCCGACCGCAGAGAGATCTAGTACCACTCTATCTAGACGCGTGGCACAGAATGCCGACGGGGACGTCGGCGGTCCCGGGCTTCCATACATACTTTGCCTACTCTCTCTTATTTCTACTCACTTAAAGATCGTATCAATCCCCATCGCGCTTTTGCGGGCGAAGGCTGGGATGATGGATGGGCGGGTGCGGATGAGGAGGAGGTAAAAGTAGGATAAGAGGCGTAGACCGATGATCTGATCGATGAAACGATAGTTGTGGTGGTCGCGGAGTAGGTATTTGGCAAACCATCCGACATGGCGGGGTTTTACGAAGAAGGGTGAGAGGTCGATCTTTAGAGCATAACGGTAGCGTGTGCCTCTGGGATATTTCTTTTTGTAGTCAGCTTTCGCTTGGCTAAGCTTTTGCTCAATCTCTGGTGTGAGAGGACGGAAAAAGTACTCGCGGGCGTAGGCGAGGATGCGGTAGGTGTCCTCCATGAACTCGATATCGCCCTCTGGTAACGCGCACTGACGCGCTAGCTCGCGCATCCTAGCTAGCTTTTCCATGGCCGCGTAGCCTGAGCGTATGCAGGCTTCGCCATCGTCGACGAAGTGGTTGAGCATGCGCAGCACGGCGTGACCGACGAAGATATTGTGCCAATACACCCCTAGCTGAGTCGGTATCCGGACTCTGCGAAAATACATCTTCTGCTTGGCGTAGTCCGGCACGTAGAGCAGCTCTTTGACGACTTCTTCTGATAGCCGCAGTAGCTCGATCCAGGCAGTAGGATCATCGCACTTGGGAAAGGCTGCTACCGCCTGCTCCCAAGTCTCGCCGTACTGAAACATGTGCACGGTCACGTAAGTATTGATCTCGGTCCAGATCGCTTCTTCATCGAGAAACACCAGTCTGCGAAAGGGAGTCCAGCCTCCGGTCTGGCTCCAGATATTCAGACCGGCAAAGTTCGGCACATTGCGCAGCTCTAAGGCGAATTGACCATAGTCTCCCCCGACGAAGCTCGGGTACTCTCCACAGCCCTCATACTCGCGCCGAGTCTGTAGCTCTACGATGAATGGAATGTCGGTTGCGAAGAGGTTGCGGTTCAGCTTCAGGTAACGAAAGAAGTCGGACTCTCCATACTTCATCGACAGCATGAAAGCTGGGCTCTGGATATCGCGGGTCGCATCGACTAGTGTTTTGGTGCGCCAGATCAGATCGCCTATGCGATGCGCTCCCACTGTCCAGGTACGAAAGATGCAGCGCCTGCTGTGCTTTTCGAAAATGGGGAGAATGGTATTGAAAAACCGATTCACCATCTCTGGGCTTTTCAGCACCAACTGACTGCGAAATCCTTCGGTGATATCCTGACCATCGGACTCGCCGATTCGTACGATCACCCCATCGACCTCTGCAAAATCAGTAAAGAACTGATCAAACAAGCTCGTCAAAAATCCAAGAATACTATCGAGATCGGTGCCTACCTTTTCGAGAAGGGCAGGTGTGTAGACCATGACATCCATAGTCAGATAAACCTGTAGTCCTCGGGCTTTGACGATCTCGAAACACTTGCGAAACACCTCTCGGTTTCGCTGCATGGCTTCGCGGATCTCCGGCTCGTAGTAGGTATGATCAGCTAGATGAGGCAGATCATCGAGTGATATGGCATTGCAGCCGATCTCGGCAGCACGATCGCAAAATACGCCCAACTCACGATGGACCTCGTCGAAGTAAACTCGATGCTCATCAGGAGTGAGTGCTTCGATCTTGTCCCACGGTATCTTCGACCAGTTGATCCGAAACTTATCGTAGTCTCGGAAGAATGGACCGATGCCATCTAGCAAATACAATTTGTCGTCTGCCATAGACCAAAAAAATATTCTACAGTCCCCTAGCTAGGTATCGCCATACCGCGATTGCTGTAGGAGCGGCTCTTATGCTCGGCTTCGCTTCTCTGGATCATTTCGTTGAGATCGGCTTCGAATTGTTTGACCACTTTCTTCCAGCGGACTTTGCGAGCACTCTGCCTGGCAGCCTCGCGGACCTGGTCGAGTCTCTCATCGCCGACTACTTCGATCACTTTAGCGACAAATGCATCCTCATCGCCATAGGGGACGGTGTATCCATTTTTGCCATCTACGATGTGTTGTCTAGCTGCGGCATAGCGGAAAGCGATAACAGCCAAGCCGCTCGCCATGCCCTCTAGCGTGACATTCCCAAAGGTCTCAGTGAGGCTAGGAAAGACAAACATATCTGCCGAGGCGTAGTAGCGACCCAATTCATCACCTTTGAGCACACCAGGATAGACAAACTCTGGGTGCTCTTCTTTTAGCTCCTCGAGCTTGGGGCCATGACCGACAAAGACTCCGACAAAATCGGGGAATCGCTTCCGAATCTCGATGAAACTCTTAACCACCACAGGCAGATTTTTCTCCGCTGCGATACGACCGACAAACAAACCGACCTTGCTAGAATCGGTAGCCCCCCACTCGGCACGCAGCAGAGCATCGCGCTTTTTGGGAGAGAAAAGCTTGGTATCGACGCCCTTCGGCAAAAGCGCCAAATTTTTGAAGCCCTGCTCCTCTAGCTGCTCGATGACATCCATCGATGGTACAAAGGTCGAGGTCGAGCGATTGTGCAGATGGCGTAGATAGGAGATCGTTGCCTTTTCTAGCAGTGGCAGCTGGTAGTGTGCCATGTATTGCTGAAAATTGGTGTGAAATCCCGAGGCCACAGGGATATTCAGAGCCCGTGCCGCAGATATCGCCGAAGCGCCCAGAGGAGTCTCGGTAGCGACATAGATGACATCCGGCGGATGGCGATACCATCTGGTCTGGAGTCGTAGCCGCATCGGCAGACCCACTCGCACTTCAGGATAGTTCGGCAGAGCGATCGATGGCACCTCTAGCCCCTCCTCCTCACAGTCTAGCACCGATGGGCGGATCACATCGACGATATGCCCGACACCACTCAGCCCCTCTACGAGTCTCTGCATGGTGGTGGCGACACCATTTGGCTGGCCATAGGTGTCGGTGACAAAGGTGATCTTCATGTTCAATGGGGTAGTTTGTGAAACTTAAAGAATTCCACAAATCACTCTGTGTTTCAATTTGGTTTCCAGCTACCGCGCCCCTTGGCTCCCTCAAATAAAAAGCGGCTCCTCCAGATCGGAGAAACCGCTTTTCTAAATCCCTAGTGTAATCCAGAGCGTCTTATTCATATTCTCTGGACTATTCCCTCACCAGGGCGGCAGCCTGTATACCACCACGCGACAGGCTACAACTAACAGGACGGATAGCTGTATAAGTCTATTAGTTCAAAAGATTTTTTAAAATTTTGCTCTAATTTAACAAAATTACCTCCTCTAGGTCTGGATTCCCTGATTGTACGGGCTTCCTGACTGTCATTCACCGGTTTTTCTCCTTGGAACTCCCCTGAGTGCGTCCTTGCTCAGTTGGCGAGAATCCGTCATCGTGTTCTGTCGATTATGGCGACGCGTATCATCATCATTATCAGTCTGTTAGTAGTCTCGGGCTACAGTGCTGAATACCCAGTCCAAGAGTGGCGCTTCGACACTGTCCCCGCCGCTCCCAAGGTATCTGCTACAGCGGGACCCATCCCCCCAGAGTATCCATTCCACGCTATCGGCAATCAAGCTGCCGCCATAACCAAAGGCGGTCGAATCGTCATTTCGGACCCGGGCACCGACTCGATCTACGACTTTGACAATGGCGACGAAATCACGGTAGAGGCGATGGTGCGGGTCGACGATTTCAAAGGGCAAGCTGCGATCTTGACTAAAGGCCGCACTAATAATCCCGGCGTGCCCAGATCGAATCAGAACTGGGCTTTTCGACTACGGTCGAATGGTAAAGGTGAGATAGGGGTAAACTTCCTTTTCCGCAGTCGAGCCGCTGCGGGACACAGCCCAGACTGGCACCGCTGGACGAGTACGACAGGTTTCGGCGCAGGCACAGGCTGGCATCATGTGGCGATCAGCTACCGCTTTGGCGATCCGGATTCGATCTGCGGCTACATCGATGGCCAGCCCGTGACTGGGCGCTGGGATATGGGCGGTGCGACTACAGCAGCTCCAGTAGTCGACGACGACGAGGTATGGATCGGCTCCTCGCTAGGCGGTGATCCCGGCAACTCTCTGTATGGCGCGGTCGACGATATCGCACTGTATCGCAGTATCGTGCCCGCAGCGGAGATCGCGACTCGCTATCGGCGGGTCGAGCCACCGCTGATCTTGCCGCAGGCGACGCCGGGCGTGCTGGAGCTGAGCCTGCACCCCTGGGGAAACCGTAAATCACTACCTCGCACCCTACCGCCCGCCCTAGATCGCTGGCAGCAGGATGCCCTCGGCTTTGTCCGGCTACCTCAGCGCTACGATGACTGGGGTGTGCGCATCGACTGGGGGCTAGGTGCCGTCGTCCGTGCCGTGTGCCAGATCGAGCTAGAGCCAGGCGACTATGAATTCCTCGGGCGGAGTCGAGGCGTAGCGCGGCTGTTTGTCGATGGAGAAAAACTCCTCGATTTTCACCCTGTATCACGTGGTGGCGGTGCCCACAATAAAGTGGTGCCACTACCCCAGGTCCCCCGCCCCGGTATGCGCCCACATGCCCTCGACGATGTGGAAAAGATCGCCAGCTATCGCAGCCGCGGCGGCAGACATACCGTGATATTCGATGTGATGGTCGGTGGCCCTGGGCTACGGCTAGAGTTCGGCGAAGGCTGCCTCGCACTGGCTAAAGCAGATGGCGATATGTTTCGCCTAGTCGGCCCAGAGCCGGGCCCCGAGCTGACCGACGATGGCTGGGAGACATTCTCCGAGCACCTCTCCTCTCAGCTGAATGATCGCGATCGACAGACTCGACGCGCTGCGGATCAGCAGCGGGAGAGCTGGAGCCAGCGTCACCACCAGGCCCGCCAGCAGCTACCAGAGCCAGAGCCACATCTGAGTATAGATCACTTCATCGCCCAGCGTATCCGTGCAGTCCGACATAGCGCTGGTACTGCCGACTCTTTTTTCAACCGAGAGGTTCGCCCCCTACTCGCCGAGCACTGCTATCGCTGCCATGGCGATAAGCAAAAGGGCGGGCTGGACCTGAATGTTCATGAGAACATCCTAGCTGGCGGCGACTCTGGACTGCCAGCCATCGTGCCAGGCGACACCCTGCAGAGCCATCTGCTAGCTGTGGTCCAGCCCGATGCTGGCGAGCAGCGCATGCCGCCCAAGGGCGACGGGCTGAGTCGCGAAGAGATCGCCACTCTCGAGCGTTGGATTGAATTTGGAGGGGCGATAGGCGCCGAGCCTTCACAGCTGGAGGATGTCCCTCCGATCACAGACGACCTCACCTTTCTCCGCCGTATTTGGATCGATACCCTGGGCATCACACCACCGCTGGATACGGTGAAACGCTTTGCTGCCGATCCCTCTCCCGACAAAAGAAGCGCGATGGTTGAGCGACTACTGGCAGACGACCGCTGGGCGGACAACTGGGTCGGCTACTGGCAGGATGTGCTGGCAGAAAACCCCAACCTACTGAAACCCAACCTGAACAATACCGGTCCATTTCGCTACTGGATCCTCGAGTCGATACTCGACAATAAACCGATGGACCGATTCGCCACCGAGCTGATCACCATGCGCGGCAGCACCTGGGGAGGTGGAGCGGCAGGCTTTGCCGAGGCCTCTCAGAATGACGTGCCCATGGCAGCCAAGGCCCACATCCTAGGGACAGCATTCCTCGGCGTGGAGATGAAATGCGCCCGCTGCCACGACTCCCCTTACCACGAGACCACTCAGCAGGATCTATTTCAGCTAGCAGCGATGCTAGCGAATCAGCCCCTATCCGTGCCGACTACCAGCAGCGTGCCAGCCAGCTTCTTCGACCATGTCCAAGCAGGTGGCCGCCAGTCTCTGATAGAAGTCTCGCTACCTATCGGCTCGCAGGTCGAACCCGCTTGGCCTTTTGCCGATATCACCTCTAGACTACCGATCTCAGCAGCCGACACCCGACACCACATCGCAGCGCAGATCACTCAGTCGCGCCGCTTCGCCGAAGTCATCGTAAATCGAGTCTGGGCACGCTATCTCGGTGCTGGTTTAGTCGAAAAGGTCGACGACTGGGAGGGCAAAACGCCCAGTCACCCAGCATTGCTATCCTACCTGACCGACGAATTCATCCGCAGCGGTTACGACCTAAAAGCTCTGGCGAGGCAAATCTTCAGCTCTCAGCTGTATCAGCGAGAGCCCATCGATCCGCCTGAAAATCTAGCCAACGCCGAGCGCTATTTTGAGGGGCCCTACCGGCGGCGGATGAGCGCTGAGCAGATCGTCGATAGCGCGTGGCATGTCTCTGGCCGCACGATGGATCTAGGACTACTGACGATGGATATGGAAGGCCGTCTCAAGCCCGGCTTCTTTACCCACTTTGGCAGCCCCAAACGTGCTTGGGAGTTTGCCACCCTAGCCAACGAACGCGACCGCCCGAGTCTGGCCATGCCAAAGATGCAGGCCATAGTGGATGTGTTGCTAGCCTTTGGCTGGAGAAACTCGCGGCAAGAGCCGACTAGCTACCGGCTACTCGAGAGCAATCCCCTGCAACCTGGCATCCTAGCCAATGGCACTATGGGTAGCTGGCTGACACGTCTCACAGACGATAGCGAGGTGACACAGATGTGCCGTGAGACCACCTCTATCGACGAGCTCACCACCGACCTCTACCTGCGCTATCTCACCCGCTACCCGACCGCATCCGAGCGCCAGCTTTTCCGGGACATCCTAACCGATGGATTCGACCGACGTCTCATCCCTACCGAGCAACTAGCTCCGATAAAGCCCGAGCCCCGCTATCGCTACGTGTCCTGGATGAATCATCTCCATACCGACGCCAACACCATCAAACAACAGCAGGAAGCCGATGCCCGCCGAGGTCCCGAGCCGACTCGGTATCTGCAGACCACCTGGCGAGAAGCGGCCGAAGATGCCATCTGGGCCCTGTTTAACTCACCGGAGATGGTGGTGATACCATAAAATCAAATCGTTACTTTGACTCTCCTAATTCACTCCCCAGTTTGACTCTAATCTATACCTCATGCAGCGCCGAACCTTCATCAAAGCATCCGCCGCCTCTGCAGTCGCCACATCTGCTAGTCTAGGGCATGCAGCATCGCCACCTATACTGGGTAAAGCTGAGCACTGTGTGATGCTGTGGCTCGGTGGAGGCATGTCTCAGATCGATACCTTTGACCCCAAGCCACTGGGAGATGCCAAAACACGAAAACCTGGCGGCTACTACCCGAGTATCGATACTGCAGTCGCCGATGTGCAGGTATGTGAACATCTGCCTAAGACGGCTCGCCTCATGGAGCAAGTCACCGCCGTGCGCTCGCTACACCACGATGTGGTCGATGAGCATGCTGCTGCTACCAATCGCATGCATACCGGTCGTCCTACCTCCGGCACGGTCACCTACCCATCGCTAGGCTCTATCGTAGCCCACCAGAGAGGTGCTCTAGTCGATGGTGTGCCTGCCTACATGGTCCTAGGCTACCCCAATATCGTGAGGGGTCCCGGTTTCCTCGGACCAGAGGCAGGCTTTGTGTATACTACCGATATCGAGTCTGGCCCTGCAGGTCTGGCACGCCCTACCTGGCTATCGACTGGCAGGATCTCTCGCCGCGATACACTGCTCGCCGAGGTGCGCAAAGCGGGTAGCCAGCGCTACGGCCATGATCAAACCTATGCCGACTACGATGCCGCGCTAGCCCAAAGTCTCAAACTAGCCGGCCCAGAGTTCATGAATGTCTTCAATCTGGACGCCGAACCTACTGCACTACGCAAAGCCTATGGTAGCGAGTTTGGCCAGCGCTGCCTGCTGACTAGGCGGCTATTCCAAGCCGGAGTTCGCTTTGTCGAAATCTCCTATAGCGATAATTTCAAAAACGGAACGGGCTGGGATACCCACAATGATGGCCAGCTCAATCAACACCTACTCATCAAAGATCTCGACGATGCTCTCAGCACACTGATGACCGATCTAGAGGCTCACGGTATCCTTGAGAAAACCGTCATCCTGATCAATTCCGAGTTTGGTCGTCCCGGTGGCTTTGACTCAGGTGGCGGGCGCGGCCATCAGTCGAAATGCTTTACCAACGTCATCGCAGGCGGTGGCCTGAACCACTGTGGGGCCTATGGTAGCAGCAATGATGTATCGGAAGAGGTCGTCGAATCCCCAGTGAGCGTGCCGGATTTCTTCGCGACCGCTCTCGCTGCACTGCAGATCGATCCTGCGGCAAATCTTTACGATGGCGACCGGCCAGTCCCGATCACCGATGGCGGCACCCCTATCGCCAAGCTATTCGGCTAAGCCGCCGGCTGGGGTGACTAGACATCAAGACGATAGATCAAAGCCGAAAACCAACGGACCAAATAAACAAAACAGCACTACGATCACGACGATACCGATCAGGTTCATCACGATACCGACCTTTACCATCTGTAGGACCTTTATCTTACCACTGCCAAAGACGATGGCATTAGGTGCTGTCGCCACTGGCATCATAAAAGCACAGGAGGCTGACAGCGTAGCAGGTATCATCAGCACCAGCGGATGAATACCGACCGACTGCGAGATCGATGCCAGAATCGGCAGCAGCATCTCAGTGGTGGCGGTATTCGACGTGAGCTCGGTGAGAAAGGTCAGGCAGCTACAGATCGCTAGGACAAACCAGTGTGGCGCCACACTATCGAGACTCTCAAATCCACTGCCGACCCACTGCGACAGGCCACTACTGCCGATCCCTTTTGCTAGGGCAAAGCCGCCACCTAGCAGTAGCACGATGTGCCAGGGTATCTTGCTAAACACCCCAAAATCTAGGACCGTGCCGTAGCCCTCCGACTTGGCGTGGGCGCTGCGGGTCGGTATCAGAAAGAGTAGCAACGCCATGCAGATAGCGATGGTGCCATCATCGATGTAGGGGCCATTTTTGATGAAAGGTAGATCCGTCCAGCCCGGAATAGTCACAGGGCCTATGGAGAGCTTTTTCCGAAACACCCAGAGCAATGCGGTGCCTGCAAAGACTGCTAGCACAGTCATTTCCTCAAAGCTGATCTTGCCGAGTTTAGCCTTCTCCTCGCGGATGAATTGTTTCGAAAACACCAGCTCTGCTGATGGCCGATAAAACACCTTGGTCAGTAGCAGCCAGCAGATCGTGACCAGTATGATGGCCAGCGGCAGCCCAAAGATAAGCCACTGCCCAAAGCTGAGCGTATCGGTAGCATCGGGGAATAGCTCCTCGTAGATACGGGCCAGAGCCAGATTCGGCGGGGTGCCGACTAGCGTAGCCATACCGCCGATACTCGCGCTGTAGGCCACTCCCAGTAGCATGGCGATAGCGAGACTAGCGGTGCCCTTCTCACCAAAGGTCGCCTCCATGCTTTTGATCACCGCCAGCACCATGGCCACCATCATGATCGTGGTCGCGGTATTCGAGATCCACATCGAGAGAAAAGCAGTCGCTAGCATAAAGCCGAGCACCAGCCGCGCAGGGCTCCCGCCGACTGCATTGACGATGTTTAGAGCGATACGCCGGTGCAGCTGCCAGCGCTCCATGGCCAGAGCTATGAGAAAGCCGCCGATGAATAGAAAGATGATGTAGTTCACATAGACCGGTGCGACGGCCTTGCCCTTCATGATACCTAGCACCGGGTATAGCACCAGTGGCAGTAGCGAGGTTGCAGCTAGCGGCACAGCATCGGTCGTCCACCAGATCGCCATCAGCACAGCCACTGCTGCGACCTTGGTCACGAGAGGCTGCTCGGGCACGAAGTCGCAGAAAATCAGAATCAGCAGAAACGCCCCGATCCCGCCCCAGAATCCTATCCGGCGCCCGAGCACGGATCTTTCGCCAGCATTGCCATCGCTATCAGCCATGCCTGTAAGCTGCCGAATACCGACCCACAGGGCCAGCAAAATCGGGGCGCATTTTCACCGAAATTTCACACTGGTTTCATCAGAGTTTCGCTTCGCGACAGCAGACTCTAGTCATGAATCCGATTCGATCACTATCCACATCCCTATTCCCTTGGCCTAGTCTCGCCCGTGGCGACAAAAACTTTCTCGCCGACTGGATCGCAGAGGACACCGTGCAGCAGCGACTCGCCTTTTGCCTGGCATCGATCTTCATCGGTGGTGGCTGCTATGGCGCTGCCATCGGTGCTTGGCACAGCCTAGAGATGGCCGCCTATGTGGCGATCAAGCTACCACTGATCATCGTCGTCACATTCGGGCTAAATGGCCTGATCAATGGCATGATCGCTACACTCGTGGGAGCCGACCTCTCCCTACGGCAGACCTGGCTGAGCATCCTTTCGGCTTTCTCTATCTTTTCCCTAGTGCTACTGTCTCTGAGTCCGGTCACTCTTTATTTCACCCTGAATCTCCCTGGGCCCGATGCGCCACCGCCTGCAGCGGCCAAAGCTCATCAATTGCTGCTGATCGGTCATGTCATCGTGCTCGGGCTCTCCGGTATCGCTGCCATGCAAAGGCTCTGGCGACTATTGATCTCCAAGACCGAACGCCCCTTCTTTCTGATCGCTCTATGGATCTTTAGCAATGGCTTCGTCGGCGCACAGATCGCCTACCTGTTTCGCCCGATCTTCGGCACACCGGGGCTAAAGATCGCCTTTCTCAGACCGGATGCTTTCGATGGCAATTTCTACGAATCCCTGCTCTGGGCCATGGAGCACTGCCTGAAGTAATCCATTCAATCTATCTACCTATTTACCATCCAACCTGAACATTTCTCTATACCCATGAACGAATCTACTGAAGACACAATCTCTACCCCGCATGACCTATTTGGCATCTGCGAGGCACTGATGAAGCGCCCACTCGCACTGATCCACGAGCTAGCCGACCGCGATCTCCCGCGTATCGCTCTCTGGCTGATGGCCATCAGTCTAGTTGGCTTTGCGGTGTTTGGTGCTGCGCTAGGCTCATTCGCAGGCGGCGATCAGGTATGGCAGGCACCGCTCAAGGTATTGCTAGCGGGTCTGGGCACCGGTGTCATTACTTTGCCTAGTTTATTCGTATTCACCTGCCTATCGGGATACGAGATCAGTCTACGCCAGGTCGCGATACAGATGCTCGGTATGAGCGCCCTCACAGCTATGCTGCTGCTCGGCGTATCGCCTGTGGTATGGGTATTTGCACAATCGACCACATCTGTAGCCTTTTTCTCCCTGCTATCGATGACGCTGGGCTTAGCCGCTTTTGCCTTCGGCTACCGGTTATTGGAAAAGACCCGCCGACTACTCGGCTGCAAGCCCTCGCTGTATTCCAATCTATGGCTAGCGATATTCGCCTTTGTCAGTCTGCAGATGATGGTGTCGCTAAAGCCGATCGAGATCGAGCCTAAGGTAGTGGCGAAGACTGCAGAGGCTGCGATTGGGAGATAGGTAGCGTATTCTGTGTGGCTTGGGTTGTCCGGCGGTTACAAACCGCCGCTCCCAGTCCTACTCATCGTAGATTCGACTTTAGTCGAATCGTCTAGTCAGCGGACTAAACCCAGAAACTCTAGGCAATCTCTTTCGACTTACTAGACACACCAGTTACCATCAATAACGGAATCTTGTGATTGATTATGTCGCCATCTTCATCCGATTGAGCGATTATGATGGTAGTCGATCTAGGAGGGCAAAAAATGTAGTCGCGATGAGGAACTTCAAATGAGCGTCCATCTGATAGGAATAGTTCGAATGGAATGTCTTCCTCTATACAGTTTCGGATCTCTTTGTGAGTCATGTATATAGGATACTCATACCGCGACAACAAACAAGCGCTATTTTGAACACTTTAATCACCCATCAAAGTCATCTCACACTAGCCGAATCTACAAGCTAAACAATATCCCTACCTCGCGAAACCGCTGGTGCCTTGGGGTAGCTGCCGAGCACTTTTACAAAGCTGCAATTGCGCTTCAGCTGCTCGAGCACGCTGCTCAGCTCGGGATCCTCGCAGTGACCTGCGACATCGACGAAGAAGAAATACTCCCAGGCACGGCGCTTGCTCGGGCGGCTTTCGATCTTCGACATGTTGATCGAGAATTTCTCAAACGGCTCGAGGGCACGGTGGAGAGAACCCGGCTCGTCGTTGACAGAAAACATCACCGAAGTGCGATCGTCGCCAGTCGGCGGACAGGTCTTGTGACTGATCACTAGAAAGCGAGTGGTATTACCCGCGATATCCTGCACCGATTTCTCGAGGATGGTCAGGTCGTACATGTCCGCGAGTAGCGCTCCACCCAGCACAGCGGCATTGGGCTCTTTGGTCACTAGCTGAGCCGCGGCAGCAGTGCTAGACATCTCGATAGCTGGCACGTCGCGGAAATGTTTGTGCAGCCAGCCGCGACACTGCGCGATCACCTGAGGGTGAGTGTAGATCTTTTCGATCTGATCGCGCTCGCAGCGGGCCATCAGATTATTTTCGATCGATAGCAGTACCTGCCCATAGATCTTCAGTGGCGAATCGGCGAACAGATCCAGTGTGTGAGTGACAGCGCCCTCCGTAGAATTCTCGATCGGCACCACACCGTAGTCCGCGATCTCGCGCTCGACCTGCTCGAAGACATCGGCAAACGAGGGCTGCGGCTGGTAGGCGACACTGTTACCAAACTTATTGATCGCAGCCTGATGAGTCCAAGTCCCCTCTGGCCCGAGGTAGGCGATCTTCAGATCATCCTCAAGAGCCAGTGCTGCCGACATGATCTCGCGGTAGATAGCCCGGATCGATTTCTCTGGCAGGCGGCCTTTGCAGTCCTGACTCTTAGCGACGAGTGCGCGGAGGAGTTTCTCCTCACGATCGGGAGCGTAGATCTCCAGATTATCGCGCTTTTTCACCACACCTACTTCGTGTACTAGGTCGGCGCGCTCATTGAGCAGGCGGATCAGCTCGGTATCGAGCTGGTCGATCTTCACACGGATGTCATCGAGATTCATGATTGTCGCTATGGTACCCCAGATTCAATAGGGTACAATTTTTATTCAATAGGGTACAATCCACAGATCGCCCGATAAGCCTAGCTGAATTCTCGAAAAAATAGCCCCAATTTACCACCCATTCCTTGGCAGCTTACGCACGGCAGCCCGAGAGAGCTTGTCGACCACATTGTCTGCCCGCGGTGCACTGGGGTAGCTGGGCGTGGGTGGGTAGCGGTAGCAGGACTCATTTTCGCTGCGATTAGCGGTGCCCATCTCAGAGCGGCTCACCCAGACCGTCTTGCCCCGATAGAGGTCGATCACCTTAAATCTGGCTGCCACAGTGCGCTGGGTGATGGCTGCCGAGGTGTAGGTGGTGCTGATGACACGGGTGCCGATGTACTTGCCGCACTCGGCGTAGATCTTTTCAGTCTCCTCCTCGCAGCTGCGATCGGTGTCGTGAGAGATATCATTGCGGCTCACCTCGGTGACCATCAGGTAGCGCATGCCCCGGCTCTTTGCCGAGGACCTGAGCGAGCTGGATATCGCGCGCTCGGCGGTGCCGCCAGGATTGCCGAGCAGATTCGGGCCGATATTCCCGGCTACTTGGATGTAGCTGCGCTTATTGCTCATAGCACGGCGCAGCTCATTGCGAAAGATCTCTGCCTGATGGCCCAGGATCGGCTCGCCATCGACCTGGACCACGGGGCCAATGCCTAGCTTGTGAGCGCCGATCTTTTCGGGGACAAAACTCTGATCCGAAATCTCGACCCTAGCTGTGGCACAGCTGGATAAAAATAGGGCTGAGGTCAGGCAGACAAGTAACAAAGACAGGTGAAGACAGCGAAGCATCCGAATCAGACGAGCCGAAAAAAATCCTATGCCAGTCTTTCGCCATTTATTAGGGAAAAAGTAAAACACCCGATATCGCGCTCGGAGTCGATGGCAGATCCTCCAGCTGGACATACTCCGTGGTACCTCGCCCACGAGGTGTGTATGAGCTAGTAGATCTGGCCACCACAGGTGCTTTTACCCGCTTTCTAGCGGCACTGGCCTCGAGCATACCGATCTGCTCAGCGATGGAGCTGGTCTGGCTGGCCACAGCCGGGCCATAACTGTCGGGATTTTTCTCTACGATCGCCTCCAGAGCTGCTCTGGCCTGCTGCAGGGCGACTAGCGCTTCGTCTCGCTGAGCCTGGTAGCGCAGCTCGTCCACCCGATCGAGCAAATGGATGAAGGCCAGATAATCATCCGCCACAGCGACTGACTCTGGCGATAACCTGGAAGTGACGGCACCGATCTCCTCTTTGAGGCGCTCCAGCCTGTAGTTCACCAGCTGTGTCTCGTAGTCAGGGAAATCTGAGGCAACTTTCTCAAACTGCACCAGAGCCTCTCGATAGCTAGCCAGAGCGAGATCCTCGCAGCCAGATGCAGTCAGATTTCGGCCGGTCTGAAGCCAGCTGTACGCACGACTCCACTGATCTACCGCAGCCTCGACATTGAAGCCGAAACTAATGCGAACGATCGAAGCGACGAAGAAAAATAAGACAATGAGCGGTCCCCTCACCCTATAAATGTCGCCTCAGCCAAGGCTATCGGCAAGGAGTGTCTGCCCCAGCTCAATCTGCTGATGGGTGGGCGAAATCTACCACCTCGATCACACCCAAAGAGTGATCCAGCACCCGCTCCACCGAGCGGAGGAGGAAGATTAGATTGAGTAAAGGCTTCACCTCTTCCTCGCCTCCCTCCATCTGCTTCCCGATAGCTTTCACCACCTTTTTGCAGCCTTTAGACAGCTTTTTATGGCGGCTTGTGAGCTCTTCTAGGTCGACCGGCTTCGCAGCTCTAAAAGCATCCAAAGATGTGTCGTAAAACTCCAGGCTGGAAAATAAAACGGTCTCCACGCTTTCAGAGAGCTCGGCAGAGTTTTCGCCTTTCTTGATGATCTTGCGAGCGCGCTTAGCGATAGTGCCAGCGTGATCAGAAATTCGCTCTAGATGATTAGCCACTTTGATCGTAGCCACCACACGACGCAGATCCGTCGCGACTGGGGAAAATCTCAGCAAAATCTCCATACCTGTCTGATCGATCTGCAGCTCTAGTTGATCAACCATCTCGTCATTGCAGATCGCGGCATTGCAATCGCTCTCATCACCATTCATGAGGCCACGAAACGCTTGATCCAGATTGGAGCGAGTCTGCGCACCCATTTCCTTTAGCTCCTTTTGGAGCTCCCAAAGGGATTGATCGAAAGTCGAGAGCAGGTGAACTTTGTTTGGTTTCTGGCTTTTCATGGCAGGTTAAAATTATGGAGATTATGTGACTAAAATGTCACACAGATAAAACCTGATCAAGGAATTTCGGGAAATGACGGCGAGTATGCTCTATGGTCGGGCCTGAAATTTTTCTATCATGAGCAGTGGATCCATCATCTCTCCCTACGGCGGCGAACTGAAGCTATCGCTAGTCGACGAAGCCCGTGCCGCCGAGCTGAAGGCAGCCTCTCAGGACTGGCCATCGCACACCCTCGATGCGGCTGGTGAAGCCGAGCTAGAGCTACTGCTGAATGGTGCCTACTCACCGCTGAGTGGCTACATGAGCCAGGCCGACTATGAGACTGTGATCGATCACTCTGAGCTAGCCGATGGTACCTACTGGCCAGAACCCGTGAGCCTGAGTCTATCTGCAGAGACTGCAGACGCTCTCTCAGCCGGCGGGCAGCTCGTGCTGCGCGATCCCGAGCTGGTGATTCTCGCCATCGTGAATGTGACCGACATCTGGCAAGTCGGAGACGAGTGGCGAGTCGGCGGCAGCCTAGAAGGCCTGCAACTGCCCCAACACTACGACAATGCCGAGCTACGTCTGACACCGGCGCAGGTGCGGGCAAAGCTAGGAGATAAGGAAACGGTCGCCTTCCAATCGGCCACACCTCTCTCCGCCTGGCAGACCGAACAGCTCGAAACAGTCTCTGGTCTCCTTTTACTCGCCAACATCGACGTGTCCGACCCAGCTATGGACTGCTACGCGCTGGCACGCTGCTATCAGCACAGCGCAGCTACTACGAACTCAGAGCTGTGCCTGCTGAATAGCTCCGGCCAGAGTGCTGAGCTCATGGCCATCGTGGCTCGCAACTACGGCAGCAGCACCTGGCTAGCTCACACCGACAATCCTCTGGCTGAAGATGCTGCTGAGCGAATCGGTATCAAAATCGGACAAATCGATAGCGATCCCAGTGCTCTCCCCGACTGGCGCGAGCGCGAGTACCCCGAGGCGATCGAGCGCGAGATCCACCAAGCTTTTCCACCCAAGTCCAGCCAAGGGCTGACTGTATTCTGCACCGGCCTCTCCGGCTCGGGCAAATCGACTATCGCTCGCGTACTACTCTCTAAGCTGCAGGAGAAAGGCGGCCGCCGAGTGACGCTGCTCGATGGCGATCATGTGCGCCAGACCCTCAGCTCCGAGCTGACCTTTTCCAAAGAACACCGCAATCTCAACATCCTACGCATCGGCTACGTGGCCAGCGAGATCACCAATCACGGTGGCATCGCCCTATGCGCCCCCATCGCCCCCTACGCCGAAGTCCGCGACAGCGTGCGGGCAACGGTCGAAGCGACTGGCGGAGGCTTTGTGCTAGTACACGTGGCGACTACTCTGGAGGAATGCGAAGCCCGCGATCGCAAGGGCCTGTATGCCAAAGCCAGGGCAGGCATCATCCCCGAATTCACCGGCATCTCCGATCCCTACGAAGAGCCCGAGAATGCCGAGGTCGTGCTGACCACAGCCGGTAAGACACCCGAAGAGTGCGCCCAGGAGGTGATGCTCTATCTGGAGGGTGAGGGCTATTTTGGGTGAATAGCAGCCCCCATTATTGATTGAGACGCTTCTACCACCCAACAAGCCTGCTAGTGCTTTTGGATTTTACACCTGGGGTTCTACGATCCCTTTGGCAGTGAGTTTGAGGTTTCCTTGCAAAGAGCTTCGTTTTCCTTGCAAGGTCTGCGATTCTACAAAAAAGGCACCGGATTACCGGTGCCTTCTCATGATTAAAGATTTATCGCGATTAGCTGCTAGCCGAGATTCTCAGCGATCCTGCGGCAGACTTCCTCGACATTCTCACGGCTGTTGAAAGCCGAGATGCGGAAATAGCCTTCGCCTGCGGCACCAAAGCCTGCGCCTGGTGTGATGACCACCTGTGCCTGCTCGAGCATACGATCAAACATACCCCAAGAATCGACACCCTCTGGGCAGCCTACCCACACGTAAGGTGCATTCACTCCGCCAAAGACGGTCAGGCCGATCTTCTCACATGCCTCGCGCAGGAGCTTGGCATTGCCCATGTAGTGCTCGACGAGAGCCGCGACCTCTGCCTTGCCCTCTGGAGAGAAGACTGCGGCGGCACCGCGCTGCACAGGGTAGCTAGCACCATTGAACTTGGTGCTGTGGCGGCGAGACCAGAGCTGATGCAGGCTCACCTCACTACCGTCCTCGGCTTTACCCATCAGGTCTTTAGGGATCACGGTGTAAGCACAACGCACACCAGTGAAGCCTCCATTCTTGGAAAAGCTGCGAAACTCGATCGCACAGCTCTTAGCGCCATCGATCTCGAAGATCGACTTAGGCACATCGCTCTCCTGCACAAATGCCTCGTAGGCAGCATCGTAGAGAATGATCGCGTCATTCTCCTTAGCGTAGTCTACCCATGCCTCTAGCTGGGCGCGTGTCGCGGTAGCACCGGTTGGGTTGTTGGGGTAGCAGAGATAGATCAGGTCGACTTTCTCCTCTGGGATCGCTGGCACAAAGTCATTCTCGCTCGTGCAGGGCAGGTAGACCAGTCCACCATAGGCACCATTCGCATCAGCCTCCCCCGTGTTGCCGGCCATCACATTGGTGTCCACGTAGACGGGATAGACTGGATCGGTGATGGCGATTTTGTTCCCCGGGCCGAAAATATCTAGGATATTACCAGTGTCGCACTTTGAACCATCTGAGATGAACACCTCGTCTGCTGAGATGCCGACAGAGGCGAATTGGTTCTCCGCGATCGCCTCGCGCAGGAAGTCGTAGCCCTGCTCTGGGCCATAGCCGCGGAAGGTGCCGCGCTCGCCCAGCTCGTCGACGGCGTCATGCATCGCCTTCTGCACGGCCTGAGGCAGAGCCTCGGTGACATCGCCGATACCACAGCGGATCAGGCGGCCTGCCGCCTCGGCATTTGCCTCGGTGTAGGCATTCACGCGACGTGCGATCTCTGGAAAAAGGTAACCAGCTTTGAGTTTCAGGAAGTTATCGTTGATACGGGCCATGTCGTTTCTATTATTCTACAGTTTTTGCTACGCTATAGAGGGATAAGATAGCGATAGGGCAACCCCTTTTTTCTGATGAAAGTCACTTTCAGGATTGCCTTAATTTTTTGAATTCGATATTCTTGGTAGCATGAAGTCTGGAGATAAAGTGGTTTGCATTGATTCCACCCCCCTACCAAACTTCGCACCCCGTGACTGCGCCCTGTCTGAATTTCAGTTTCCAAATGGATACATCGAGGAAGGAGCCGTCTATTGTGTGCGTGAGGTATCCGCAAACCAAAAAGGCATGCTGGGCCTACAGCTGGTAGGCAGAGAGATTCTCTTTCGAGGGAATGAAGTCCAGTGGAGCAGCGATCGCTTCCGCTCGCTCAGCGACTGCAAAAAACTCGCCAAACAAGCGGCTAAACACAGTGCTGGCTGACCTCTGCCTCAGTCAGTTCTCGCCATTGCCCTGCCTGTAGCTCTGCAGGTAGCCGGATAGAGCCGATCTGGGTGCGATGCAGCGATACCAGCCGATTGCCGTCCAGCCGGTGAAACATACGCTTGATCTGGTGGTATTTGCCCTCTTCTAGCGTCACCCGCGCCCGCCGGTCGCCGAGCCTTTCTAACAGTGCAGGCTTGGTCGTGATGCCCTCATACTCAAAATAGAAGCCCTCTGCAAAGCGCTGCTCAGCATCGCTAGAGATCGGCTGCTGTGTCTCTACGAGATAGGTTTTGGCCACCTTTTGCTCAGGGTGTGTCAGCGCCTCCGACCAGGCGCTATCATTGGTGAGTAGCAGCAGGCCAGACGACGAGCGATCCAGACGGCCAGCGATGTGTAGGGTATCAGCCGCAGGATGAGCGATGAGATCGAGCGCTGTAGGGTGCTCACGGTCCCGAGTCGCGCTGATGTAGCCCACCGGCTTGTGCAGCATGAGATACGTGCGCAGCCAGGCTCGCTGCAATAGCTCACCATCACGCGCTACTGTGCAGAAGCTATCGACGACAGACAGATGGTCTCGGCTCACCTCACCATCCAGAGTCACCCGCCCCTGAGCGATCGCCAGACGTGCCGCGCTCTCACTCTCAGATGTGTGTTTGGCTACGAAATGATCGAGTCTCACAGGACCGCCAGCATAGCCCCCTTTATCGATCTGGGAGGCAGAAAAAATCGGATTAATCCGCATTTTATACTGGTGATTGCCGAGTGAGAGAAAAGGCGTAGCCTCTCGCCATGTCGACTATCGATCTGCGTAGCGATACCGTGACCCAGCCCACCGCCGAGATGAAAGCTGCTATGGTAGCAGCCCCTCTGGGCGATGATGTGATGGGCGAAGATCCCACCGTGAACGCCCTGGAAGCCCGTGTGGCAGCGATTTTAGGCAAAGAAGCCGCGGTCTTCACCTGTACCGCCACACAGGCCAACCAAATCGCAGTGCGGCTGCATACTAGGCCTGGCGATGAGATCCTGATCCATCGCACGGGCCACATCGGTCTCTATGAAGCCGGAGCCCCCGCCGCGATCAGCGGCGTCTCCATGCGCCAGCTCGATGGTGATAGGGGCCTACTGGATGTCGCCACTCTAGAGGCTCTGCCCTGGCCTGATGATCCGCATTTCACCCGCACCCGACTGCTGTGCCTCGAAAATACCACCAATATCGCTGGAGGCCGCGTCTACCCACTCGAGCGAATGCAGACACTCGGCCAGTGGGCAGGCCAGCAGGGTCTACGCAGCCATCTGGATGGAGCCCGTTTTTTCAATGCCACAGTCGCAGCCCGCTATCAGCCAGCTCAGATCGCCGAGTGCGTCGATACCGTGACCCTGTGTTTCAGCAAAGGGCTCGGCTGCCCGATGGGCGCGATCCTCGCCGGCTCAGCCGAGGCCATGCACCAGGCCCGCCGCGTGCGCAAGATGCTCGGTGGAGGGATGCGCCAGGCCGGTATGATGGCCGCTGCAGCCCGATATGCACTAGATCACCACATCGATGCTCTGGCCCACGATCACAGCCACGCTCGGCAGCTGGCAAACGGTCTAGCACAGCTAAGTCCGGTCGCCATCGATACTGCTGCCGTCGAGACCAATCTGGTTTTCTTCGATCTCGATCCCGACTGGGGAACGCCTGCCACACTCATCTCCCAGCTGGCTGAGCTCGGCGTAAAAGTCGGCGGCATTTACCAGCAGCGAATGCGCGCCGCCACCCATCGAGATGTGACGACCGAGCAGATCGAGATCGCAGTCGAGGCTTTTGCCAAAGTGCTCCGATAAGCCCGACAGACTCCTAGTCCTGCTCAACTTCCGACAAAAAACCTTGCTTGTCGCACCAGGCTGCCCCTTAGTCGCGCCCTCGCATGTTCAATTATTCCAAAACTGGGGGCAGTATCAAAGCCGACTGCCTATCTGGACTCACAGTAGCGCTGGCACTGGTGCCAGAGGCGATTGCATTCTCGTTCATCGCAGGTGTCCCACCTGCAGTCGGCCTGTGGTCAGCTGTGTTTTTGGGCCTGATCACCTCTGCTGTCGGCGGTCGACCTGGTATGATCTCAGGCGCCACAGCAGCCATCGCTCTAGTGGCAAAGTATGCCGTCGATTTTGGTAACGAACAAGGCGACGGCCTAGGCCTACACTACCTATGGGCAGTGATCATGGTAGCCGGACTTATTCAGCTACTATTCGGTGTGTTCAAACTCGGCCGATTTATCCGCCTGGTCCCGCACCCAGTCATGATCGGCTTTGTGAATGGACTGGCGATCGCTATTTTCCTCGGTCAGCTACCTTTCTTTACCAAGACCACTCATATCGACGATGAGCACAAATTGACCCAGATCCTCGAGAGTGGCCCACTCGCCATCATGATCGTTCTTGTCTTAGCTTCGATGGCGATTATCCATTTTTTCCCCAAGCTCACCAAGGCTGTCCCATCCACTCTCGTAGCGATCGTCCTAGTCAGTCTCGCCGCCTATTTCATTCCCGATGTACGCACTATCTCCACCGTCCTGATGGAGGGCGCTAAAGGTGCCTCAGGCAGTATGGAGGGCTCCTTCCCACTCCCTGTCTGGCCTTCGGGTGTCGACTGGGCCGCGCACTGGGGATTCATTCTGAAAATCTCTTTCTCGATCGCCATGGTCGGCATCATCGAGTCGCTGATGACCATGCAGCTCATCGACGAAAAGACCGAAACTCGTGGTCACGGCGACCAGGAGTGCCTCGCCCAAGGTGGAGCCAATGTCCTCTCGGCACTATTCGGTGGTATGGGCGGTTGTGCGATGATTGGCCAGTCGATGATCAACATCAACTCCGGCGGTCGCGGCCGCCTGTCTGGCATCTTTGCCGCCGTCATGCTCGCGCTGTTTATCTTGATCCTCTCTCCGATCATCGAAAAGATTCCGATCGCAGCCCTCGTCGGGGTGATGTTTATGGTGGTCATCGGCACCTTCGATTGGTCCACCTTCAAGAGCTTTGGCAAAGTACCTTGGACAGAGATCGCTGTGATCCTAGCCGTCACACTGGTCACCGTGTTCATGCACAACCTAGCGCTCGCTGTCTTCGTCGGAGTCATCCTTTCCGCCTTGGCATTCGCTTGGGAGAGCTCCAAGCACGTCCATGTCTCTACCGTCAAAGATGGCCCAGACGAGCGCATCTATGCCGTAGAGGGTCTGCTCTACTTCGGCAGCGTTCGTGAATTCTCAGACAACTTCCAGGCCAAGTCCGATGTGCCCAACATCGTCATCGACTTCGAGGAAGCCCGAGTCTGCGACCTCTCTGGCCTGGAAGCGATCAATGCCCTCGGCACCCGCTACGAAAATGCCGGCAAAAAACTACAAGTCCGCCACCTCTCGCCCGACTGCCGTCGCATGCTAGAAAAGGCCGGCACCCTCGTAGACATCGCCGTCCTACCAGACGACCCTCAGTACACCGTAGCAAAGCTCAGAGGCCGTGCTGAAGAGGAGAAAGCGAACGACTAAAATATCACCTCTGCCGCGCCCGCCAGCGCCTTTCTTTTCATCCTTGCCTTTGCCACTCTTTTTTCGCCCTGGGTTGAGCTCGAGATAGCTGACTAGTTTCTTGGAATTAGCAAAGCGCTGCACATCCCCCACGATCGCTACGATGGCAAAGACATTGATCATACCGATGCCGACGATAAATCGTAGCGAGATGCCGCGAGAATAGATTCTGCCAAGGCGCGCGACGATTTGTCTGCAGGGCTGTGTGAGTAAGACAAATCGAGCGCAACACAGGCAGAATCTTCCACAGCAAGTCGTAGTAGATTTTGTATGAAAAGTCTGGCCAGAGATCACGGTGCTACGATGATCTGGACGGAATCGAATACTCTGGGATCGCCGGTGTTGGGATTGTCGGAGAAGGTGACTGTGGCTGAGGTGTAGGTACCGACCTGAGGGACGGTGCACTTCACCCAGTAGCGACTTTGGGTATCGGAGCTGTCGATTCGGCCGAGATAGGTGGCGGCTATGCCATCGACGGTGATGCCGGTTGGGTTGGCATCTAGATTCGACGGCACGCTGCTAGGTCCAGAGCCGGGCTCGATCTCGATATATAGGGTATCTACAGGATCGAGATGCCCGAGTGCCGCATCTTTCGCTACCATAGCATTGTAGGCTGCCAGAGCATCGCCAGAGAGTGCACCTATATCGAGAGGAGAATCCTCATTGGCATCGGTAGGTAGGTGGAATAGGTGATGAACCGGGGTATCATTATTATCGAGAGGATCTTCGAATATAATTAGCTTGTAGTCGGGGTAGCTCCCCAGTCGTAGCGAGCGCCCGGGCTCGCCGACTAGATCTGCCCCAAATGCCTCGGTGATGACGCAGCGCTCGGCGCTATCGTTACCGGCTAAGATCGGCTCGATACTGGCTGAGTCTACGGCCTCGCTAGGCACTGGCACACTCGCCATATCGAGGATGGTGGAGTAGAGATCGGTCACATGCACTAGCGCATTGGTAGTGGTGCCGCTAGCCAGCTTCACGGAGGGACCGCTGACTACCATCGGCACATGGATACCGCCCTCGTAGAGATCGCCTTTGGATTTACCGGTATTGCCTGTAGGGCCATAGGGTGCCTGCACGACTTGAGCAGGGGTGCCATTATCACCCACGATGATGACATTGGTCTTGGCCAGGTCGACGGACTCTAGCAATCGCCCTATCTCGGTATCGAGAGCCTCTAGAGCTTTTTGATAGCGAGCTTTGTCGGACGTGCCAGTGGTCCCCTGGAGTAGATTGTTTGGTGGATCGTGGAATGGCGTGTGCGGCGCATTGAAGCCCATCCAGACAAACCACGGCTCGCCCGCCGTATTACGCGCATCGATAAACGTCTTGGCCTGATTGACCTGATCAGTCGTGGTGTAGACATCACTATTCGCCACCGTGCCGTTGTCATTTCTCGCCCAGTCTTCGTAGCCTGTCAGAGTATTCTCTACGCCCCCCCCAGTCATACCGATGAACTCTGGCCAGCCACCAAGATCGGCATAGCCAGTGTCGCCCCCACCGAGGTGCCACTTACCGTAGGAGGCCAGCTGGTAGGGGGAACTCGCTGCACTGAATGCCTCGGGCAGCGTTACCTCCTCGGCGGCTAGCACATCGTTGGCATTGCCGACTCCGGTGCGAAAGGCATGTCGCCCGGTGATGAGCGCCGCACGTGTCGGCGAGCAAACGGGCTGCGAGTAGGCATTGGTGAAGCGTAGGCCACTCGCCGCGAGCGACTGCAGTGTCGCCATATTGGCAAAGGTCGTGCCCGGATTGAGCGTAGCATTATTATCGATAGGACTCGAGTCGATGCCCCAATCATCGACGATGAGTAGCAATACATTGGGCTGCGCGACATGACTGAGCGTCCCAGTCCATGAACTACCATCAGGAAATGTGGCAACCACAGCGTAATCCCCATCAGCGAGATTGGCAGCGTCGATCAGTAGCTCCACCATATACTGAGATGGCCGAGAGCCGATAGATATCGCCTGGCCATTTAGCGTGACACTAGTTGGCAATATATTGAGATTGGCCGGAGGCGTACCCGAGCCACTCGTCAATAGTACGGTAGATCCGACGAGAGGAGTCCGAACAGACGAGCCATCATAGGCAAATCCAGTATCGTCGAATGTCGCTAGAGAAGTCATCCGCGGCTGATAATAAGCACGATCATCACGATGGGTCCGCCCACCATCGACTAGGCTCGCCACCTCGGAGGTAGCTAGGACACTCTGCGATAGATCATCCCAGTCAGCGAGATCGGTAGAGGTCTCTACCACATAGGAGGCACCGGCAGTGGCATCCCAAGTGATCGTCACATCGCCCGTGCTAGCATCGGTGGTGATACCGGTCGCTACCGCCGCTTTCTCCGGTCCCCCCTCAAAGTACACCGTAGCTCCGGCGGGCACCTCTGCCGCCACGATGGGCGAGCCCTGACCCGCTGCCACAGGAGCGGTGCCATAGTAGAAGAGGCAAAGATTGTAGGGAAACTGAGGGGCTCCACTAGCATCGATACAGCTGAAATAAGCCCAAGTCCCGTCGGGAAATTCCGGCGTCTTGCACCAGCGGACGTTGTATTCATTCAGGTCGAAATCGGTGCCTAGAGTCAATCCCAGATCGCCTTTGTAGGCATTATCTTCGAGATAGCGCTCCAGTGGGTAGTTGGCCGACACGGCGGGACCGTATTGGTCTACCGTGAGATTCGGGGTGGAGAATTCGGCTCGATTACGCACGATCCAGGCAGGCAGCGTGGTGCGCCCCGTCGTGGCGATGTCTACAGAGCCATTGCTGCCATCTCGCGGCTGGTAGCCTGTCACCATGCGGCGCACGGGGGAACTCGCATCGAGCGGATCGGAGTAGCCGTAGGGGCCATAGAGCGGCAGCCCATCGCCGACCCAGCCGATGATCGGCGAGTGATTGCCATTGAAATTTTCAGTGTAGCTATTGGTCGCCGGATCGTAGTCGACACTATCGCCGAGCAGATGGCGTAGCCCCTGCGGCAGAGAGTGGATGTGGTAGGTATTATCGGCCTGATGGCCATACGATGGGTCGAAGGTAGCCGCCTCGGCGATAGTGGCGTTGCGATTCCAGATACCATCGCCAGGCTCCCCACCGAATGGCGGCGAATCGAAGCCCCGCCCATTGTCGTAAGAAAACAAGTCGCGCGTATCGAACATGGTGACACCATCGACATAGCAGCCCACAGCCAGGCCATTGAGCATCTGCTTGGTAATGGGAATGACTGGCGTGCGCGGGAAGTGAAAAATGTCGGCGATATTGTTGGGAAAGTTATTCACCACCGTGTCGCGATTGCCATCGGTGTACCAGGGCCCCATCACATGAAAGCCCAGCCCAGTGGCGCGCACATAGACTGTCGTATCGGTAGCCGCCACCTCGTGGACGCCCGCATAGGTCGGCAGCAGCTGGCTAGCGCCGCCATTGGGATGAGTCCAAGTGGTCGTAGCATCCTGTGAGGCCTGAGCCGCATCCGAGGCATAGATGCTGGCATAGCGCCCCGTCGGCTGCGTCAGCCATGAGCTGAGCTGCGGATCTGCGCTGACTAGCTGAGCGCCTAGCAGCAGCCAGGCGAGTAAAAGACGGAGATTGGCCATGTTTCGATCGATCGTCATCATCTGCTCACACGATAGCTACAGTGTAAATGACGAGAACATGACAACCAATCGCAAAGGCGACCGAAGCCTCCACCAAGAAAGCCCCAGCACCAGATCCTCTGCTATAGGCCGAAAATAGGTCCTATACGGCCTATAGCCATGGGCTTGGCACTTCACTCAGCGGCTAGAGCCCAAAACTAGCTTTCGCAGAAACGCAAAGAGCCGGACTGTTTCCAGTCCGGCTCTTTCTTATTAACCTGGCGGCGACCTACTCTCACATGGTCTATCACCACACTACCATCGGCGCTGCAGTGTTTCACTTCCGGGTTCGGGATGGGACCGGGTGGTGCCACTGCGCTGTGACCACCAGAGTGAGCCGCTCTCTTTGGAATGAGCAACCTAGCTCTGACGATCAGGTTAAATTTTAGTCTCTTGAGACCTATCTGGAGAGATGATCTCTGACAACTGCATATTAGGTAAATT
>JAHDID010000140.1 GCA_020630975.1 Verrucomicrobiota bacterium
CCTACATGGTGAGGACTTTCACCTCACAGAGTGTCACGCGCCCTAGGCGCGCGGAGGGGCGCACGTCTCGTCGCCCGGCAGGCTGAGCCAAAGAATCGAGCACAGTGCATAGGCCCGATGTTGCGTGCCAGCACGACAGCTCGGTTTGCCTAGCGACGAGACGTCCCCGCTCCTTGGTTCGCTTCCCTATTTGACGGAGACTCTCGCTCAAGGAGGGGCTGCCTTTAGCTGCTCGACAGGCTGAGCCATGTGCTTCGGCCGAGGTAGCTGGGCAGCTCAAGGCAGCCCCTGGTTTCTAGTGATTCTCTATGCGATAGATGTTTGCTTTGATGATGGCTTCGATGGGGCCAGATGAGTGGTGATTTGCTGTGCCGCTAAGTGCTTCGTCGTAGCTGAGGCGTTCGCTGTTTTTTGGTTTTGTGGATTTCAGTTCGTCCAAGAAATTGGGTGTGGGGATAGGGAGGTCGGCGCCGTATCGCATGCGTTCGTAGAATTCCGCAGTCTCGATTTGATAGACCGCTACGATGTCGACGTCTCGGTTTTGGATGGCGGCTAGAGCTGCGGCTTCGTCTTTGGCTAGAAAGAAGTCGACACAATCAGCTAGGCCGGGGCGGTTTTGCCAGAAGACTGAACCAACAGTTTTGATACTAGCAAAGTAATAGAGACCGCTGGCGAACTCTGGGCGTGTTATGATCTGTAGGGTGTGGGCATTGCCATCTGTGTCTAGGGCTTTGGCGATGCGCTGTGGCCATAGGGAGTAGAGCAGGCCGGGGTCGGTTTGGGTGCCTTTGCTGCGCTGGACGAGATCTCTGCCGGCGCTCCAGGTCATCGGTAGCAGGGCGAGTGCGATGAGCGCTATACCAATGCTGCGAGTGCGTGGTGAAAAGTGCCGTAGTACGATCGAAAGTGCGAGCGGGATAGTGGCTATGAGGAGTAGCGAGGCAAACATGGTCCAGCGTACTTGAAACCACGCGCAAGCTCCGTAGGCATATAGGCAGACTAGGCAGAGCAGTAGGGCTGTCTTTTGGAAGGTATCTACTTTGGTGCTTTTCAGTAGTAATGGGGAAAGCAGGGCAAGTATGGGAAAGATCGTGAAGAGCGCCCAGTAGCTGGATAGGATCTTGGTTTCGTAAAAGAGGTAAAATGGCTGACCTTCGGAAGTCCAGCCCTGGAAGTTTTTTAGGAGAGGGTCGCGTAGGCAGTGCCAGTCCAGCGGGCCTAGAAAAACCAATGCCGGGTAGACAGGCAGGGTGGCGATAGCGATCCAGAGTAGCGGTCTTTTGATAGAAGGACGGTCGCCGGTAATGATCCATCTAGTGAGCAGTGAAAGGATGATGCCACCACCTAGCCATGAGATAGCGTAGGCAGGATGAATCGTCTCCAGCCGCATCGCCATATCACTAGGAAAGTATTGAATGAGATAAAACAGCACGGTAAAGATAGCGCCAGTGCCGGCCCATTGGATCCAGAGGACAGAATGATAGTGATAGGGTCTTTTATCCTGAGCATCTCTGCAGGAGTAGAGGCCTAGGAGTATGCCTATGCCCAGTAGCACGAGTAGCGATACCTGCACGGTGGAGCCTGCCCAGATCCCGAGTGCGGCTGTGAGCCCAGAGAGGCGGAAGTAGAGTCTGGCTTTAGCTAGGGGCGGTGGGCTAAGTGGCTGTGCTGAGGTGCTGCCGGGTGGAGTGGTCCAGCCTAGACCACCTCGGATGAGTAGGCAAAGCGATAGCAGCGAGGCGATACAGTGCAGAGTCTGGTGATCGGGGCGGCCGGAGAAAAAAGCGCTGCGCATGTCAGGCAGCCAGAGTAGCAGTAGTAGACCTAGCCAGGTGGGCCAGAGGCCTAGGAGCCTGCGCATGCATAGGATCCAGCCAGCCATGAGGAGTAGGAGGAGACAGAGATTGATAAAAAAGCCAGCTTGCTCGATGGCGGCGTAGATCGAGAGATCGGAAAACAGCGAGACGATCGCTCCTCCAGCTACGAGTAGCCATACCAGCAGCGAGCACCAGTGGGTCTCCCGCCCGTAGGGCGTATTGTCTGCATGGGTGAAGTTGATACGCCACTGCGACTCGGAGACGGTTTGCTTGGCGAGGCTGAGCCAGGTGTAGGAATCATTATCGGCGAAAAGGCGGCCGCCACGAGATTCCGAGGCGGCGGGCATATCGGGTGCCCAGGTATCCTGCTGCTGCTGTAGGGAGCGCTCGGTGATGATGTGAGTGACCAGCGCCAGCGCCAGCACTGCTAGATAGAGGAGTGCTTCAGTGCGGTATTTGAAGAGGATTTTGACCAACGCCATAAAGAATGGCGGAAATATAATTCACAAAATCAATAATTTTAATAAAAATTTACTTTTTAAGTCCGCTAGGGAAGTACTTTCGCCAATCGATAGCTGGGACGCCATCGACTTCCTCCAGGGCGGGGGTATCGGGTGTCGCCGCTGTCGAAAGTGCGGGAACCACAGATTCAGGTGAGTCGTCCTCCTTGTCCTCGGCTGCCATTTCTTCTATACCCGGCTCATCTGCTGTGTCGTCCTCAGCAGGGGCTGGGGTGTCGGGCTCTGTGGGGGTGGGCTTGTCGATCACAGTGACTTGATCGGGGGAGGTGATTTTGATCTGTGGATTGCCACGGTAGTTTTCCAGCGGGCCGCTGACTTCGATCCATTTTTCTAAGTAGAGATCGGCGGGGCCTTTGGCGTCTGGGAAAGCGGTGAGGAAGCGGGCGAAGGTGACACACTCGAAGCTGTTGTCTTTAAAATTGACGAAGTGGATACCGGTCGCATTGATATGGGTGCGCTCCACGTAGCCCTGCACGCGGATGGCGTCGCCCTCCTCATACTTGTCGAGGATCTTTTCGGCAGGAGTTTCTGCGAGCAGGATGAGTTTGGCCGGTGCAGGCTCTTGGGCCTGCAGAAAGCTGCCAACTAGGAGCGGTAGAATGGTGGCAATGGCGGGTCTCATTTCTTCTCGCTGAGTATTTTCAGTTCACCGCCATTGCGGCGTGTGATTTTTTTCATCGTGGCGGCATTGTCGCTGCGGATGCCAAAGCCGAGGAAGTTGAATTTGATGCCTCCGCGTGCGGTAGCTGTCGGCTGCAGCTCGCGAAACAGATCGGCGATCTCGTCGTGGGGCACTGTGCGATTGGTATTGTCCTGAAAGGAGGCATCGGAGATCATGTAGATGATCTCGGGATCCATCTCGAAGGCATACTTGAGCACCTCGATGACACCATCGTCGCCACGAGTGACAGAGCCTGACAGGCTGCGGGACACAGAATTTCGCAGCCAGTTGTCTTCGAGCCACTGGATGGCCTCGTCTTTTTTGCCTTTGGTAGCGACCATCAGTTCCTTGCCGGGATAGGGGCGAAAGGCACGGGAAAACTGGATCATACCAAAGCGCATGTTCGGATTGAGGCTTTCGATGACCTGGATGGTTTCGTCTTTGAGCGAGTCGAATGGGGTGCCGCTAGCCTCTACGGCATTGACGACTGAGGTCGAGATATCGAATATCAGCAGCACTTTCGAGCCCTGAGCTTGGAGGCCCATAAAGTTGGTGCCGCTACCGCTGCCGCCGCCACCGGTCATGCCATTGCCCAGTCCATTACCAATGCCAGAGGTGCCCATGAGACTGGCGACCTGGTCGGTTACGAGTTCGCTCGGGTCGAGTGGCAGCATCTGGTCGAGGTCGACTTGGGGCAGGTCGGGCAGCGCAAAGTCGGTGGGCTTGGTGCTCATCAGCTTTTGCGTGAACGTGGGCTTGGGCCGGCTAGCCTCGTGTTTGGCCACGTTCATCTTATGCTGTGGCGTCTTGGGTGGGATTTTGATCTGCTTTTTGGGCACAGCTTCAAAGACGGCCTCGGGCTCTTTGAAATACTTCACCAGAGTGACGAGACCGAGAGCCGCTCCGCCGACGAGGACGACGACCATGGCGATGCCAAAGACGGCCAGGATCATCGAGAGACGCTTGTTGCGCTCCTGGGCCTCCTGGCGGCGGTTCTTTTTGTGGCTCTGGGCTTGGATTCTCATGATAGGTGGGCTGTGCGGTCCACTCGCTGACGCTCGCCGCCACTTTTCTGCGGGTTGAGTCGGTGGTGGCTAGAAATCATCGGCTCCTCCGGTGGCGGCTTGGGTATCGAAAGTGACGCCGACGATCTCGGCTACGGCGCAGGCATTGAGCACATCGATCAGCCGCTGGTGGGGCACGGTCTGAGCAGGGGCGATGGTGACTAGGGCTTTGGATTTGTTGGCATCGGCAGATTCCTTGAAGCGTTTGAGGGTGATGACTAGCTCGGCCATCTTTTGATCGGTAGCGGAGGCGAGCACCATGTCGTTTAGCGATACCGATCCATCAGCGGCTATCAGGATGCGCTGCTCGTCTGGCATGTCGATGGGTTCGCTCTGCTCGGCTGAGCCAGGTAGGCGGATCTGTATATCGCTCTCTTCTTTGATCGGCTTGGCGGTGACCATGAAGAATACGAGTAGCAAAAACACCATGTCGATCATGGGGCCCATCTGCATCTCGACGGTATCGTCGGTCTTTTTGCGTTTTCTGCGTCTGTTCAAGCGATTGTACCCTATTGAGTGTTTATTGTACCCTATTGA
>JAHDID010000141.1 GCA_020630975.1 Verrucomicrobiota bacterium
GCCATAGTCGACTGCCTGTCTCTTGTAGGATATCCTGTGCCGCAGTGTGGTCGGGGACCAATGCGAAGATGAGCCCATAGATACGCTTTTCGTTCGCTATGAATAACCTGGTAAACGCATCTCCTCGCTCTAAGCTGTTTCTATCAGACTGCATATTTTGCTTGCCGCGATGCCTGTTAGTTTAGAAACCGAAATTCGGCCTCTGGAATCCAATTTTACGGAGCCCATCAGATTAGTGTTGTTTTAGTGTTCATTAGTGAAAATTAGTGTTAGAAATTTCGTAGGCAGTTGATTCTTACACTAACTCGGCACGATGAAACAATTGTCACTAATAAACACTAATAGGTGGAGGCTTCGGCTCGCTACTTTATCGGGCCTATATCCCACGAGCTACACTAGGGACCAACGGCCAGGTCTTGCTGCTCGACGATGAAGTCGAAGGCCAACCTTTCCAGGCTCTTGCCGTCGACGGTGGCTTCCCAGGGGCCATGACCTTCTCCCTGTAGCGGATAGTAGGCGTAGGGCACACCGGTCTTGATATATTCGTCACGCACCTTCTCGCCGGCTGCGATGGGCACGGCCGGATCTTTCGTGCCGTGGACGATACTGACAGGCGCGTCGCTGGCATCGAAGCGCGAAATCCCGTCGATCGCCCCAAGGGTATCCACCTGAGCCGATCCGCCCCAGTGGTCGATGATGGTGTGAATCTCAGCGGGCTGATCCAGGTGGGTACTCGCGAGCGTGGGGTCCTGCGTGACCGTCAACTCATCGCGGAAGTCTTCCTGGTCGGTGACGCCGAGCATAATCGCTGTAAAGGCACCGGCGGAGCCGCCAGCTGCAGTGACGTAGTCCAGATCGACCTGATAGGTGTCAGCATGGGCGGAGAGCCAACGCACAGCCGCCTTGGCGTCGCGAGCTGCGGTGTACATCGCATGGTACTGGTCCTGCTTCTTGCCTGGGGGGATGTTGTTGGCCACGTAGTCCGCCCACTCGGTCGGCACCGTGCCGTAGTCACGAATCACACGATAATCGATAGATATCGCCACCCAGCCGCGCTCCGCGAAGTAGTGCGCGAAGTTCTCGTATGCATCCGCAGTTTTGGAGCCGCCTTTAAAGCCACCGCCGTGAACGATCACCATCGCTGGGCGTCCCGGTGGCGCATCGACAGGCTCGTAGATATCGAGCTTCAGATCGATGGTACCAGTCACAGGGCCACCCCAGCTGCTATGGGTCTGGCCTTGCCCATAGACCAGCTCGGTCACCTTCACGCTGTAGGCCGGTCTCGGCTGTACTTCGGGGCCCGTTCCCGGTCTCTCATCGGCCTCATCATCATCACCGGGATCACCAGCCTCTCCGCCGAGCTCCTGTTTCGAAATCACATTGTCGCCATTTTTATCGAGCTTGGAAAGTCGTGACCAGAGCTTTCCGGCTTCTTGTTGTGAAATATTACCATCGCCGTTTTTATCGAGTCGCGGCAACATTGCCTTTTTGACTTCAGCTTTTTCAGAGTCGGATAGCTGGCCATCCCCATCAGCGTCGAAGCGCTTCAAAAGCTCCGTCTTGCGATCTACTCCGGCGGCTTCCTGGGTCGTGTATGCGAGGCCCATGGCAGCCATACATGAAAGGGTCGTGATAATCAGTCTTCTCATAATCGGTTCGGTAAGGGTATTCTATAAGGGTAATTGAAAGCTGCGGCGAAAGTGAGAACCGGAAAGTTAAAATTTTCCTAGATTCGCCCAGCAGCAAGCCGTCTATTCAAGCGAAGCCCATCAGATCCGTGTTCATCAGTGTTCATCCGTGGTCCCCAAAAAAGCATCCTACCAGAAAATCCATGTCATCCGTCCCAATCTAGCTAGCGCGCCGATTTATTCGCCGAAGCAGTCATGCGAAGGAGGAAGATTTAGCGAAGGAGGGTCGGCCGCTAGGTTATTTAGGTTATTTATGAAAAATGCGCCCTTCGCGCTGTATGCCTGGACAAAGGGACAAATAAATTCAAAACCTTCCAGTCTTTACCTGCCCGGATTCAACTTTGAAGTGCAAATGATTGGTTCCCAGGATTCTACGCTGGGTTTTCTTGGGCATAGGGAGCTCCCGATGAGAGCTGGCTAGGAGACGGATTACCCTCTAGGCGGCTCCTAGCCTAGCCTGGAGCTTTTTGCACTTCGTTTTTGAAACCAGGCTGCAAATTTGCTTAATTAGGCAGGAGAATAGGGGCGAGAGAATTCTGGGGTAGTTAGCCTTTTCCCAGACAAGCCCCCACCCAGCGAAGCTCATCGCTCATCAGATCCGAGAGAGTGTCACGAGGATGAGGAGAGCTAGCTGGATCAATCAGTCCGTACAAAAGGATCTCCGTATCCGCAGCAGAGCACACGGCCGTTAGCTTCGGCTCATGCAGCTCAGCTGCTACATAGAGCCTTTTACCCTATCTGATTTGACCCACCTTCACTCCCACCTCCTCGTCTCCTTCACTTCACTCAGAGCGCAGCGCCCCATATCAGAGCGTAGCAACCGCTCTCATCCGATCTTGCACCTGCTCTAGATAGATCCCCTGCGCAGCGCGGCTCAGCAGCGATACCTCTATCATTCCCTGTGCCTTTTCTCCTGCCAGGGCGATCTGGTCGCGGATACGTTTTGCCCGCGCGGGCTGCATGCCATACCGATCGGCTAATTCTGAGAAGCATTCGTCAGTATGGAAGCCGTGCGCCTGGTAGCTAGCGGTTTCAAAGTCAGGGTCAGCGAATAGGTCTAGTGCTAGACGAGTTTCGGTGGGGACGTGTAGTTTCGTGTGTAGCAGGTCATAGGCAGGGCTCAGCGCGAAATCTCCCATCTCTGTGGGCGATACGGAAAAGTTTTTTAGATGGGCATCGCCATTGCAGAACACATAGTTGAACAAGATCACCCGGTAGAGCTTCTCGATCTCGATCGTATAGCTAGGGCAGTACCGCCGCAGGCATTCGCCCAGCTCCTCGTAGCTACCGTCGTATTTATACGACTCTCCGTGGCTGGCCCGGCTCCTCCCCGATAGCTGACAAAAATCCTCCTGCGGTAGGCGCTCTCCACCTACTGGACTTCGATCGAATCGCTTCACGATATAGGCGGGGGCTCCATCGGGGAAATACACGATTCCATTCTCTGCAGTTTTGATACCTCCTAGCTGCGAGGCGATCTGCATGGTCAGATGCTCATTGGCTGGCACCTGATCGACATAGTCCAGCCCCATGTCCGAGGGGATTGGCTTCAGGATATATTCCCCATCGCTATCGGTGGGTATTAGCTGCCCCTTTTCCAGTTTTACCGATAGCTTATCCTGCACACCGGAGATGGATATCCGATCTGCATGCTCGCGCCGATAGCTATGGAACTTTGGCTGATCAAATCCCAGCACCGGGCTCACCTTTCGACCGCCCCATAGGTTCTTCTGTGCGCCCCGGCTATAGGGCTGGCCGCTAGTCGGACGCAGGGTGCTCAGACAGCGCGTATATGTCTCAGGCAGTTCACTCATACCTCGATAGCCTCCACAGTCACGCAGCCTATGGCATCGCTACCAGCAGACTTCAGCAGCAGCCCAAATGAATCCGCTGGATCGATCCGATAGAGTCGACATTGGATCTCCCGCAGACTCCCCTCCGCCAGCAGCCCTTCAAAGAAAGAGAATAGATACTCCTGGTCGTGAGCCCGCCTCTGCAGAGGCAGGGTCAAACTCACGGGCTGGGCATCGGGTCGAGACAGATAGCCAGCATCATAAACAAATCGATAGCCCCGCCCTAGCGCCCGCTCCTCGATCACACCAGCTACCTCACCTCGATATTTCACCTGACCTCGCCGACTCATTCCTTATATCCCTGGTTAGTTATTCGCGTTAGCCATAGCCGTAGGCACCTTTGGCTGCAGGACTATTTCCAGTCCCAGCACCTCACAGACGCTAGATAGCACCTCCAGCGTCGGATTCCCCTTTCCCGACTCCAGATCGCTAATGGTGTGCACCGCGACCCCACCCAACTCTGCCACATCCCTCTGCGTAATCCCAGCGGCCTTACGACGATCTTGGAGAATGGAACCTAGTCTTGTGTTGTTCATTTAAATGAAAAATTGCACGCTAAACTCGGGGATTCAACCGCTAAACCACATGAAAATTCATTAAAACGAACAAGCTTAAGAGCTCAGTTGAGAAACCGGAACCAGCCTCTACTAAAACATGATTAAGAAATCCTGATATCTTCATCGCAAACCACCTGTCACCATTTACATCACCATTTACACATTGAAGCAGAGCGTGGCTGACTAATAGCGGGGGAGTGGCTGCGAGCCAAATGGGTGGAACCAAACCTCAGCTGATCTGGATTGTACCCTATCTGATCTGAACCGTACCCTATCTGATTTTGCCCTGCTCCACTCCCACCTCGTTGTTTCCATATGTGGGATCGCAGCTATGTGCCATGCTAACTCGGAGGCTCAGTAGAGAAAAATCGACAAAAGGTACACTGTACGTTCTGGAGCGTACAGTGTACGTAGAGGTTGCCAATTGGAAATTTGGAGTCGTTTCCTAACTTGCGCGAAGGCGATGATCTTCT
>JAHDID010000076.1 GCA_020630975.1 Verrucomicrobiota bacterium
ACGCCTAGAACCTCACTCAGCGAAGATCGCCACACCACCCCGCGACTAGCTACCCGACAGGTAACCAGCGGACCACCATACACAGGCACACACCTACCAAGTATAAAAAAACACCTTCATCAAACACCACCCACGTGCGCGAATTGGTAACACAATGTCGTCAAAGGTAACGAGACATTAAACATCTTGATTCTACAATATATGTAGAAAGCAAAGAGGGGCTGAGACTGAGATTTTTTTAGCAAATCTCCCCCGAGATTGTCTAATCCAAGAAACCCAAAACCCCTAAAAACTCCCATAAAAAACCCACCACCCACCACGACCAGTCTCAGCTCCTCGCCTTCTAAATAACAACCATCTCCACCCAAACAGGACTAGCTAGTAACCACCACCGTGGACCGACTCTTTTCACCATCGAAAGCTGTCACAATCACCTGAGCACCAGGCTGTATATCTATCAAACCAGCTACTGAAACCTTGCCACGCGAATCACTACGACTCCCACGTATGGTTTGCCCAGTAGCGGCTTCCACAAATCGAACATCGGCATCGGCTAGCGTCGTTATCTCCGGCAATCGACTAGTCAGTTCACGCCCAGTCCGGCTGGCCACCGTCTCTAGACTACCACCTCCTCTAGGAGCTTCAGATGGAGCATCTATCATATTTCGCACTCGCATACCGATAGCAGGATCCGCCTGACTGGGATCAAATTCCATCTCAAGGTAATTCCAGTAAAATGGCTCCCCCGCTTCATGCTCATTCAGATCCGGATCAGCATAGGTCTTGTGGTAAAGGGAATGAACCGACAGATCGCGACCATCGAAATCCTGCATCTCTCTACCAAAACCTGAAATAACCCCACGCCCCCCACTACGACCGATCGGCCCGAAACATGCCTCTACGACGCGGTGTTCCTTATTCGTCATGATACAGCCATTGTGTACATCCCCATACACCGATACCACTCCATCTCGCGAGCCGAGCAGCTCCAGCACACGATCCGCCCCCGCCTTTACCCAGCCAGCGTAGTCCGCCGTCACTCGGTCGCGCTGGTCGAATTCTTTGAACTCATCGCCGCCCCAGTTGCGCCCGGTCCAGACGGTATGCATACCATTCACGCCCGTCAGGCAGATCAGTGGCGAGCTGTCAGTAGCGATCAATTCCTGCAGCCAGGCAAACTGCTCCTCGCCGAGCAGACTGCGCGTCGGATCGGTGCGGTCGTATAGGTTTTTAAACGCATCCCAGCCTGCATCATCCCACATATCTGTATCCTGCGAGCTACGCCAGAGACGAGAGTCGCAGATGACGAATGTGAAGTCGCGGTTCGGCATCTTCCAGGCGCGCCACTTCTTGGGATTCTCCAGTGGATCAACCTCCTCAGCCCCTGTCACGAGGTGATGCACGATCTGGAAGTTTCGCTTCATATACTCGGGGTCCTGACCGAGCCCTTTAAACTTACGGATAGCGATCTGCTCAGGACCTTTCACATCGTCCATGCCATAGTCATGATCCCCTGGGTTGATCACATTCCAGTGGCGCATCATCTGCCAGCGGCTAGTCGGACCACAGATCGAATTGGCCACCACTTTGTAGGCATCATCAGTCGACGGTGGGTAGAGCACCAGCTCCATGTACCAGACATCATCTTCCCAGACCATGACTTGGAAGTTGTAGTCCTCGAGATGCTTGTAAGCACCCACTGTAGGCTGATCGCGGAAATACCAATCATCATATAGCCCTACGATCTCCAGCCCCTTCTCCGTGGGCTGCTGCAGGCCACCTGTCACCGCATGACAGCTGAGACCCGCCAACTTGTAGGGCGCCTTTAGCTGAGGCAGGCGCCCCACATAGTGCCCATCAGTCGGTACATCGCCGACAAAGCCAGTCCCCGGCCCGCAGGCCGCTGTACCGATGCGCAGATCTGCCGTCACATCAGCGCCGTCTTTCCACACGGTATAGAAGAGATCGGTATCCGCAGGGTTTTCCGGTAGTGTCGCCGTGATGACGGCTGTATTCCTCCGCCACTCATGATTCACGATCGGTGCCGTTCCTGCTACCGGTACCTGCTGCCAACCGCCCTCAGAATTCTCACTAGCCGAGATACGGATCTCGGCTTGCTCGCCGTCCGAGGCGAATAGACTCATAAACTTCACCTGCCAGCGGCCATCGACCTGCTCCAGCGAATCGCCTATCGACCAGCAGCTCAAACACTCACTGTGGCCGATCTCTATCTGGCTGCCGCCCTCTGCCGACACTCGAAAAGCGGATACCGAAAAATCATTCAAACCGCGTGCAAAGACTCCGACGTAACCCCGCACCCGCCATGGATTGGCGGTGATAGTGGGTAACTCTACTGTCTGGTCACCGATAACCAGAGACGCCACTATCGTCGCCTCGCCGCCCTTCACTGTCACTGCGACTCGCTGGGTAAAAGTATCGCCTACCTGCATGCGAGGAGCCGCCATCTTCTGCGGCTTCACTGGCGACTTTTTATTAGTCGGCTCTAGAGAAAACTCACCAGAATCCCTATACCCACACAACACAGGGTGGCTGGCCTTTTGAAAGCCCTCGAACAGTCCTTTTCCCCCTATAGCGATACCGAAAAATCCATACCCATCCTGATACATTTTCCAATCCTCCCCATCCCCCTCTGGAATCTCAGCCGGACGATCGCCGTGATAGATCCCATCGATTTCCACGACAAAGCTGCCCTCCATCTTCCACTCACGATGCCAAAGAATACCTGCTGGAAGAGACGGGTCGTAATCGACCTTCATCTTGCCCGGCCCATTAGGATTTGAGCCTTTTGAGGAATGAAACGGAAATCCTGTCCGCCGTGCACGATCCCCATAGTTGGCCAGCCTACGGCGCAGAGCCCCGTCTTTGATCTGCCAGTAGCCGGGATTCTGCGACTCCCACGCCGCCCCATGGAAAAGAGAATCAGCTCGATCAAAGCTATCGACTGCCTGCAGAGCCGGTAGGTCCTGGGCCAAGGCAGTACCCACAGGCACGACCGTGGCAGCGCTGAGAGCAGCTGTTTGTTTCAGAAATTGGCGACGGTCAGTGGAGTTATCGGTGTTCATTCTGAGTAGAGTAATAGAATGAAGCACTCGTTATTCCAAGCTTTTAGTCTTGGCTCGGCCTGGTGGCTCGGGTAGCCCAGCGGTTACAAACCGCCGCTCCCAGTACGAGATCAGTTAGTCCTTACTAAACAAACTAGGCACATCAGGATAGAGCTTTCTCTGCTCTGCAGTCGCATTGCTCCCTAGCTTTTCACGTACGACATCGGGACATTGCTCGAGCAGATGCGCTAGCTGCTGACGGACTTTGGCAGCCTCTTCACCTAGGTCCTCGACTTCTAGATTGTCGGCCTCGTTGAGGTCGATGGGGACATTGTAGTAGTGCCCATCTCGATACAACTTGTAGGTAGCGGTGCGCACGAACTGTCGCGGAACCTTATTCCAGTACGGCTGATAATGACAAAGTACCCACTCTCTTGGGTTGCCCACCTGACCGTTTAGCTGCGGCAAAAAGCTGCGCCCATCTATAGGGTCGTCAGCATGGGCCTGTGCTCCAGCCGCCTCTGCTAGCGTGGTATAGAAATCTGTGAAATCGATCAGATCCGGCAAGACTGTCCCTGGCTGCGTATGCCCCGTCCAGCGAGCCACAAATGGCACATGAGTGCCATTATCTTTGGGACCAGCTTTGCCACCTTTGATATCGCGACCATTCCACCGAGATGTGATGCTGCCGTGCGTTCCATTATCGGCTGTGAACATGATGATGGTATCCTCGCCCAAGCCTAGAGAATCGACCTGATCGGTGATTTTACCGATCAGCTTGTCCATGTACTCGACCATGGCTACGAAGTTAGCTTTCTTCGTGTCGCTGTCTTTAGGCTGCTTGTTGAGCTGGTTAGTGATCGGTGTGTCCCCGACCGTATCCGGCGTCGGCACAAAGGGATCGTGCACCAGCACCATCGGGAAATAGACAAAGAAAGGTTGCTCCTGATTCCGATCGATAAAGTCGCAGACAAAATCCGTGAACAGGTCAGGCCCATACTTCCCTGCATTCTCCTCTGGCGTGATGACCTTGCCATTGTGCTCGAGCATGGGGTTCCAAAAGCGCTCACCACCCTGGCCTTTGGTCTTGGTCACCTGCCAGAGTAAGGATTCGTGAAAGCCGGCCTTCTGCGGGCGGGTCTCATCCAAGTAATCCGCGTTTTTGCTATAGATACCATTGAGCTGCCACTTACCAGCAATAGCTGTCTGGTAACCGGCCTCCTGCATCATGTGACCAAAGGTGCGCTCAGCAGGATTCAGATAGCCAAAGTGGCTGTAGTTGCGAAAGTTATACTTACCCGTCATGATCTTCACCCTCGAGGTAGTGCAGATCGGCGTGGAGTAACAGTGATCGAAGCGAATCCCCTCGGCAGCAAGCTGATCGATCCGAGGCGTCTGATAGTCCTCAGCTCCGTAGCAACTGAAACACTCCCAACTGACGTCATCCGCCATGATGAGAATGACATTGGGCTGGCGCTCAGCCGCCTGTAGGAATGATAGACTAGAGATAAGTGCTAGTAGGAGTATATGTATTTTCATTTTAATTCGTGCTGCTCGACGCTATGCTTTTTTCACAGATTTTAAGGATTAGGCACAGATTTCCCAAATGCTCTGCTCGAGAACACTGCTTGAGAAAATCTGTGTAATCCGAGACCATCTGTGAAAATCTGTGAACCCAAAACCAAATCTATTCAGCTAACAGCTTTTCTAGTATCTGCTCAGTGGATAAATCGCCCTCCTGGCGAACGGAGTAAATATCGCCCGTCACCTTCGATACCGTATCGACAAAAGCGGTGTGCGCACGCCCGGTGATATCGACGAATCCACACTGGTGGTTTTCTTTATCCCAGCGCCCTGCTGCTGACTGATCGTACCACTGAAACCAATGCACCCCGACGAAGCGTGGCTCGGCCAGAGCTGATGCTAGGTAGTGACCAAAACAGAGCCCTCTCTGGCGCTGGTCCCAAGCCGTAGATAGCCCAGGACTGGGCACACCACGGTCGACGGCTCCGTAGTGAAACTCACCATTCAGTATCGGCATATCGACATCGTCCGGTATGTGCCAAGTCCGCACCTCGGAATCGTAGATATTGATCGAATAGACATCGACATGCCCCAGCGCAGCACGCCCCAGTTCATTGGGCGCCTGATTCACACGGCAGCCGAGGTAGAGCTTGCCGGGCAGCACATCGGTCAAAGCTGCTTTGCACTTGGCAAAGATGGCTGAGGCAAACTCAACCAACAAAGGATCGAGATCGTCGCGAGTCGCTTGAGTAAACGGCTTGGGCTTTTCTTTGAAGACCAGACCCCAGTCGCTGTATTCCGTCTGCCAAGCCGCATTCAACTCATCTAGACTCTCATACTTGGCCTTCATCTTGTCGGTCAGCCAACTGAAAGTGGTTTCGTGGTCGGCATCGCTCGATAGATCAAAGACACGCTCGGAGAATCTCTGCTTCCAGCCGAGCTCGTTGCCCATGAAGACACCTAGGCAATAGGGATCGTCCTTGGCCCAAGTGAGAGTCTGCAGCGCCTCGCGCAGCTCTTCCTCGAAGCCGGGGCGAAAGGGTGCAGGGAGCACTCCGTAGTCTTTATTCCACCAGATCGAGGAAAGCAGCGTGTAGGGAGTACGCGCGTCTTTCTGCAGCCCCTCATCGGCCCATGCACCAAAGCTATTCAGTCCCCAGGCTCGCATGCGGGTGTGGATACCATCGCGATTGATCGCCTCCCAGTCCTCTCCTAGTGCTTTCTGAAAATTCAATGGAGGGAAGTGGAGATACTCCTTGTTGCCCTGCTTTTTCCGACCGATCCAGCGCAGGTAGTGCTCATCATCGGGATACCACTCAAAGAAGCCTTTGCGGATGCGCTCCTGAGTGAGCAGGGTCTCATTTTTGTGCCCTGCCAGACAGACACCCACCGAAAAGAACAAATACCCCTCGGGATCCACCAGCCACCAGCGTCCCTCATGCTTCTGCGTGCGAAAATGCCCTGTAGCCTCCAGCTTTGGCCCATCTAGCCAGCCGCCATACTGGCTGAGACGCCTGGCATTGACCTGCTCTTTGGCCGCCGCGATCTCGCTACGCAGCTCATCGCCGATCTGCTTGGCGCCGCGTGCTTTACCTGGCCAGTCGACCGCTCTCACTTGACCAAATTTATCGAGGTAGGGCAGTGTATGCAGCGTCTCATCGATCTCCTCGGTCGCAGGCCAGGCCAGAAAAGGATCGCCCAACAGCAAATCGACTCTACCGGTGGAGGACTTGATCTCGATGGTCAGTTCGCGCACATCACCGGGGTAGAATTTCCTCCAGTGGATGCGGTGCCCATTGGGCTTAGCGTATTGGAGATTGAAGATATCCGGACCCTTGTAGCGATCGCCCACCACTGGGAAAGGGAATCCCAGAGTCGTATCCTCGCCGCTCGGTGCCACCGAGAACCCAACGGCATGGTGCGACCAGCCAGTGAGACCACCATTGTTGAGGCGGCCATCCAGTGTGCTCAGGCCCGAATCCTTATTCACCACAGGAACTCCCAACAGCCGGTGGCTAGAGATATCCCACCCCTCGCCCTCGACAGGGACGAAGCTCAGCTTCAAAGGTGCCTGACCAGTGACACGCCACTGCTCGTCACCAGTGCGCTCGACCTCACCATTCTCGCAAGACTTTACCTTCAACTGAAGCTGCTCTCTAGGCTGCAACAGATCGGCGACAGGTATCGAGTCTGCAGCTTGGGCGGAAATAGCTACAAGAGAGAGAAAGGAAAACAAACGCATCGCAGGGAACGTGGCTCCCGAAGAACAGAGGCCAAGCCCTGCTAACTTGCGTAAAGGTGCTATAAACCAAAGCAAGATGCCCACCCGTCTTTAGGCAAACAAATCCAGCACTGGCTTACCCTTGTGCGCCACGGTGAATGGGCGCTTCGATGGGCTGTAGATCACATTCTCTAGCGGCATGCCTAGCGCGTAGGCGACTGTCGCATTGAAGTCTGGGATCTTCACGGGATTCTCGATGACCTCCTCGCCGCCTGGGCAGGTCTGGCCGTAGGCGACGCCGCCTTTGAAGCCACCGCCAGCTACTACCGAGCTGAAAGCCTTGGGGTAGTGATCGCGACCTGCATTTTGATTGATCCGTGGTGTCCGGCCAAACTCAGTGGTCAGCACCACTACTGTCTGGTCGAGACGACCTTTTTCCTCGAGATCATCGAGCAGGGCCGACATCGCTTGGTCGAGTACTCCACAGCGATCCGGCGCGGAGATAAAGACATTGTTGTGCATATCCCAGCCGCCGTAGGAGACTTCGACAGCGCGCACGTCATTCTCGATGAGACGACGAGCCAGTAGACAGCCCTGGCCGAAAGAATGCTCCCCATAGCGAGCGCGGGTGGCTTCATCTTCCTCGGCGAGGTTGAAGGCGGAGAGATCCTCCGACTGCATGATGCGCACCGCATCGTCGTACATCTGGGTGTAGGCACGCACAGCCTTCACATCGTAAGTCTGGTGGAAATCGGCATCGAACTTCTTGGCCAAATCTAGGCGATGGTTGAACTGATCCTCATTCATACCCCGCAGCTTGGAGTTTTTCAGCCCCTGAGCGGGATCGTTGATAGTGAGCGGCTCATACTCTGGCTCGAAGAATCCGCCACCGCCATTGATCCGACTATTGCCTCCGATAAACACGGAACCAGGCAGATTCGGATTCATCCGGCCATGATACTTCAGCGCCCAAGCACCGAGCCCTGGGTGCTTGATCGTGCCGATCTGCTCATAGCTGGTGTGCATGAAGTAGTTGCCCTGCTGGTGAGCCCCGGCAGTCGAGGTGAGCGAGCGCACGATCGATAGCTTGTCGGCTCGGCGTGCTAGAGAGGGCAGGTACTCCGAGATCTGGATGCCATCGACATTGGTATTGATGGTCTTGGTCTGGCCCTGGTTGTCGTGACCAGGCTTGGTATCAAAGGTATCGAGATGAGTCATACCACCACCCATGTAGAGATAGATCAGCTGCTTGGCTGGCTTCTCACGATCCGGCAGGTTCAGACCTGGCCCGATCGCCGCCTGCCCCGCTCGCGTGGTCAGACCTACAGCTCCTACCCCCAGAAAGGTCTTGGCGGTAGATTCCATGAATCGGCGGCGGGAAAAATCGTCAGCTTTTTTTGCAGTGTTCATAGTCGGATGATGGTGGCGTGATTTAGTTAATAGTAACAGGGGATTGGGTTATTGGACAAAGATAAATTGTTGCGTATTCAGGAGCGCCCAGACGATACCCTCGTAGGCAGCATCGCCATTGGCCTCTACCTCGGCAGCTACGAGCTCGCGCTCCTGCTGAGTCGGCTCGCGCGATAGCATGGCGAGAAAGATCATGCGGGCTTTCTCCTGGGCATCGCCCGCGCCGTGCAGGCGGTTGCCGAATACGGAAAACTTATTGGTCAGCGCCTCGACGATGGTGCCGTTTAGTAGATTCAGCGCCTGCGGGACCGATGCGTGGGCCGCTGAGTTCTCGATGACCTCGCGGTCGGACTGGCCAAACTCGCGCAAAAAGTGGCCGCGCGGTGCTGGCGACGGCAGCTCGGAGGCACGCGCCATCTTGCTGACTAGCTGCTGGTAGTAGCGCAGATCGATACCCTGCTGGCGTGCCCATTCGCGCTTCTCATTTTTGGAGAGATGCTCAGGCGGCTTTTTACTGATGTTTAGCTTTGGGAGACGAGTCATCACGCCTTTTTCCAGTACCGGCATGCCATCGGCATCGAGCTGAGTATCCATACCGCCCATCGCCATCATGCTATCTCCAGACATCTGGGTGAGTCCTACAGAGGCTAGCAGAGTCGCGGTGTCGACCTTTTCGCCGGTGTAGTTGAAAGCGACGTCGCGGATCAGCTTTCGCTCCTCGCTCTGCAGCTTGCCTAGCTCGCGTCTCAGCTCGCCGTAGCGGGCGTCATCTTTGGCCTCGCGCGCCTCAAACATATCCTGCCGCAGCGCCTCGGCGTGTGGCTGGTACTCGGCGACTGCTGCGGCCAGTTCGTCGATCATAGCGATGTACTCTTCCGCAGAGCGGTCCTCGAGCGCCGCATACATCTGCTCGTAATTGGCGATCATGCCTAGCTGCTTCTCTAGACTAGGGCGATAGCTATCCACCTCTGGCAGTGCCATACCCACGATCGAGTCCCAGATCTGCTCAGCCTTCATGCGGCGCAGCAGCGGCCCCTGGAAGTAGTAGTGAGCCCCCAGCTCGACCTCCTCAGTATGAGCCGCACTCTGATAGGTGCGAGTGCTGTAGAGGATCTGCTGATAAGTGCGCAGATCGTAGTCCAGCTCGCGCATCAGATCTTCGAGATGGGCGAGTAATTCAGGATTGGAGATCGGCGTGTGATCAGTGATCTCATCGATCGGCTCGAAGATACCGTGACCAAAGACATGCTTCCACATACGGTTGGCGATGACCTTGGTGAAGGTCGGATTGTCCTTGGCCGTCATCCAATCGGCGTAGGTCTGGATGGCACTCTCATCGATATCATCGAGATCGATCAGCTCGCCAAACATCGTTAGAGGCTCTACTGGATCCAAAGGCTCAGCATCGGAGTACTGGTAATCGTGCGGCAGCTTTAGTGTCTTGTCTTTCTCCTCAGCGCTAAAATACTGCAGCTGCTGGTAGATACGACTCATGGCAAAATTCGCCGGCTGCAGACTATCCTGCACCTCCTTTTGCTTTTCGATAGAGAGCTTGGCGAGCCGGATGAATTCATCCTCCTCCATCTTGTAGCGCTGCAGGCTCTTCTCAAACCTCGGGTTGGCCATTGTCCTTTTCATCTGCTGCTCGCTGGAAAAACTGGGCAAGCGCATCCCCTCGTAGCCCTCTTCCTTCAGCATCTGCTCATGCACCTCCATTCGCTTGGTGCGGTAGTGGGCCGTGAAAGCTTTTCGATTTTCGGACTGGTAGCGGCCTGCCTCCATACCATAGGAGAAAGCTGCCATCTGGAAGTAATCCATCTGCGTCCACTTATCGAAAGGGTGGTCGTGGCACTGGGCACACTCCAGCCGCGTGCCTAGGAAGACGCGCACGGTATTCGACATATTATCCAGCGGCATGCCACGGTCGCGCAGGTAGTAGCCGGTAGCCCCATTGTCCCAGATATGGCCAGTCGCAGTCACCAGCTCGCGCACCATCTCATCGTACGGCATGTTTTTGGCGATGGCATCTTTTACGAAAAGTTGATAGGCAGACTCCGCATGGCGAGCACCATTGCCGAGGCCACTATTTATCCGCAGAATATCAGCCCAGAAGTGGTAAGCGTGACTCACGTGCCCATCGCTCTGTAGTAGATCAGCGATTAGCTGGTCGCGCTTGCGATCGTAGCTCGACCCGAGAAAAGACTCTGCCTCCTCGATTGTTGGCGTGCGCCCGATCAGGTCGAGATAGGCTCGGCGTAAAAAGGTATTGTCATCGACTTTAGCATGGCGCTTCAACTTTTGAGCCTTTAGCTGCTTGGCCACGAGCTTGTCGATGCGCTTGGCCTCTGCTGCGATATCGATAGCCTGCTCATCAGCTGCGAAGCCTGGGAAAAACGCCGCAGCAAGCAGGAGCGAAACGGTGGTGGTGAGAATTTTCATCCACCCACAAGTTACCCCATATTAGCAGCTTGCACGGAGCCTCTTCGCGCTAGGCGCGATGCGGGTTGGCGGAGTTTGTTCTCAATAACTACCAGAACGAACAACCGAAATTGGCGAACTTGCAGGCAATGGCCAAAACCGCTTTACCCCGACATTCAATCCGAGCAAACAGCCATCTGGTAGCCCCTCTACCCGATAGGTCTTTCCCGGCTCGAACCCAAAACCGCTATCTGTGCTGGGCCATTGGCTAAAGATCGCAAATGTGTCGGTATGCGATTCTAAAGGCCTCATTTTCACCCAATAGTTGTGAAACTGATTAGTATCCAGCGATACGCCAGATTCTGAAAGACTCAGCTGCTGAACAGAGCTTTCCACAGGGACAGCAGTTCCATCAAAACAAAGACAGAGCGCGAAGTTTTTCCAAGATTCATTCAACACAAAGCTATCTCCCACATCCAAAAGAACGGCTCGCTTCTCTCTCGAAGCAGTCATAATCGCTACCGTCAAATAGTGAGCCAAGACGAAACTCAGAACTACGATCAATGTGATTTTGAGCTGCTTACTCATCTCTGCTAGCTTGCGATCAATGAAAGAAGTCACTCAGATGACGATGACTCCGAAACTTTCATTCAAAAGGATCTACAACAGTGACACCTGGGAAATCATCGCCATTTCGAGTCACCAATACCAACCCATGATAGAGAGCCGTTGCCGCGATGAGACTATCGATTACCGGCGGTCTAAAGCCTCGTTTTTTCTGTTGAGAACAATAGTCTCCCCAAGTCTTTATTAATGGTACGTCGATATCTATCACCCTGCCGCCAAATTCACGATCTACATCCCCAAACCAAGCCTGATAGCCCTGCTTCCTCTTCCCTTCAGCCATTCCCTGGATCCCTTGCCAAATCTCACCGATAGTCACGACCGATACAGCTGAAGCTGAACTATTCTGCACCAACCAATTCAACACCTTTCGATCGGGTGAGGCCTTAATCATTTCTGAGATGACATTGGTATCTAAAAGAAACCTCATAATTCGATATCTCTTACCTCTCGCTGATCCCGCTCTGAGAGAATCTCACTAAGCTCCTCTCCATCCGGACAGTCTGTTAACCAATCTACCCAGCTCCTCTCCCTCTCGGGACATAGCTCATTGTAAGAATCAATCGACATGACAACCACGGTCGGCTTGCCATGGCGAGTAACTGTCTGAACGCCATCTACCAAAGCAGTCTCAACCAGTTCACTAAATCGATTCTTAGCCTCTTGGAGTTGCCACAACTTCGCTTGCATCTAGACAGTCTAGCTAGAATTTGCGTAATAGCAAGCTAGCCAACAAGGCATCTCTGCTAGCTTGCGATTACAAATACTACGCTATTTTACCCTACTCAGCAGTCTATCAATGAGACAGACTGCTAACTGACGACCTATGGCCCTACTTGATCTCCAGCCCAAAAAACGCTCCCAACTCGCTCGGGGAGGTCAGATGTTGGCCATACTCGTGTTCTTGCTACTCGGCACGGGTATCGGTTTCGCAGAGATCTCTCCGATATGGCTGAAGTGGGCGCTCTTTGGAGGCTGCTTCTGTGGCCTGATGATCACTCTGCTCTGGCGGGCGGAGGAAAAGGAAGAACTCGAGGAAGAGGACCTGGTGGAAGTCGCACGACAAGCCATCCACAACGAAGCCGAACGCCTCGACAAACGCCGCTCCGAGCTCGAGCGCGTACTGATGACCTACGGCGAGTGGATGGAGTTCCCCGACTTCAAACACCTGCGCGACGCCCAGTGGGATGGCGATGTGGAAATGGCCGACAAACGCATCGCCGCCATTCTCGATGCCAAAGCCGACTCGATGCTGCGCTCTTTCTCCGACGGTACTTTCTATGAAAACGGTCGCTTCCAGACTCGCAAGCTGATGCTCGATCTATTTGGCTTCATGGAAGAAATCGCCCAGATCTACCACCCTGGCGCAGACCGCCCCATCCTCGAGACCAATCTGGAGTCGATGCTAAAGGCCATCAACCGCGCCTCGCTGCAGATCATCCTACTACTGGAGGAGATCCCCCTGCTCGATGTGAAGGACATGAACATCCGCAAGACCAGCGATGCCGTGCGCAAGGCGAGCAAGGTCTACCGCAAATACGAGGACATCAAACCCATGCTCGAGCCCGTGCGCTACCTCTTCCACGGCAGTAAGTTCCTGATGGCATCGAATCCCCTACTCGCTGCTGGCTGGGTGGCCGGCTCCGAGGTGCTGTGGAAAGGCGGCAAAAAGCTCGGCAAAAAAGCCATGGATGCCTACCTGCTCAGCTTGGTCCGCCAGAGCCTAGGCATCATCGCCTGGGAGACCGCTGGGATTTACGACAAAAGCTACCGCTACCGAAATCCTGACTGGATCTATGGACTAGAGCTCGTGCAGATGGCTAGTTTCTTCGAGCCGACCACCGAGCTGATCCGCGCCGTGTTCCGCGATCTCGGCAGTCTGCCGCTACGCAGCAGCTACGACCGTATCTTTCTCTACCGCTGCACGGCCAATCACGTCAGCCCCAAGCCCGAACGCTTCTCCAGCGCCGAGTGGCTGACCGAGGAAGTCTCCGACGAGCTGGCCAAGCGCCTCCTCGATTTCACCGAAAAACATCTCCCCGACGTCGATCGCAGCTCCAAACGCTACCGCAGCTGGCGCGCCGACATGCAAAAACGCCTAGGAGCGCTGCACGATCTAGAGGTGGAGGCAGATCTCGATGCTACAGATCAGAAAGCTTGAGGCCTATATGCTAGGATACGCAAAACCAGTGCTTCTACCTTTTGCACCGCTTCAACCTGCGTATCTCCATAAACCAAAGCACCAAGAATGGATGGCACCTCAGCAATGAACCTACCGTCCTCTTCCTTTTCGACTTCGACTTCTATGAAAAAAGTAGGGTTTTGTTTGGAGCAGTTCAAGCGATATAGTGCTCTGCCGATATCTGTCGGATAGACCACCCATGGCGAAAATAGGAAGATTCAACACTCTCATGGCGATCGAGGAGACCGACATCGGCCTGATGCTCGATGGAGGTCCGCACGGACTCATCCTGTGCCCGCGAAAATTCCTACCCGAGGATGCCGAGCCGGGTGAGGAGTTCGAGGTATTCGTCTATCTCGACTCGGAGGATCGCATCATCGCCACTACGGAGACTCCTGCTGCACAGGCTGGCGATTTCGTCGCGCTTGAGGTCAACAGTGTCCACAGCAAGATGGGCGCCTTCCTCGACTGGGGACTACCAAAGGATCTGCTCCTACCTTTTGCCGAGCAGCTCGGCCGTGTCTCGACCGGAGATCGAGTCGTAGTCTACATCAAAGTCGACCGCCGCAGCAATCGCCTAGTCGCCACCCAACGCTGCCACAGCCAGGTCGAGCGCATCCGCCAGGACGACTACGACAGAGGCCACCCCGTGTCTCTGCTGATCGCCGATGAGACTCCCATGGGCTACAATGCCATCGTCAACAATCGCCACCTCGGCCTGCTCTACCACTCAGAGATCCACTCCCCCATCGCCATCGGCGATACCATCGAGGGCTTTGTGAAACGCGTGCGCCCCGAGGGCAAGCTCGACCTCACCCTCAATGCCAGCGGCTATCAGCGTGTGTCAGGTCTGAGCCAAGACATCATCGAAGCCCTGCGCCATGCCGATGGATTTCTACCGATGGGCGACAAAAGCAGCCCCGATGAGATCCGCTCCAAATTCGGCGTCAGCAAGCGCGCCTTCAAACAAGCTCTAGGCGCTCTCTATAAAAAACGCCTGATCACTCTCGAGGACGGCGGCATCAGCTTGGCGAAGTGATTGATCAGCCATAGATTACATAAAAATATAAATTGTGTGATATTTATTAAAAAAGTGTTAAATTTCCAGCATTGCTGAATTCTTAACATTTTTTACCTCATGCGGAGAAAGCACTTTTTAGCCCTAGCTGCAGTCATCGTCTCACTGCTGGTTTGTCATTTCGGCGGAGTTTTCGCCTTCTTCAACAGTTGGGCATTCGACCAACTCGTGAAAGTCGGCCCCAGACGCACGATCTCCTCAGATATCGTAGCCATCCGAGTCTGGCCTCACGACGACTGGGAAGCTCTCATCGAAAAGGTGCAACCCCTCGAGTACAAGTCCCTCAGCCTACTGATGCTCAATCATTCAGGAGCTCTGACATCATTCGTTTTTTCTCCAAAAGGCGAAGATGTACGCCAATACAAAAGCGATGTCCGCCCACCCGAGACGCTCACCTGGCGAGGCCCAGAGGATACCAATGCTCTCCAGAGCCGACTCGAAGCTAGCCTCGACCGCACCGTCTACATTGAGGACCGCGTGGTCCTAGACTTTGCTCACGACACCACCGAGATCCCCATGTATGAGGCCAATGAAATCCTGCAGAGCGATTTCGACCTAGAGTCTCTGCGCAACAAAGTCGTCATCATCGGAGATCACTTCTCATCCCACACCCGTTTTTTCCCCACCCCGATCCACAGCGGCCGCGACTCTCTGACGACTCTCTCGCGTGAGATACTACTGGCCGATGCGGAGCTGAGTGGCGGCTGGGTGCGCGCCATGCCTACTACCTTGCCCCTGGTGCTAGCCGTCATGATCATCGCCGCCCTGCTGATCTCCTACATCACCAATCCGACCCTACCTTTCAAGCGCCTCACAGCTGTGCTGATCTTCTTCGTCATGTCGGCCAATTTCTTCCTGCTAAAGGTGGCTCACGTCTGGTGTCCAGTCGCCGAGATCCTCATCTCGATCTTCGCCACCGGCATGATCTTCTACGCCGCCTCCGCCCACGAGTGGAAACGCAGGCTCGACCGCGTGATCGGCCACATCCTCACCCCACCACTGTGCGGCACCCTCGTCTATGGGCAAAAGCTCGAGCTAAAATACCGCACCGATGGGGTCGACCGTTTCTTCCGCAAAAAAGGCGTCAAAGATGTCGCCAGTCTGCGCCTCAAAGAGATGGTAGAAGCTTTCACCAAGCGCCCAGCTGACGAGATCGATAAGACTCTCGAGAAAGCCACCATGCGCCGCCAAGAGCTGACCGTGAGGACCGAGGAAAACGATCAATACCTGATGACCATCGCGCCTCTGGATAAAAAACTTTTCTCCACACCAGATCTACTCGTCTCGATCAAAGAAGTGATCCCGGAGAACAAAGTGGAAATGGAGGCCGACCTCTCTCCCGAGAAGCAAGCCCACCATAAAGATCAGGCCATCGGGCAAAACTAATCTTAATCGAGCACGATCTCCTGCCCCGGATCCGGTATGATCACCTGAGTATCCGGCAGGCGTCGCGAGATCTCCTCCTGCAGCCATGCCTTGGCAGGCTCGTCGCCGTGCACCAGTATCACACGCTGCGGAGCCACCTCGACAGCGTAGTCAGCCAGCTGGTCTCGCGTCGCATGTCCGCTGAAATCCAGCGCCTCCACCCGGCAGCTGATCGCATACTCGCGCCCCTCATCCTCCAGGCACACCGCACCACCCTGGCCTGCAGCCTGAATCATCCCTCCCGGAGTCTCGCTATCGGCGTAGCCGACGAAGATCAGCGCATCTTTAGGATTGGTCAGGATGTGTTTGGCAAAGCGATTAGAGACCGTATTCTCCGACATCATCCCACTGGATAGCGCATAGATATGGCCCGGCTCATAGCAGGGCTCCGACCGGCCTCTCTGCATCACCTCCAGATCGGGAAAACGCTCCATGATCTTGTAGCCACGATGGCGGCGCAGCGCACTATCGGCATGATCATCCGAGATCGCCGTCATCTTCGAGCTGAGCCCGCCGATATGGACTGGACTATCCGGCACCACACCCTCGTCCATCAGCTCCTTCAGCATCAGCACCACCTCCTGCGTCTTGCCAAAGGCAAACACCGGAATCAGCACTGCCCCACCGGCAGCGATGGTTTCTGCGATGATCTCGCCCATCTTCTGTTTCTCCCGCTCACGGGTGTAGCCGGGCTCGCGCTCATTGGCTCCACGAGTCGACTCGATGATCAGATCATCGATCCCTTCGGTGGGAAATTCCGCCGCCTTGGTCACGGTCTGGTCCTCGAAGTGGACATCCCCAGTGTAGAAAACTGTCCGCCCCTCATAGCGAAACGTGATACCCGCCGCCCCCATCACATGACCGGCATGATGTAGCTGACACTCGACACGATCGATATCGCCGAGGTGGAAAGGCTTGCCGATCGGCTGAGTCATCCACTTTTTATACTGATTGTCGACGCGAGCATGGCCATACAGCGGGTACGATGGCTCATCCAGCTCGACACGCAGCGCCTTCATCACATTCACCGAGTTGTGCAGTAGAGCTCGGCCTGCCTGCTTGGTCCCCTCCGTCATTAGCACTGTCGCCTCTGGATGCAGATGAGATAGACAGGGCAGCGCCCCTATGTGATCCAGATGCGGATGCGAGACAAAGATGGCATCCAGCTCCGCTTCCTCGATATCCGAAAACCTCGGCAGTGTATCATTTCCAGCATGCTTGGGATGCGTACCGGCATCCAGCACGATCTCGGTTTCTCCCAGTCGTAGCGAATAACAATTCGAGCCGATATCGGGATGACGAGATAAGTTTTTAAAGACGACCATCTCTATTTTTTCGAAATTTGAATAGGGTACAATTTCTATTCAATAGGGTACAGTCCCGACTGAATAGGGTACAATGGGTTAGTTGAGTGAGTTTAGTTGAGGTAGGGAGAGTCGACGTCGCGCGCTTTCTTGCCCTTTTTCTTTTCCCTAGCCTCCGCGAAAAACGTCTGGATGAGTAGCTTCGATTCCTCTCCGAGCACGCCCGGGGTCACCTCGCTGTGGTGATTCAGCGTCGGCTGCTGCACCAGATTGATGAAGCCGCCACAGGCGCCGCCACGATCGTCACCACAGCCAAATATCACCCTACGGATGCGGCAGTGCACGATAGCACCTGCACACATCGGGCACGGCTCCTTGGTCACGTAGAGATCGCACTCCGTCAGCCTCCAGTCCTCCATCGCCGCCTGCGCCTGAGTCAGCGCCAGCATCTCGGCGTGAGCCGTGGCATCGCTCAGCGTTTCCACCTGATTATGCGAGCGCGCGATGATCCGGCCCTCGTGCACGATCACACAGCCGATAGGCACTTCCTCAGCCAGATAGGCACTCTGAGCCTGGCGCATCGCCTGACCCATCATGTACAAATCGCTGGTCAGATCGATCAATGGCTCTTCTTCCGCTCCGGAATTTGCTTCTAGTTCGTTGGACATTAGTTCGGATAAATCCTTTGCGCGGCTGGGAGAGGGCGAAGATAATCACGCATCATGGAAGACTGCAACAGCCGAATCATCGCCCCATCGCTTTTGGCGGCAGACTGGGGCCAGGTAGGTGCCGAGGTAAAACGCGCCGAACAGGCCGGAGCCGACTGGCTACATCTCGATGTCATGGACGGCCACTTCGTGCCGAATATCTCCTTCGGCCCCCAGTTCGTCGGGGCTGTACGCCCCCATACTGGAATGACGCTGGACGTCCACCTCATGCTGGAGCGGCCAGATGTCTATTTTCCCCGCTTCGTCGAGGCAGGAGCCGATCGCATCACCGTGCATATCGAGGTCGATCACGATGTCGGCGCCACCCTAGCCGCCATCCGCGAGGCAGGCTGTGGCTGCGGACTAGCGATCAATCCCGACTCCGACTTCGCCAGCGTCGAGCCCTACCTCGACCAGATCGATCTGATGCTCGTCATGACCGTCCGCCCCGGCTTCGGCGGCCAGGCATTCATGGAGAGCGAGACCATGCCCAAAGTCCGCGCCGCTCGCGACTGGCGCCGCAAACACAACCTGAGCTACCACATCCAAGTCGACGGCGGCATCGATGGCCAGACCGTAGCCATCGCTGGCGAAAATGGCGCCAACGTCATGGTAGCCGGCACCTCGCTTTTCAAAGCGCCAGACATGCCCGAAGCCGTCGAGCAGATGCGCCTAGCGTAAGCCCACTATAGATTGACCTTAGTGTATAAAAGACAGGATTCACAAGATTTACAGGATTACTTAGCCCACTAGCATGCCCAAGAATAATCCTCTAAATCTTGTTAATCCTGTCTAAAACCTACTTTTCCCATGCCAGCCGACCGCATCTACTCGATCTCGGAGATCACACGCGATATCCGCCGTGCGATCGAATCGAATTTCGGCGAGGTATGGGTCGAGGGCGAGGTGAGCAATCTGCGCATCCCCACCTCGGGGCACCACTACTTCACCCTCAAAGACGAGGGCGCACAGATCCAGGTGGTCATGTTTTCCATGGCCGTCATGCGCAACGGGCTACAGGTCAAAGATGGCCAAAAACTCCAAGTCGGCGGCAATCTGACCGTCTACGAAGAGCGCGGAAACTACCAGATCATGGCCCACACCCTGCAGCTAGCCGGCCATGGCGAGCTACAGGCCAGATACGAGGCGCTCAAGCGCAAACTCCAAGCCGAGGGCCTTTTCGATCCCGAGAAGAAAAAGCCCATCCCGACTTTCCCGCGGACCATAGGTGTCGTCACCTCGCCCACCGGCGCGGCCCTACAGGATATCTGCAAAGTCCTATCCCGCCGCGCCCCATGGATCCAGCTCGTGGTCCTACCCTGCAAAGTCCAAGGTGAAGCTGCCCCAGGCGAGATCTCACGTGTGATCCAATACATTTCCACCAAGCCCAGCCATCTGCCCCAGCCAGATACCATCATCGTCGCCCGCGGCGGCGGTAGTATCGAGGATCTATGGGCATTCAATGACGAGGCTGTCGCCCGCGCGATCTACGACTGCCCCTACCCGGTCATTTCTGGTGTCGGCCACGAGATCGATTTTACCATCGCCGACTTCGTAGCCGACCGGCGCGAGCCGACGCCTAGCGCCGCTATCGAGGCCGCCGTGCCCGATGGCCAGGTCCTCCACCAGCGCCTAGACATGCTATCTCAGCGCCTCGACACTGCCGCCGAAGGCAATCTGCGCGAGCAAAAGCGCACCATCGATGCCCTGCGCCGCGAGATGGAAGCCCGCGAGCCCGCTCGCAAGCTACAGAACTGGGCCCAGGCCATGGACTACCTAGACGAGAGACTAGAATCCGCAGTCAATCGCCGACTCGAGTCCCATACCGCCACCCTCAGCCGCTACCAAGCGATCCTAGCAGGCTGGAATCCCGAGCGCGATCTACTGCACGCTCGCGAGCGCATCGCCCGCGCCCGCGATGCCATGGAGGAAGCGATCCAGCGCCGTTTTCAAACCCTGCGCGAGCAGCTCCACCACCAGAGCGAGCTACTCAAAGCCATCGGCCCCGAAAACACCCTACAGAGAGGCTACTCCATCACCCTCGACGAGGGCGGCCAACCGATTTTCAAAGCAGCCGACCTAAAACCCGGCCAGCTACTCACCACTCGCCTAGCCGATGGCGATGTGCGCAGCCGAGTGGAGGCCTAATTAGCGTGCATAATAATCATCCATCTCCACTGAGAACTCCCTCTCTGGCAGATGAATCTCATCAGAGTGATAGCACCACAAATTTCTCGCGTCGTGTTTAGCTTTTTGGTACTTTGGAAGATCGACCTTTATCAGATCATTCACCAGATTATTGCGAGCTTTGACCTGCTAGGTAGAGCGGAATTTTTAGCTTTCTGCGAGGCTGGGTTCACTGTGGGTGCATTTCTGCCAGTTATTCGGCCAAGGCCCTCTTTGTTGCCAGCCGATGTCGTACCTGTAGGCACCGATACAACTACGATCTTTTGCACTACACTGGGCCAAAAATCAGAAGGCCAGAGTGCTTTCCTGGAAGGCTCTATCCGAGATATCCGAGATAGCACTGAAAAAGACGTCAAGCTCACCATCACCAAGCCGTTTAAAGCCGTTTAAAGCCGTTATTTACAGTTACGATCGTCAAAGGAAGTTTTCGCAAGCGCAGAAACCTAATCCGCCTCAGCATTCTGACGATCAGAGAGTTATTGTTTTTGATGACGTTCCTCAATCCTCCCTGAGCTGTCGATGCGGCCAAACAAGATACTTTTACGGCTTTCGTTACTATAATCCGCAAACCGGGCAATGGCCTAGCCGGTATCCTATTGAAGAGCAAGGGGGAGTGAATCTTTATGGGTTCGTGGGGAATAACGGGATTAACGAGTTTGATGTATTAGGTCTTCAAGGAGTTACTTTAAGCGTATCAAGAATTTTCTTAGAACTTGGAAAATGTGGGGAATTCCGCCTTGATGAAATATTTTCAGATTCGAATGCACCCGATGGATCAGTTATTTTTCAAAATCTCGAAATTCAATGGGATTTTGAAAATCGCCCAAATGATAACAGTTTAATACTCCCACAAACCGAATACATTGCTGAATCCTTCAACATAGGACAACTGGGAACCGCTGAAGACACATGGTTCGCCTCAAATGCGGGCTACCCAATTAAGGGAAAGGTTACCTCTACTGCTACTTCATTTGTCACCCCTGCAATTAATGGCGGTAATCTCTGGGAACCAGGAACAATACCATTTGGATCAGACAGCGGCTCGCATATGATGGATATCCCTTACCGTTCACCAGGAGTCGCAGAGAGCGAGGTTACAGGGCCCGCTGCCAACGCTTGGAATCGAAGGCATAACAAAACCCTACCACGGCTAAGCAATGAAATTAACCGCTACTTTGCTGCTCAATGGGATTGTTGCGATAAAGAAAATGATACTACTAGGTAAATAAATGAGTCTAAAACCAGCCTTTTTCCTAGCCTTAGTTGTTGTCCTGACGTCGAAAGCACAATCCGAAAATGAATTTGAAAAGATGTGCAAGATAGTAAAAGTCGGAGATTCACTCAAAAAAGTAGAGGAGGTGTTTGGACACCCCGGAGTAAAATCAAGGGTTAGACATAAGTACAGCGAATCGAATAACATTTATAGCTTTGGAAACAAAGAATATTACGTCAATGTTTACTTTACGAACGAGGAGAGAGAAAAGTGCGAAGTTAAATATCTTATATTATTCTATCATCAAATTAAGTCACAGTCGATAGTTTATATTAGAAGCGAGAATGAAATCAACGATGAACTAGATCGGATATCAAAACAATGAAAAAAGAGCCCGTAAAGTAATTTTATAAAGCAGGCTTTTTATTGGCAAACGGGCGGAAAATCGCCTCAATCTACCTAAGCATATGGGTTCCAGCCGATTGCCTTACACAGCCGCTCAATCACTTTAAATGTGCAAACGGGGACAGGCTAAAAGAACACAATGTCGTTTCAGGTATTCGGACTTGGCGAGTTTATGCAGGTAGCGAATTTCAGAATTCGAGCACAACGCGTAGCTTTAGAAGTGCTATGAAATTGAATGGAATGCGTGCTAGTGAGTCTGGTTGTATAGCAGCCGGGACTTAAAAATAAGGGGTCAGGACATCTTATTTGACATTTGTTAATGTTAGAGCCGCGTCTTAATAAGGGGTCAGTGAGAATAAGGGGTCAGGACACTACATCTTACATTTGGTAATGTTAGGACCACTTCTTGACTATCCCAAATGGCGACAGGCTAAAAGAACAAAAAGAACACAAGTCAACTATCCTTATTTACATGTCCCATTTACAAGTCAGCGGCTAAATAAAGTAGGGAGTTTCTCGCTTTCTAGCCGTCGATACGCATTTTCCAAGCGTCGGGATCTTCTGCGGCGTGAGTGACAGCGACCACATGGATAGCCTGCTCGGCTTCGAGGATCTGATACACCACTTTATAAGGGAAGCGCTTGCAGAGCGCTCTACGGTAATCTAGGAAGAACACTGGGTAATCTGCGCCTTCTCGATAGCGGAGTAAACCACCTCCTTGAAGCACTCGGCCAGCTCGGCATCGATCTCGCGATACCATTTCACGCCGTTACTGATATCTCGGGCGACACCATCGTGGATGATCAAATTAGTCATTTAGCAGCTCTTCGACCTTGGTCTTGAGTCCCTCCAAGCTCAGGCCTTTGACTGTACCATCTCGTAGCTCTCGCGAGCGCCGCTGCAGCAGCTCTTTTTCAGCCTCTGAGATCTCACTTTTTTGATCGAGACTCTCGATGATCTTCTGCGCCAAATAGCCGCGGTCGGTTCGCGGCAGTTTTAGGGCGTCGTCCATGATTTCGAGCACTCTAGTCATGCCTTAAAAGGTAGCCATTTTTCTGGGTTTGTCTCATTTTTACTGCGATTAGCCTCAGCAGGGTGAGTCCTGGCATGCACCTCGCGCAGCAGTTTGATCGATACCTCAGTGTAGATCTGCGTGGTTTCTAGTTTAGCGTGGAGCACCAACGCTTCAGTTAAGAAAATTTTATCATAAATGAATCTTAACTATTATTTGACCTCCTCGCTTGCTTCCTCTAGCTAATAGGTGACACACGCAACACTCGCAGCCCGATAAACACACCAAACGACCACTATCATGCGAGCCACACACCATCGGCGATGGGCCATTTTCATGGCCTTGTGCTTTATTTTTGCCGCGATCATACCGGCATCAGCCCAGCTCCAAGCCCCATCCCAGCGTTTTGGTGGGACCGATCGCCCTGACGGCAGCAACAGGATGAGCCTACAGTTCCCCAACAATAATGTGAGCGACATCCTATTGATCTACGAGAAGCTCATCGAGAAGACCATCGTCAAAGACAGCGCCATCTTCGAAAATGCACCAAATATCAGCCTGGTCACACCGACCGACGTCTCCAAAGAAGAGGCCATCCGCCTGATCGAGGCCACCCTCCTAGTGAATGGCTACATCCTCTCTCACGAGGAAGGCTCGCAGAGCGTGACGGTGCTCAATGGCGGAGCCAGAGGTGGCGGCCAGAGCCCAGCCTTTAGCGAGGGAACTCAGTTTTATGCAGACCCACTCATGCTGCCGCCTGGCGACTCACTGGTCGGCTTTTTCCTGACTCTCGACTTCATCAATCCACTGGACGCAGCCGTGATTTTCCAAAATCACATTTCATTCAATGAATTCGGCAAGATGACACCCGTCAGCTCACCCCAGGGACTTCTGATCACCGAGACGGCACCGATCGTACGCGCCCTCATCAAGCTGCGCTCTCTCATCGATCGCCCTGTGGCAGAGGCTCCACTGCTGACAGAGTTCGTCAGGCTCGAGCATGCCGAGGCCAACATCGTCGCCCAGATCATCCAGGCCGCCATGGACGCCCGCATGGCCGAGCGCGAGCGCCAGCAGCAGCTGCGTATCCAGAGCGGTCAGTCAGGCCAGTCCAATCAACAGCAACAAGCCCAACGCTCTCAACAGCAGCGCAGCGGTCAGCAGACTAGCTCGAGAAACAGCTCATCAGGTATCGGTACTGCCGACCAACCCGCCGCCCAGCTGATACCCGACGATCGCCTCAACCGCATCATGGTAGTCGCCTCGCCATCCGACGCCGCCTACATCCTCGAGCTGATCCATGAATTTGACCAACCCCTGCAAACAGACGAACCCTGCGAACGAGCGCTGCGCTATGTGAAAGCCATCGATATCCTGCCCGTGCTAGTCGACATCCTGCAGGATACCGGCACAGGAGAGACCCAGCTGCCTGGCGGACGCCAGATCGATACGCGTCCTCCCCCAGCCACATCCTCCCAGCTGGCGACTCTCACTGGCGCACGTAGCACCTCGCAGAATAACCAAAACCGCAATAACAACACGGGAGAAGACGTCGGCGGGCGCCAGGACCAAATCGCCTTCCCCATCGATGATGTCGCTCCTATCTCAGTACTAGTAGGCAAAACTCGCCTCATCGCCGATCGGCAGTCAAACTCCATCATCATCGTCGGCGGAGCCCAGTCGACCCGAGTCGTCATGGATATGATCGACCGCCTCGACCGCCGCCCGATGCAGGTCTACCTAGCCACCGTCATCGGCGAGCTCACCCTGAGCGACGATGTCGAGTTCGGCGTCGATTTCTTGAAACGCTTCGATGACTCTATGGGCAATAGCTCAGGCCTAGCCGGTGCCAACCTCTCTCGCCGCACCGATGTCATCACGGGTGGCAATATCTCCGATCTCTCCAACATGCTGACCAGCAGCCCATTCGGCCCACAACCCGGCCTCAACCTCTATGGACACATCAATTCCGACCTCGATATGCTGATCACCGCTCTCGAAGACACCGAGCGCTTCCGAGTCCTATCGCGCCCCGTCATTTACACTCAGAATGGCAAACGCGCCGAGATCACCAGCGGCCAAGAGGTACCCGTGCCCGTCCAGACCCTCACCGATACCAACAACGTCAACGCCGTCCAGACCTCTATCGACTTCAAGGAAGTGGTCCTCAAACTCGAGGTGCTACCCGTGATCAATGAAAACGATGAGGTGACACTCGACATCGTGCAGGTGAATGATCGTGTGATCGGCAACCAACAAGTCGCCAACAACGAAGTGCCCATCATCGGCAAACAAGAGCTCAACACCACCATCTCGGTAGCTAATCGCTCGACCATCGTGCTCGGCGGCCTGATCTCCGAGTCTGAGCGCGAGGACGAAGTCGGTATCCCCGTGCTAAACCGCCTACCGATCCTCGGCCACGCGGCGAAAAACTCACAAAACATCGTCGAACGCTCCGAGCTGATGATCTTTATCCAGCCCGTCGTGGTTCACTGCGATCAGGAGGCCGTCGAAGTCAGCTACGACGAAGACGTGCGCGGCGGCATCGGCCAACAGGCTGCCAGTGTCTTCCCCGAGCCCGGCATGCCGACGGAGGTGCACCGTGCCACAGTAGTCGCCGACGATCACTTTGAGACCACCGCCAAGCCGATCCAAAAGCTCGGCCGCAAGCTATTTGGCAAAAACCCCAAACGCATCGAGCGCGATCCGCCGCCACTGATTGCGCATCCGGTGGAACTGCAGTAAACCTGTCGGCATGAGCACATGCCACGGCCTACAAATCCTCGGAGCTAGTACCAGCGCAGAGCTGGACGACACCTACACTGGCATAGATCCCCGCGACGGATCCGAGCTCCCCGGCGCATTTCACGAGGCATCCGATGCCGAGATCGACCGCGCCGTGAGCGCAGCCTACCAAGCTTTTGACGCTTTCCGCACCACCACTGCCGAGCAGCGTGCCACACTCCTCGACACCATAGCCGACACCGCCATGGCTGCTGGCGACGAGCTACTGCAGCGCGCCTCAGCCGAGACCGGCCACCCCATCGAGCGCTGCGCCGCCGAGCGAGGCCGAGCCGTGAGCCAGGCACGACTTTTTGCCGAGATGGTTCGCGAAGGCTCATGGGTCGATGCACGCATCGATCACGCCGAGCCAACCCGACAACCACTACCAAAACCTGACGTGCGCTCCATGCAGCTAGCCATCGGCCCGATCGCCGTGTTTGGCGCGAGCAATTTTCCCATCGCCATCTCTGTGCTAGGTGCCGATACCATCTCTGCGTTCGCCGCAGGATGCCCCGTCATCGTGAAGGGCCACCCCGCACACCCCGGCACCTGCGAGATCGCCGCCGAGATCATCCGCACCGCCATCGCCAAATGCGACCTTCCCGCCGACATCTTCTCCCTCATCCACGGGCGTAGCCATCGAGTCGGTGCCGAGCTGGTGAAACACCCACAGCTAGCCGCCGCAGCCTTTACCGGCTCACTCAAGGGAGGCCGCGCTCTGTTCGATATCGCCAACTCACGACCACAGCCGATCCCGCTCTACGCCGAGATGGGCAGCGTGAATCCTATCTTCATCCTCCCCGGCGCCATGACCGAGCGCTCCGCCCAGATCGCCCAGGGCTACATCGACTCACTCACCATGGGAGTCGGCCAGTTCTGCACCAATCCCGGAATGGTACTAGGACTCGGCGAGGCAGCTGGATGGAAGGATTTTCGCGAATCCGCCGCCGAGCTCGTCCGCCAACACGAGCCACAGACTATGTTGCACTGCGGGATTCACTACGCCTACCAGGAGGGCATCCATCGCCTCCAGCACTCCAGCGGCCTTCGCCAAGTCAGCCGCTCCTCACGCGAACCCGATGAGACGGCATCCGAGGCCGCCTGCTACCTCTTCGAAACCACAGCCGACGGCCTCCGGCACAATCCGGAACTGTATGACGAGGTCTTTGGCCCCGTATCAACCCTGGTCAATTGCTCTAGCCCCGCCGACTTGGAGGAATTTGCCGAGCAGCTGGAAGGCTCTCTGACGGCCAGCATCCATGGCACCGAAGAGGATCTGCGCGCCCATGCAGGCTTGGTCCGCATCCTAGAAAAGAAGGCTGGGCGACTGATATTCAACGGCTACCCCGTCGGCCTAGAGATCTGCCACAGCATCCATCACGGAGGCCCCTACCCCGCTACCTGCCACAGCCACTTCACCAGCATCGGCACCCGCTGCATCAATCGCTTCGTCCGCCCAGTGTGCTACCAAGACTGGCCAGACAGCGCACTCCCCCCAGAGCTACAAGAGAGCAACCCTCTCGGCATAACCCGAATCGTGAACGGGAAATCCTCCCAGTAAGAAACCGAAAAA
>JAHDID010000077.1 GCA_020630975.1 Verrucomicrobiota bacterium
GTCGCCATAGCCCTGATCGTCGGTGATGACCATGACGATATTGGGCCGGTCGGCAGCCAAGCCGACCGCTACAGTCAGGATGGATAATAGGATCGAGAAGTGCAGTTTGATCATGAGTGAGTGGAGTGAGTAAACATGCCTTGGTTGCTTTTGGGAAACGATTGTTTTGGCGCGACACCGCGCCTACCGCATTAGAACTAGGCTTCGTTTTTTCAGAGGGAACCGCTAATGGGCGTTGACAATCGCTAATCTGATAGCCAGTGGAGATTCTATTGGGGGCCCGTAGGAGGGAAGTCGGTCCACTAGGGGATGCATACTGATCTTCGTCTTGGATTACTACCTGCCATGACGCAAATAAGTTCAGTCGAGAGTTTGGATAAGGCGCTGTTTACATGGAGGCTTACCCCGCTAGACCATGGCACCACCACCACGATACATTTTCTACAGCGCCTTATACCTGCTGATCCTTGCTTTCAGTGGGTCGTTGGCCGCTGCCGCATCTCCGAGCGAGGACTCGGTCCGTGCCATCCTAGAGCAGCACTGCTACCATTGCCACGGACCAGATAAGCAAAAGGGGCGGGTGCGGCTCGATACTCTATCCTCCGATCTGGTCGCCGATCGCTCGGCTGCTGAGACCTGGCACGATGCGCTGGACTCTATCCAGCTAGGCGAGATGCCGCCGGAGGACGAGCCAGGGCTGTCTAGTGAGGAGCGCGGTACGCTGGTGGAGTGGATCGAGCATCGGCTGGAGCTGGCACATCAGGCTGCAGCCGGCGAGCAGCCTACCGGAGTGGTGATGCGACGGCTGAATCGTGCCGAGTACCAATACACCATGACCGACCTGCTCGGCTTCGACATGGACTATGCCGATACGCTGCCGCCAGATCCATACTCGACCGATGGCTTTCTAAATAATGGCTCGGCTCTGGGTATATCGGGCATGCAGATGTCTGCCTACCTCGAGTCGGCTCGGCAGGCGATGGACTATGTGCTAGTCGATGGCGAAAGGCCAGAGCGCGAGACTAAGGTGTTTGACCCAAACTTTAGGGCTAGAGGTAGACTGCCGAGTGGCGAGAAACGCGATCGACTGGGGCGAAATCACTACTGGGCGGGCTCGATAGAGAAAATGCCACGGACGGGGCCTTTTACCCTACGCATCACGGCGAAGGCTGACCGTAGCGAGGATATGCCGATACCATCGCTACAGGTGGAGTATGGGTATTTCGTAGCTGGGCTCACGGTGACCTTTCGTGATGTGCTCGGCGAGGTGATCGTCGACTCCGATGACTTTCACACCTATGAGATCTCTGGGCAGGCAGAGTTTTCACCACTGCCAGACCAGACCGTGCCAGCCGAAAAACTAAACGGCGTCGTGGTGCTGAGTCATGCACTGCGCGATGGCATCGCTCCGCCTAAGCCGAAGAAAGTCAAGCGACCAGGCGATCCCAAGTCGAAGGACAAGAAGAAACGCAAACCCTACACCGAGCAGGTTTATGAGGAGGACCCCGACTTTCCCCAGATCGTCATCGATCGAGTCGAGTTCGTCCAAAATGACTACCCTGCCTGGCCACCCACGCATCACCAGGCGATCGTCGGTGGTCGAGATCTGGACGCCCCTGGATCGATCCAGGCTATCCTCAGCGAGTTTTTGCAGCGAGCCTGGCGGCGCCCGATAGATGACGACGAGCTAGCGCAGTGGCTGGGGCATTATCAGCAGATTCGCCCGACTTTCGATAGCTCGCTCGCTGCGCTGCGCGAGATACTGGCACTATCGCTAGTGTCGAATCACTTTCTATATCTGACCGAGCCGCAGCCCGAGGGCGAGCCGACTAGGCCGCTGAGTGATCATGAGCTGGTCAGTCGGTTGTCGTATTTCCTATGGAGCTCGGCGCCCGATGCGGAGCTGATGCAGGTAGCTAGCGACGGTTCTCTAGATATCGAGGTGCAGGTAGACCGTCTGCTGGCCGATCCTAGGTCGCAGAGATTTATCGAGCAGTTCACTACTCAGTGGCTGGATCTAGAGGCGGTCGATAGGGTAGCTATCAATCCCCAGTATTACGATGGATTCGACAATCGGCTGAAGGCGCTGATGGCGCAGGAGTCGCGCGAGTATTTCGACTATATCCTGCGTAGCGATGTGTCGGCGATGGAGCTGCTCAGCTCGGACTACACATTTGCCAATCGCCACCTGGCCAGTCACTACGGTCTGACTGGGGCGGGGAGTATGCAGTTCGAAAAGGTATCGCTAGCAGGCAGCGGACGTGCTGGTGGTCTGCTGGGCCATGCGGCGATGCACATGGCCGGGTCGGATGGGGCGCACACTCACCCGATCAAGCGGGCGGTATGGATCCGCGAGCGGCTACTACACGATCCACCCAAGCCACCACCGCCGGACGTACCGACAGTCGAGGAGTCGGTGCCAGATTTTGCCAAGCTGACGGTGCGCGAACAGCTAGAGGTCCATCGGCAAAAGGAGTCCTGTGCAGACTGCCACCGAGGCATCGACCCGTGGGGGATAGCCATGGAGGAGTACGATGCGATCGGCCTGCGCCGCGAGAGTATCGCTAAGAGCAAGAAGCCTATCGATGCTAGCACGACCCTACCCGGCGGCTCCGAGGTAGATGGGCTACTCGAGCTGCAGGATTACTTACTGGCTGAGCGTAGTGATCAGTTCGCTCATGCCATGGTGGCGAAGCTGCTGACCTATGCGCTAGGACGTAGCCTGACATTTGACGATGAGCCCGAGGTCGAGGCTATTGTCGAGGATTTTGCCGAGGCTGATTACCGGCTGGTGCCGTTGATCCATGCCATTACTTCATCGCCTATCTTTACTTCGCGTTAGCGTTGGTGGGGTGGTGGATTAGAAGGATATACCTATGCATTGGGCATGGGTTGAAACTAGCCCGGCCATCCGTGTGTATCAGTGTCTATCCGTGGTCTGAATCTTAACTGCCGGATTGAAGAGAGAAGTGACCACGGATGCACACAGATAGACACGGATATACCTGTGCGATGAGCATGGGTTGAGACTAGCCCGGCCATCCGTGTGCATCAGTGTCCATCCGTGGTCTAGATCTGAAATGCAAGCGAGTGGTTCGTTGAATACCGTCATCCCTTCATGCCGTGACTATCAACTCGCTGGATCATGAGGCACTTTCGGTTCTGAGCTAATATTTTTCGTCATGATAGACCGCCGCAACCTACTAAAAGCTTCGGGCATCACGCTAGCCTTGCCATGGTTCGAGACCTTTGGGGTTGCTGCTGCGGCTCCTCCAAAGCGCTTCTGCAGCATCTACTTTCCTTACGGAGTCAGCCTGCCCAAGGCCGATAGTGAGGAAGCCAAGTGGAATTGGTTTCCCGATGATGTCGGGCGTGACTTTCAGTTCAATGAATCGCTGAAATGTCTGACGCCGCAGCGGGATAATATCACCGTGCTCAGTGGTCTGTCCCACCCTGCGGTGCGCAGTATCGGTGGCCACGATAGTGGCGATACCTTTCTCACAGGAAAAGCGATCAATGCCAACAATGGCTTTCAAAACTCCGTCTCGCTCGATCAGTATGCGGCGCAGGTCTGTGGACTGGGCAGAGACACCCGATTTCCCTCGCTAGTGCTGTCGAACGATGGTGGGGTCGGTATGCCGACTCGGGCGAATACGCTTTCCTACACCGCCGAGGGCCAGCCGATCCCATCGCTGAATCGACCGGCGATTGTCTTTGAGCGGCTCTTCGGGCTGAATCACGACTCGATCGAGGCGCAGCGCCAGGGGCTGACTCGCACGGGCAGCCACCTCGATTTCCTGATGGATGAGGCTCGGTCGTTGCACAAAAGGTTGGGCAAAAACGATCAGCAAAAGCTCGATCAATACCTGACCTCGGTCCGCCAGGTGGAGCAGGATGTCGAGCGCGCTGCCCAATGGCTAGATGTCCCCCGGCCAAAGGTGAATGCTGAAGGTCTGTCACTAGATGCCGATGAGAATGCTCCCGCCGACTTGATCCGCACCATGCTAGATCTGATCGTACTAGCCTTTCAGACCGACTCGACACGCTACGCCACCTACCAGCTGGGTAGCATGCACGGGGCGATATCCATCGCCACGAAGTTCTCGCAGTTGCTCGGCTATGGCAAGAGCACGCATGGGCTCGCCCACGGCATGAAGAAGCCCGGCGGCGCGGAGCAGCTTGGTAGGTGGGACCAATTCCTAGCTGAGAATCTGCACTACTTCCTCAACAAACTCGATGCCATACCCGAGGGTGGCGGCTCGCTGCTCGACCACACCCTAGTCTACTACGGCAGTAGCAATAGCTACACGCACAACAATACCAACTACCCGTTACTCCTAGCTGGCGGCAAAGCGATGGGCTACCAACACGGTCAGCACCTGCAGTATGGCAAAGAGAAACCGCTAGCAGACTTGTATCTGACGATGCTGCACCGGCTGGGAGCTGAGGCAGGGAGCTTCGCTGACTCCAGCGGGGAGATGACTGAGGTCTAGTGCCCATTGATAGGAGGTTGCTTTTCCAGGGCGATCTGCTTGAGCCTTTGTTCCGGTGGCTTGGATGGGGTGGGCCTTAGCCAAGGAGGGCCACGTCGCTACTCTGCCCATAGCCTAACGAATCGGCCCCAGTGCTTGCGTCCTAGCGTGGCCGCTACGTGATGATTGGTAGGGGGAGAGACCACTCACTACCCGATTAGCCATCTTTACTATGCCTGTTCCAATCATAGTACCACCTAAGTTCCTCAGAACCAAACAATATCTTCCAATCGGTAAATAGACTGTCGATTACAAAATCAAAATTATCACCTATTTTTTCAAGTAATCCATCTTGGGGTGGCTCATTCCCCGTCTGACCATCAATATAAATAGCACCACTGTCGTCGCAGTAAACGCCAAGGCCATCGTCGCAAAACAGATTAGTCCATCCTATTGGATAAATTGCTATGCCGGTTAACTCTTTGTGGAAGGAACAAGGGTGTTTTAGCCAATCGTCTAGGAACCCCAAATGAATAGTTCGGTTGTAGAATCCAATATTAAGATCACCAAACTCCCGGAGCACTGAAATAGCACTGTCTGGATAATTGTATGAGTCATCCAATCTTAGGTTTTTAACCTCCTCGTCCGTTAACCAACGGTTTGGGAGCCAACCAGAGTCAATTAAATTGACTAACGTCTCATTAGTAAATCGATTTCGAGATTCAGCCGGTAGGGCTTTGACCCTAGTTTTGGCTTTTTTTCTTCTAGAGTCTTGTTCTCTTTGGAATTGGCCTATGCTCCCACCCCGACAAACATAGATTATATGCTGAATTGCTTTAATCATTATGCTACAAGCCAAAAGTAAAGCACTGGGCCCCAGTTTGGGATAGTGCGTTAAAAACAGTGTAGACTCACCAGCGGCCACGAGGCAATCGGAAAAACAGGAGATGTGAAGTCCGATTCACTCATAATCTACCTAGCACGGGTCAGACCTATTATTTTTACATTCGGCAATGTTAGGGTCGCTTCTAGGCTGTAAGTGGACTTCCCGAGTCACGTTTCCTAACGGCTTAAGTGTTGTGCGTTTTAGGAAGATATGATTGATGGCCTGCTGCCGATTGATTTGGAGCGATTTATACGGATTTCTGAATAGGGTACGGTCTGGAGTGAATAGGGTACGGTCTGGAGTGAATAGGGTACAGTCCGGAGTGAATAGGGTACAACGCTTCGCTCTGTGGATAGGTGGGCGCTGGACTCTGATTTTAGGGGGAGGGTGCGCACGCCAAGTCGAACTCGGTCCTGAAGGACTATGGCCGTGTCTGCTGGTGGAATGAATCGGTCGAGGAGGAGGTGAAAGTGCGACAGGATTTATGCCCGGCGGGCGTGGGTTTGTAGGGATGGCCTGTGGCCTACCCTCCTTCGCTAAAGCTCTGGCGGGCGAGCTGGATTGAGCATGGATTTGGGGGATTTTTGCTCGAAGGGTGGAGGCGGTTGGAAAACCACCTCTACGTTCGTAAGTGTTTCGGATGATTGGCTTTGCGGCCTTTGCGTCTTTGCGCGAGGCTCTTTGCGGAGGATGTGGGAGAGGGTGGATTGGACAAAGAGAAGGAAGAGTGGGTAGGAGGTTCCTATGATCGATAGGTGATCGATCGCAAATCAAAGATGAAGAGAAGAGAATACCTAAAGAACAGCGCGCTGGCATCGACCGCAGTGGCCTTTGGTTTGCCCACGCAGGAAAGCTACGGATACACTGGCCCCAAGGATGGAGACCTCCAATCAGCGCTGGAGATCCTGGAGCTATGGGACAAAAAGCCTGAGCATGAGCTGGAGATCTATTCAGCCATCTATGAAGCTCTGGCTACGGATAAGCAGGCGAGCTTTGCGGCTGTCGTGCAGAGTGAGAAAGTCCAAAAACTGTGTCGCCAGCATGAGGTGATACACCTAGGCGGGCCGATGCTGGGCTGCCTGTCTGCGGACGGCGCTAAGGTTTGGGTTAGGACTACCAAGCCCGCTCAGGTAGAGGTAAAGATACAGGTAGAAAACGAGGAGAGGGTATTTGGCCCAGTATCGAGCACGCTAGAGTCCGATCTGACCGCCGTGGTCGAGGTAAAAGGCCTGCCGGCTGGGGTGAGTTCTGCCTACCGAGTTTTCGTCGACGGCAAGGAGCTGGTAACATCTGCCAAAACCGAGATCACCACGCCTGCAGCCGATCCGTCCGTTCACGCGAGAGTCGCCATCGGCACCTGTCAGCATCGCTGGGGCCTAGGACATCTGGGCCTGGCCGAAACCCTGCTGGAAAGAAATCCGCTAGGCATGCTGATGTATGGCGATGTGGCGGTGCAGGATCGACGCGATGACCTGGGTATGCATCGGGCGGATTACGCGCTGCGCGATTTTCACAAGGCTTGGCGCAACATTGTCGCTCAAACCCCAGTATACACGTCGTGGGACGATCACGACTATTTTGATAACGACCTTTCGGGGATACCTAAGGGCTATACCGACGCCGACAGGAGAGGAGTGCGTAGGGTCTATACGCAGGCTTGGAACAATGAATACTATGGTCTCGGAGACAAATCAGGAGGGGTCTTTCACCATGCCACCATAGGGCCCTGCGATGTCATCATGACTGATAATCGCTACTTCAGAGAAAATAAGGGCGAAAAGAATTCTTTCCTTGGCGCCGAGCAGATGGCTTGGTTGAAGCAGACGTTGTTGTCGTGTCGTGCTCCTTTTATTATTTTGTCTTGTGGCACCATGTGGAGTGACTATGTCTCGAAGGCAAAAGACTCCTGGGGAACCTGGGATCCGGAAGGTAGAGAGGAAATTCTCAGTTTCATTGAGGAAAATAGCATTGCAGGAGTACTGCTCATTTCGGGTGATCGTCATGGAGCCAGGGGATTTAAGATTCCGAGAGAATCGGGATACCACTTCTATGAGTTCGAGCCTGCCAGCCTTGGCGGAAGGTCGGGGCCGCCAGCTACCAGTAAGAAATGGGAGACCCAACTTTATGGTTTCGACAACAAGTTCGCCTTTGGAGAGTTCACATTTGACCTCTCAAATCATGACGATCCAACAGTGACCTACCGGCTGGTCGAAGCAGGTGGTAAGGAACTTTACGAGATTGCTCTCAAGCGCAGTGAACTGACGCCGATTTAAAGGGTGAAGGGTGAAGGGTGAAGGCGGTTGGAAAACCACCTTTACGTAAGTGTTTCGGAGGATTGGCTTTGCGGCCTTTGCGTCTTTGCGCGAGGCTCTTTACGGAGGATGCGGGCGTGGGATCTGACAAAGGAATCCTCCTGCGCCAAGAGCTTCGGCGGACAGGATCGGGTACAGGGGAATGCTCGAAGGGTGGTTGGTTAACTTTGGTTTTTTGAGACAGGATTTACGGGATTGGACAGGATTTTTCGCGAAGGTGGGGTTTGCATGGATGGCCTGCGGCCCATGGATTGAACGGATTTTTCTCGAAGGGTGGGCGCAGTATCTGAGCGCTGGGGAGCTAACAACAAGCTTTCTCACCCCCAAAAAAATCAGGCAACTTTCCTGAAATCGCGGAGAAGTGGGTGAAATGTCGGACGATCAGGATAGATCCACGCTGAATGAGGCAGATTACATGAGGCTGCTTTTGCAGCATGAGAATGCCCTGCGTGCCTTTGCTCGGAGCTTGCTGCCTAGCTGGGATGCGGTGGATGATGTGATCCAGGATGCCAGTGTGATCATGTGGCAAAAGCTGGGGCAGCTGGAGGATGAAGCGGGCTTCTTGCCGTGGGGAAAAGTGATTGTCCGGTTCCATTGCTACCGGTATCTGGAACGGAAGAAGCGTAAGGGCGCGATATTCAGCAATGAGCTGGTCGCGATACTGGCTGATGAGGCAGAGCAAATCAACGAGGTGGAGCACAGCAGGCGGCGACAGGCGCTGGAGTCGTGTCTGGGAAAACTTTCTGCGCCTGAGCGCGAGCTGGTGCTGGCTCCCTATCTGCACCATGGCAGAATCAAGGAGCTGGCGGAACTAGGCGGTACTACGCCAAATGCTCTCTACAAAAAACTGGGACGCCTGCGCGAGCGGCTGCGTAGCTGCGTCAGAGAAAGCCTAGCCCAATCATCATCATGAACGAGACCGATCAACAACTGCTGGATCGTTATTTCCAAGACCGAGCGAGCGATGGAGACATCGCAGCACTGCAGCAGCGACTACTCGACGACGCGGACCTGCGTCAGCTCTACCTGCAGGAGGCTATGTGCGAGACGGACCTGCGCAGTATCGCTCTGCGGGGAGAGGATGGCTCTGCGGAGCCTACGTCTGCTGAGCCTAGGAAAGCCTGGGCACCGCTGATGCTGCTCACTAGTGTGGCTGCAGTCGCGATAGCTGTAGCGGTGCTATCGGTCATCAGCCAGGGGGAGCGCCGGGTGCAGACTGTGGGGCAGATCCTCTCCAGCGAGCTGGCTGGCTGGCAGAGCGACCAGCCGACTATCGTAGGGGCGGAGTTTGCGCCCGGGACTTATCTACTACAGAGAGGGGTAGCGACTCTAGGCTTTCACTCCGGTGCTGAGATGGTGCTGGAGGGACCTGCGCAGATCGAGGTGGTCTCCGAGATGCAGGTGATCTTCGACTACGGCAATGCCTCGTTTCACGTGCCAGAGAGTGCGATCGGCTTTCAGGTAGACACGCGCTATGGCAGGATCGTCGATCATGGCACTCGGTTTTCCCTATCTCTCGGACAGCAGGGGAGGGAGGCCCGACTAGCGGTGAGAGAGGGCGAGATCGCGATCCACCACGCCAATGGTGATGTGCAGCATCTGTACGACGATGAGACGGCTCGTGTCGATGAAAAACAGATCCAGGCCGACAATGATCCCGCTGCAGAGGGTGGGCTGGATACCCGTGAGCCGGTGGTGACGCTCGGCACGAGGGGGCGGGAGACATCGATCATCTACAAGGATGGGCTTCGCCAGAGTAAGCTCAGTCCAGACTTTCTCATGGTCAAATACACCGGTCCTGAGAACGCGGTAAACCGCAGATCTCTGCTCGCCTTTGACCTATCCGGAATTGATCTCGACCAGGTGGCCGAGGCTCGCTTGATCCTTAATGCCGTGCCCACAGGCTTGGGTTTGGTCACCGACATGCCCAAAGTCAGCGAATTCGGTCTCTACGGTATACCAGATGATGACCGCGAGCACTGGACTACCAGCAAGCTGAGGTGGTCCGATGCCCCCAAGGTGGAAGAAGCGACCCGGCTAGCGACCTTTTCCATGCCCCGCGCCGAGCAGAGGGCCGTGGTGACTCTTGATACGCCAGAGTTGCTAGCCTTTCTGCAGGCCGACCAAAGCGGCGAGGTCGGCTTCCTACTCCACTGTGACACACCGGGCGGCACTCTGGTCCACGGCTTCGCCTCCAGCCAGCACCGCGAGGCCGCAGGCCCCGTGCTGGAGATGGTGATGAAGGAGGCTGTGCAGAATTAAATCCTGTGAAAAAATGAAAACTGGCAGATCGATGATTTAGTGGAGATCTATTTCCATCAGCTACGGATCAGTTGGAGCGAAACTATGAAGCAGATTTGTCTTATCTATCTTATTTTTACCACTTTCTTATCTGTCGTCGCTAGGGGAGAGGACAGACCTAATGTGGTATTTATCATGGCTGACGATTTGGGTTGGTCGGACACGACGTTGTACGGGCACACCTCTCTATTCGAGACGCCTCATCTGCAGCGGTTGGCCGACCGGGGCATGTTATTTGAGCGGGCTTATACCGTTAGCCCACTTTGTTCGCCTACTCGCTCAGCAGTGCTGACGGGGCTGCATCCTGCTCGTACTGGACTCACGGCACCTACCTGTCACCTGCCTGGGGAGCCGATATTGAAACCCGCACTCAATCCCAAAACGGCCAAGCACCACAAGCTACTATCACTGACAAAGCCGAACCGTCTCGATACAAACTACCCAAGTATCGCTAAACGATTGAAGAAAGCTGGCTACGCTACAGCTCACTTTGGCAAATGGCATCTTGGTAAAGCGCCTTTCACGGCTCTTGAGCACGGATTCGATATAGATATACCCCACTGGCATGGTCCAGGGCCAGCTGGTAGTTATGTCGCGCCATGGCGATTTCCTGACTTTGAGGAGGCCTATCCTGGCGAACATATCGAGGACCGTATGGCTGATGAAATAGAAGCCTATCTCGAAGAACAGGCGAAAAGTGATAAACCATTTTTTCTGAACTACTGGCAGTTTTCGGTGCATGGGCCATTCAATGCTAAGCAGGAGTACATCGATGCCTATCGAGACGAAATTGATCCGAAGAGCCCGCAGAATTCTGCGACCTATGCTGCGATGGTAAAGTCGCTCGACGATAATGTCGGTCGAGTCCTCGATACGCTTGATCGCTTAGACCTCAGTGATAATACCATCATCTTTTTCTATTCGGATAATGGTGGCAATATGTATAGCGAGGTCGATGGCACCGTTCCGACATCCAATCTCCCTTTGCGGGGTGGTAAAGGTAATAACTGGGACGGTGGAGTCAGAGTGCCGGGTATCGCAGTGTGGCCGGGACATATCGCGCCAGGGTCGAGATCGAGAGAGCGTATCACTTCCACCGATTTCTATCCGACGATACTCGATCTGCTCGGCATGTCGCCAGATACAGATCAGGTTTTTGATGGTGTGTCTATTCGTCCAGCGTTGGAGGGTGAAGCCATCGATCGTGATTATATTTTCACCTACTTTCCGCATGCCACAAAAGTTCCTGATAGCTTTCCTAATAGCGCTGCCGTTTATGATGATGAATGGAAGCTGATCCGTCTGCTGCACCATGCTCACGACGGTAGCCACGAGCACTGGCTGTACCACCTAAAGACAGACGTGGGCGAGATAAACGATGTAGCTACTGATCATCCAGAGAAAGTGAAGGAACTCAGTGTCGCTCTGGATCGCTTTCTTGCCGATACAGGTGCTGTCTATCCCACTCCGAATCCAAACTATCAAGCCCCTAAGAAATTTGAAGGACAGCCTAATGCGATTTTGATTTACACAGATGATCACGGCTGGCCAGATATAGGTGTTGCAGATATCTACGATGACCTAAAGACTCCGCATCTCGATGCTTTAGCCGCTTCGGGTGTCAGAGTGACCAATGGCTACTCCTCTGCGCCTCAGTGCGTCCCCTCTCGAGGCGGCTTGCTGATCGGTAAGTATCAGAATCGCTTTGGTCTAGAGAGCAATAAGGAAGCACTCGATGGTTTTAATAGTGAGAAAACTATCGCAGAGCGTCTGAAAACCGTGGGCTATACCACGGGCCAGATCGGTAAGTGGCATTTAGGTCTGCCTTCAGAGATTGTTGATCATGGGTTCGACCATGTCTATGCTAAAAATGCTAATCGGCCATGCTTTGCGAACTTTACTGCGGCAGGTGAAACCATCGAAATGCAACAGGTGAATGACGGACTATACCACCTAGATGGCTGCAGCCAGGCTGCCACCGCATTCATCGATCGGCATAAAGACCAGCCGTTCTTTCTTTATCTTGCCTACCGTGCACCCCACGTGCCTCTTGATGCTCCGGAGAAATACTTGTCTCGTTTCCCAGGCGAAATGCCTGAGCGCCGACGTCAGGCGCTAGCCATGATCTCAGCCATGGACGATGGCGTTGGGCAGATCGTAGCGAAGCTAAAAGAGACCAACCTCACCGAGAAAACGATGATCTTCTTTATCGGTGATAATGGGGCACCATTAAAAATACATAAGACTGACGCTCCGGGAGGTGGGCCGGGATGGGATGGATCTCTCAATGAGCCCATGAACGGAGAGAAAGGTATGTTAAGCGAAGGTGGAATCCGCGTGCCTTTCTTGTTGTCTTGGCCGGGTATGGTGCCGGCAGGCGAGGTCTATGATACTCCGGTTATCGCCCTCGATGCTACTGCTACTATTGCCGCACAGGCAGGTATTCAGGTAAAGCCTGCTGATATGGACGGTGTTGATCTGATTCCTCAGCTGACGGGCTCTCGCACGCCACCTCGAGCGCTATACTGGCGCTGGACGGAGCAAGCGGCCATACGTGAGGGTAAATGGAAACTTCTCAGAGGTGGTGAAAGTTCCTATTTGTTTGACCTGGAGAAGGATCCCGGCGAGCATAGTAATGTGAAGGCCGATTTTCCTCAGGTCTTTACCAAGCTCGACCAAAAGCTTCATGTCTGGGGATCGGAGCTGAAGCCAGCAGGTATCTCCAATGAAAGCTTATCTCGTGCAGCGACTCTCTTCTTCAAACACTACCTAGATGGCGGAAAGAAGACTGCGCTAGACCAGAAAAAGTGAAGTGTCTTTTGATTCGTTTTCAGCTTTACACTGGCGAGGAAGGGTAATGATCTGAGGGGCCGCACGGGCGATGACGGTGTGTATGCGATCGATACGATAGGCGCTGATCCTTATGTGTCGGCCGTCGACCTAGCAGACAGTATCGATCCTTTTACCGAGTATCTGATAGGATTTCAGTATCAGGTGCCTGAGGGTTGTGAGGCGTTCTAGGTTTTGATGCAGACGCCAACCGGGCTTAAGCATTTGGATTTTAGATTGGCAAAGGCCGACTCATGGCGTTGGCATTTTGTCGATTTATCGGATTTGGTCGAAACAAAGTAGGCTTAGTTTGGTGCGTCGGATCATGATTCCCAGTGGATGGCTAGCCAGACCGTGTCGATGTTCTTGTCGACTGATTTGACTCGGTGCTTGGTGTGTGGGGGAATCTCTAGCCAGTCGCCTGCTGTCAGGGTGACTGTAGATCGCGTTTCGCCTTTGAACTCCAGCTCAGCAGAGCCTATTAGAATGGCTACCCACTCGGTAGAGGTTTGGTCATACCATTTGTCCGCTGGGCGTAGCTGCTGGCTGGACACGATGCGTTCGATCTTCAGTTGCCCCTGACCCTCTGTTAGTGTCTCAAAGAACTCCTCTGTCAAGCCTGCAGGGACTGATGAGAATAAGTTTCCTGAATTCATGCTTTCGTATTCAGAGGCATTGATAAAGGAGGCGCAGGCAGTCGGTCAACTACAAGTTGACCCTACCTAAAATCAGCTTTCAGCTGATCGGCAGACTGAGCTCGGTTGAAATCTGTCCAATCATCGCGATAGTCGGATATGCCATTACTGCGATTATTGCTTCTTGCTGTTGTGATTGGTGCGGGTGCTGTGTCTGCTGCTGAGTCTAGACCGAATGTGCTGCTAGTGCTGCTCGATGATTCGGGGTGGACGGATTTTGGGTGCTACGGCAGTCAGATCGATACGCCGCGCATTGACCAGGCCGCACGTGAGGGGATGCGGTTTACTGATTGTCATTCTGCAGCGCCGAATTGTTCGCCATCACGGACGGGGCTGCTCACTGGGCGAACTCCTTCGCGGGTGGGTATGTACTCTTATCGACCGCCCGATCATCCGATGCATTTGCCAACTCGGGAAGTGACGCTGGCGGAGATCCTGAAGGGCCAAGGGTATCACACGGGGCATTTTGGTAAGTGGCATTGCTCGACTTTGCTCGACGCTGACCAGCCTTCACCGCAGGACCAAGGCTTTGACTACACGCTGGGCACAGATAATAACGCGGCTCCTAATCATCTGAATCCAGTCAACTTCATTCGCAATGGTGAGCCTGTAGAGAAAACTGAGGGCTACTCCTGTCAGGTCGTGGTGGAGGAGTGTATGAGCTGGTTGGATAGTATCGGTGCAGGCCAGTCTGCTGATCCTTTCTTTGCCTGCGTGTGGTACCACGAGCCGCACACGCCGATCGCCTCTCCACCAGAGCTGGTGGAGAAGTATCAAAGTCAATTCCCTGATTTATCCCAGAAGCATGCAGCCTATTACGCCAATATCGAGAATGTCGATATCGCGACGGGCAAGCTTTTGGATAAGCTGAAGACGCTGGGTATCGACGATGACACTCTGGTGTTCATTACCTCGGATAATGGTGGATTGCATAGTTTTTCAAATGCTCGTCTGCGGGGTAAAAAGTCGAATGTCTGGGAGGGTGGTCACCGTGTTCCTGGGATCTTTCGATGGCCTGGTCATATCGCTGCCGGTACGATCAATGATACCCCTATCTCAGGTGTCGACTTTTTACCGACCGTGTGTGATATCGCTGGTGCCGATTACCCAGCTGGTGTCGGTCTCGATGGGGTGAGTCTAGCAGATCTTTTCGCTGGTAATGCGGATAGAGTCGAACGCGAGAGACCTTTGTATTGGTTCTTTTATCGGCTTAATCCTTCGCTGGCGATTCGCGATGGTAAGTGGAGTCTGATCGCGGATACCAATGACGCGCAGCGCCCCAAATCGCATGGCCTGACGGCAGAGGATATGCCGCATATCAAAGCAAGTCGCCCAGAGAAGTTCCTACTATTCGATCTGAGCGAGGATCTGGCGCAAAAGCACGATGTGTCGGCAGCGCACCCAGAGGTATTTGCCGAGATGCAGAGAAAAGCCGTCGAGCTGCACGCCGAAGTCGTAGCTGAAGGTCCGCGTTGGGAGATAAAGGATTACCAAGGCGGCAAGAAGAAAGTGTGGGACTCCTACTAGAAAGCGCCTCTGGTATGATACGGAGATTTTTATTAGCCGTCTGCGCTATCATTGGATTGCCGATTTGTTCTTCTGTATCGCTAAAGGCTGAGAAAGTCGAGCCGACCAGTCTGTTGCCGGAAGGGCGGATTGTGTTGGCTCACTATATGACAGGTATGGTGCCTACGATGCAGGCGGAGTCTGTTTGGGCATCGCCGGATCTGTATCGGCCAGAGGGCTCCACGTCTGCGATCGGTGGTATGTTTTTGACTCAGCCTATGTGGTCGCTGTTGGCGCCAGATATGAGTCTAGAGGAGGCGGTTAGGTTCGAGATGCGGGCTGCCCAGCAGTTGGGGGTAGATGGGTTTCAGTTTTTTTACCCGTTTCATCGTGACCTTCGCTTCATGCGTTCCTACAACCGAATCATTGCGGCCTTTGTGAAGGTGGCTGAGCAGGAGTTCCCGGATTTTCGGGTGTGCCTCTGTTTGTGCAAGGGGCATGCCTATGGTGATATGTCGCTAGCGGAGCGGGTGGCTCACTGGGGTGGAGCGATAGGTGAGCTGCTACTGGAGACGAAAGGGTCGCCGATCTGGCTTCGGACGCGGCAGGGCGAGTTACTCTTCTACCACTGGGTAGCAGATGGGTTTGCCGAGGGAGTGGATGGTATGGCGCACCATCCGGATCAGATCAAAGCGGTGGCGGATAGTTATCAAGCTCTAGCAGACGCAGTAGGGGATAAAGTGGCGTGGGTTTATCACATCCGCAAGCCGGAGCCCAGTCCGTATTTCCTCGATCCGATATTGGAACATTTTCCTGCGGTGTGGGGCTGGGTAGACTCCGATGAGCACGTTGAGTTTTGGGATGATCTGAAGCAACGCTGCGATGAGAAAGGGGTAGCGTATACCCAGTCGGTTTACCCGGATTATTTCACCTCTAAGGTATATGCAAAAGGAGATGAAGCGTATTCGCTACTGTCTGCACAGCAGGCTTGTGATATTGGGTCTGCTGGACTAGAGCGCCACTATAGGCAGACGGATCTAGCTAAGACTCAGATCAATCTACTGCAGAGTGCTATCGATAGACAGGCGGAAGTGATCAACTATATCACCTGGAACGATTGGCCAGAGGGGCATCATATAGCTCCAGAACTGTCGCACAATTTTGGACCATCTATCCTACTGCGCTACTTCCGAGGGTTGTGGCGAGATGGGGATAACTGTTTTTCGGAGGAGAACGTTGGTATTCTGTTTTACAAGAAACACTCAAGTCTTGCAGTGCCGCAGCATGCGGTTCACGTGCGAGTCGATAGTCTGAGAAATGAGCCCGCTGCGGAAGATGTCGTGCAGCTAGTGACCATTCTCAAAGAGCCGGTATCCGCTACACTCAATGGCAAGGCTATCGGTGAGCTACCCGCAGGTTTTAGCGTCACCGAGATTCCGCGGCCAGATGATGCGCCTCAGTTGCACCTGGTGGGTAGGCGCACGACTGGTGATGGAGGCGTGGTGTTAATGATCGAAACACCGGTTGGGATTTCTGAGGCTCCTACGCGGACGGATCGACTCACCTTTTCTTATTCCAGCCGATTTCAGAAAGAGTTTGAGGGTTTGTTTCCGTTTGTGACGCCAGTCCCTAAGCCTGTGGCCCCGTAATCGAATCAGATCTGATGAACCCAAATACCCGGATAGTGAGCGAGCGGATCGACGAGGGGACCGTCGGGATTTTGGGCGACGAGGGTGTGGCGGCAGGAAATGCTTATGTGGCAAAGTATCAACTGCCGTGCGGCAGAGTGGTAGAAGGTCCTACGATAGCTCTGTATCTGACGAGAGATGATCAGAAGCACCGAGTGGGAGTGGGCGGTGAAGTCTCGGTAGGGGGCAGAGTATGGGTAGTATCACAGATAGTCCTAGGCGAGAGTGGTTCATCCTGGATCGAGCTACAGTCAGAGAATTCTATCGATAGGTCTCCTGCCACACCGGAGACCTTAGATTTTCTCATCTCCAGTCGCTGTGACCGGTGTGGCGGGCGTACCGGCTGGGATGGCAGTGTGGACTGTAGCACGGGGCGGGTCATCGTCGGTACGCGGTGCATCCGCTGTCCTGAGTATGAGCCGCTGACAGGAGGGGCGGTCGAGCAGTGGTTTGTTGATGGGGCTCCGTTGTTTACCCCTGGGCGTGGGCTGTGAAAGTAGCGTGTTGATGGTGTCAGCCATTTTGAGCACACTTATCGTTGGGCTTGAGAAAAGCCGTTTTTTCTTCTGAGATTACCTAGTTTAGGCGAGTTGAGTTCGGTAAATTTACCCTGCTAGCGTTTGTTATCTGACACCCCTAGAACAATAATTTGACTTTGTCGCCAAAAGCAATAAACCTTCGTCATGAGCATGGCGGCTTACATACGGGATGACATTGGCTTGCGGTTGGAGCGGGGCGATGGCTTGCCGACGGAGTTGACGATTCAGGCGTTGAGCCAGCACTATGGGGTGAGCTTTTCTCCGGTGCGAAAGGCGATCGATGCTCTGATCCAGGAGGGGCTGCTGCGCAAAAAGAGCAATGGGCGGCTCGATGTGGTCCCTGTGAATGGGGGGCAAAAGACGCTGCGGGCGGATCGTCCACTGGTACCCGACGATCCGGTGCCGAAGATCGCGCAGGACCTGGTGGCGCTGAGTTTTCAGGGCGAGCCAGTGTATCTGCGCGAGGAGGCTACGGCCTCCCAGTATGGGCTGAGCCGTTCGTCGCTGCGCAATGTGCTACATCGACTGGCGGGCGAGGGGCTGATCGAGCATGTGCCCCGAAAGGGGTGGCTGGTCCGGCCTTTCGATCAGGGGAATCTGCAGGCGTTCATCGAAGTACGAGAGGTGATGGAGCTCAAGGCATTTGATCTGGCGGTGCCTCATCTGCAAACTGAAGAGGCTCGGCAGGCATTGCAAACGATAGCACTGGGAAACATCGTCCCACAGTCCGATAAGGAGCCAGTAGCGATCGATAATTCGCTACATAACCTGTGGATCGAGAAAGCGGCGAACCCCTATATCAGCGATTTCTTTCGTCGTCACGGTCCGTATTTTTCCCATTTGTTCGATTGGGAGGGCGAAGACCGCGCCTCGGCAGTCGAAGCGGCGGGGCAGCATAGGCAAATCATCGCGGCTATTTTAGACGGAGACTGGCAGACAGCGCGCGAGGCCCTATCGCACCATATCCGGACGAATCACCCTAAGCTAAATCCTTAGCGGCTATGCTTTTCTATACCTATCGCTGATGAAGTGTTTTCTCTATATCGCCGGTGTAGCGGCTCTGGCGGGGGCGAGTGGCCGTGCGGAGTCTCCGGATTACCTCTCTCAGGTGAAGCCTCTTTTGGCATCGCGCTGTTTCGACTGCCACGGCAGTCTGAAGCAAAAGGCCAAGCTACGGGTCGATACTGTAGCAGCGATGCTCGACGCCGATATGATCATACCCGGAGAGCCGGAGAGTAGTGAACTGATCTACCGGATCCAAACCCACGATCCTGATGAGCGCATGCCGCCCGAGCACGAGGGTGTATTGTTCACCGAGGCGGAAGTAAAGGTAATCAGCGACTGGGTGGCGGCAGGGGCTATCGGCCCCGAGGATGAAGAGCCTGAGGCGGCACCGGAAGATCATTGGGCATTTCAGAGAATCGAGCGACCGAAAGTGCCTAGTGGCAGTTATGCCAATCCCATCGATGCTTTCCTCGCAGAGAAGCACCAAGAGCATGGCCTACAGACGGTAGGGCTAGTAGCAGATCCGCTACTGATTAGGCGTGCTCATCTCGCCCTGACCGGACTGCCACCGACTCCTAAGGAGCTGATGCGCGAGGATTTTGATTATCCAGCATTGGTCGATGAGCTGCTGGCTAGTCCACACTATGGTGAGCGGTGGGGGAGGCACTGGATGGATGTGTGGCGTTACTCGGATTGGTATGGGCTGGATGATCAGCTACGCATCAGCCAAAAACATATATGGCGCTGGCGCGACTGGATAGTCGGATCGCTAAATGCGGACAAAAGCTATGCCCAGATGATCGCTGAGATGCTCGCGGGCGACGAGATCGACCCGACTGACCCCGATGTGCTAGCAGCTACGGGGTTTCTGGCGAGAAACTATTACCTATTCAATCGAACCACTTGGCTGGACAATACCATCGAACACACGGGGAAGGCTTTTCTAGGGCTGACGTTTAATTGTGCCAAGTGCCATGATCACAAGTATGATCCCATCACCCAGGTGGATTACTATAACTTTCGGGCTTTCTTCGAGCCGCACCATATCCGGCTGGATGCCGTTCCTGGAGAGACTGATTTTGATCGAGATGGCCTACCGCGGGCTTACGACGACTTTCTCGATGTGACGACACAGCTACACCTGCGAGGTAATCCTGCGACTCCAGATGAAAGCCGGGAAATATCGCCTCTGGTGCCTGCGATATTTGAGTCATTTGGCCGAGCGCCTGAGCCGATCGACCTACCGGTAGCAGCGTGGGCTCCCGGCACGCGAGACTTTGTGCAGCGCGATTTGCTGGCTGCAGCGGAGAGTCGAGTGGCGTCGCTGCGGGAGCGACTATCAGCGACTCCATCGCCTAGCGATACCAGGGTAGAGGATGCTGGTACTTGGCAGGATGATTTTTCTACCGCGCGTCCAGAGCTGTGGACGATACACGGGAGCGGCTGGCGCTACCAGGGTGGTGATCTGGTGCAGCTGGAGGCGACTGATGTGGGACAGCGAGTGGCTAGTGTGCAGAGTCATCCTCATGATCTGGATTTGGAGCTGAGCTTTCGGATCACTGGGGGGCCCAAGTTTTGTTCTGCCGGTATCCGGTTTGACGTGAGCGATGATGGGCAGGACGCAGTGATCGTCTACGCTAGCTGTCACGCCCCTCAGCCAAAGGTGCAGCTAGCCTATGCGACTGGTGGTAAGTTTACCTATCCCAGTCAGGCAAAAAAATTGCGCCCCGTCAGTCTCGATACCGACTACACGCTAGGAGTCCGAGTGCGTGGCGATTTGGTGAATGTATCGCTGGACGGTGAGCACCAGTTCGCTTGGCGATTGGCAGAGAGAAAGACTGGCGGGAAGATCGATCTATTTGCCTACGATGCGACTGCCGAGTTTTCTGGTATCCGAGTAGAGGCACTACCGGGCGATAGGGATCTGGTGTCTGCTAGCAATACGCCTAATAAGCTAGTGGCTGATCGTTCTTTGCTAGCCGCAAAGGTAGAAGCTGCAGAATTGTCGTTGAGTGCGCTCCGAGCTCGTATCGCGGCGGATAGCCTATCATTCCTAGCGGAGTCGGATGCGGCGCAAATCGATGCGGCAGCCCAGCAAGCGGCGCTACTGGAGAATCGTGCCGCAATAGCAGCGGCAGAGGTAGATATACTCTCCGGCGACACGAAGAAGCAGTCTGCTGCGAAGAAGCAAAAGGAGCGTGCTAGCCAGGCGATAGCTTCGCAGAGTCGCGAGTATAGCCATGTGCGTGGCAGTCGAAAGGCATTGGAAACTCCAGTGCACAAAGTAGAGCATTATGCTGCCACCTACCCCAAAACTAGCACTGGCCGACGATCGGCACTAGTCGCCTGGATCGTATCGCGGGACAATCCGCTCACCGCGAGAGTGGCCGCCAACCATATCTGGATGCGTCACTTTGGCGAGCCGCTAGTGGCAAATGTATTCGACTTTGGTCGGCAAACGACGGAGCCGGAGCATCTAGCGCTACTGGACTACCTAGCGGTCGAGCTGATCGACTCGGGCTGGAGTATGAAGCACCTGCACCAGCTGATGCTGACTTCCCTAGCCTGGCAGCGCAGCGCCTCGAATCTGGGCTCTGCGCCCGAGAATATGACTATCGATAAGGAAAACCGCTACTACTGGCGGATGAACTCACGCCGCCTAGAGGCGCAGGTGGTGCGCGATAGTCTATTGAGTCTAGCTGGAGTCCTAGATCTGACCATGGGTGGCCCGTCGGTCTCGCCGAGTCCGGAGAGTCGTAGGCGCAGTCTATACTTTCTGCACTCACGTGATCAGCAATCGAAGTTTCTAGCCGCGTTTGACGATGCGGATATCCTGTCCTGCTATCGGCGTAGTGCCAGCATCGTGCCGCAGCAGGCGCTGGCTCTGAGTAATGGTAAGGTAGCTATCGACAGTAGCGAGCAAATCGCTGCGAGTGGTCCACAGGAGGATAGTGATTTTGTCACTCAGAAATACATAGAGATACTATGCCGCCCGCCTTCTCAGTCGGAGCGAGAGGCCTGCCTAGAGTTTTTGGCGCACACTCCCAGTCGAGCCCGGCTGGTGCAGGCTTTGCTCAATCACAATGACTTTCTGATGATCCGTTGAGTACTACGATTATGGACCCTGCTATCAAACACGCGCTCGATCGGCGCCGCTTTCTCACCGGTACTGGACTGGGCTTCGGTAGTCTGGCTTTGAATAGTCTGCTCCATGGCTCGGCACCACTCACGACGCCGCTGCCGCCTGCAAAGGCTAAAAGTGTGATCTGGCTATTTATGCGAGGCGGCGTGAGTCATATGGAGAGTTTCGATCCCAAGCCGGCATTGAATCAACACGCGGGTAAAACCCTGCCTGACTCTCCCTACGCCAGTGTGCTCGATCCTGAGAAATTTGCGAACCAGCGGGTCGTCGTCGAGGGGGATGCCAATGGGCAGCAGCGTAATAAACTGTATTCCCTACAGACGGGTTTTCAGCAGTATGGGCAGAGCGGCACGGCTGTCAGCGATTGGTTTCCACATATCGGTAGTCGAGTCGATGATATATCGATCATCCGGTCGATGTATACCACCGACAACAATCATGGCGCTCAGGTACAGTTTCACTCAGGTAGACATATGCTCGATCCCCATGAGCCGACAATCGGCGCCTGGGTCACCTACGGTCTGGGTTCCTTGAATGATAACTTACCGCAGTTCATCAATATCGGTCCGCGTTTCTTTGATAAGCGGGATGGTCACTACCTAGGCCCTGCCTACGATGCGGTATCTCTAAAGATCGACCCCAAAAATCCGCTAGAGTTTGCCGAGCCGCAAGGAGCCGTGACGGCTGCTGAGCAGCGAGCTACCTTTGAGCTGACCAATCAATTGAACAGACTGTCGGGGCAGCAGTATCCGCATGATCCAGTGCTGGAAGCTCGGATCAAGTCCTACGAACTTGCATACCGGATGCAGACAGCAGTGCCAGAGACCATCGATTTCAGTAAAGAGACAGAGGCAACCAAACAGCTCTATGGTCTCGACGAGAAGGAGACACGGCCTTTTGGCCAGCAGCTATTGGCAGCGCGTCGGTTCGTCGAGCGAGGCGTGCGGTTTATCCAGATCATGCACGGCGATGGCGCTGCTGGAGCCTGGGACCAGCATTCCAAGCTGAAGGCCAATCACAGCAAGCTAGCTAGACAAGTCGATCGCCCGACAGCGGGGCTTTTGACTGATCTGAAACAGCGCGGTCTGCTCGACGAGACCATCGTTGTGTTTGCCACTGAGTTTGGCCGGACGCCAGGGTCTCAGGGAGCAGATGGTCGCGATCATCATCCCTTTGGCTTCAGTATCTGGATGGCGGGTGGCGGTATCAAAGGCGGCACCGTGCATGGCGCGACCGATGAGATCGGCTTTCATGCGGTGGAGCACCCACACTATGTGACCGATGTCCATGCTACCGTGCTGCATCAGCTAGGACTGAGTAGTAAATATCTCGAGGTGCCTGGGCATAAGCGGATCGAGCAAGACCACGGTCATGTGATTCACGATATATTGGCGTAAGGTAGTGCAGGCATAGGGATAGCCGAAGAATCTAGCTCAAGGAGGGGCTGCTTTTAGCTGCCCGGCTACCTCGGCCGAAGCATATGGCTCAGCCTGCCGGGCAGCTAAAGGCCGCCCCTCCTTGAGCGGAAAGAGTCATGGGCACGATTTCGATGCAGAAATGAGTTAGTAGGATTTCATAGTGATTGATTCCTTTGTCATCATTCCTTTGTCAGGGACAGCTAACAGTGGGCTCAGTGTGGCAATGCTATGGGCTCGTAGGATGCGAGGCGGTTGGAAAACCGCCTCTACGGGACGAGGGGGATTACTATTCAGCTATGCGATACTCTTGGAGCACGAGTTTCAATGCCTTGCTCCAGACGGCATAGCCCTGGGAGCTCAAATGCAGCTGATCCCGTTTGTATAGCTCCGTTCTGAGGTTTCCGTTTCGATCGAGGAATATATGATTGATGTCCTTGTGTGATACCATAGGATCGTCGGCGATTTTTGGTAGGATCGCATTGATCGCTTCCACCCTTTGTTGCTCTGGTGATTTGCGGGGAAACACAGAGAATACCACTATCTTTGACTTCGGAAGGCGAGTTCTGATCTCTTTGACGATCGTTTGTATCCCAGTGAATACATCTTCAGCGCTGTCAGGCTGATAGCCTGATGCGGCTTTGGCGTTGTGACAATGGTTGGTGCCTATCATCAGGGTGACCAATTTTGGGGAAATCCCATCGAGAGCGCCATTGTGGATTCGCCAAAGAACATTCTGAGTGCGGTCGCCTGCGAAACCGAGGTTGAGTAGATTCGCGTCTTCAAAAGTTTGCTCGTAGGTTTCTTCCGACTCCCAGTTGTGAGTGATCGAGTCGCCGATCATGACAAAATCGATCTGTCTGGTCTTTGCCTCTTCCAGCTTTGCCAGGTGCCGACGTGGCATGAATTTCTTGAGCGTAGATGGGGCCGGAGAGATGGTCGATAACGCTGCCTGTTCTGGCGCGCTCGACAGCAGCGTTTTCATTAAGAAATCTTCCGCATTGCTATACCTAGGAGATTCGTCGTGATCTTTGATATAGAGATCGACCTGATTGTGATTTGTTTTGATCGATTTCTGCTTCATCCTCTCGCCGAACATGGGGTGGTGGATACCGTGGTTGAAGGAGGTGGCAGGTACGCTCATCGGTAGCTTGGGCGAATACTCGAGGAATAGTGGGGGATCATCGGCCGTGAGATGGTTGATCGGGGAAAACTCCTGGTAGGTGGCCTGGTGCTGGGTGTAGTTGGCCAGTGCTGACTCTGGGCTATCCTCGCCTACGGCTTGATAGATCATCGGGTAGAAGACTTTCGGCCCGATCCATGGTTCGATCACCTTGGGATCGATGCATGTCTGGGCGCTGATCACCGCTGCGCCCAGTACTCGGCTCGACTCGCGTTCGACAGGGTCGGCTGAATTCGGATTCGCCACATCGTCGTGACAAGCGATCCATAGTGCGGTACAGCCTCCTGCGCTGCCGCCAGCCAGTGCTATCTTGCTCTTGTCGATACTCCATTGGTCGGCCTGGTGGCGTAGGAATTGCACCGCACGAACTGCATCGTGCACTGGGGCGGGTAGGGGATGCTCGGGGACAAGTCGGTAGTTGATACTGGCTACCGATATCCCTTGGGCTAGGTAATCGCTCACGTTCTTCACAGAACGCTTGTCGCCTTTTATCCAGCCACCACCATGTATATAGATCAGCAGCGGTCGTGGCCCCGTGCCGTCGGCCTGCCAAAAATCTAGTACCGTGCGTTCGTGCTCATCGTAGGCAATGTTCTTCAGGTGGCGCACTGGTTTGGTACTACCGACCGAGTTGCTAGCTTCTGTTGCCTCTTTCTCAGGTGGCGCAATGGCAGTAGGTGCCCAGTCGGGTATACCTTTCTCTTTGAGCTGCTTGTCATACATTAGCTGGAGATGATGCTGGCCTGCTGAGATTCGTGGTAGGCCTCTATTGACCAAGTAGGGCTCAGATGCATCCCACCAGGCATCGAATTGTTGCGTCATCTCTGCCGCTACTTCTGGATGGGTATCATACAGGTTGGTGGTTTCGCCTGGGTCTTTCACGATATCGCTGAGCCAAGGCCCCTCGCTATCCATCTCAAAGACCAGCCGCCAACGATCGTTTCGAACCGATGCTCCGTAGTATTTAGCTTCTTCGCGGGTCGGTTTACCTCTGCCGCCGCCACCCCAGCGCCCTCGATGGGAGTAGATGGTTCGCTCTGCCCAGTCTGCCTGTGGATCTTCCAATAGAGGTATCAGTGAGCGCCCGGCAGGCGTTAGGGAGCTTTCCGGTATGGGTGCGTCGGCTAGAGCGCAAAAGGTGCGATACAGATCTAGGTGAGCTGTCAGGGCAGGTATATCCACTCCTTCGTCTAGAGCGGCGGGCCAATGCCAAAATGCTGGCACGCGGGTGCCGCCCTGCCAGTTGGTGTCTTTAGTACCTCTCATTCCGGCATTCCAAGCGGTGAGGCGACCTTGGGTCTTGTGGCCGATGCCTTTCATCGCCATGCCATTGTCCGTCATGAAGATGACCAGGGTGTCTTCTAGGGCATCCCAGTCGTTGAGCTTCTGCATTAGGATACCGACGTTATCGTCGATGTTTTCGATCATGCCGTAGCGGGCTGCAGTCGAGTTGTCGTATCCGTCATCTAGGAAACGCTTTTTGTACTTCTCAGGGGCGATCAGAGGGCCGTGTGGCGCATTGAGCGATAGATAGGTAAAGAACGGTTGGTCACTATCGTATTGTTGCTTCATCCAGCCCAGTGCTGCCTCGAAAAACAAGTCGGTGCAGAAGCCCTTGGTTTTGACGATGGTGTCGTTATGTAGCAGCACGTTATCGAAGTACTTGTTGTTGGAATTTTCCTGAAAGTCGCCAAATCCATACTGCCCAATGCCGCCAGCACCATGCATCAGGACCTCGTGGAAGCCGCGCTTGCCGGGTAGGTACTCCGCGCCATCACCCAGGTGCCATTTGCCGAATAGGCCTGTCTGGTAGCCGGCCTGTTGCAGTGCCTGCGGAAAGGTAACCACTGCAGGTGCTAAGCGGTCGCGCTGCATCAGCGTGTGGCTCACGCCTACCTCGAAGGGGTAGCGACCACTCATCATGGCGGCTCGTGTGGGTGAGCAGGTAGGGCTGACCTGAAAGTCCGTGAACCGTGTCGACTTCTCATAGAGCCTATCAATATGCGGCGTCTTCAAGATGGTGTTGCCCATACAGGACAGGTCGCCCATCCCCTGGTCGTCAGTTAGGATCAATACGATATTTGGTCGGCTACCCTGGAGGGTTTTCTTAGCTTTAGGTTTGTCGCCTGAAGTCGGGGCGGACGCTAGTTCTGCAGTGGCGTGTTTCTCGATGAAGTCAGCGACTCGCTTGGGATCGGGGTGATCGAAGTGATGGCCATTGGCCCGCGGTCCCTCCTCGACTTCGATGATCTCGATACTACCACCGAGCTTTCGGTAGCGCTCCGCTAGGACTAATGTGTTCTCCTTTGGTGGCACCACCTTGTCGTTGAGACTGATGATGTGTAGTAGAGGGACCTTCTGTTCAGCGATCGGAGCCAGCACATCGATCGGGTTTTGGCGGTAGGCTAGCGCTTCCTCTTCGGAGAATTCGTAGACCTTGAGCAGTGTTTTCCAGACACCACGAGCGCCCAGACCATCGCCTTGGCCCAGCGGCCAGCTCTTGAAGTCGCAAACAGGAGTGTCGGCGTAGATGCACGCCACTCGGTCGGCATTTTTCGCTGCCCAGCGATAGGCAAATAATCCACCTCGACTGACAGCCTCTAGAGCCGGTTTCTTTGCTAGTTTGTGAACACTCGTGGCATAGTCATAAAACGCATCCCAATGTCGCAATGCCTGCGGGCAGCCGAGGAGTCCGTCGGTTTTGATGTAAGCTATGTGAAAGCCCCGCTGCACCAGCAGCAAGTCAGCCTCAGCATGATAAGTCGGGAATCGAGCTCGCCATACCCATGGATTGCCAGCAGCGGGTGTCTTGGGCTTCACAATCCAGGCAGCTAGTCCATCGACTGTGAAGTGGTGTTGCTCATAGCCGTTCCATTGCGTGATCTTTATCGGTTTCGGCGAGTTTGCTGCTTCATCGCCATAGACGACTGATAT
>JAHDID010000078.1 GCA_020630975.1 Verrucomicrobiota bacterium
TGCATACTACAGAAATCCAAAAATTATACCGTTTTTATTATTTAAATGGTCTTAGGCAACCGATCCTGATAGACTAGCTAGATGCCCCCCTTAGATTCTAACGCTCGCAGGTAGGTATGGCTAGACTGAGCGATGGGAGCAAATTGAATAGGGTACAATTTTGACTGAATAGGGTACAATCGCAAATGCCCAAGGCAACACTCAACAGGTTTTCAGCTCAAATATACTAGAGAACGACTGCGCTTGGATTGCTTGCGCTGAGCGGGCTCTTTGTAGCTACCCTTCCGGTAGGAAGTTTCACTGCGATCGGCTGCCATCTCGATCTGCTGCTGCACCGTATGGCGAAAGACTTTCATCATGTTTTCCTCCCTACCCTGCGTCTGCTCTAGCCCCAGCCGATTCATATCGATCAGCACCTGATGAATCGACTCCACTGTCGATAGACACTCCTCTCCAGGCTGCTGCTTCACTGTAAACTCGGATACCCGAGATGAGGAAAAACTCACCCGCTGCAGATCATGCAGCTGTGTGGTGAGACGCATCATTTTCTTAGCACATGGCCAGGTACCATCGATGACTATGAACTGCAGCGGCTTATCAGGCGCAAATCCATCTGCATCTACCTGCGACAGGTCGATCGAAGACGGACCTGGGTAGAGCAATACCGTGTAATACTTAGGATCTTCTAGGATCGCCAAAAAGCGCTGATCCCCATCGAAATCAACGCCCACCAAGATCTCTGAGTTCTCCAGTATCAAATGAGTGAACCGCCCCGTGCCCACTTTTTCTTTCTTAAACTCCTTTGGGTGCTGCAGTATGACGAATCTCGACTCTGTCGGAAACGGCCGAACCAGCGAACAAACACAGGTAGCCAATCGTCGGCGGCAGTCCAGGCACAAATTCATCAATCCCTACACACCTGATTCAGCGTAAACTAACGGTTTTGATTACGCATTACTTTTTGCCTTAGCAGTACGGTATCCAGGCTTTGCCAATATTTCGATATAGATCGCAGCCCAATCGGCCTCGCTCGCAGCATCGATCTTTTCATTTAGCTCGGCCACATGCGCCGGCGCAGCTGTCTCCGCAGACTCGCCTGTACGGCAGGCAAAATCACAAAAATCTATACCTTCAGCTAAAGGCTTCTTACGCTCACGCTTGATATATTTTCGCACCTCACTCTTCACCTGCTCGACGACCCTAGCAGGTTTGTGTGAGGCACTCGTCAATGGGAATGTCTTCTTCATCACTTTCTATTTTTCTACCCGGCTGCGAACGTCCACATCACCCGTGTAGCTCATCTCCATACTCCCAGCCTGCGCGGACTGGCTCTTTCACCCATTCATTCAGGCTACTATCTGTAAAGTTCATCTCATCATAGTTATACTCGACCCTTTTACCAGTCCGCATGGCGAGAGTACCTAGAATAACAGTCTCTGTCAGAGGAACAGCGTAATCAAAATTCGATCCCGGCTTCTCGATCTCACCTCTCAATGCCCCGAAAAGCTCTCTTATCGGACCACCTATCGCACGTGGTATCGTCTTTTCAGGTAGGTTTCGGCGGATCTCCATCCAGTCATTTTCTATCCTCGGACTAGTCGGCCGCATACCTGGCGAGACGATAGTGTTCTTTTCGCCCACCAGCAGGCAGCCACCACCTGTGGCACTGTCCGAGTTTTTCATACTCTCTGGGAGACGCGGGAGATTCCCCCCTTCATACCAGTAGACCTTGAGGTCGGGTTTCCCCTCACGCTGATACTCGTAGACATAGGTCATCGCATCGGCCTTGGGCTTCTTATCATGATACTCATGGCTGAAGTTGATAGTCTTATCGGTGTAAACTGCTGTCGGCATCCCGAGACTGAGGGCATAGATCGGTATATCCAGCGTATGGCAGCCGATATCTCCCAGCCCGCCTAGCCCGTATGGCCACCACCAGCGCCAGCCTCCAGGCACCAGCCCATCGAAGTAACGACTCTCTTGTGCTGGCCCCTGCCAGAGGTCCCAGTCCAGAGTAGCCGGGACTTCTATCTCGGGCATACTGGCACGCCGCTTAGCATTGCTGTTGTTGTTCGTCGTACGATTGGTCCAGGCATGGACTTCGTTTACCTCGCCGATCAGCCCAGCCTCATACCACTCGCGGATGTAGCGCAGCCCTTGCATCGTGTGCCCCTGATTGCCCATCACAGTCTGCACACCAAACTTGTGGTAAGCTTTCAGCAATGTCCGCGCCTGCCAGAGGTCATGCACCAGAGGCTTTTGGGTCTGCACTGCGATACCTCGCTGCATCGCATCGTAGGTAGCTGGGAAGTGTGTGTGATCTGGCGTACTCACGATCACGGCATCCAGCTCCTGATCATGCGCATCCAGCATCTTGCGAAAGTCTTTGTAGCGCTTGGCCTGCGGAAACTCTTCAAACGCTGGCACACCACGCTCATCATCGACGTCTGCGATCGCGACCACATCCTCCTTCCGACAATCGGGAAACGCAGTCCTCGCGATACCGCCACCACCGATCAGTGCCACTTTCAGCTTCTCCTCTGAGGAGTTTTTGGCCCAGGCTCGGTGATTGCACAGCAGCGTTCCCCCTAGGACACTCCCGGCACTGGTCTTTACAAAGTTCCTCCGTGAAATTTTTTCCTTCATGACGATATCGAGAGCCTACGCTCATCATTACCGAAGATCTACGCAACCACATTTCAGAAGCTCAGCGGAACAAAAACACCCAGAATACTGTTCAAAAAAACTAACCAAGACGAGAAAAAACCAAAAACCAGCTGTTTATATTATAAAAACCATAATAATGAGTTATTTTTTGAAAGCATGAAACTATCAGGACTTATTCACAAAGTTTCCCCTTACACCCATAGCAAGATATCCCAACTGCATTACCGCAAAAAGCTCGAGGGCGTGACACTGGAATCTGAGCCTGAGCTATTGATCATACCTGAGCTGGTAAAACCGGGAGCTACCGTCTTTGATATTGGAGCTAATTTTGGGCTACACACTCGCTTTATGTCAGAAGCAGTGGGCGACACCGGCCAGGTCCACTCGTTTGAGCCCACGATCACGATGTACGATGTGCTGAGCAACAATGTCGAATCACTCAATCTCGACAACGTCGCTACCAATCAGCTGGCTCTCTCGGATCAGGATAGCGAGCTGGAATTTTTCGTCCCGATCCGAAAAGATGGGTCGCCCAACTATTACGAGTCATCGCTGGTAGAGCCGGAGGATATCGATTCTGCAGACTACATGACTTACATCGTGGATACCACCACCCTCGACAGCTACTGCGAAAAGAATCAGATCGAAAAAGTCGACTATCTGAAAATCGATGTCGAAGGCCATGAGATCGCTGTGCTCAAAGGGGCCGAGAAACTACTGCGCACCTCAAAGCCTGCCATCTTTCTAGAAGTCAATGAGCCGCTGGACGATGGCGCCCACGGCACTGCTGTCAAAGATCTGGTCCACAGCCTCGACTACGAGGTACACACCTTCGATGGTAGAGAGATCACCCCATGGCACGCCCGATACGATGATGTGAACTTTCTGCTACTACCTCGAGACAGCAGCCTAGAGCTCCCTAGATAATTGGTTTTTTTTCTCACTCACACCACAGCGTTTTACACTAGGCCAGGCATGCCATCTCATGCCTGGCGCACTCCCACCCGCCGCTAGACGAGAAGAATGTCGACCGGCACATCGACTCCGAAGAGCTTATCTGAAAACTCTTTGATCACACCGATCGTTTCATCGGACATCAGCTCTACGATGTCATCGATGCACTCCCCGCTCAGCATGTAGGGCATGCCTGTGAATACAATGTCACTATCGACACACCAGGCCTATTGCTGAAAATAGATTAGTCGCGAAACTGAGCCGAATTCACGGATATCTCCCCCCTTGCAGATCGTAGGCGCTTCGTCTTTCTTGCTTATTATGTCCTTACCTAGACTTCTCGTATTAGCGGTCCTCATTGTGGCAGGTTTCACGGCTGTCGTCAGTGCCAACAAAGGTGACGGTGCCGAAGAAAATCGCATCATCTTCCTCGCCGGCGGACGCAGCCATGGTCCAGGAGAACATGAATTCCGCGCAGGCTGCATGCTCCTAGCCAAAGCCCTCAACGAACAGAGCGGCCTCAACGTGAAAGCCGAAGTCATCAGTGGCTGGCCAGCCGATGAATCCGTACTGGACGGAGCAAAGGCGATCATCATCTACTCAGATGGCACCAAGGTAGTCGGCAAAGGCTGGGAGAAAGTCGACGAGCTAGCGAAAAAAGGCACCGGGCTCATGTTCATGCACTACGCCGTGCACCCCTCGCCCAAAGACGGCGAAAAGTACTATCGCCCCTGGATAGGCGGTGCCTTCGAGACTGGCTGGTCGGTGAACCCACACTGGGTAGCCGAGCTACAGGCACTCCCAGATCACCCCGTGTCTCGTGGCGTCGATTCACTAGTCGAGGCCTACGATGAGTTTTACTACAACATGCGCTTCCCCAAAGATCGCAGCAAGGTGATGGACCTAGCTACCGCAGTGCCCACCCGCGAGCGGATGAAGCGCTATATCAATCTCTGGAATGGCCATGGAGTCGCAGGCCTCGGCAAGCGCCAGACTCTGATGTGGGGCATCGAGCGCGAAGATGGCGGCCGCGGTGTCGGCTTCACCGGTGGGCACTACCACCGCAACTGGGCCGTCGATGGCTTCCGTAAGCTGGTGCTGAACGCCATCATCTGGACTGCAGGTATGGAGGTGCCGGACAAAGGTGTGCCATCAACCTCGCTCACCGATGCCGATCTCAATGCCAACCTCGATGACAAAGGTCGCCCAGCGAATCTAACCGTGCCTAAGCCGGGAGAATTCAAAGCCATCCCCACGGCTAAGGTCGATACCAATCGAGAGGCAAAATTCGACCAACCCGAGACACCAAAAAACACGCCTAAGTCCGAGGAAAAACCCAAGCCCGCTCCGCCAACAGCTGGTCCCAAACCCATCTTCCAAGGCCCTGAAATGACCAGTCAGTCCGAGCCTCGACTCGCCAAGATCGACCTCCCACTCAAAGGGGCCAAGGAGCTGTATCTGATGGTCGACGACCTTGGCGGCATCAGCTACGACTGGGCAAACTGGATCGAGCCGACCCTCGTGATGAAAGACGGCAGCAAGCGCGACCTGACCGAGATACAGTGGCGATCGGCCCATACCGACTACGGCGCCGTGCGCAAAAATCGCAACTCCAGCAACGGCGAACTAACCGTAGCTGGGAAAAAATTCGCCAAAGGTATCGGCACCCATGCCTACTCGCTGATCACCTACCAGCTACCAGAAGGTGCCGATAGATTTCAGGCTCAGGTGGGCATAGACGATGGTGGTGCGATCCGGTCGGGCAAACCGACCAGTGCCAAAATGCGCTTCTCAGTCTACACCCAGAAACCTGCTAAACCCGGCTCGCTGCCCATAGACGATCCGGATGCCCCCAAACTAGTGCCTACCGATCTTTTCACCGTACCCGACGGCCTAGAGGTCACCATCTGGGCAGAGTCGCCAATGTTTTACAACCCCACCAATATTGACTTCGATGCCGATGGCCGGATGTACGTGGCCGAAGGCGTGAGGTACCGCCGCTATGGCAATCGCCGCAAGGAAGGCGATCGCATCGTAGTGCTCGAGGATACCGATGGCGATGGCCGCGCTGACAAAAGCGAGACATTCGTCCAGGAGCCAGACCTCATGTCGCCCCTAGGAGTCGCCGTCATCGATGATCAGGTCGTAGTCTCACAGCCGCCGAATCTACTGGTGTACACCGATGTCGATGGCGATCGCAAGTTTGATCCCGCCTCGGACAAGCGCGAGGCGCTGCTCACCGGTTTCGCTGGTAAAAACCACGACCACAGTCTACACAGCGTCACCGTAGGGCCTGGCGGTCAGTGGTATTTCAATCAAGGCAACATGGGCGCCGAGTTCACGGATCGCAGTGGCCGCACCTTCTACATGGGCAGCCCCTACCAACTACAGAAAATCGCCGGCAAGCGCAGCGACGATGGCCACGTCTGGCTGGGCGGGTTCACCGCGCGTATGAATCCTGATGGCACCGATGTGAAGATCATGGGCCACAACTACCGCAATAGCTACGAGCAGACTGTCACCTCCTTTGGCGACCTATACCAAAGCGACAACGATGATCCTCCCGCCTGCCGTGTATCGGCCATCCTCGAGGGCGGCAATGCCGGCTTTGCCTCGGCAGATGGCCAGCGCAGCTGGGGTGCAGACAAACGCCCGGGCCAATCAACTCCGATCGCCGAGTGGCGCCAGGAAGATCCCGGCACTATGCCTGCTGGCGATGTCTACGGCGGCGGCTCGCCGACTGGAGTCGCCTACTATGAGAATGGTGCTCTCGGCGAGAAATGGCAAGGCCTACTGCTCGCCTGCGAGGCGGGCAAAAACGTCGTCTTTGGCTACCTACCCAAGCCAGATGGCGCGGGTTTCAAACTGGAGCGCTTCGACTTTCTCACCTCAAACGAGGCCAAAGAGTGGGCCGGATCCGACTTCCTCGGCGGCAAACCCAATGCGGAACTGAAGACCCAATTCCGCCCGAGCGACGTGTGTGTCGGTCCCGATGGAGCCATCTATGTGGCGGATTGGTTCGATCCACGAGTCGGCGGCCACCAGACCCTGGACAATGGCTGGTCTGGCACGATCTACCGCATCGCGCCCAAGGGCTTCAAAGCCAAGACTCCTAAACTCGATCTATCGACTACCGAGGGGCAGATCGCGGCGCTGAAAAGCCCCTCTCCCAATGTCCGCAATCTCGGCTTCACCCGTCTCAAAACCCAAGGCACCGCAGCCATCCCCGCAGTGTCGGCCCTACTAGACGATGCCAATCCCTACATCGCAGCGCGTGCCATCTGGCTGCTCGCCCAGCTAGGCGACACTGGCATCGCCAAGGTAGACGGTCTACTCAAGGCAGAAGACGCTACGACTCGACTCGTAGCCTACCGAGCCCTGCGCCTGATCGACCATCAGGTCATGCAGATGGCCGCCCAGATGGCTAGCGACTCATCCGCAGCAGTCCGCCGCGAAGTAGCGGTGACACTACGGGGCCAGCCTATCGAGAGTACTCTACCGATCCTAGTCGAGCTAGCTCGCGGATTCGACGGGACAGACCGCGCCTACCTAGAGGCTTTCGGCCTAGGCAGCGAGGGTCACGAAGCCCGAGTCTACAGCGCGGTGGCCAAGGAACTCGGCAACCCAGATGCGATGCAGTGGAGCGATGCCTTTGCCTGGATCGCCTGGCGCCTGCACCCTGCTCAGGCAGTGGGCGATTTCAAAAAACGCATCCTCTCCGACCAGCTCAGCGAAGAGCAACGCAAGCTCATGCTCACCGCCCTAGCCTTTACCCAGAGCCGCGAAGCCGCTGGCGCTATGATCGAGATCGCCAATACCAAAGACTTTCCCATGCGCAAGCTAGCCGAATGGTGGCTGAACAACCGCAAGACCAATGACTGGCGCGACTACGATATCGATGGCGGCATGAAAGCTCTAGGCATGTACGACCCATCAAAAGTACAACTAACCGCTGTCGAGATGCCTGCCGAGCCTGCCAATGCTAAAAAGCTACCTAGCGGTGCCGAGATCGCCAAACTCAAAGGCGATGCGACCCGTGGCCAGGCAGCCAGCGCCGTGTGTCTCACATGTCACCAGCTAGGCTCTGCGGGTATCGACTACGGGCCAGATCTGACCACCTTTGGCCAGCAGCAGACCACCGAAGTCATTGCCGATGCCATCGCCCATCCGTCCAAAGATATCTCCCACGGCTACGAGGGCAGCATCGTAAAGACCAAAGACGGCCTGTCGATCGCTGGCATGGTACTGTCGAGCGGCGATCCAGTGATCATCAAATCGATGGGCGGTATCGTCCAGACCGTCCCGAGAGAGCGGGTAAAAAGCATCGAACAAATGGACCGATCTCTCATGTACTCCGCAGCCACATTCGGACTCGATGCTCAAGCGATCGCAGATATCGCAGCCTATATGAAGGAGCTGAAGCCCGAATAACGAATAACGTGCACTATCGTCAAATTCACTTGAGCCACAGTGTTCCACCAGAGACACTGTGGTCATGAAGAAAACTCGCTGGCTAGTTCCTGTCTGTTTCATCATCGCCGCTATCCTGATCCAGGTCCTCGGACCTCGATTGGTAGACGATGATGGCACGATCAGTGCCGTGATCAGAATCCTCGGCTGGCTAGTTGCGATCATAGCCATACTCATCTGGTGGCTATTTTTCTCAAAGCTCCGCTGGCGCACCCGCTTCCTAGGTATTGCGGTCCTAGCTATCGTCATCACCATTCTGTCAGCCCTATTCCGCTTCGAGGGCTTCACCGGCGGGCACAAAGCGCAGTTCTCCTCACGCCTAGCCTCCACCAAAGAAGAGCGCGCCATCGACTACTTTGCCGATCGCAAAAATCCAAGCTCCACTGCAGCCGAGTCACTGAGTATAGCGCCAAATGATTGGCCCCGGTTTAGAGGCCCAGCAAACGACCAAACGGTAAACTCCGAGGCCATCCGCACCGATTGGGATACCCGCCCGCCGAAGCAGGTATGGAGACAACCCTGCGGATCTGGTTGGTCATCCTTCATCGCAGTCGGCGACTACCTCTATACCCAGGAGCAGCGCGGCGAGCATGAATCCATCGTCTGCTACAGCGCCGCCAACGGCGAACAAATCTGGATCCACCAGGATCAGGAGAGATTCGAGGAAGCCGCCGGTGGTCCCGGCCCCAGAGCGACCCCCACCCTACACACCGATGGGCGACTCTACGCAGTCGGCGCTACAGGTATGCTCAACTGCCTAGACCCTATCGATGGCAAAAAACACTGGAGCACCGATATCGTATCAGACTGCGGTGGCGAGCTGATTGACTGGGCGATATCAGGATCACCAGTCATCCACGAGGACCTCGTTTTGGTAAACCCTGGCACAGACCAAGCCTTCATCGCCGCATACGACCGACTCACAGGCGAAAAACGCTGGCAGGGCCCAGAAGCTCGAGCCGGCTATGCCACCCCTATCGTCATGGAGATCCAGGCCGAGCTACAAGTGGTCATCTACCGCGCCGATGGAGTCGGTAGCTACGCCCTCGACTCAGGAAAGGAGCTGTGGTTTCACCCCTGGTCCAATGCCCCAAAAATCACCGTCGCCCAGCCTATCCCCCTACCCGATGGCGGCCTATTCGTCAGCGCTGGCTACGGTGGGGGCAGTATCCTACTAGATATCACAAAATCTGACGCAGGCTACACCGTCACCAGTCGCTGGGAGCGACCCAACAAATTCAAACTCAAGTTCAACAGCGGCATCCACCACGATAGCCACATCTACGGTCTCGACGAGGGCGTCCTGTCTTGTTTCGACCTATCCACCGGCAAGCGCACCTGGAAAAAAGGCCGCTATGGCTACGGGCAGATCCTCATGGTGAAACACGCCCCCAAAGCCCCCCGCCTAATCATCCTCACCGAGCAAGGCGACATCGCCCTACTCGACATCAGCCCCGAAACCATGACCGAACTAGCCAGATTCCCCGCGATCGAAGGCAAAACCTGGAACCATCCTGTGCTCAGAGATGGGCGAATCTACCTGCGTAATGATACCGAGGCAGCGTGCTATGATTTGAGGTGATAGCACCCTTTCAGGCAAGTTATAACACCAATAAAAACCGTAGATCTTAAAACATCGCTCAACAAATTAAATTTTACACTTCTAAGAATCAGCCAACTTCTGTAAAGATGCAGAGGCCATGGATAAGGACCGAAGTGAAACTGATTACCAAAAACAAGGACTCCCAGCACTCACTCCTCCCTCTCCCATCCAGGATGCCCTCCCAGAATGGCCTCGATCACAGCGAAACAAAACCCGCTGGATAGGTCTACATAAGTCAGGGTTCTACTTCACCCACGAGTCCAGCTTCGCACAACCAAACACTCCGCACACGAGCGAACATGCTCAGGAAAGCGAGCACTTTGACCCCTCTACTGACTACTTCTGTGTTCCTGAACGCGAATGGCGAAAACTCGAAGCACTACTAGAACGCTCGGAAGGAGGAAGCGTGCTAATCACAGGCTATCGAGGATCAGGGAAATCATCACTCGTCAAATACACACTCTCAGAACTAAATAGGAAATACCGCGATCGTGAAGCAGAACTAAGCGAAAAAACGACTACCGAATCCCACCGAAACACATTCAGAAGATTTGAGCAAATTCATATAAACATGAGCAGCCCCCACGATGCTCACGACTTGGTAAAACTGATGTTCAAAGAACTTCTAGAACATCTAAAATCCAATAAAGCCGCAATTCCAAAATCGATAATCAAGGAAGTACAACGAAGATACAATCGAACCATATCAGAGAAAACAGAAAAACACTCACTTCTCACCACCTTACTATCCCCTGTCCTCCAGCTGCAGAAAGACGTCGAAAATAAATACTCAAGATCCACTCTTGCCATAGCACAATCTGACCTCAACTACTGCATCGACCTACTGCAAGCACACCGTATATGGCTGGTCTTCATATTCGACGAATTGGACAAGATATCCCCCCCAGGCAACGACGACCCCCAAAAAGCCCACAGTGAAAAGCTCAAGCAGCTACAGAAAATCGTAGCTGACTTAAAATTCCTTCTTTCAGAGTCCAACGCCTTCCATATTCTTATTGCCGGCAAAGATGTTGACGACTCTTGGCAGGAAGACCAAAACAAAGGAGAAGGACTTTTTGAATCTGTATTCACACTGAATATCTATCTACCTAGCTTCTTTGGATCAAGGCTAAGACCTACTTTAGGCCCCCATAAAGAATGGGTTATAAAACGTTGGAGACATGTCCAACAAAACGCAAAACCACCTAGCAGAAGGCTATCACCAAACACGACAGAAACAACACCCGAAAGTGAAGATAACCACGCCGACCAAGAAAAATACGGGACGCGCCTAATCACAAGACCAAGAAAATCACACAGGCACGAAGCCTGCAACCGGTGGTTACGAAGGTTATTGAAAATAGGCCTAGGGCTCTCAATAACCCTAGCAGCCCAAAGAATCCTTCAAATCACCAACAACCCATTCACTCCAAAAAAAATTCTCAACCGCCTCTTCGAAGACTTACCGTTTCTAGAATACATCAAAAATGCAATCGAATTCATTTCATCAAGCTGGATTTTCATCATCACAGCTTTCTTAGCAACAGCGAATTTTATATTTCATAAAACCAACAAAATGCCGCGAAATATCGGCTATCCACTTTCAGAAAAGAACCGGAAAAGAATCAAGCGACGATTCGAAACAAGACCTCTATCGAAAGAAGAATGGAAACTCATAAAGGAACAAGAAAACAACCAAAACCTGAAACAATCTGAAAACGACGAAGCCACACAATTCGTCATTAACGAAGCCATCGAAGAGCTAGGTATTTCAAAGAAAACCTGGACCTACAGAACCGCTTTACTCATCATCCCACACCTGGCACAATACGAAATCAAAGCCCTTCTTCGCCGAAGGCTATACAGAATTTATGTGGAAGAACGTAAAATCGTCAAGTCAGCCAACCAAGCTCCAGATTCCGAACACCATATCTCAACCAATGAATTAAAACTTCGAATCCTACTAGACCTCCCACAAAAAGGCCCTCTAAATGAGGATCTCTTCACTGACCCAAAAACTATATTCTCCCAAAGAAAATGCCAGCGGCTTCAATTATTCCTAAAATACCTCACATACAAAGGCCGCGGAATCCCTCGTAAGGTGCTTAGAGAATTCTACACATTTGTTGAGCATCGTTCTGTAGTGCGCACGCAAAGATATGACTCTGAATTTTGGCTGAAAGATTTCGACGACGTAGACATGATAATCAGCATCGAATATAGCGTTTATCAGAAAATGTCATTCTTTGCAAACATCGTCAGCCATTTAGAGCGAAACACATACTTCTTCCGAAATCTGGATGATAAAGGAACAGTCTCCACATTTCACATTATAGACTATCTTCTAAAGTTTTATCGCAGAGGCTTCAGCCGACGAGACTTGTTCAATGCCGATTTCATGACTCGCCGACAGGAACTATTCCCAAGTCAACCACTTATATCCCGACTACTAGAGATACTGGATGGATTCTTAATTGCGCCGACATCCCCTACCTCCCCAACTTTTGTCTTACTACCTCGCGTACAACAAGACTTATCGAAACTTTACCTGAATTTTGGCCCCGACCAACTTGAACTACGATTCACTCCAGCTGAGTTCCAACAGGAACTAGACGACCTAGAAGAACGCTCAAAGATAGCAGCTAGCCGCCCAACTGAAAACAGATTGGAGACATTCAGGCTCGAAGTCAGGCGTGCTAAACTTTTTGAACTATTAGGAAGTAATTTTGAAGCCCGAGCAGCATATGGCAGCGCTTTGAAATGGGTGATGGCAGACCTAACGAACACACTTTCTGAAGCACAAGAAGACGACACCGCCCACTCAAAGATTTTAGAAGCTAAAGGAGTGACTTACGCCACCTTCGCAATCGAAATACACCAGCACACCGCCCGAATCTACGAAGAAATGCACGAACATAGAGCCGCGTTACTGCATTATCACGAAGCAATGAACGTGCATTACGCTCTATCAGAAAACTTTCAGCTTAACAAGATAGAAGAAACAGGAGGGCATATTGAAGCACCGATTTCAAACCCAATCGCTTTACTAATAAAATCCACTCCAACTCAAGACCTCCTTCAAGAGGATTCAACCCCCACAAAGCTAGTCCTCAACTCGTCTCACCTTGAAGGCAAAGGCTCATCTCAAGCGCGCCTTTTCTGGCTAATCACAAATACCGAACACCATTGGCACCTTTTGGAAAAACAAGACCCACATACCCCATCAAACAGACCAAACAATAAAGCCCTACCTATAGAGACAATCAATGAACCAGAAAACCTTCATCACACATACAATGCAGCAGCCCTAGTACACGAAAAAGGGTTTGAAAGGCAAGCGGCCAATCGCTGCCTCTTGATGAGCTACTTCTATCTCTTACGAATCAATTCGGAGTATGCCGCCATCTCGCAAATGATATTCATCGGAAACTTTCTGACCAGACGCAGACAATTCCGTTCCGCACTGACATGGTATAAGCACGCCCTAATGATGATTGCCAACATCAGGAGCTCAAACGCCGAAAGTGGAGTGCGCGTTATTCAAGAATTCTCCCTTCATGGCAAATCAGAACTATTAGGTTTTATTTCTGATATCAGCTTGGCCACAAAGGGCGAAGCATTCTTATCCACAAAGGACCTATACCAACTATCACAAGAGAAACATCTTTCTTATGACAGTTATATCAGAGCAGTTCGCAAAGGTGTCTTCAAATTTGTCAATGAGTACATCGAACACCCAGCTCCTGAAACACGATGGCAAGAGTACTTTATATCCCATTCGCGTTCCCTTGCCGAGCTTGCCAACGATAAACTCGCAGTCATAGACGCGGTCCTTAAAAAACTGATGAGACGAGAAGTCGAATTCGCCACTCTCATTGGTAAAATCCACATAAATAGTGACGCTAAGGAAGACAATCTCACTCAACTAACAGAACTCTCTCACCACTGGTTTAGTTTTTTCAAAGGAGCAGAGGAAGCACTACGCTTACTTTGCTTCAGCTCAACTGAAAAAATGAGGCACGATGCCACAAACCCTGGCGAAATCAGAGACCGAAGAAGGTTTGCAAGATTACTTCAATTATGCGGATTAATGCTATCGAATGTATCTATGGCCACGGCCAATCTTACAACGGAGGCACACCTTAGAGAAATAAAATTTTTATTATGGCTACTAGGGTGCAAGGGCGGAGAACTCCCAGAAGCCCTAAGGAACGGCCAACTCTACAAGCATGTCGAAACTCAAATTGAGGATTCATTCCACGAATTCAAAGAAGCCATACCAAATTCTTCAATCGATTTAAAATCTATACAGAAAGGCATTAAAAACTGGTACAAGGACTCTCACGAATACACGAGTGAGCTCTGGGGCTCTCTGCACCGAGTCTTCTCTTACATAGTTGGGCGAAATGTAGAAGGTGGCTCTTCGGTCGAAGCTCTAAAAGAAGGTATTCAAGATAAGTTCAGACCCTCGTCAGTTAGTATCTTATGGAATCTCAGCCACAGCGAAAAAACCGACCAACTGATGATTACGGGATTAGTTGCTGAGCTAAACGGAAGCTTCGATAAAGATTACCCAGACCAGAGAAAGGCTTTGTGGGTTCATTCTACTTTCTGGTGCGAACGGGCACTTCTATCTTCGGTCATGATCTTCCGAGGCGCCTTACGAGACAGCTATGCAGGTGCCGCCAACCTGAGTCTTGGCAAGCTATATCTTAGCTCACTTGCCATTTGGCGGAACGAGATAGTTGACAAATTTAGCGATGGAAAGGATAAAAACTACCTGAAGAGTGATAACGAGTACCGAATGGCTTACTCCGCTTCGAAACGTTTTCTAGTCAAAGCTTTAGATATATTTCGCGATGAGAAGGCCGTCGGTTTCCCAGATCTTGCGGTTCTTGGAGAATGCTACAGCTGCCTCGCTGACTTGATGATACTCAGACGTATATTACATGAAGAGCTAAAAGCACATGGCAACTATCCAATCAATCTCAAAAGGGAGCAAGTAGACCTGAAGATCATGGACGATGAGGAACCCTTGGACATCCAGAATCAAGCCTTTGCTTATGCAGGAGCTGCAGTCGATGTGATTTCGGACGAATTAACTGAATACACCGAAGGGTACCGTCCGAGGGACGATTCCTTTTACGCCCACCGAAATATGTCAGACGCTTTGCGGCACCACGAAATTTGCAGAGCAGCTGGCCGACGACACCCTCAGTTTTCGAATTTAGTCAGTGCCATTCGTAAAGACGCCGATTCCGAAGATCCCACAGATAAAAACTGGCAAGATTTACTCAAAAAGACTCACGACAAACAATTATCAGAACTCCGAAGAAAGCTTGAAAGCCTTAAACGTGCGGCAAAAGCCCCATCAACGGTTTATGAGGCTGAATTAGGGAAATTCTTAAATGATATCGCGCCGCTAATCAGCCTGTGTAACGCCATTCGCCCCTACCACACAATCTGGAATGGAGAGGAGCTTCAAGAAATAGCTAAAAAACTCACAGAACGTGAGAAATTGAGTGGCAAGTATTGCCCCTGTGAAGACTTGTCTTCAGCTCTTAGCATCCAGTTTCTAAGTGATGATTCCACTTCTTCATCTCTTTCTCTGAAACATTTTATTAGAAGTTATTACGATGGGTTTAGCTACAATCGTGACAAAACAACTTAAAAGCCCACCTACCACACTTCTCTTCGCCATCGGCAGTCCGTCGCGGTCCTCCTTAGGAAATACAAGAAGGCCACACTCTTAGTCTGGACTTTTAGCAGGTTGAATACACCTTCTGCCATGAGCAGTTACGATTTTGACTTTGTCGTCATTGGTGGTGGGTCCGGGGGCTATGCAGCGGCGCGTACTGCCCATGAACTAGGCCTCAAAACTGCGGTCATCGACAGCGCCGACGAGCTTGGCGGGCTCTGTATCCTACGTGGCTGCATGCCCTCCAAAACTCTGATCGAATCCTCCAACCGCTACCGCTCTCTACGCCGAGCCTCAGAATTTGGCCTGAAAGCCGAGCCTCAGGGCATCGACCCTGCCGCTATCAATGACCGAAAGAAAATTCTGATCGACGATTTCGCCAGTTATCGTCAGGGCCAACTGCAGGATGGACGGTTCACACTCATCCGTGGCAAAGCCCAATTTGCCGATACTCACACCCTCGCCGTATCACTGAATGAAGGCGGCGAGCAGACCGTTACCTTTGCCACTGCCTGTGTCGCAGCGGGCTCGAAAGTGACCCGTGTGCCGATCCCCGGTATCGAGGAAGCTGGCTATTGGACCAGCCGCGATATCCTCGATACTCGTGAGCTGCCAGAGTCGATCATCGTCCTCGGCGGTGGTGCCATCGCTCTGGAGATGGCCTGCTACATGGAGGGCCTAGGCAAAGAAGTGACCGTGATCCAGCGCAGCGACCAGCTGATCACCGGCTCGGATCGTGATGTGGCCGATGCACTGGAAGCCGCTCTCAGCGAGCGAGCCAATATGACCGTCTACACCGGCACCACACTGGAGAAAGTCAGCACCACGGCTGACGGCCAAAAGACCGTCCATTTCCAACAAGGCGCCCAGTCACTACAAGTCTCTGCAGCTGAGATCCTCATGGCTCTCGGTCGTACTCCGAATAGCAAAGAGCTAAATCCCGAGGCTGCCAGTATCGACTACGCAGCTAATGGCAAACACATCGGCGCCGACCTAGAGATGACCACCAGCCAGCCACACATTTTCGCCGCTGGGGACGTCTGCGGCCCACACGAGGTCGTCCACACCGCTATCGAGCAGGGCGAAATCGCAGCGCACAATGCAGCCGTCCACCTAGACCGAATCAGCGAGAAAAAGAAAACTATCAGCTACCGACTGAAGCTACTAGGCATCTTCACCGATCCCCAGGTAGCCATGGTAGGCCTCACCGAAGCAGAAGCTGCGGCCGAGGGGCTAGACGTCGTCTCTGCCAGCTACCCATTCGACGATCATGGCAAATCGATGGTCATGGGCGAGACCCATGGATTTGTGAAGCTGATCGCCAAAAAGGGCACTGGCGAGATAGTCGGCGGCTCCGTCGTCGGCCCAGAGGCCACCGAGCTGATTCATGAAATCGTCGTAGCCCTGCATTTTCGATGTACCGGTGCCGAGCTACTCGCCATCCCCCACTACCACCCCACTCTCAGCGAGATCTGGACCTACCCCGCAGAGGATGTCGATGAGCTAGCCAAAGAAGCCGCGACTACCTAAAGGACTTATTTGGGCCACTATTGCTCTCACCTGTCTAATACCGGCGCCTCCCACATCGGAATCCCTGTGCTCGCCTCCTGCGCCCAATACTCGACGTGATAAGGTCTCTCCTCCGCCAGAGGCACACCATCATTGATCATTAGCGGGCGGACTTCATCCCAAAAGGCTTCGTAAGCTTGCTTCATCTCAGCCACCAGCTTTGGGTGATCTGCCGCCACATCCTGAGTCTGACCAGGATCATTCTCCATATCGTAAAGCACACCCTCGACGAGGCGAAAGCGCTGGTTACGTACCGAGTATTTTTGCCATTTCCAGTTATCAGGATCATCGCCATGGCCCCAGCGAGTCACATGCTGGAATAGCATGCGATCCTCCCAGGTTGGATTTTCCTCCAGGATCAGTGGCACCAGACTGCGCCCCTCTACCTGCACGTCCTCGGGTATAGACGCACCAGCCAGCTCGGCAAAGGTAGGCAAGACATCCAGATAGCTAGCCACCGTCTCTACGGTGCGTCCCGCTTTGATCTGCCCATCCCAGCGAACGAAAAACGGTGCCCGCACACCACCCTCCTCCACTGTGCCTTTTAGACCTCTCATCCCAGCATTATAGCTCATCATTGGCTGACCTTGTTCGTCACTCCCCACCTGCACCTGAGGCTGCCCATCGAATCCAATCAACCCACAGCCACCACGGGTCATTCCATTATCGGAAGTAAAGATAATCATCGTATCCTCGAGCAGATCCCACGCCTCTAGCAGATCAAACATCTCACCCAAACGATAATCAATATGCTCGATCATCCCGTAGAAACCGGCAGGCTTATCGCTGAAGCCCAATGCTTTGAAGTGATCTTGATACTCATCAGGTGCAATAAACGGGCCATGCGGAGCATTCGTCGATAAGTAGGCAAAGAAGGGCTGATCGCCATCTTTCACATCCTGGATCCAACCTAGCGTGGCCTGAAACAAGATGTCGGTGCAGTACCCCTCCGTTTTTACAAACTTGCCATTGTGTTTAAAGACTGGGTCGAAATAACGATTTCCCGGCACATCGGCACACGATCCCTTATACTTTTGCCCGATTCCCCCCGCGCCATGAATGAAGACCTCATCGAAGCCCCGCTGCTCGGGCTGATAGGCAGCCTCATCACCCAAGTGCCATTTACCGAAATAGCCGGAAACATACCCTGCCGGTTTCAGTACCTCAGGTATCGTCGTAGCATCTAGATTCAGACGCTCGCGTTCAAAAATGGTATGGGTCACGCCATTCCGAATCGAATGAACTCCCGTCATGATACCGGCCCGACTCGGCGCACAGGTCGAGCCCATCATGAATCGATCAAAACGCACCGACCGCTCATACATCTCATCCATATGAGGTGTGCGCAGCCAAGGGTGCCCATGCGCCCCGACCGCAGGATAGCCCTGATCATCCGTCATCACAAAAATGATGTTTGGCCGCTCAGCTCCATGAAGGGGCAGAGCTAGCCCAAAGGCTACCACGAGAATCAAGGGCAAGGCACAGTCCAAAATAGATCGATGGCTCATAAACAGTCGGAAACTATCAGGCATATCATACCCCCACCTGTCCGCACATAAAATCCCCTCTATCCGTCGGGTAGAGCCAGATTCAGGTGATTCGCTAGCTTTCAAACACACGCAAAACCAGAACGACACTAGCTTCCGCCTTCAACTGCAAAGCCGCTTGGGCCATCAAGTAGGCTTGACTTTATCACCATTCCCTGACTTGCTTCACGCTATGAGACTCCTCCCCATATTCACACTGCTAGCGATAGTTTTTAGCCATTCACATGCCATTGCCTTCGATGTACCTGATTATGTCTATGAGCTCAAAGATTGGCGAGATGCCAGCCGACAGGCACGGGACAAGAAACAACCCCTCGTATTCATTCTAGCCAACAGACAAGGCGAAGCCAGCCGCCACATCGTCGAAGAATCCTTTAAAATCCTAGAACCCCAAGCCCAGATCGTGTGGGTCGACTCCACCATCAGAGGACGTTTCGACAAGATGCCAGATGGCGCCGCCGAGCTGCGCCCTAGAGGCATGATGACCGTCCCCTGGGCAGCTGTAGCCTCCGCCGACGGGCGAAAGGGCATCAAACTGATACAAAATCCGGAGTTTCGCTCCTCCCTCCCCAAAGCCATGGAACAGGTGCGCAAAACCATAGAGAACAACCCCAGACTCGTCGGTGCCAAAGATGCCAGCGAACTCCAACCAGTACCGGGAAAACTCACCTCCCAAAAACCCGAGAAACCCACCTCCAACACAGTGCTCCTAGCCCCCACCCAATCTTGGTACAATGCCAGCGGCATAAAAATAGAAGCTGCCATCGAAAAAATAGATGGCACCCAAGTCATCTTCATATTCCCCGATGGCCGCCGCGCCCCCTACCCCCTCGACCAGCTAGCCCAAGGCAGCCGACAAAAAATCGACCAACTAACAAAACAGCAAAACTAACGCCAGCTGCCCTCTCCTCCTCTCCTCCTCTCCTCCTCTCCTCCTCTCCTCCTCTCCTCCTCTCCTCCCTACTTCCTACTTCCTACTTCCGCAGCTCCTCAGGCTCGTAAAACATATGAGGATCTTTGCCGTAGTAATGCGCCATCCCTGGTTCGATCAGATTATCCGGGTCTTCGGCTACCAAAAAGGCATCAAAGTCCGGCCCTCGAAAAATCATTGGGCCTCGTGGTTCATACTGCAGATACTTAGACACCCCAAAGGTAGCCACATAGGCCCCCCACTTCGGACTCCAGGCGGTCACACTATCTCCAGACAGCCACGACGACAAAAATTTGGACCGCTGTAGCTGCCCCTCTTTGTTCTGCCAAAAGAACTGACAGCGATCGCTCCTAAAGTCGGTGTATGAAGTCCCAGACCGGACCGTGAGAGTCTGACCACGATAGCGAAACGAACTGACACTGAGTACTGACTCAAAAGCAATCACCGATAGGTAGTTTTTATCTTCCACCCACGTCTCCAGATCCCGACTCAACCAGCGCGATGTGTGATGCATCTTTGGCCCCGCATCGAGATTGCCGATACCATCTACCCATCCATCGCCATGCTGTACGGCTATGATCTCGTAGCGGCCCCTATCATCTGGCGGCAGCATACGCACCTTTTGCATCGGGTATTCAAACGAGAATCTTGAAACCGGATGCCATTGCAAAAAGTCGTCGGGCCGAAACACAATCACCTCATGATCGGCTGCACCAGCTATCAAAAGTTTTCCTGTCGCCGGATCTTCTATAAAGTCATAATCCGTAAAAAACTCATCACACACCTTCCGTGGCGACGTCCAGTTGCGAAAATCTCGAGACCACGCCATGTATAGTCGCGGCACCTGATCTTTGTCGCGGTCAGACATAAAGGACAGCACATAGCGCCCCTGGTGATCGATACGACAGCGCGGCAGTGTCTCCTTCCACACTGAGGATAGCGGCAGCTCCAGCTTCCTAGTATCAGCAAAGGCCACGCCATCGTCACTCTCACAGGTATACAGGTCACCATTCTGGCTCCAGACCAGTCGTATCCTCTCCTCCTCCATCACAAAACAAGGCGAGTGGGAGAGCCGCACAGTCTCCAGATTCAGGTCTGGCTCAGGCTCAGTCGGTTCATCGACGCTCACTAAATCCCAGTCTTGCCATTGCTCGGCATTTCTCCACGGCAGGCTAAACTCGACCTCTGTCGTCTCATCCGCCTCGATCTCCACCTCCATTTCAATCGGGTCAAACACCTGCTCCGTGCTGCGTTTGTAGTAGACCGGCCAATGGTAGCGTGACATCGGTAGGATCTGGATTTTATGCTTCCCCGGCTTCATGAAAGCCACCTCCCCACTACACGACCGAAGAAAATTATCCCCCTCGTAGACTCGAAAGTCATCACAGTTCAATCCTGTAATCCGCAACCGCCCCCATTCGTCGGGAATATCTTTGAACTCAGCCACGATCCGAGCCCCCGCATAGTGATACTCCTTGTCGTAAGGAGGCAGACCAGGATAATTCTGACAATACAGATCAGCAATCGGCGACTCCGCCAGAGACGGGATGCGGATCCCCGTTTTCATCGCCTCTTTCGCAATCGGGTACCGAGAGCCCGAGACAAACACATCACCACGCTTCACCTGCTGTACCGTCACCTGTAGCACCGTGCGCTCCCCTTTGGTGTAGATCGGGTAGAAATGCAGCGACTTGAAGAGCTTACCCTCGGGTGCTATCAGATAGTACCGAGGCCCCATTTGCCTGCGCGGTGAACCAAACACGATCTCAGTCTGCCCTTCTTCAAAAACCCCAGTCTTGTACCAATAAGGGTATTTCCGATACTCCTCGAGAAACGGGTGAGTCCCATACCGCTCCGCATACCGCATCCCAAAAACCCGCGCCCACAAATCACCTGGAGAACGGTAAAACCACCGGTAGATTTTAGGATCCTTCACCGCCTCCGTCAGCCCGCCCTGCTCACCCTGCAGCTTCATAGCGCGCCACTTGGTCCAATAGCTATTGTAGTACCGATTTTGACCGACCTTTTGCAACGCCTTGGGATACCGCTCGCCGATGTCATCATACAGCCTCAGCAGATCCTCAGTATCAGTCTCGCCTTTTTCATGAGTGTGCAGATACTCCCGAGTCGCATGCGCCACCATCGGATGACTCGGAAACCGCTCCATAAATCGCCCGAAGCTAAGCCTCGCATGCTGGTACCGATCGAGGAAATACTCCATCCGAGAGGCCCAGTAGTAGGCATCCGCAAACTCCGGATTCTCCCGATACGATTGCCGAAATTTCAGCCAAGCCTCGGAATATAGGCCGTGATCGAACAGATCGATCCCCTCATACAGAGCCCGCATCGCATCCACATTCGTCGACCACGGTACCGGCCGCACCTTCGCCAGCGCCTCAGCCTCATACCGGCGCTCCTTCTCCCGCCCATTCAAAAACTCCAAAACCGTCTCCGAAGACAGCGCACGCAGCTCCAGTACCTCATCCACCGGCCCCGCTATCGAGTGGCTCACCAGCTTCTTCCCCGTATCCGCATCCACCACAAACAAATCGATCTTGATCGAATCCCCTGAAACTTCATAAACCCCAGACACCAGCAACTCGATCTTCAGCGCCTCCCACACCGCTTCCGCCCGCCCCAAAGAACGGACCAAGCCTCCTTCCCTACCGTCATCCAGTTCAGTCGCCCGCCAGCGCAGCTGCATAGCCACCGCCTGCATCTCCTCCCGAGCCACCACATTCACACCCACAGCGATCAGATCATTGGTGATCATATCAGCCAGCCCCTTCTCCAGCCACTTCCACCGCTCCTCCCCCTCCACCATCTCAAAGTTAAACACCGCCCCCGTCCGCGACGCCTCGCGATCTTGCCCAAAGGCAAAAGACACGGTCAAACCAATCAAACACAGCCACACACTACAAAAAATTCTCGTACCCATCAAAATCATCAGGCCCAAACTAACGCCATTACCCCTAAACAGACTTTTCATAGCCTCGAATCCTTGGAATCAAAAAAACAACACTACGAAGAATAAAACCGAAACAAAGACAAACCATTGCCAAAGAGACCTTTTTACCTCGAATTCTGCCCGATGAACCAACCACCTGTCCTTTCTATGTTTCTTGGTTTCTATCCATAAACCAGGCCAAAAGAGATTGTACTGCCTGCCTCCCATAATTCAGGAAATCTATGATCCGCGCACATCCACCTCTACGCCCGTTTCAAAATACCAAAAGCTAACCCAAACAAAATCTCAGAACCAGCACCCAAGCGGATAATTTCAGTAAACACCATAACGAAAGCGTTTAATTTGCTGATTGATCCTCCCCTTCTCTTTTTGTAGGATTTTCTAAACTTATGAACCACTTTGGAATTGGCAAACTTACTCGATCTGGCCATCTAAGCCTGCCTACTGATTTACTTCGCCCCCTGTCAATCGAAAAAGACGTTGATGTATGGGCAATGTACTACCCTCAGACACGCCTAGAAGAGGATCCGGGCTACGCAGACAAAATAGATTTTGTTTTATCTCCTATCCCATATCACTTATGGGCTGTCACGGCTCGAATTACAATACATACTAAGCATGATAAACATTGTTACAGTGAGGTATCAAGATACCTCGCAAATGAAAACGTTTCAATACTACTCTCTGAAGCGTCTAGGTCAGGTCATCGTTATGACACATGGGGTATGATAGTAGCGTTTGATAGCGCGCTAAATCAGAGAACAGGAGAACCTATCGGTAAATGGGACCGTGACTTAAAGGGTTATAAGAAAACGCTAAATTTGATTTCAAACTTCGAAAGCAAGTTTGCTCAAGATTGTAGTGAGCACCTTCACATAGAAAAGGCTGACCATGAATTGAACAAAGCATGCGTTATCTCTCCCGTTCAGAGTATGGCTTATTTTTATCACGTATCTAAAACATCTAATGAAAATAAAGTTCAAAAACATTGGCACTATCACAAACCCACAAAACTTCGATGCGACAGCAATAACGAGCTATACTCAGAAGAGTTCCGATCGATAGTCACTTATATTAACAAAAATTTTGACCCAATAATGCCTTGTGATGTTTTTGCTGAGTCACAACCAGCAGATATGAATATACGAGCCGTAATGGTCCCTGAATCGCGAAAAGGGCATCATTTTGGAGTAAATATCAATTTCAGACGCAGCGGCCCGCCTCCGACCAGCAAAGGCTTTACGAGTTACGTGTTGGACTCTCTCTCGGATAGACTAAGAGTGATTGGTTTAAACAATCAATCAATTCTCTATTCAAAGGGCTCCGAGTTTGGTAGATTAAAGCTGGTCGTTAGAGATCTAGATCGTAGATCCGATTCCTCACGAAAAGCTGAATTATCTCAGTCTATATGTGATGAAACCCTCCCTAAAGAATTATCAACAATCGATTCAGTAACTGTTGAAGTAACACCTTTTTCATCAATAGAACGAGCATCAGAACTTCAACGGGATGAACCTCAAAAATTTGTACATGACATTTTCCTAAGTTATGCTCGGCAAGATATTGATGCTGCTAAAAAGCTAGCTGAGATTCTAGAAGAAAATAATATTAAAGTATTTATGGACGAGGATCTAGAGGACGGATCCATATTTTCGGATGATTTAAGGACAGCCCTTAAGCAGTCAAGAGAATTCTTAATCGTCGCTAGCAGCAATGGCAAAGCTAGCGAGTGGGTCCATCGAGAGTATGCAGCAGCTTGGGCATTAGAACTTACCATTAACGTTGTGACTTTCCGTATGCAGAGAAACGACTTACCGGACTACCTAAAACAAATCAACGCAGTCCCATACGACGAAATCATTGAAAGCCCAGACGATTGGAAATTAATTCAGAGACTACGACCAAGATAGGCTATTAATAAACCAAAACCTGCAGCTAAACACACAGACAAATTTCACGCTAGGATGACCAACTGAAGAATGCAGCCACTTACACTCCTGTTCAAGACGAACTAAGCTACGTTTAGAACAAGAACAAACACCCTGAACGCATTAAAGTAAAAAGATGATCCTGTAAACCGCAGTGCGAGCCTCTGTTTCGTCTGCGATACCGATTGATTAAAAATTTAAAAATTAATAAAAACTCACCCCCTCAATCCTTCACTTGCCTAAGCCCTATTCACCCTAAAAAACACAAAGCACAGGTGGATTCTACTCAACGAAATCTCGTAAATCAGCCCTGCTTATGAAAATATTTCTTTCTCACGACTCAGCCGACAAATCGATAGTTCGCCAAATAGGTGAAGCATTACCTGAACGATTCACTCCCTGGATAGATGAAGATGAAATACTTCCTGGAGAAAACATAAGCCAATGTATTGACCAAGCAATCGAAAATGAATGTCACTTCTTCGTACTGTTTCTCGGAAAAAATACTACAAACAAAAAGTGGGTAAAGCATGAAATAGAAAAAGCGCGAAGTAAGGAAACCGATGAAAATCGGCCATTTCTAATCCCTTTTCTGTTAGACGACAACATACCAGAATTCAATAGCCTAAAGGATAAAAAGCACATCAAACTTTTCAACCGAACACCCCATCAAATTGAAGCAGCCTCGAAGGAGTTAACCTCATCATTAGATAACCATATAAGACAGTTAATTGAGAAAAACCCAAGCCCTCTTGAGGCAGAGCGAACTGATATAATCCGCAACACCCCCGCTTTTAGCAGCATTAGAAGAACCTCCAAATGGGGAATAATTATACTAGTGGCCACATTGACATATTGCGCTTTATGTCACATTACACACATAAATTCTACTACTGCAATTAAACAATTCTATTCATCCGTTCACGACGACAAAAAAACTGCTCTAGCCTGGAGAAAACTTTCACCACGCCTACAAGAGAAATGGACCCAATGGGCAAAATCCTATATTAAGGGAAATAACGAACCATACGCCTCAGGAGAGGAGTTTTTTGGACAATGCTATGCCACAACCCGCCTTCACACTATCCAAAAAGTGACTCTTGTAGGAGGCAATTACAACCCCATTTCAGTGCTAAGCGGACCATCAAGAAAATATACAGTCAATTATACCGCCACCGATTCCTTCACGTCTGAAGTTCTATTGGAGCCAATCCAAAGAACAAACGAGCACTGGCTCGCAATTCGAAGCCGAACCGATCTTGAAGCCCTAAGGAAAAACGATCCTAACATGCCTAGCATGAATTTAACAAGACAATACAAAGTAGATGTTGAGCTGGTAAAGATTAGAGATGATATAACATATAAGAACCAATGGCGAATTGCCAATTTCAAAGTTAAACAAACATGCATCAAAATGGAATAATGCAACTCTATAAAATACCGAGACTAAGAGTAGTTACAATCGTTTCATTATCCAGTATAACCATAGTTCTGCTTGGCAACATTGCGTTTGAATTCTTCTATGCCCTTGATATAGATTCCGAGAAACCAGATAAAACTACCAACCAAGATTCAACCATTCGGATTGACCGTCTTTATCATGGATTATGGCTCAGTGAAACCACCTATACAAAATACTTGAATAAAAAATACGCCAAGGCTCAGAATAATAACTTGAATAAGTTCCCCCACTCACGGGAGTTAATCACCGCAATTGTAGCCACCGAAACTCAATTTAAAGAAGCAAAGAAAATCTCTACATTCCTCCCTTTACCTGATACCATAGGAACAAGCAGAGGACCAATGCAAGTTTCGCTTTCAAACTGCGGTTCAGTTGATGACTATTTCGTAGGGGGAATATCTCATCTTAACGCACTGATGGGCATTTATATAGAACTTCCGATTAATGATCACGAGAAAGCCAAATCTATTTTTGGGGACTGGACTGCAGGCGCCTACGCATCTAGGGTTGCTGGTCTTCAGAAGGCTTTAAACGAAATTTCCCCCTCGTGTAAACAGATCAAAAGAGACGGAGACTTAGGCCATCAAACTCGTAACCTTTACATCGAATATTTCGGAAACCATGATCAGTCAAAATTAGATAATTGCGTCAGTCAACTAGCTTCAGGAAGCCCAAAGAATTTGTCTACAGCTTACAATAGCTTTTTTCTGAGCGAATCTTTCCTACAAGCCCAACAAAAGTTACCTATCATCACCGAACCAGCAATCCCAAAAGCTCCAGTAGGTACAAAGACCAAGCAAGTAATAGCAACACTCCAACCCCGGACCTATTGGAAATCCAGCTACGAATTCACACTTCGCTGCTATGCTAATTATCAAAAATTAATCAAATAGAATCTCAGAGTTATAAGGCACGATATATTATTGGCTCTCTAGGAAAATCTGTGGGTGAATTCAGGCTCTGGCAAGCGGCCTAGCT
>JAHDID010000079.1 GCA_020630975.1 Verrucomicrobiota bacterium
GAGGTGACGTTGTCATCACCTGCTCCAGCACTGACCGTATTGTTACCGTCGCCGACATTCAAATCGTCGCTGCCGGAGCCACTGGTTACCTCATCTGAGCCTGCACCGGTAGATACAGTATTATTACCATCTCCGGTATCGATGGTGTTGTCACCATTGCCTGTGGTGACTGTGTCGTCTCCACCGCCGGATGTCACATTGTTATTACCATCTCCTGTGGACACGGAGTTGTCGCCAGCACCAGTGTCTACGGTGTTATCACCGTCGCCGGTGTTGATAGAATCATTACCACTACCAGAGGTGACTTCATTATTACCGTCACCTGTTGAAACATTGTTATCGCCATCTCCTGCGTCGACCGTATTGTTACCGCTGCCAGCATCGATAGCATCATTTCCGCTACCTGAGGTCACACTGTCGTCGCCAGCTCCAGCGCTCACGGTGTTATTACCGTCGCCGACATTGAGATCGTCGCCGCCAGAGCCGCTGATCACTTCATCCGATCCTGTCCCTGTAGATACGGTGTTGTTGCCGTCGCCGGTATTGATCGTGTTATCACCATTTCCGGTGGTCACGGTGTCATCGCCACTACCTGAGGTCACATTGTTGTCGCCTTCGCCAGTTGAGACCGCGTTATTGCCTTCGCCAGTATCAACTGTGTTGTCACCATCACCTGTATTAATCGAATCATCGCCACCTCCAGAGGTCACTTGGTTGTTACCATCGCCGGTTGAGACATTGTTATCACCGTCTCCTGCATCGACAGTATTATTACCACTGCCTGCATCGATGGCATCATCGCCGCTTCCTGAGGTCACGTTGTCATCACCTGCTCCGGCGCTAACCGTGTTATTGCCATCGCCAACGTTGAGATCATCGCTGCCTGAACCACTGGTTACATTGTCTGATCCTGTACCAGTAGATACGCTATTGTTTCCATCCCCAGTATTTATGGTGTTATCACCATTGCCTGTGGTCACGGTGTCATCACCGCCTCCGGAGGTTACCTGGTTATTGCCGTCACCCGTTGAAACTGAGTTATTACCATCACCAGTGTCGACGGTGTTATCTCCGTCTCCGGTGTTGATCGAATCATTACCACCTCCAGAGGTGACTTCATTATTGCCGTCGCCCGTCGAAACGTTGTTATCACCATCGCCCGCATCCACGGTGTTGTTGCCACTACCCGCGTCGATAGCATCGTTACCACTACCTGAGGTCACATTGTCGTCGCCTGCTCCGGCGCTGACCGTGTTATTACCATCGCCTACATTCAGATCATCGCTGCCAGATCCGCTAGTCACATCGTCCGACCCAGAACCAGCGTTAACCGCGTTATCGCCGTCGCCTGTATCAATGGTGTTGTCGCCATTTCCGGTGGTCACCGTGTCGTTACCACTGCCTGATGTTACCTGGTTGTTACCATCGCCAGTAGATACGGTGTTGTTACCTTCTCCGGTATTGACTGTATTGTCACCGTCGCCGGTGCTGACAGAATCATCTCCACCACCCGAGGTGACGTTGTTGTTGCCATCGCCGGTGGACACCGTGTTATTGCCCTCGCCTGTGTCTACGGTGTTATCACCGTCTCCAGTATTGACCGAGTCATTACCGCTTCCGGAGGTGACAGTGTTGTTTCCGTCGCCCGTGGATACACTGTTATTGCCGTCACCGGTGTCAACAGTGTTGTTTCCATCACCTGTGCTGACCGAGTCATCCCCGCCACCTGAGGTCACGCTATTGTCGCCGTCGCCGGTAGAGACATTGTTATTGCCTTCGCCTGCATCAACAGTGTTGTTGCCACTGCCTGCATCGATAGCATCATTGCCGCCACCCGACGTCACGTTATCGTCGCCTGCGCCTGCACTGACGGTGTTATTACCATCACCGACATTCAAATCATCACTACCAGAGCCGCTGGTCACTTCATCGGAGCCGGATCCTGTGTTTACCGCATTGTCACCATCTCCGGTGTCGATCGTATTGTCACCGTCTCCAGTGTTGATCGTGTCATTACCGCTTCCAGAAGTGACATCGTTATTTCCGTCACCTGTTGAAACGGTGTTATCACCTTCCCCTGTGTCGACTGTGTTGTCACCGTCGCCTGTGCTGACCGAGTCGTTACCACTGCCGGAAGTGACTTCGTTGTTACCGTCGCCAGTGGACACGCTGTTGTCACCATCGCCAGTATCAACGGTGTTATCACCATCACCGGTGGTGATAGAATCATTCCCGCCACCAGAAGTGACGTCATTGTTGCCGTCACCAGTTGAAACATTGTTATCACCATCTCCTGCATCAACAGTGTTGTTGCCGCTACCTGCATCGATGGCGTCATTGCCGCCACCCGAAGTCACGTTGTCATCGCCAGCGCCTGCACTCACGGTGTTGTTACCATCGCCAACATTGAGGTCGTCGCTACCAGAGCCACTGGTCACCTCATCGGAGCCAGATCCTGTGTTTACGGCATTATCACCATCGCCTGTATCAATGGTATTGTCGCCGTTTCCGGTGTTAATGGTATCATTGCCGCTACCAGATGTGACATCGTTATTGCCGTCACCTGTTGATACAGTGTTATCACCTTCACCAGTGTCGACTGTGTTGTCGCCGTCACCAGTGCTGACTGAGTCGTTACCACTACCGGAAGTGACTTCGTTATTACCGTCGCCTGTGGATACGCTGTTATCGCCATCACCGGTATCGACCGTGTTGTTGCCATCCCCGGTACTGACTGAGTCATTGCCGCCGCCAGAAGTGACTTCGTTGTCACCATCGCCCGTGGATACGCTATTGTTACCCTCACCAGTGTCGACGGTATTGTCACCATCACCTGTGCTAACCGAGTCATTACCGCTGCCCGAAGTCACTTCGTTGTTGCCATCTCCTGTGGACACGCTGTTATCGCCTTCTCCAGTATTGACTGTGTTGTTACCATCGCCGGCCTCCACGGAGTCATTGCCGCTGCCAGAGGTGACGTTGTTATTTCCTTCTCCAGCGCTCACGGTATTATCACCATCGCCGACATTTAGATTGTCATCACCAGAACCGCTGGTCACCTCATCGGATCCTGACCCTGTGTTCACAGCATTATCGCCATCGCCGGTATCAATGGTGTTATCGCCATCGCCGGTGCTAATGGTGTCATTGCCGCTACCAGAGGTGACATCGTTGTTACCGTCACCTGTTGATACAGTGTTATCACCTTCACCAGTGTCGACAGTATTGTCGCCGTCACCTGTACTGACTGAGTCGTTGCCACTGCCGGAGGTAACTTCGTTGTTACCATCGCCGGTGGACACACTGTTGTCGCCGTCTCCAGTATCGACTGTATTGTCGCCATCGCCTGTGCTAACTGAGTCGTTACCGCCGCCTGAGGTCACTTCGTTGTTACCGTCGCCGGTAGACACGCTGTTGTCGCCGTCTCCAGTGTCGACAGTGTTGTCACCGTCACCTGCATTCACGGAGTCATTACCACTTCCCGAGGTGACGTTGTTATTTCCTTCTCCAGCGCTCACGGTATTATCACCATCGCCGACATCGAGATTGTCATCACCAGAGCCACTGGTCACCTCATCGGAGCCAGACCCTGTGTTCACCGCATTATCACCGTCACCGGTATCGATGGTATTGTCGCCATCACCGGTGTTAATGGTGTCGTTGCCACTGCCGGAAGTCACTTCGTTGTTGCCATCACCGGTAGAAACGCTGTTATCACCTTCGCCAGTATCAACAGTATTGTCGCCATCACCGGTGCTGACTGAGTCATTACCACTGCCGGAGGTCACTTCGTTGTTACCATCACCAGTGGATACACTGTTGTCACCTTCACCAGTGTTGACAGTATTGTCGCCGTCGCCTGCATTGACCGAGTCGTTACCACTGCCCGAGGTGACGTTGTTATTTCCTTCGCCAGCACTCACAGTGTTGTCGCCATCCCCTACATTGAGGTTATCGTCACCGGAACCACTGGTCACTTCATCGGATCCAGATCCTGAGTTTACCGCGTTGTCGCCATCGCCTGTGTTGATGGTATTATCACCGTCACCTGTATTGACGGTATCGTTGCCTTCTCCAGCGGCGACACTATTGTCACCATTCCCTAACGATACATTATTGTCGCCATCGCCAGCATCGATCTCATTGTCGCCGCTGCCGACTGAAATATTATCGTTGCCCCCTCCAGAGGTTACCTGGTTATCGCCTTCACCTGCATCGACAGAGTTGTCACCATCGCCTACGTTGAAGACATCATTGCCTGCACCGCCACTGACCTGATCAGCTCCACCACCAGTGGTTATACTATTGTCACCATCTCCAGCATCGATAGTGTTTTGACCATTCCCTGTTGTCAGAATCACATCATTTCCGCCACCTGTTGCGACATTGTTATTACCTGCCCCCGCATCGATGTTGTTGTTTCCCCCAGTGGAACGAATCGCATCATCGCCTGACCCTGCGAAGATATTGTCATTTCCGGAGCCGGTGTTCACCTGGTTATTTCCCTCACCAGCAGTGATGGTGTTGTCTCCCGATTTGGCATTGATGATGTCATTTCCCGATCCACCACTGTAAATGCCCGCGGCCTCCTGAGAGCCACTCGAATCTCCGCCCATAGAAGACGGCATCGTTGGCGTTCCTCCAGCAGAACTTTTGCCACTTGATCCTGTGGAATCTTCGGTATTCAGATAGTCCACATTGACCATTCGCATCAGCGTAAGGCCGTTGGATTCTAGTAGCTTACCAAGGCCTGCACCTTCATCGCTGTCATCTTCAGATACTTCCTCTTCGTCTGCCTGAAGTGTCGCTGTGATTGGATCTGCCTGAGAATTTGTGTCGGAGAAAAAGTTCTCTAGACGGATCTCATTACCAGTGGGCAACACGATGATTAGATCGGAACCTTCGGGACGAAAGTCAGCTTTAACAGGAACACCTGACTCATCGACAACCTTAATGTCGTCTCCAGGCAGCACAGGTATTGAGTTATTAAAATCTTCGTCGAGTTCAAAACTAACCGAAGATCCGTCAGGGCGGGAAATCAGGAGTTGGTTCATAAAATTCCGGGGGATAAATTTTATGGAAAATATAAACCAACTCTATTAGAAGGGAATTATTTTATGGTATTTACAAAATTTAAAAACATGTGAAATGTGATCGAATTCTAAAAATTCAGACTCAATGTTGATTTTCAACATTAGGCTTTGTCAATGGATCACTGAATGTCGATATACTCCTCGTCCATAGCAGGCATAGACGGAGGAGGCATCTCGCTCAGCCGCTCTTGTTCGCTCGATGCTTCCTTGTTAATCGTCAGCGCTTCGCCACTCACATCGACTAAGACCTGGATTGGAGGTTCTTCTTCCACTACCAAATCCAAGTACTCGAACTCTGCATCCGCAGCTGAACCAGTGGTTCCATCCACATAATTGACCTGAGACTCTCCATGCACCCTTACATCACCATCTCCAGCTTCATAAGCTACGCCATCACTGATCAAACCAATCGATTCAATGCCTGCTTCAGACAAAGTCATCATCTCTCCATCACCGACTAAGCCATCTCCATCGCTGTCCTGCCAGATCTTGAAGGAGGCAAATTCATCATCTTCTGAAGATAAAAGCCCATCCCTATTTGAATCAAAAGCTTCGCGCAAACCTTCCATATCAGTCGCATTCGAATTCTCACTATAATCCGCAAACGCAAACTCTTCGCGCCCATCCACAGCATTGTTATCGTTGGCATCAAAGATAAGAACAGCGTCATCCTCGTCGGCCCAAGCTGTCTGCTCGAGTTTACCATCATTATCCACATCCATAGCAATACCCTCGGCCATCGAGTCAAACTCAACACCATCACCATCCATATCGATCACGATCGGCGGAAGCGCACCCGAAGTGCCAACACCAATGAATGCGGTCCCCTGTTTCACTTCTCCAGACGAAGACGTTACCTGGTAAACAAACTGATCATGCCCAGTAAAGCCTGCATTAGGAGTGTAAGTGAAAGTGCCATCAGAATTCAGCACAAGACTTCCATTTGCCGGACCAGTCACTGGCGTGGTATCGACTGATAATCCTGGGCCAAAGTCATTCGCCAAAAGACTGTCAATCGATGAAGAACTCAGATCAGCATCAACAGCTGTTGTGTACGCATTATCGTTGACCATCAGATTGCCACTATCCATCAGGATGTAATTATTAAACGGAGTGATATAACTACCTCTGGCACCAGGACCTGAACTCGTAATATGAATCGCATGAAAAAGGGTAGAGATAGTTGATAGACTGTTAACGCCAGGGACAACATCATCCGTAAATCTTAACACCGTAACCTCTCCGTCTGCTGAAACGGTAGTCGTATCTGCCAAAGCAGCAGCAGGCTGACCATTCAACATTAGCTCAGACACACCACTACTATCGATCAATACTGTGATGCTATTAGTGTAACCCGGAACCTCACTGAAGCTCGCATTAAAAGCTCCAGCAACCCCCGTATCATAGGGGCTCACCGCCGACATACCAAACTCTCCGATCTCACCGAAGTAGTCATAGACATAGACTTCTTCAGAGGTAACCACCTCATAGATATCACCTGGCATGCCATTTTTAGGTACTTCCAGGTACTCTCCCGCATTCAATGTAGCACTGAGTATCACCGTACCTGACTGATCGGTGACAGAAACCTGAGTGTTATCCTTAACAGCCACCACTTGGCCATAATCAGCATAACCAAGACTATTCCCATCAGCGTCAAACTTTTCTTCGTGTAAATCGCTATCCAAAAGAAAGTGACGTTTACCAAGATCATCGGTACTGATAAGCTGGTCCATCCCTGCATCTAAGGCCCCACTATAAACACCACCATTATAAACGTGAGACGCTCCAGAAAACGCAACAACCTCCTTGGTTGCCTCAATCTTAGCGCCGGTTATGGTGTTTAAACCGTTATAATCACTCACATTGGCTGTGATCACCACATAAGACTCATGAGCATTCAGAGTGACTGAGAACGGATCTGACGTAGCTACGCCATCTGGACCAATCACCGGATTGTTTGGTGTAATGGTCACAGTTGTATCATCCTCCGTGGCCATCACTGAAAGGAAGTGCCTTTCATAATAAGCCTCCCTGCCAGACGAACCTCGTCCTGTAGGCCCAGTCGCAGATGGTGATACCGCATAAAACTCAGTTCCAAGACCCGCATCACTCTTTCCATTCAATAAGTATTGATTATTTGATTGATTGTGAGTGAACTGAGCATTAATCACTTCCTCTGATCTAACAATGAAACCAGAATTAGTCAGAACGTTGTTGATGTCTCGAGTCTCTACGATTGTATTAATCACATCTTGGACAAAAGGTGTCGAGGCAGACACGCTACCAGAATAGAGTATTGTCCCATCAGGCAACTCAATCGAAAATTTGACTGGGTTTGCCGCATCCGTAGAAAGTGTGATCTGATTGGTATAAATCCCCCCTGAATTCGTAGGTCCTTCCCAAATTGGAGCGAATCTCTGGATTGCTTGGCCCCCAGTAATCCCGAAACCAGTCAAAACAGACGGTGAAAGTGTACCTTCATCCTTCCAACCAAAACTGTCGGAAATTTCATAATTCACCGCCGTAGCAACCCCATAAAAGTTGCTATCGGGTGTGAAATGGATCTGCTTGCCCACCTCATCCACAGTCCAAACACCCTCACCAGCTACCGTCAAAGTTTTTCCGTCTGCCGCTAACACAGAGCCCGATGGTAAATTACTATCATTAACCAGAACAGCTGACGAATAATCCACATCATCATTAGGATCCGATACCATGCTTAACAACGAAAAGCTTGCATTATAACCAGCCAAGACCGTCCTAGAAAAATCACCTGCTACAATAGGATCATTTCCATCAGCAACCTCAAAAGAAACAGACTGGTCATAAGACAATCCACCTGAATCAGTGACTCTCACGTTAAGTGTATGGCTACTTGCAGTTTCAAAATCCAAATAAACTTCAGGCAATAAACGAATCTCGTTACCCACGATATGGAACTGTCCATCATCAGAAATCACATTGCCGTTCGAATCGAGCAACTCATAAACAGCAGAGTCTCCGATGTTAGGATCTGCACTCGACAGAACCGCCACCGTACTCCCTGCCGCTGTCTCCTCGCTAATCGAAGACTGCCAGAGGACGCTCCTGAACTCGTGAACACCATCCACATTATTTTCTAAGAACGAGAACAACACAGAACCATCAGCTCCTTGAATAACATCCGGAAATGCACTGTGACCATCCACCTGAGATTGGCTAATCAATTCCTCTCCGCCTACTTTCTGCCCGGCGGAATCAAACCTTTGTGCAAGAATCGATGCATCCGACTCCCAGGTATCGTGAGCCTGCCACACCACAATATAACCGCCATCAGCTAGCGACGTCACTTGGTACGACCAGGTGTGTCCCACTTCAGTTGTATTAACTTGAACATCACCCGTTATTTCATTGCCATCCGCATCATAACGCTTAGCAACCAGCGCCGTACCATCACTGTCAAAGCTATAAGACCTCCAGATCACCACGTAACCACCATCGGCTAGAGCTTCTACGTCTGGATAGCCCTGTTCGCTGCTTGTGAATGTGTTAACCTGAGTCTCAATTCCATTCAACGATCCATCTGCATGATAACGCTGGGTAAAAATACCATACCCACTGCCGTCAGGTCCGTGACTCATCCAAGTAACGATATAGCCACCATCTGCTAAAGCTGTAACAGAAGGGTCATACTGTTGACTGGTCGTGTAAGTATTAGAAACAACCGGTTCACCGATAGCGCGTCCCTCAGTATCAAACCTTTGTAAAGCAATATCATATTCAGTCGAATCGTCCCGAATATGAGCAGACCTCCAGACCACCACAAAACTTCCGTCGCTTAAACCTGCCACATCGGGATGAATCTCTGCACTACTACTTCCGATATCAATCTGCAAAGGTGAACCCAACCGGTTTCCTTGACTGTTGTGACGATCAATGAAGATGCCCCGGTTCGAAGGCGTGCCATGATTGGAGTAGTAAACCAAAACGTACCCTCCATCTGCAAGACTATCGGCCTCAATCCTCCGGCCATATTGAGAGCCGGAAGAAAGTGTCTCAGTAGAACCAATCGGATTCCCCTGAGCATCTAAATGAGTTTGGTAAGTGCTATTATTATTAGACGTAAAGTGATAAAACGTCCCGTCCTCCATAGAAACCAACCTACCTGCTTGCCTAGAATGATCTATGTTGGTGGAAAGCGAGTCATCAGCATCATGAACTAGATTACCATCAATATCGATGATCTTGTGACTCAACCCTCCACCTGAATCATCCCGATATGCAACAGCTAGGTTTCCATTTTCTAATAAAGCAACTGAGTATCGAGCTGAGTACTGATGCCCCTCCGCATTAGAAATAATCTTCTCTTCGCCAACCCTTGCTCCTGTGGAGTCAAATCTCTGACCACGTACTTCCCAACCATTTTCAAACTCTCTAGAGTAATCGCTATAAACCACATAAAAACCACCATCTGGAAGGGCAACTTGAGATTGGTGATATTGATCAGAGTAGTAGGCCGTATTTAGCTGGAACTCATCCACAACCACATTACCCGATTGGTCTAGGATGATACCTTTGACTCCCCAACCACTTCCATCTCCACCAGCTCTAAACGTCACAAGAACATTACCGTCTTCTAAAAGAGTTGGAGAAACATCATACTCACTACCTGAAATCGACTGATTGATAATAAACTCATCACCGACTGCCTGGCCAGTAGCAGGATCATAAACTCGTCCCACCACGCCCCATGTACTCGCAGCGTCTTGAGTATAACTATCCCAGGTCACCATGATCTTACCATCCGGAAGAGCCGCCATTTTCGGATAACGCCCCTGTGTGCTGTAATCATACTGATTCAATATCGACATCTCCTGAGCCACCGTTCCATCATTGTTGTACACGATTACCTGCGCGTCTCTACCTTCTGCATCGTTAGCATAACTCTGAACAGCCACTGCATATTGACCATCTAAGGCAAGAACATTTGGGTGTTCCGAAGCCCCAATTATGTGTTCGCGATTCACTTCGACGTTTAGATCCTGATCTAATGTTGTACGATACACATTGGAATACCAGCGACTGGTAATCACAAAACGGCCATCGGAAAGCTGAGTAGCCGAGAAATCATGCGTATTATTCGCCATGATAACTCTATCGCCAATCTTCTCACCTTCTTCGGAATAGCGCTGAGCGGTAATAGTATTCCCACCAGACGGACCTTGCGACCTGTGGAAAATCACATACTCGCCAGTCCCATCATTCACCGGCACGATATTTTCATCTGTCCAAATGTCGTACTCTGCATTCGTATTAGTGATCTGCTTTTCCGCCGTATGGACATAGCCCCCTACTAAAGTAGCACTGATTGAATCTGGACCCACATTACCATCCGCCACATTGATGGTTAATTGTTCGGTGTAAGTCAAACCTTGTGAATCAGTGACCTTAATGGTTACCTCATGACTTGCCCGCTGGTTGAAGTTCACATCAAAACCTTCTTTTACAGCAATTTGATTACCATTGATTATCTCAAACAAGTTAAACTCAGTTGGCGATTCAATAATCTCATAACTATGAGAATCATCAGAGTCGATATCTTCCACAGAAAGCGATCCTACTACCGAGCCAGTTTGGGAGCCATTTGCTATGATTGCAGTTGTATCGTCATCCGATAGCCCATTAACATCGCCATCATCGATGAACAGGTTAGTTGGAAAGTCCTGACCACCTGCTATGGTGATAGTAATGGTGTCGACAAGTTCTAAACCTCCCTGGTCGATCATTTTCACCACGATATCATATTCTTGAGTGAACTGAGCGAGATTCAAGAAACTCTCACCAGCCCTAAGCACTACGGTATCACCTACAATATCAAACTTACCAGTTGGATCGGACACCAATTCATAAGTATGAGCATCCCCCTCATCAATATCATCACTAGAAAGGCTTGCTACAATCACAGGCCCAACTACTTCTTCGGCCGGAGCCTGTTCAAATAGGCGGAAATTTGCACCGTCTTGAGAAGCATCCGTAGCGTTTTGGTAACTCCACCCAAACACCACATTTCCATTCGCCAACTGAGACATCGAAACTCCATAATGCGCTTCGACATCTTGCTCTGAAGCGTCTGCTGGAAGCAAGCTTACTTGAAATCTTCCGGCCCTCGTCGTGCCATCTTCATTGAAACGCTGGCCATAGATGAACCGAGTCGCATCAGCCAAATTGACATCTTCCCAAGCTAGCATGTAGCCACCGTCCTCCAAGGCAATCACGGCCGCGTTTTCCGCTTTGTCACCTGAAGGCGTAATCCCTGTAGAGAGGATGGAATTGCCACTTGCATCGAATTGCTCTATCACGGTGCCCGTATCATCTTCAGTAACAACTAGATAACCGCCCCCCGTCAAACCTACTAATCCTTCCAATGTATTACCGGAAAAAGGACCGGAGCTGACATAATCACCATCGGCATCCAACCTGATGAAACCGGTTTGGTCGGCAGTCCAGCCGATCATGAACCCACCATCCTCTAATGACGAAACGTGAATTTCAGTGGCATCTCTGTGAGTACCAATAGATTGTTCTGATCCAACAGTACCGCCACTCGCATCGTAACGCTGATATAGGACCGAACCGCCCTCACCCTGCCAGGCGACCACATAGCCACCATCTTCGAGTCCGGCGACCACTACTTCACCTTCTGCAGGCGTGGTATTTGCCTTTACATTGCCACCAAGCTGAAGTCCACTTCCTGCATACCTCTGAACATAAACATCACTACCACTGGTAAATACAACGACCCCTCCACCGTCAGAAAGGCGAGCCGTCACTGGGTTACCTTGATCTCCAATGGTATCCACACTTATCGCCAACTCAACGCCTGAAACCTCACCATCCGCATCATAGGCTTGGCCTCTCAATGCATAGCCATCTCCGTCGATACCAGTCGACTGCCAAAAGTTGATATAGCCTCCATCAGCCAGTCCAAGAATAGCCGGAGTGAAATCTCCCTCCGAAGCAAATGACTCGTGAACCCTTAGACTATTATCGAGGTGACTGTTATGGCCTCCATGCCAGTTGGTAAGGTGGCTTTCAACGCCCCGTGGTCCATTCTCACCATGGTTTTCCCAAGCCCACACCAAATGCCCATTTGCATCCGCTAGAGTCAGATTTGAGTGATCTCCAACCCTGTTAGTATTATAATTCGTACGATTGAAGTCATTATCAGGCTCATAGACATAGGTATAAAACGTCCCAGTTCCTGGTTGTGTACCGTCTTCCTGAACCACGCCAACGAAAAAGTAATCATTACTCCATACTAAGAGATCGCTCACCACCACTTTATTTCCGCTCACCGAAGCGGCAATCTGTTGCGCTCCTGTGAGTGATGTGCCGCTGGCATCAAATTGATGGAAATTTGCCCAGTTCTGGCTTTCCCCCTCCTCTGACCAAGCCACCACTAAGGTACCGTCATTTCGAGTCGAAATATGAGCATTACTGTGTAGCCCTCCTGAATCCGAATTAACTTGCTGGCTAGCCAGAGAGCTTACTCCGCTTGAGTCAAACAGTTCGATAAATACGTCCCCACCGACCTCTGATACCATTGCAAACCCATCTCCGGCAGAAGTTATTTGCGCATCGTCTACAGCCCCAGACAAAGTAACCACCGAACCTTGAGGCGCCAAACTAGGATTCAGAATCTGAGCCTGAACCTGGCCAGTAGCACCTTCCAACCAACTTATAACGACATTGCCATTGGAAAGCTTAGTCAGGCTAATATCGCTTCGATCACCGGCAGGTAAATCGAGGTGACCAGAGTCGCTAATGGTTTCTCCATCGCTAGAAAGCGTCAACAGCTTTATTTCGCCGCCTTGACTGCGATATGCCACGACTTTCTCGCCACTATCCATCTCGACACTTTCAGGCCGCTCCGCATCTAGTGCGGGCACGTCGACCGAATCGAGGCTCACTGCCTGCGCCCCCTCTAGCACCGAACCATCGCGGGAAAATCTCTGCATAATCAACTTAGGCTCCCCCGAAACATCAATCGATGTATGCAGTTGAACATAAGTGTAATTATCAAAGGTTATCAGTGCAGGTGCTCCTCCACTCACGAGCCCTTCGGCCTGCTGGGTCACAGGAGCATTGCCTCCCAATTCACCCTCGAGAGAGATCACAAAGTTCTGAGGTGCCTCGTTAAGATCGTTGACTTGCACCCTGAAAGTTTGATTGAAAGTGCCACCGTTAGGATCTTCGACTTGAATCGTGACATTATGAAACTCTCGAATCTCATGGTTTAAGTCAATTCCGTCCTTGACCACTAGTGCAGGCTTCCCATTCTCGTCAGTTCCAATCTCGAACCAATTGAACTCGTTAGGGTCATTTTCCAAAACCGAGAAAGTGAACCCAGATTTGTTATCAATATCAACCACCCCAGACAAAATTCCCACAACTGCACCTGATTGCCCGTTCGCTGAAGTATTCTCATCCACAGACACCCCAATAGCCACATCATCACTCACCTGAATATTATGATTACCAGCCAAATCAAGCATAACCCCGTCCGCGTTTACCCCGCCTTGCCAATTAATCAATAATCCAGCCTCCGCTGCAGGGTCTACCAACAACTGACCAGAATTATCGGATACCTGATCAGCTGTCCTTACATGATCAAAGAGCCGGAAATCATAGATACTGCCAATAAAAGATTGCCCGACTTCAAAAGAACCACCTACACTATCTTGCTCCTGCCCCAAAGTTATCGTGCCCCCAGCCGATATCGGAGACGAACTAGCAGCAATAGACGACATAAGATCACCGTTCAGATAGACTTGTAACTGCCCTGATGAGCTATCCCATGACACTGATAACTGCTCCGGGGAACCAGTAAACAAATCACTTGAAGAAAGCCCGGTCGTGTACCGCACATCATTTAGATAAACATCAAGCTTTCCACTAGCCGATATCAACAACAACTCATTGGGAGACCCTTCAACCGCATAAGACATCAGTGACATCGTGCGTGAAGCATCATCTGGACTCCCAGAAATGAGCATTTCTAATGTCAAAGCAGTCCCAGGCATATCATCGATGTTTTCAGCCATTGCCAATTGCCCTAGGTTGTTACCATCGAAGACCACAGAATTTGTCACCCCTTCAAGTACAAATGCTTCGGGAGCATCATTGGTTCCGTTCAAGGTTACTGTTACAGTCTCAACGTCACTTGCACCGTACTGGTCTGTTACTGTGAAAGTGTAAGAATCGACCAAACTCTCTCCCTGCTGAAGGAGGTTTACCGACGCATGTCTAGGATCGGTCTGATAACTCCAATCACCTGATGCCTCCAGCGTAAAATTGCCAAACCCATTACTACCAGCCTCTGAAATCACTTCATCCCAAGTGAGCACAGCACCAGCATCCACATCACTCACTGTCAGTTCTCCTGTCGCCACGATAACAGGCTCAACAGGCACAGTCGCAGCACGGACCTCCATAAGGGAAAAGAAGCCTGAATGACCAGTGATATTCACAGTAGCTATCGTCTGACCAACAGGGACCACGCCCTCTGTATGAACTCTGAGATGAGGGTGCATCTGACTATCAGGAATTGCCAACCCTGTAAGAGACCCAATCACGTTTCCTGAAACATCAAGAAACTCAACTGTCATGTTGTTATCCCGGTCCTGCACATGGTCTTCAATGTAGCCACGCCCGTAGAGATCGAGCACAAACTCTTGGCCTCCACGCTGCAAGTACTGGGAGTCTAAATCAAACGACAAAGCACTAACCGCTGACCCATCAGCTGACCAGCCGTCCGCCATACTTCCATCGACCGAGTAGGTTACGTTTGGCATTGTGGAGGTCGGATCCAAAGGATCATAAACAAAGGGATCGTCTCCCAGCATTGTGATCCGAGACGTGGGGTACTCTCCTCCACTTAATTGGGTCGGTGTTAGCAGAACCAACTCTGAGTACTCTAGTTCGTCTAATGCTCCGGAACTCTGCCCGGCAATGACCGGAGCCTCATTCACATTTTTCACCTCGATGGTGAAGGTTTCGCTGTAATCAAGATTTCCGGCCCCAGAATCAGTGGTAACAACAGTAATATCATGAGACGTAGCCGATTCAAAGTCGAGCAACGTTCCGTCTGCCACATATACTTCTCCAGTCGACGAGTTAATCCCGAAACGACCACCTGCATCTTCTGACAAGCTATAAGTATGGGTATCCGACTCATCCTGATCGGTAGTACTCACCTTACCCAAAATGACGCCATTTTCAGAATTCTCGAGAACACTCGGTCCAGACACACTGGAACTGTAAGTTTCCTCGTAATGCTGAGCGGTGGTTAACACATCCGATGCAGACCATGACGAATTCTCATTCAACAGCTCATGGATCTCGCCCTGAAAATCAGCTCCGCTTCCGGACAAATGCTTCCCTGTCCGCGGATCCCACGTCGAGTTCATATAGCCACCGACACCGATTTCTCCGGGGTGTTCATGCTGACGGAATGCATAATCAGACTGTGCCACCAACTCTCCGTTGAGGTAGCCTAAGAATGAATTGTTAAATGGGTCACTAGTATCCTGAGCATCCAGGACCATAACGGCCGAGTAAGTGGTATTTGGCTCGACCACAGCTAACTTCAAAGGAATATAGTCAGGAATCGAGCCAGGCCACTCCCCAGTGTTATTATACACCATCGCATATAGCGTCGGCTGATCACCATTATCAGGATCTGGCATGATAGAAAACTGAAATCCGCGGGCAGACCCACCTTCTTCATAGATCACCTGCATACCGGAAATATCAGATCCAGTAGTGAATGACGATGAAATCGTTCGGTTAGTCCAAGGCCCTCCTAAATTAATACCGTTTATCGCACCATAGTTCACAGGATCCGGTCCAGGCTCTTGAATCGCCAGGGTTGCACTCGAATGATCAGGTTGAACCCCGCTTACAAAAGCCAAGTTACTCGGCGCTTCATTAATGTCGTTCACATCAATCGTGAAAGTCTCTACGATCGCTGCTCCATTATTATCTGTCGACCTAACTGTGTAAGTGAACTGCTCTACCGCTTCATGATCTAGTGCGCCTCCTGCCGAAAGTACAATCTGATTGCCAACGATTTCGAACAAAGTAGCACCTGTCCCGCCTACCTCTGTGTATGTGTGGCTTGAGCCGATATCCGTATCCAAAGTGGATAAGTTGGCCACCACTGTACCTGCATTGCTATTCTCATCAATGGATGTCGAGTCAGAAACAATATCTAGGGGAGCATCATTCGTTCCAGATATGGTTACAACAATATCAGTAACATCTGTAGAGCCTTGCTCATCAGTTACCGTAACTGCTACAGAATCTATAAGGGTGGCATCTTTATCCAGGCTCTGAATCGCACCCAGCGCGTTATTCAAACTATAAGTCCATGCCCCTGCATCATCGAGCTCGAAACTTCCCCAGCCATTCACACCTACTTCACCAGATACTGGACTCCAGCTCAAAGATGCCGAAGCATCAGTATCCACTGCTGTAATGAGCCCAGAAGTCGCAGGTGAATCCTCCGAAATCTGCCCATAAGCAGCTGAAGCAACTGGACCATCATTAGTCCCAGCCACTGTAACCTCAATAACAGCGATATCAAAAGCTCCATTCTCGTCGGTTACTGCGACAGACACACGATCGACTAAGGTCTCGCCGACATTCAATGCTTGGACACTCGCTAAGTTATTATTCAAACTAAAGCTCCAGGCTCCATCAGGACCTACATCAAAACTTCCCAAGCCTAGGTCGCCTAATTGACCATCGAGCTCCGTCCATGCAACACTCGAACTATTATCGATATCAACCGAGGAAAGATTCCCAGAGGTTTGTAATCCTCCATCTTCAACCACTCCACCGGCACCATCAGAAGCGACTGGGCCATCATTTGTGCCCTGGATACTAACCGTCACCACAGCAATATCAGTCGCACCATTCTCATCGGATACCGTAACGGATATCTGATCAGAAATCACCTCCCCATCACTGAGAGCCTGAACAGCGGCGTGACTATTATCTAGATTATATTGCCACTCCCCGCTAGAGTCTAGCGAGAATTCGCCATATCCATTATCCCCGAGCTGCTCGGAAATCACTACCCAACTGGTAACAGCTGAACTATCTGCGTCTGCAACAGTGACCACGCCGCTAGCTGTCTGAGTTCCATCTTCAGTCAGACCGATCCTGCTATCCAACCTGATGTTGTCAAAATGAGCGTTCTGTGTGCTACCTGAAGCAGAATCATACAACTCGACTCTGAGACTATCGCCAACCGAACCTGCAAACGCCTCTAGATCAGTGGCGCTAAGAGACAAACTGACATCAGAAAAAGCCCTGACGGGCAAAGGATTATCAGTCGAACCCGTCGCACCCAGCAGCTGAGCTCCTGCATACAACCTGATTTCCCACGAATCTGAAGCATCGACATTGGAGGTAGCATAGTTTCCTACTTTTACTGTAAGCCTGTAATCTTTACCAGATTCAAAGCTTGCCCCCAATGTTTGAGAAATGGACCCACCCAGATCGATGAACCCTACCGTATTTCCATCTATGCCCCCTCGTTCATAGCCGCTCGCGACGTCGTATAACCCAGTATGCCCGCCTGTGGTTTCCCAACCGGGAACAGTATTACTAAACCAGTTAGAATTCTCATCTCGACCGTCTTCGAAGCTGTGGTTTAAAACAGCAATCGACTGCCAACCACTATATTCAGGCGATTCCACTCCAATTATCGGAGCATCGTTGGTGCCGGTAACCGTTATGGAAATCTCTTCTGTATCAGTCGCACCTGCGCTGTCGGTCACCGTAACCATTACAGAATCGACTAGAGTTTCACCTGCATTGAGACTCTGAACTGTAGAGTTAGAATTGTTAAGATTATAGGTCCACTCTCCCGATACCGCATTAATACCAAAGGAACCAAAGTTGCCGGAAGCATCGCTAGACCACGTAGCGCTATCGCCAACATCGGGATCGCTAGACTCAACAACCCCGGTTACTGCTAAGATAACTTCTTCCTGAACGGATCCCGAGAAATCACCCGATGTCACAACCGGCGCCTCGTTTACATCAGCCACAGCTATTGTAAATACCTGATCGAAGAAAAGACCGCCAGCGTCTGTGACACGCACGGAAATCTCATGACTAGCATCCACCTCATGGTTCAATAGTGTTCCATTGGCGACGGTGATCTCACCTGAGTTTGCGTCGATCGCAAACCGCCCACCGGCATCATCCACGAATGAATAGGTCAAAACATCTCCATCATCAATATCCGAACCCTTTACAGCCCCAACGACCGTGCCATCCGGCGAGTTTTCTGCGACACCTGGCGCCGATGGTGTTTCATCGTAAATTGCGCTATAGTAGTTACTCGCCTGGGTGACTTCCGATGGGGTAAATATCTCATTAACGATCTGCACTTCATTCACTGTGCCTTTGAAGTCTCTACCGTCTCCAGATATCTGCGCCCCCGTTCGAGGATCGCGCGTTCCATTTATCATTCCACCCACACCGATCTCACCGGAGTGATCATATTGCTTGAGGATTCGGTTGGTACTACCGTTGAGTTCACCATTCAGATACGCTGAAAAAGTATTGTTGTCCGGATTTGTGTCGCGTGCATCAAACACCATCGCCACTGTGTAATCGGCATCCGCATCTACCGGCCCCATGTTGATAGCATTATTACGAGTCGTCGTCGAACTCGGCCACTGAGCATTGTTGTACACTAATGCGTAGAGAGTTGGGATATTTCCATTATCAGGATCGGGAAGGATAGAGAGAGACCATCCTCGAGTTGTTCCACCCTCCTCAAAGATCACCTGCTTACCGGTCAGATCACTTCCAGTATTAAAGCTTAGCAAGTGGGTTCTTTCCTCCCAAGGTCCTCCTACATTAACGCCAGAAATCACACCATAGTTCACGGGATCAGGTCCTGGATTAATGAACCCTGCTGCAGCATTCGTCAGATCAGGTGCCTGATCACTCGCATCAAAAGTGAGACTAAATGGCACTTCATTCACGTCGTTGATCGCGATATTAAAGGTCTTGTTAAAACTAGCCCCTTCGCTATCCGTGGCGCGCACTGTGTAAGTGAACAAGTCATTCACCTCATGATCCAATGATGCATCAGATTCAAGACGGATCTCGTTACCCACTATCTTAAACAACGTTGCCCCCGTTCCACCTATCTCCGAGTAAGTAAACCCATCGTTATCCGCGTCCACATCGATCGCATCCAATGTCGCTACCACAGACTCAGGGGCGGTATTCTCATCCACATCCGTCCGACTGGCGATAATATCCGTCGGCGCATCGTTCGCACCAGTTATCGTCACCGTGATGTCAGCTGTGTCAGTCCCCCCGTTATCATCAGTGACGGTCACCGTTACTGAGTCGATCAACGTGTCGCCAAGGTCGAGTGTCTGGATCGAGCTTAAGCTATTGTTCAAATTGTAATCCCAATTACCAGACGCATCTAAGCTGAACGCGCCATAACCATTGTCTCCGGCAGCAGCATTCAACGCTGTCCATGTCGCATTGTCATCGGCATCGACATCAGTCGAGCTAACTGTGCCCGCTGCGGCCACACCACTGTCCTCGGTTACATTACCTGTAGAACCAGTCGCTACCGGTCCATCGTTTGAACCATTGATCGTGATTGTCACTGTCTCCGTATCAGTCGCTCCCTGATCATCAGTGACCGTCACGGTAAAAGTTTCTGTCACCACATCGCCTTCATCTAGTATCTGTGCAGCTGAGTTATCTAGCGTATAGGTCCACACACCACTCATCGCATTCACATCTAGCGAACCATAAGTGCTACTCGCATTACCAGACCATGTGTGGCTAGACGTCGTGTCTACATCAGAAACAGATAAGTTACCCTTCGCTACCGAGATCGCATGATCGGTAGCGCCACTAGAGTCGGTTGCCGCCTCAATAACAGCCCCCTCTCCTAGGTAGAGATCGAGATCATCGGTCGCTATCACTGCCAGGTTATCGATGCCGTATGACTCATCATGAGCCGGGCTATTCAAAGTCGTGCCAAAGCCTACCTTGATCGGTCCGCTCGCCTGATCGACCGTCACTCGCACTCGGAAGGTCTGATCCCTGTAGCTGCTACCAGTCTGATTCACTCGATCACTGGTCGGTGTGAATGTCGTGGTGTAAGTCACTCCATCGATCGTGATGGTCTGCTCGTGATAGCCGAGTGTCGTGTTTTTATCATGCACTCTTGAGTAGACTTGCTCATCATCAATGAATACACGGAACTCCTCGTTGTCCCAGCTATCAAGGCGAAGCATATCAAACTCAATCACTGCCGATCCGTGATCAGCACCCAGATCAAAGGTCTTTGACACATTTTGAACCCCTCCAGAGGCGTGACCTCTCAGGTAGTTCCCAAACGCCGTATTCCCCTGGATCAACGTTCCTCCAGTCCAGCCATCCGCACTTGTCCCGTCAAAGGTCTCATTTGTGATCTGATCAACCACTGCGCTACTTGAGGCAGCCACAGGGATATCATTCGTGCCAGTAATCGTCACATCAATCACTGCAGTATCTGTCGCTCCATTGTCATCGGTCACGGTCACAGTGATCTGATCAATGAGCGTTTCACCTGCATTCAGCGCTTGCACCGATGCATGGCTGTTGGTCAGATTATAGGTCCACGCTCCACCAGATGTCAGATCAAAGCTGCCATAGCCACTGTCGCCTGCTGCCGCATTTAAGACCGACCATACTGCCGTTGCTGTCGTGTCGACATCAGTCGAAGTCACCATTCCATTTGCAGTGACTGCACTCTCTTCGGTAACTCCACTAGTAGCACCGGTCGCTACAGGACCATCATTTGTACCTGTGATGGTTACATCGATCACGGCTGTATCGGTTGCACCATTATCATCTGTTACCGTTACTGTGATCTGATCAATCAGGGTCTCACCCGCATTCAATGCCTGCACGGATGCGTGGCTATTTGCTAGATTGTAAGTCCAGGCCCCGCCTGCTGTCAGATCGAAGCTACCATAACCATTGTCTCCAGACTCCGCATTCAGCGCCGTCCATGTGGCTGTGGCTGTCGCATCTGTGTCCGTAGAGGTGACCACACCTGTCGAGCTCAATGACGACTCCTCTGTGACGCCGCCGCTGGATCCGGTAGCCACTGGAGCGTCGTTAGTCCCCGTGATCGTCACATCGATCACTGCGGTATCCGTTGCTCCGTTATCATCCGTCACCGTTACAGTGATTTGATCGATGAGAGTTTCACCTGCATTCAATGCCTGCACCGAGGCGTGACTATTGGTCAGATTATAGGTCCACGCTCCGCCAGATGTCAGATCAAAGGTGCCATAGCCACTGTCACCAGCTGCCTCATTTAAGGCCGACCATGCAGCAGTTGCCGTAGTATCGACATCAGTCGAAGTCACCATTCCATTTGCAGTAACTGCACTCTCTTCGGTAACTCCGCTAGTCGCACCGGTCGCTACGGGACCATCATTTGTTCCTGTAATCGTCACATCGATCACGGCTGTATCGGTTGCACCATTATCATCTGTCACCGTCACTGTGATCTGATCAATCAGCGTCTCACCCGCATTCAGCGCCTGCACGGATGCGTGGCTATTTGCTAGATTGTAAGTCCAGGCCCCGCCTGCTGTCAGATCGAAGCTACCATAACCATTGTCTCCAGACTCCGCATTCAGCGCCGTCCATGTGGCTGTGGCTGTCGCATCTGTGTCCGTAGAGGTGACCACACCTGTCGAGCTCAATGACGACTCCTCTGTGACAGCACCTGCAGAACCTGATGCCACTGGTACATCATTCGTACCAGTGACTGTGATGGTCACCACAGCCGTGTCGGTCGCGCCGTTGTCATCAGTCACCGTCATGGTGATCTGGTCCATCAATGTCTCTCCGACGTTCAGCGCCTGCACCGATGCATGGCTGTTGGTCAGATTGTAGGTCCATGCTCCGCCAGATGTTAGATCAAAACTCCCATAGCCACTGTCACCAGCTGCCGCATTTAAGGCTGTCCATGCGGCAGTTGCCGTAGTATCGACATCAGTCGAGGTCACCATTCCATTTGCAGTAACTGCACTCTCTTCGGTAACTCCACTAGTAGCACCAGTCGCTACAGGACCATCATTCGTCCCAGTGATCGTCACATCGATCACGGCTGTATCCGTCGCTCCATTGTCATCGGTCACGGTCACTGTGATCTGATCAGTGAGCGTTTCACCTGCATTCAACGCTTGCACAGACGCATCACCGTTACTTAAGTTGTATGCCCATGCGCCACCTGCGGTCAGGTCAAAGCTACCATAGCCGTTATCTCCGGATGCTGCGCTCAAAGCTGACCAAACCGCTGTGGCTGTAGTATCAGTATCAGTCGATGTTACGGTTCCACTAGCAGCCAAAACAGATTCTTCTGTGACTGAACCCACCGATCCATTCGCCACAGGGATATCATTCGTGCCAGTAATCGTCACATCAATCACTGCAGTATCTGTCGCTCCATTGTCATCGGTCACGGTCACAGTGATCTGATCAATGAGCGTTTCACCTGCATTCAGCGCTTGCACCGATGCATGGCTGTTGGTCAGATTATAGGTCCACGCTCCACCAGATGTCAGATCAAAGCTGCCATAGCCACTGTCGCCTGCTGCCGCATTTAAGACCGACCATACTGCCGTTGCTGTCGTGTCGACATCAGTCGAAGTCACCATTCCATTTGCAGTGACTGCACTCTCTTCGGTAACTCCACTAGTAGCACCGGTCGCTACAGGACCATCATTTGTACCTGTGATGGTTACATCGATCACGGCTGTATCGGTTGCACCATTATCATCTGTTACCGTTACTGTGATCTGATCAATCAGGGTCTCACCCGCATTCAATGCCTGCACGGATGCGTGGCTATTTGCTAGATTGTAAGTCCAGGCCCCGCCTGCTGTCAGATCGAAGCTACCATAACCATTGTCTCCAGACTCCGCATTCAGCGCCGTCCATGTGGCTGTGGCTGTCGCATCTGTGTCCGTAGAGGTGACCACACCTGTCGAACTCAATGAAGACTCCTCTGTGACATCCCCTACAGAACCTGCTGCCACGGGCACATCATTGGTGCCAGTGACTGTGATGGTCACCACAGTCGTGTCAGTCGCTCCGTTGTCATCAGTCACCGTCATGGTGATCTGGTCCATCAGGGTCTCACCGACGTTCAATGCCTGCACCGATGCATGACTATTGGTCAGATTGTAGGTCCATGCTCCGCCAGTTGTCAGATCGAAGGTGCCGTAACCGCTATCGCTAGCTGCTGTGCTGAGCGCTGTCCATGTGGCCGTTGACCCTGCGTCGACATCGGTCGAGGTCACGTTGCCATTGGCAGTGGTCACTGTTTCTTCGGTCGTACTACTGGTCGCGCCAGTCGCTACAGGACCATCGTTTTCACCGGTGATCGTTACCGTCACGGTGGCGATATCAGTGCTGCCATGGCCGTCGTCGATGGTGTATGAGAAGGTGTCGATCGCAGTGTCGCCGACATTCAGACTCTCGAACTGGCCATTGGTATCATAAGAAATCGTACCATTCCCATTGTTGGTGACGGTTCCGACTGGATCGGTCACCGCGGTGATCGTGAGAGTATCGGTGTCGATCGTTACATCATTAGTCAGCACACCGATTGAGATCGAAGTGTCTTCTGACACGCTGGCCGCATCGTCGATCGCATCGGGATCGGTGATCTGCTCGTATGTCAGTGTCTTGTCGGTAAATGCGAAATCCTCCACACCAGAGATGCGATCGGAGCCATCTGGACTACCAGGGCGATTGTCGGTGATGGTCAATGAGCCATCTGGATGCTCAGTAAAGGTATAGTCAGTCGATAGACCGGTGTAGGTGACTCGGTCTTGGCCAGCTCCACCTTCGATCGTGTCATTACCGCTGCCTGCAGCGATCGTGTCATCTCCGGCTCCGGCATCGACGGAGTCGTCGCCTGCACCAGTGTCGATGGTGTCTGATCCCGATCCTGTGGTGACAGTATCTGTGCCGCTTCCTGAGGTGATGGTATTGTCGCCATCTCCTGTGGTTATGGTGTTATTACCCGCACCTGCATTGACGGTGTTGTTGCCGCTGCCTGCATTGATCGAGTCGTTGCCACTGCCGGAGGTGATGTTGTCGTTGCCTCCACCTGCGCTGACGGTGTTATCGCCATCGCCTACGTTCAGATTGTCGTCGCCGCTACCGCTAGTCACGCTATCGGCACCCGATCCTGAGGTCACAGAGTTGTTGCCATCACCCGTATTGATCGTGTTATCACCGTTGCCAGTCGTGACGGTATCATCGCCACCACCGGATGTGACGGTATTATTGCCGTCACCAGTTGAGACCGTGTTATTGCCCTCTCCGGCGTCTACGGTGTTGTCGCCATCACCAGTAGAGACGCTATCAGCCCCGCTACCTGTGGTGACGGTGTTATTGCCGTCCCCGGTAGAGACTGTGTTGTCGCCTTCACCGGCATCCACGGTGTTATTTCCGCTACCTGCGTCGATCGAGTCATTACCGCTGCCGGAGGTGACATTATCGTCGCCTGCTCCGGCGCTGACGGTGTTGTTACCGTCGCCGACATTGAGATTATCGCTACCAGATCCGCTGGTCACGCTATCAGAGCCTGTGCCGGTGGTCACAGTGTTGTTACCGTCCCCAGCATTGATTGTGTTATCACCGTTACCTGTGGTCACGGTGTCGTCACCGCTGCCGCTAGTCACTGCGTTGTTTCCTTCTCCAGTCGAGACGGAATTATTGCCATCACCAGCATTGACGGTGTTGTTTCCGTCACCAGTCGTCACAGTGTCAGCACCTCCCCCGGAAGTCACCGAATTATCTCCGTCGCCAGTTGATACGGTATTATCACCTTCACCTGCACTTACAGTATTGTTACCACTACCGGCATCGATCGAATCATTGCCGCTGCCTGAAGTCACATTATCGTCGCCAGCTCCTGCGCTGACCGTGTTGTTACCGTCGCCGACGTTGAGGTTATCACTGCCAGAGCCACTGGTCACGCTATCAGAACCTGTGCCGGTGGTGACCGTGTTATTTCCATCGCCGGTGTCGATCGTGTTGTCGCCGTTACCTGTAGTCACGGTGTCATCTCCGCTGCCTGAAGTCACCTGGTTATTGCCGTCGCCGGTATTGATGGTGTTACTACCCTCACCTGCGTCGACTGTGTTGTTGCCGCTGCCAGCATCGATCGAGTCATTACCACCGCCTGAGGCCACATTATCATCTCCAGCCCCTGCGCTGACGGTGTTGTTACCGTCGCCGACATTAAGATCATCGCTACCAGACCCACTGGTCACGCTATCAGAACCTGTGCCTGTAGTGACAGTGTTGTTACCATCTCCGGTATTGATCGTGTTATCGCCGTTACCCGTGGTCACGGTGTCGTCGCCTCCTCCTGAGGTGACGTTATTATTACCATCACCTGTCGAAACAGTGTTATCGCCCTCGCCTGCATTGACGGTGTTGTTACCGCTACCTGCATCGATGGCATCATTACCACTGCCAGACGTGACATTATCATCACCTGCTCCGGCGCTGACGGTGTTGTTACCATCTCCGACATTCAGATCATCACTGCCCGAACCACTGGTCACATCGTCTGCGCCAGAGCCTGAGGTCACAGAGTTGTTGCCGTCTCCAGTATTGATGGTGTTATCGCCATTTCCAGTGGTCACGGTATCATCGCCACCTCCAGAGGTGACATCATTGTTACCATCTCCAGTTGAAACATTGTTATCGCCTTCACCGGCATCGACAGTGTTGTTGCCGCTGCCTGCATCAATGGCGTCATTGCCGCTACCAGAGGTGACGCTATCATCACCTGCTCCGGCGCTCACGGTGTTGTTTCCATCACCAACATTGAGGTCATCGCTGCCTGAGCCACTGGTTACATTGTCTGCGCCAGAGCCAGAGGTCACGGAGTTGTTGCCGTCTCCGGTATTGATCGTGTTATCACCGTTTCCGGTGGTCACCGTGTCATCGCCGCCGCCAG
>JAHDID010000142.1 GCA_020630975.1 Verrucomicrobiota bacterium
GGAATAGCTAGGCAATAGTAGGATAGGTTGCCCAACCTGTCCGCGAAGCCTATCAACAAAGCCTGTGGAGAACGGGTTAGGTAACCCATTCTACGAAAATGACAAAGTAGAACCAAGCAACATTCGAGGCGCTGCCCAGCAGCTCCTCCTCCCCTCCCGACTCCTCCCCTCCCAGCGAAGCGACCTCCTCTTCCAGCGAAGCGATCACTTGGTCAATTTTAGAACCAAAGTGTTGTCATCCAGCTCAATACTGCCCGAGCTAAACTTGTCGAATCCAGTGATCTCGACATTATCGAATTTGCCTGCAGTTCCACTAACTCCACCGAATTCCTCGCCAAACGTGATCAAATCGATCTTTCTCTTACTGCTCGTATATTTCGACCCATCGATCTTGATCGTGCTGCCCTTGTTGATAGCCAAATTATTCACGGTGATGGCTCTGATCCCAGATGGCCCTAGCTCCAGCTCTAGAGTAGACTTAGCCCCTATGGTGATGCCGCCACCGGTCACTTCGAGCTCCGCCTTGTCTCCCGATAGCTTGAACGTGCTGTGAGTGCTATCGCTGAAGAACAGATTACCTTCGATAGTCAATGAGCCACCGCTGAGGTGGTACTGATGCTTCGTCTCATCTCCTATCAGATCGAGACTACCGAGGCTGACTCTGCCATCAGTTTGATTCACGGTGCCAGACGCTCGATTCATCAGCAGCGTTGTCTCCTTGGCATCCAGATTAGCCTTGATTTCGAGAAACGCTCTATCTTCGACTACTAATTTCTCTATCTTCTTTTTGAACCTAAAGGTAGACGAGATAGTGGCTTGTCTAGCATCGGCGATGGTAGCCACCCCTGTACCTTCACCCGGCACGCCATTGCTCCAGTTCCGGTCCGAGCCAAAGTCCCCACTCATTTCGGAAAAGGTGGTTTGAGCGGATAGATTCGTAGAGAGCACAAGTGCGCCACACACTCCTATGACCAAAAATCTGAAATAATGTTCCGTCTGCATACTGATTACTGAGACTACGATAGAGTTGCGTTCCTACAAGTACGTTGTGCAGGGAGCGGCCAGTAGGTAGGAATGAGGTCGTCTGATTTAGCCTGTCACCTTCTACATCCTTCTACAGTATCCATTTGTGGTTGGATTACGAAATTCCGAGATGGATAAACTGCTCAGTCAATTGCTTATGGACCTCATGGCGGATATCTTCGTTTGCTAGTCGAGATTTTGTAGGTGAGTTGAAGCGAGGTGAGTCTAAAACAAGGCTAATCATTGCGATGGCTGGATCTAGATTTGCCTTCTTGAGCGCGGTCTCCATTCCTTCGATATGTGTGCCACCCTCATTGCAAAACCAGCCATTTACCCACGATTTAATCACAATTCCTTCACTTTTATTTCTGACTCCTCCACAGGCGAAATTGATTCGACATTCGCCGCTGTTAGAGGTGAGGGAAATTGCTCGGTTGTTAGTGGGGCAATTCTCATGGGCGGTTAAGAGATTTACATAATCTTCTAAGCCGTTCTTGGAAATGAAGCGCTCGTTTTCATAGGCAATCAACAGCCCTGGGTAAAGATGGGCTACGTCGAAAAGCTCTTTACGTATCGTACTCCAATCTAGTTTTGTGGATTTCTGAAAGATTGTCTTGTCAGGGATAAAACGAATTGATGTCCCGTTAGGTTTCGACACTCTGCGCTTAGAGACTTCACCAGCCTCCTGATTAACAATGGTCTGGCAATATTCGACCTCATTTCGAACTGATTTCACCTCTACTTTTCTTGAGAGAGCATTGATCAATATTAATCCGATGCCAAGCGGTGATAGGTGAATATGTGGAGAGTGGTCATCTGCTGTCGGAGTGTCATGCCCAATGGTAAAGTGATTTTCGGCCAGTGTTACGCCGCTGTTGTTATCAACAATATCGTAAGGTAGGCCAGGGCCATCATCTTTGACCGTAATCCAGCCTTGCTTGTTCTGAGTTAAAGAAAATTGGCTGGCTTTTCCTGCTAAGTGCAAGTCAACCACGTTGGCCAATAGTTCTAGGACCAAAGTCAACAACCCGCTGGGTGAATGCGGATCTCTAATATACATGCCCGGGCGGCTCCTGATGGCATCTATGATTGATTGCGTTTCCAAAGTACTGGAAACTAGCGTTAGGAATATAAGCAGCAAGTGGCTTATCGAGGACGGCCGAAAGTTTTTTAGGAGACCACGGATGGACACTGATAAACACAGATCTTATGGGCTTCGGGGGATGTAGGATGGTCGAAGGTGTTGATTGCATGGATGACCTGCGGTCGCTCCCCTTTTGCTGAAGCTCCGGCGTGCAGGTTTGTTTGAAGTGGTTCACATGGAGGTCTAGCTACCTCGCAATCTTTCCGAAGGGGCTGGTTCAGATGTGCTGGGGAGCTAGGTGTGTGGATTTTTGACTCTGCATTGTAGCAAGAGGCATCGCCTATACCGAGATCGTCGGCTAATATCAGGATCACATTGGGTCGGTCGCTAGCCAGGCTCCGAGGAGCCCTAGTCCGATCGCTAGACAACTGACTGTGAGGTATCGGTATAGGTATAGTATCATCGAGGGGTGCCTACTTCTTAGTCACGATGGTGTAGTAGGCACCGACCTCGCTACCGCTATCCATCACGAATAGAGGCGAGAGCTGGTGCGAGCCTTTGGTCAGTGTCGCGGAAAAGGTGATGTGAGTATCGTCATCGCCGACTGGCTGAGAGGCGATGTCTTCGCCATTCAGGCGTAGCACGGCTGTCTGCACCGGTATCATTCGGCCGTCGACTTCGCGGAATGCCTTCGACGCACCTGGCACTCCAGAGCCTGGAGGTAGCGAGGCCTTGATCGGGTGATCGGCCTCGGTCGGCCAGCGGCGTAGGGAAATGTCATACTCGCTATCGGTGATGACCTTTACCGCCCAGTGGGCGTCATGTTTTAGCATGACGGGCTTGGCGTCGGCGGCTTCCTTACCTTTCTTTTTCTTGGGCTGCTTTGGGAAGGCACCGGCAGCTCCGCGCACGTGGCCCTGATTCCACGGTGGGAAGATGCTGTCGCTGATCCAGTCGTGCCCAGTCAGGGTGACTACCTCGTGGCCAGGCTGGCCCAGGTAGATCTCGGTGGTCTGTGAGAAGGTCGGCTCCAGCTCTGCCCACCAGGCATCGTAGAATTCGGTCATCTTAGCGACTTGATCCGGGTGCTCGGCGGCTACGTCGGTCGTCTGGCCGGGATCTTTGTCGATGTCGTATAGCTCCTTGCCATTGATCAGTCGCCACTGCTCAGACATCACCGCTGTCTTACGCCATTTGATCGGGTCGACCACACGCTGCGAGTCGGTCACCATGTAGCGGTCGGCCCAGTCGGTGCCATCGCCCTCTAGTAGTGGGCGGATCGATTTGCCGTCGAATACCAGATCCTCTGGCTTGGCATCGGTCGCGCCGCATAGGTCGAGTAGGGTCGGCACGATATCGACAGCGTGAGTCAGGCGATCGACGTCTTTTCGCTCGCCCATGCCACCGCCTGGCCAGTGGATGATCATCGGCACCCGGTGGCCACCATCATATTCGCTGCCTTTGAAGCCGCGCATACCTGCATTGTACACGCTGCGTCCACCAGCCGTTCCATTGTCGGTGGTGAAGATGAAGATGGTATTCTCGTAGATGCCCAGATCCTTTAGCAGGTCGCGAGTCTTACCGACATTGTCGTCGATATTGGTCACCATGCCGAAAAACGCGGCGACACCGGCATTTTGGTCTTTGTAGGGCTCGAGATACTTCTCGGGAGCGTGCAGCGGACTGTGTGGGGCATTGGTCGAGATGTAGGCGAAAAATGGCTTCTTCTCTTCGGCGCATTTGGTGATGAAGGCATTGCCTTGATCGAAAAATACATCGGTGCAAAAGCCCTCGGCCTTTACGATCTGACCATTGTGGAAGTAGCCACCGTCGAAGTAGGAATTGTCCCACACATCTGGCGTCTGGCCGACACCACCACCGCCGTGGCGGTAGACCTCGTGAAAGCCGCGATCCTCCGGGCGGTAGGGGTAGTTGTCGCCGAGATGCCATTTGCCGAACATGCCAGTCTGGTAGCCCGCATCAGCCAGCAGCTGCCCGAGGGTTATCTCGTTCTCGCGCAGCATCGAGCGGCCATTGATGGTGTGCCACACGCCAGTGCGATTGGTCCAGTGGCCGGTGAGCAGAGCGCATCGGGTCGGCGAGCAGGTCGGCGCCACGTGATAGTCATCGAGCCACACCGACTCGCTGGCTAGCTGATCGATATGCGGTGTCTTGACCACGGGATTGCCGGTGCAGCCCAGGTCGCCATAGCCCTGATCGTCGGTGATGACCATGACGATATTGGGCCGGTCGGCA
>JAHDID010000080.1 GCA_020630975.1 Verrucomicrobiota bacterium
AATTCGACCTTGCTGACAACACTTCATAGCATCTAAAAGCAGCCCCTCCTTGAGCCGTAAAAATCTAGCTAAGCCTTCTGGCTAATGGGTTTACAGCAGCACCGGAGTTGGTTTGTCGGGCATGGGCTCGAAGTCGCCGGGCACCCCGGGGAAGTTTTCTTCGCGGAAGCGGTTCCATTTGCCCCGGGTTTCGTCGGAGATGACTTCTGACATTTCCTCCATGCACTCGATGCAGATCATCGCGCTATCAAACATGTTCAGCCCCTGGCAGATACCGGTCAGTCCAAATTCCTCGCCGCGAGCCGTCATTTGGGTCTTTTCGCACAGAGCGCAGTCGTCAAAGCCGGATACATCCTCGCGATAGCGCTCCTCTTGGAATTGCTGGAGCACCCGCTTGGATTCATCGCTAGCCTCATTGAGCATCCGCTCGACGCAGGGCATGCAAAGGGCGTACTCGATGATGACCTCGCCTTTCTTGAAGTTTTTAGAGACCTTATAGCCATCTGGAAAGTCGCTTAGACTTTCGCCACAGCGAGTGCACGACTTGAAGGGGCGATCCTCGTAAAACGAGAAAAGGACCTCGGGGATCGGTTCGCTTGGCAGGCCTTCGAAATGATTTTGCGACGTGTTTTCGTCCATTGGGAAATCTACAGGTACAATCGTTGATAAGCGAAGCTGGGTCCAGTGAAAAGCAAGAACCTTGCGATAAGGAAAAAGAAAAACAGCGCAGGAGGTCCTGCGCTGCTTTCGGCGAATTCACGTGCTGTTTTTTGTCCTCAGAGGCAGGAGCATGGTAGCTGCCGAAGCAATACCTGCGGCTAGGCAGCCCCACCAGAGTAGACTGGGCTGGTGCTCGTAGAGCGTCAGTCCGAGCCAGGGCGCGATGCCGTGGCCGACATTCCATGTGAGTCCGATGACAGCTGTGTAGCGGCCGCGCATCTCATCTGGGGCTAGGGCTGCCATGTAGGCGCTGGCCACAGGTAGAGCGATCATCTCTCCAAAGGTGAATACGATCAGGGCTATCAGTATGACTACCCAGCTGTGCGCAAATCCATTGATCCACACACCTGCTCCGCAGAGGAAGAAACCGAGAGCGATCACTCGCTGGGCATTCCGCTTTCTAGTGATCTGGCTGATACCCAGCTCGCAGATGGCGATGAGTAGTCCATTGGCTGCCATGATCCATCCGTAGATTTCTTTGCTATAGCCGAGGTCGGTGGTGAATTTTGCGACACTACTACCCCAGATAAAGAAAGTGGATACTGATAGGCCAAGCGCGACGAAGTAGGCAATGAAGGGTTTATTTCCCAAAATGTGCCTGAGCGCGGGCGCCCATTTGCTCTTGGCTCTACTGGTACGAATACCCTGTGGTAGCATCCATAGCGAGATCCCTGCAAAGACGATAGACGAGATCGCATCGCCAAGGAATAGATAGGCAAAGTTTTTCTCAGCTAGAATGCCGCCTGCTGCCATGCCGGCAGCGAATCCGATATTCACCGCCCATCTGACGACAGCGAATGCCGTGACCCGCCGAGCCTCGGGGACAAGGTCGACGAGTAGAGAATTCGCCGCAGGGTGGTACATACTACTCGTGATACCTAATAGGAAGCTGCTGATAGTGAATGCGATGAAGCTATCTGCCTGCCACATCAATATCATAGCCACAGCCATACCGGCGAGTGAGATGGCCATGGTGCGGCTGCGGCCGATCAGGTCGGCTAGGCGACCTCCGAGAAACATCGCAATCACACCGCCGACAGCCATTGCTGCAAATACAATACCGATACGCCCTGTGGTGTAGCCTAGGTCGGTCAGGTACAGCGTCAGGAATGGCACGACGAAGGTGCCGAAGCGGTGGACGAATAGACCTAGCACGAGAATCCACACAGTACCCGGTAGCGCGCGGATCTGCTCTAGCATCGACTCCTGATGCATAGATCTATCACTTGGTGATGTAGATGTGTTGGTATTCATAATGAGGTTTGAGTGAAATCCGACAAAAAAGCCCTGCTTGGTGTGAGCAGGGCGACAGTGAGAATGAAACTTCTAAAACTTCTGTAGAACGGATCGTTTAGTCTCTAGTCAGCTCCTGCTGATAGGGTGGGTAGGGCAAGCCACAGCATCTCGACACCTCGAGTGGAGGCGAAGTAAACCGAATCTGGTTGATGGATGCTATAAGGTTTCATTCTCGAAATGGAATGCAGGACTAAAGAAACACCTTTGCCGAGTCTGTCTACTGCAATTTCGAAAATTGGAGGTTATGCTTTTTCGATAGTGCGGGTATCGCCATCTGCTGAGAAGCGATACCAACTGGTGTGATCGAGGAGGGCTTCTGGGTATTTGTCGGCCCACTCGACGACGAGTATGCCATCGCTATCCAGGTATTCCTCCCAGCCGATTTGGTCGAGTTCCTCGATCGAGTCGAGTCGGTAGAAATCGAAATGATACACCGGTAGTTTGCCGCCGTGGTATTCATTGACCAAAGCAAAGGTGGGGCTGGTCACATCGGCATCGCAGCCCAGTCCTTCGACGATGCCTTTGGTGAAATGAGTTTTGCCAGCACCTAGGTCACCAACGAGGGCGACGATATCGCCTGCACTGAGATCGGTAGTGATAGACCGACCTAGATCGATCATTTCGGCTTCGGTATGTGCGATCATGTGGCTAGGCGTCGACGAAAAATCGATAAGGAAAGTCATTGAGGATTCGGTCGTCCTCGTCGGAGGCGTTTAGGTAATCCCGTCTGCGATGAATTCGGTCAGTGGTGAGTTCAGGGTTATTTAGATCAAATGCGGAGATTGTCTTCTCAGCTCGTTCCGTCAATGGTACGAGTCTTCCGCTTGCGATATCACAAAAGAAATGATCTTCGAAGTCGTAATCCGTTTCGTCTGGTTTGAGCCAAGATTCGGAAAATTTTGAGGATTTGGACTGTTGGCAGACATCGCAACAGAGAAACAGGTTTGACCATGTGAAAGCAAGTTCCTGAAATGTCTCTTTGGGGCGGAAGTGGTCGATTGTCTCGCGAGATTGCGTTCCCAGAGGGTGACCATCGCAGTAGGCGCAGTGATTTGCGGAAGCGCTTTTTAGAATCGGCACCAAGTGTAGATTCACTCGCAATTTATCAACGGTAGGCCAGCGAAACGGTTTTTCATTTTTAGCCAACTTCTCTCCGCGCTCTCTTTGCCACTCTTCTGTCATCCACGACGGTGGATCGGGCCGCTCAAATCGGATCATGATGCTTTGGCTAGACGTCTTTCCACCTGGCGAAGCTCCGTGTTTACGATGCTTTTCATCTCACGCGATTCTTCGCTTAGCTCATCGGCTAGAGCTTGCAGGGACTCCAAAGGTTTTTCGCCTTTCAGAGTCTGCATACGCATTTCACGAAATTCGTCTAGCTTCGCTTCGGCCCCGATTCCGAAGTAGTCTTCGATACCGAAGACTGAAGCGTAGATAGCTGGATAGCTGAGGCCATCTTCGGAAATGAATGGTTCTCTAGGGATTGCTAGCCCGTCTACTATGTCCAATACGTGAATCCAGGCACCATCAATAGAACCAACAACGAGAGGTGAGTGAGTGGCTACAAAAATCTGAGAGTTGGGTAGCAGTTTTTTCAATGCTGGAAGAATGCGCCTCTGCCATGCGGGATGGAGGTGGTTATCGATTTCGTCGAGGAACACGAGTAGGTTCTGCTCGTGGGGCGCTAGATCCTTGTTTTCCCAGTCGACTCGTGTGATGCGAAGCAGCAAGTCGCCTAGCCAGCTGAGGATAGCTTTGAGTCCCTCTGGGAGTGCGTAGAACTCTAGCTGTTGGCCACGGAACTCTGCCCATACTGACCATGGCTCTTCTGAAAAGCCAAATCGAAAAGGTTCGTTCAGGATTGACGACAAGGTTGACTCTACAAGTTTGATTTCGTTTTCGTATTTGGCTTCAGCTGATTTGTCTCCTTTTCTTGCTGAGATAGCGGATTTTGAAATTGTTTGGGCTACCCAACTGGCTAACTCAGAAGAAAATGAGCTATTATGGGGAAACAAACTTTTATCTAAAGGGCGGTCTTCTGTCGGATTCAGATCCACTTTACTTTTGTCTGTCAGGCGTTGTGTGCCCATGTAACCAAATACACCGAATGGGACACAGGAATGGCGATTCACATATTTTTGGTAGAGTTTTTCGTCAAGGCTCCATGACAAGCTGAGCCCTAATTCTTCACCGGAGGAATAACTTAAAGTCGTAGAGCTTTTTAATATTCCTGGAACTGTAAGGTTTGAGTTAGCCCATTCTTTATTAGATAGTTCGTTGGAGCCAAAGTGAGCAGCTAATCCATAAATCACAGTCGACTTCCCACTGCCATTTTCACCCACTAGAACGTGGATTTCAGCGCCTTCGTCAGTTTTCCCCGGGAAGTCGATTCTTTGATCCTCGAATGGACCCACTTTTTGCAACTGGATGGATTTGATGCGCATTGCCTTTGTGCATCTTACTTCAAATTTAGCCAGTTTTCCCCCTAAAATGCTCCCAGCCACCATCGAGCGGGGTGCGCTGGCCCGGCTCGGTAAAGGCTCCAATGATGGTGGTCCCGAGTGCTGCTGCACGATCTGCTGCTGTAGGCGGAAGCGCCACGAGGAGTTCGTAGTCCTCGCCATCGCCGATGGCTCCGGCTAGGTCGCTATCGGGGTGGATGGGTATGGCATCGAGATCGATCTGGTAGCCGAGACCGCCGCTGCGGTCGGCGAGTCGGGGTAGATCTTTGGCCAGGCCATCGCTGAGATCCATCATGGCTGTGGCGTATGGCGCTATGGCCTGTCCCTCTGCTAGACGGGGAGTGAAGTCGAGATGTCGCTCGCTGTGAAAGGAGCCGCCTAGTGGACCTGTGACGGCGATCAGATCTCCCGGCTGAGCGCCGCAGCGTGTCACATAGTGATCGCGGGGCACGGTGCCGGTCATGGCGATGCTGATGATAGCACCGGGCTGAGGCAGGCTAGCGGTCTCGCCGCCGACGATGGATAGGCCACCGACAGTATCAGCCAGTTGGTTCATACCGCGATACCAGCCTTCGATCTCGGCCACAGTTTTGTCTTCGCTCGCCGCGATGGTGACGAGGGCATGTAGCGGCGTGCCGCCCATAGCGGCGATATCGCTGACGACGCGGGCCATGGCTTTCCAGCCGATGCGCTCTGGGGCGGTATCGGGGAGGTAGTGGACGGACTCGATGATGCAGTCAGTCTTTAGCAGCTGCACCTGATCGCTACTGGGATCGAGGTCGACCACAGCGCAGTCATCGCCTGGGCCGACTAGGACGTGGGCTGGCTGAGCGAGAGGCGAGGTGAGGCTCTCGATCAGTGCGTCTTCGCCGATGTCGGAGATCGAGGGCATGAGTTAAAGTGTGAGAGATTTTGGGCTGTCTGCTGCAGGTCCACTCGCTGGCGCTCGCCGCCACATTTGGTGTATTTAGTGAGTCGGAGCGGCTACGGTGCCTTCGCTGAGCTCTTTGCGGCGGCGCTCGACGATGCTGTCGGCGATATCTAGCACCATCTCTTCCAGTAGCAGGCGGAGGTGGCTGCCGGCCCGGTAGTCGGCGGGTGCTAGGTAGTCGATACGGGCTGCAGAGCCGGATAGCTGGAAGGCTTTGCGAAAGCTGGTACGGGACTCGTCTTTGGGATTGTACACGGCCATGGCGTAGCCTTTGTTGCGCCTGAGCACGGTGAAACATGGCACATCCGTAGGTCCATCGCCGATGTAGACCATATTGTGAAAGGGGATCGGGCGTAGGTCCTCTGGCATGTGGTCATTCACATCTTTGCTCATGTCGAGCATGCCTTTGTTGATGCGGAAAAGGTATTGGGTCTTGGACGTGTGCGAGATCACCCGCTTGGGGAAGCTGATGGCGCCACTCTCGTCTTCGGCGAATTCGCAGCCGAAGATTTCTTTCAGATAGGGCGAGAGGGTACTGCCCTCGATGAGAGGTTTGATACCGCTGGAGATGATGTAGTGCTCGATCCTTACCTCCATGGCACGGTGCTCGGGTGTGAGCACTTCCTCGAGTTCCTCAAACATATCTGGCAGGCCTGGAAAGAATTTTAGGTCTTTGCCCAGCTCGCGTAAGTCGGCATTGGTCGGCCGATCGAAGTCGAGGTAATCGAGCATCACCTTCAGGTAGGCGAGTTCGCTCTCGTATTCCTGTTCTTTCACCAAGCGGTTACACTTCTTCCAGAATTCTTCGGGATTGATGCCGAACTTCGGAAAAAGCACCCCATCCTGCATGTAGGTGGGGCTGAGAGTCTGGTCGTAGTCATAGACCAAGCCGATGATGTTTTGCGGAGCAGCCATTGTTTTGAGATTGTCGAAGGATAGTCGGCTCGATTGTTTATTCAAACTAAACCCCCGTCTGGGGGACAGCTGCTAGAGAGCATCCTGGAGAGCGGGTTTTAGCTCTGGGTAGCGCCACTTGTAGTCGTGTGAGTTCATCACCGCAGGAGTGGCGCGTACGCTGGTGAGAAAGATCTCGCTCATGCCTCCGGGGAGACATTTGAGGGCTAGGGTCGGGGCGGGGATGATGGCGATTTTGCCCAGCTCTGCAGCGATGGCCTTGGTCATCTCCTTGTTGGTCACGGGATTTGGCGAGGCGACATTCACGGCGCCCTGGATGGCGTCGTTTTCCAGACAAGCGCGGGTGATACCGGCGACATCGTCGACGTGCACCCAGGACATGTATTGTTTGCCGCTGCCCAGTGGGCCGCCGAGATTTTTCTGAAAGACAGATTTCATCACAGGGATCGCGCCGCCCTCTCTACCGATGACGAAACCGATGCGCAGGCTGACAGTGCGGATGTCGAGGGCCTCGGCTTTGGCCGCGCTTTTTTCCCATTGATTGCAGACATCGGCGAGAAAGCCAAAGCCGGCATCGGACTCCTCGTCGAGCCAGTCTGCACCGCGGTTGCCATAGATGCCGATGGCCGAGGCGCAGATGAAAGTGAAGGGGCGCTTGGCAGCCTCTAGGCCAGCTAGCTGCTCGACGATGTGGTCGGTGCTGTGGATCCGGCTATTGCGGATGGCAGCTTTTTTGCCCTTCGACCACATGCCTAGGATAGACTCGCCAGCGAGGTGGATCAGGGCGTCGAGACCGGAGAAGTCGGCGTGTTCTTTGCGCGTGAATTCGCGGACCTCGGAGCAGCTAGGGATCGCTCGGTCTGGCGAGCGACTGTAGCCGATGATGGTATGGCCGGCCGAGCTCAGCTCAGCTGTGATGGCCCTGCCGAGGAAGCCGCTAGCGCCTGTGATGCCTACTATCATGCAGGTATCTTACTAGAAAAACAGCAACTAGTAAATCACGCGCCTGAGCTAGTTGGGGCACCGAGACCGCCGACGTCCTCGTCGGCTTTCTTCCCATTTACCATGAAGCCGCCGGGGCACCGGCGGTCCCAGCATTCCTTTGCCCGTTTCGTCCAGCTTGGAAGGTGTTTTTTCGTGACTGACGGTGGAGGGCAGACTGTATTGTGGTAGGGTCGGCGAGACTTTTACTGATGTCCGTTATTTCACCAGAAAAATCCGTCTTCATCAGCTACCGGCGAGCGGTTAGCCAACACTTTGCCAGAGCGATCCGCTTGGAGTTGATCAAGCGGGGCTACGATGTGTTTCTCGATGTGGATAGCATCGGGTCGGGAGAGTTCGATAGCGTTATTCTGACCGAGATCCGCGCCCGTCCTCACTTTGTTTTTTATGGAGGGGGGCTCTCTGGATCGATGTGCGGACGAGATGGACTAGCTGCGACGCGAATGCCGCGAGGCTCAGTCGCATGGTCGAAATATCGTGCCCATCATCGGTGGGCGCTTAGCGAGTGAGCAGCTAGCCGAACTGTTGCCTGGAGACATGCAGTTTTTGTCTAACTCTAATATTATCACCATCAATCTTGAGTATTGGGATGCTGGCATGAATAAGCTCGGTCGCTTTTTGCAAAAGCCGGTGGATGCCTAGCTAGAGCTGAAATCTTGGAAAACGATATGAACTCAAACACGTCAAATATCATCTAGCTCGGTAATTCTTATTATCTCAACTAGGTATATCCGTGTTCTTTATAATTTTTAAACTATATAAAGCAAATATTTCATCAAAATAAACTGTAATACTACCAAAATATCTTGACACTGCTAACTAATTACAACTTATGTTGTTGACGTGCACAAGAGCGAAGATGAGGATTTTTAAAAAAATATCTGATCAGATCTTTGGCTATGATTTTTTCATATGTTACCGCCAAGCAGATGCCAGATCTTTTGCAGAGGCGCTCTACCAAGAGCTCACCACATCTAAGTACAATTTCGATGTTTTTTGGGATGTGAAGCATTTCGCAGCAGGGAAGAATATTCAAATGATGCAGAAGCGTGCACTGAAACGGTCTACACGTCTGATAGTTCTCACCTCTGAGCAAGCTGCTGTTCCTAAAACAGTTATGGACAAAGATCACATGCTGGAAGAGATCCGCCTTTTTAAAAAAAGCAAGTCTAGGGTCATTATTCCAATCGGAAGTGAAAAATCATTTAATCTTCCCAACTCAGTCCTGCTTTCAGAGATTCCGGATTATCCAAGTAATTTATGTATCATTGATGACGGGCTGGCTAGCTCATCTCAGAGAGTCAGTCCGTGTACCATTGAAAAACTGGTCAACGACTTCACCGAGAGTAGACAGCAGGTAAAACAAATTAGGCTGTTAAGTCTGGCTGTGGTTATTTTGGCTATAGCTTCATTCGTAGCAGTGGCCACATCGATTTCTGCGAATAAGAATTTAAGAGAAAGTGAGCGATCTCGAAAAAACATAGAGGATGTAACGTATTTCTTGCACACCACAGTAAGGGAGACGCTAGAGAGGCAGGGGCGGTCTGATACTCTGAAATTTTTAAATCAATCTCTCTTAAATTATCTTAAAGGTAATAAAGAGACTTTAGAGGAACAGTATTCGCGATTTCAAATAGAGATCTTAGTGGCTGATGCCAAGATATATTTAGAAACCAACTTATACGAAGAGGCGATAGAGGCATTGGCTGAGGCAGAGCGAGTTATAAAAGTTTCTCCTGAGTATTTCGAAGAGGAACATATGCATCTTCTAAAAGTATTAATTCTGGGCAAGAAGATCCGAGCATATACTGAGTTGGGTGATTTAGAAAAAGCCAATACATTGTATTTAAGTGCTGATGAATTGCTGCGAGATATCGAGAAGAATCACCAGTCTGCCGCTGTAAATGCAGGGGATCTGCTGTTGAACAGCCAAATTCAATATTTAGAGAGGCTTGATGATTATAATGGGATTAAAAGGCTGCTTTTAAACCGGGTTTCTATCTATGATAAAGATGATTTGGTGAGTAATGATTTTATGTACAATCACATACTAAACCTTACAGCATTAAGTGATAGGCTGAAATCTGAAGCCGAGTTAGTTGATTGCTTAAAGTACGCTAGGGAAGCCAGAAGTATTTTAGAGGGTAATCAAGAATTGATGTCAGATCAAAGTTTAAGACAGCGTGTCTATCTAGCATTAGGTAAGGCCCTGGTCAAAAACGGATTGAATAGAGAGGCCTCAGCCGAATTGAGTAAAGCAGTTAAATTGGGTAAGGACATTTTGTCTAGGGATTTATCTATAGCATTAGTAACAGAACTGACGATTGAAGCAACCCAATTACAGATATTTGCCAATGATGCAATGTTACGACCAACTGAAAAATTCAGGCAGACCCTTCCTTCGTTGTGTGAGGTCTTTGTTAAACAGAGGCCTGCTTCTAGTCGGCCAATTGAGGTTCGGGCCGATTGCTTGATAACCGAGGCGGAATTTCTGGTTGAAAATCGAGATTTTGCTGGGGCGAAAAAGACTTTAAATGCGGCTAAAGAGGATGTGAAAATCCTAAGGATTGCTTATAATTTTAAGGATTCAGATCTGGATGATTTAGATGTCCGAATTAAAGAGTTAGAAATAGCCACAAAATGAAGAAGATGTTTATTTCTCTACTGTTTCCGCTTTTGTTTCAGTGTGAGGTATTAGGTGACCCGTTACATAATATTCCGCCAGTCTATTTACCAAAAGAAGGTGAGAACTGGTTTCAGGAAAGGTTTGGAATGACTTGGCAGGAGCTGGAAGAGGGGCATTCAAAAGAAGAAATTGATGCCTTTCTCGAGCGTTGGCGTACTGCTTGTCCCAACGATCCTGAAGCTTGGAAAAGTTCAGCGAACTGGATCACCAATAATGCTCAGTTTTTACAGTTGGGTAACCACGACGATGGTTTAGGGGTTATTAGTATCGTAAATGGAGATTTAGTGGTTGAGAACTTGGAAACAGGGAAGAAAGCAGTTTTGGGTGAGGATCAAATCGGTTTTGAAGAGACTATGAGAGGGGTTGATTTCAATCTTGATGAATCCTTGGTTCGGTTTCCATATAGGGTAGATATATACTGGGACACAATTTTAACCCTTCTCAGTATCGATGAATACGACAAGACTATTGAGGTGCTTGGTCTCCTCTCTAATAACTTGATAGCTTATAAGGGTAGCTTGGAAACTGGTGGCTACAAAAAGCTCGAAGTTGAACCAGATGTTATTTTCACAGATTTTTGTTTAGATATTTTCGGACGTTTAGCCTCGGAGCCATCCGAGGAGGCTTTTGAAGCCTCTTACGATCTAGCTCTCCTCATGACACAAAAAGCACCAAAATCTATTTATGGCTGGAATTGTCTTTGTGTCTGCCTGAATAAGCGCGGACAACCCCTTAAAGCAATTAAGGCATTGAAGCAGGGGCTCAAGTTGAACCCGGACGACCATATAATGAGATTAAATCTTGGCGACTCTTTTTTTAGGTGTGGTATGTTTAAAGAGGCAAAAGCTGAGTACACGTGGGTCATTGAGAATTCTGGTGACGCGGAAGCCATAAGTTATGCTAAGGAAGCTATTTTGGAGGTCGAATAAATTCTCCGTAAAGGTGTTAGGCTCATATTGGAGTGTTAATTCGATGTGCAAATTAGGCTCATTTTCGTAGTATATTGGTGTTTGTCTAGTTGTAGATATTTTCTAGGTTAGGTATGAGTGATTGTAAGCGTCAAATCTGCAGCATATTGCCCCGCTTCATATGCGTCATAGATTTCGATCTATGACAGATATGAACTCAATTGACTCGAATCACTCAGCTGTCCTCCTTAAAACGGACTCTTCAGGGCGTGTCCAGCGCTCTCGTGACGAACAGGAGGCGATACTCGATGCTTTCGAGCAAAGCGCAATGAGCGGAGCACAGTTTGCTAGGATGCACGGGATCAACTATCAGACCTTTTGCTATTGGCGGACCCGCCGCCGCAAAGCCCTTCGAAACACGGACGTACCTAAGGTAGATTCATGCGCTGACTTCAATTTCATTGAGGTAACCAGTCATAGCCTGGCACCTGCGAACTCCGGTTCCATAGAGATCCAGATTGGAAGCCAGACTCGAATCTCGATGACTTCCTCCCAACAAGCACCAATCCTAGCAGCTTTGATAAAGGAGTTAGCATGATCAGTTTTCCTAATTCGCTGCGCGTGCTAGTAGCTCTGGAGCCATGCGACATGAGGAAGAGTTTCGAAGGGCTGCTATTTGCCCGAAGCCACCTCGGAGAAGATGTCACCTCTGGAAGCTTGTTTATATTCACCAATAAGCGTCGCAACCGGTTAACGATCTTGTACTTCGATGGCTCAGGACTATGGGTGATGGCCAAGCGGCTGGAGGCGGGGCGATTCTCTTGGCCAGCGTCTACAGTAGAGGGCTCTACTAAGCTACAACTATCAGCCAAAGCGCTAGCGATGCTCACCGATGGGATCGAGCTACGTGATGGCTGTTCGAAAGCATGGTATGAAGTGTAATGCCTCGAGATCGGCGAAAAAAGTTCTGTACAATTTTCAATCCCATGGTTTGATCTGCATGTGAGTGATACTGAGCGTGAACAAAAAGACCGCGAGATCAAAGATCTAAAAGATCAGGTATCGCAGCTGTCTGCTCAGATCGATTTTCTTTCTCGCCAACTATTTGGTAGGAAGAGCGAAAAGGGGATACCTGATCATCCCGATCAGCTAAACCTCTTTGATGACGCCATAGAAGGGAGTGACGGCGATGAGGATGTTGAGGATCTGACTGAGGGTAGTGACGACGATGACTCGTCGTCGAGAAAGAAAATCACTAAGAGGGACTCGAGAAAATCTCGCTTACCCGAAGGGCTACCTATCGATCAGGCCATCATCGATCCTGATGAGGTGCTCGCAAATCCTGATGCCTACAAGTGTATCGGCGAAGTGCATACCGACCGATTAGCGTTTCGTCCTCCGGTTTATTTTATCAAACGTATCACTCGTCGGAAGTTCGTTCGCTTGACCGAATCTGAAACGGACACCGGACTACCCATAGCTCCAGTAGTCGCGCCACTCCCCCCACAGCTCGTCGAGAGAGGACTCGCTGATAGTAGCTTTGTTGCTCATATACTGGTCTCAAAGTATCGCGACCACTTACCTCTCGACCGTCAGGAGAAAATAAACCGCGAACGATATGGAATCGATATCAGCAAGCAGACCTTGTGTAATATGGTCAGTAATGCAGCAGAGTGTCTAAGGCTGATATATGTGGAGATGGCTCGGGCAGCCTTCGAGAAAGGGTATGTCCAGATCGATGAAACTCCGATCAAGTATCAAGAGCCCGGCAGGGGCAAAACTGCGACAGGATACTTCTGGGCGATCCATTCGCCAGGTAATGACTCTATCTACCACTGGAAACTAGGGCGCTCTACAGAATGCCTAGAGGAGATCGTGCCCCCTGACTATCGGGGAATCATCCAGTGCGATGCCTACCGAGCCTATACTAAACTAGCCAGTCGTCGCAACGCAGTAGAGCTATGTGCCTGCTTGGCTCATATTCGAAGGAAATTTTGGGAGGCATCCGAACAAGGCCAAAACCCAGCTTTCAATCGCTGGGTCATCGAGCAGATAAAAGCCCTGTATCGAATAGAGTCTCGCCTTCGGAAGGCTGAGATAACAGGAAATCTACGCCAGGCGATACGTTCCTCCCAAAGTCAGATGATTTTTAATCGACTTGGTAAACTCTTCACGAAAGTGCAAAGAGCACGTCGCTTTTTGCCGAAGAGCCTGACCGGGCGGGCAGTGAGCTATGCTCTAGACCAGTGGCAGCGGATGCGAGTCTGGCTGACCAATGGCAATGTGGAGATCGATAATAATCTAGTAGAAAACCAGATCCGCCCGACGAAGCTAGGCATGAAAAACTGGCTATTCATCGGCTCTGCAAAAGCAGGAGAAACAAGTGCGATCATCTACACGATTATCGCGAGCTGTGTAAAACGCGGTATCGAGCCTTATCGCTATCTCAACGATGTCCTACAGAGGCTGCCCTCGATGAAAAACTCAGAAATCAGGTCGATTTCACCGATGAACTGGAGTCCGGCTTAGAAGTGTCGTTGATTTGACGCTTACGAGTGATTATCAGTAACTTGGATTCAAAGATTCAAAGTGCTAACGCAATTGGAAGAGGTGAGTCTCCCCAAGTTTTTGGTAAAGAAGTGTCTAAAAGGGTAACCTAACCAACGTTACCATTATGCCAAAGAGTAAAAACTATTCAGAAGAGTTTAAGCGAGAGGTAATTGACTACGCGTTATCCACACATAAGCCCATCAAGCAGATATGCCGAGAGTTTGGCATTACCACAGGGACATACTACAACTGGAAGAGGCGTCTCCTTGGAGACGCAGAGACCGACCGATGCGATAGCGAGGGAGGGAGCGGAGACTCCATGGAGGCGATGGCCGATGAGATCCGCGCTCTTCGAAAGGAACTAGCAGCTTCTCAGAGACGGGAGGAGATCCTAAAAAAGGCTGCCATCATATTGGGGGGGAGACTCCGCGCAACAGTATGAAATGATCACGAAACTGCGGAGTGAATCAGGAGATCGGTACAGTATCAATGAGTTAACTTTAGTATTCTCGGTATCCGCCTCTGGCTATCGCCACCACATCAACCAGCTCATGACACCTTCCCGCAAGAAAAAGCTCCACGTGATAGCAGAAATAAAGCGGATCAATAGTGATCCAAAGCTTAGCGTTTACGGCTCGCCTCGTATGACCGTCGAGCTGCGATCCAGAGGCTATGATGGTAGCGAAAATACGGTGGCAAAATGGTTGCGCGAAGCTAGTATCGCTGCTCGTGGCAGCAAGCCATTCAAGCCGCCAAAGACAACTACGACCGACCCTAGAGCCAAGTACAGTCCCAATTTGATCAAGTCTAAAGAGCCTGCCAGATTTGGTGAGATCTTGATTTCAGATATTACCTATCTGCGCATCAATCAGGGCTGGATGTATCTCGCTGTGGTGATCGACCTTTACAGTCGAGCTGTGCTTGGATGGAAGCTCGGCCAAGAGATGCCTGCTTCACTGGTGACTCAAGCACTTAAAGAAGCTGTGAGAACCTGGCAGATAGATACCAGTAGAGCGATATTTGACTCCGACAGAGGCTCTCAGTACACCTCAAAGGAGCTCCGTAGCCTATTGGGTAAACTTAAGATGACTCAGTCAATGTCGGCTAAAGGAAACTGCTATGACAATGCAACCTGTGAAAGCTTCTTCTCAACTCTCAAGCGAGAAGTGTTACCAGAGGCGGACATCTTCGATCATCCCTCACATTACACGATAAAAAACCCAGGTGTAACCAATTGGTTTAAAAATAGTTACATTAATTGAGAGCTTGACAATCAGTCTTTGCGGCATGTTTTCCATGCTAGCTACACATTTGACTGATGTATTAATCAAAGAACTGCCGTGGAACAAAGCGCGCTTAAATTGCTTCGGTATTCTTCTCGTTGCCGTTATCCGATTCAGAACGGTTAACCTTGTAAAACTTGCTGCGGAAGCTTCAAACGATGCAATTGAGGGAAGTCTCTATCGGCGGTTTCAGAACTTTTTCCTGAGATTTTCGATGCCAGTCGACGATATTGGCAGGCTTGTGCTCTCAAAGCTACCAAAGCCGTCGGAGGGATGGACTTTAGCTGTTGATCGAACGAATTGGAAGTTTGGGAAAACCCACATCAACATCCTAGCGTTTGCCGTCCTTGTCGGCAAAGTTGCAATTCCGGTTAGCTGGATTGTATTGCCACAGAAAACCAAGCGTGGAAATTCGAACTTTCGAGATAGGAAAGCTGTTATGAAAAGGGTACTGAAAATCATCTCGGCTTCCGATATTCATGTGCTCACAATTCGGGGGTAAAACCTGGCTACAATGGCTTACAGATCAGGATATTAAGCATATTGTCCGAATCAAAGGGAATGTGCTTATCCATGGAAAGCCTGCAAGAGAATACAGAAATGGAAAACAGCTACGATGCGAAAGAACGTTGCCTGTTTGGGACACTGACTTGTTCTTCGCGGGCTGCAGGATTACCGGAAAGAATACAAGAGATGAGTTTCTCTACATCGTGAGTAACCACTACTTTGGCAAGGAGGCTCTTAGGCTCTACAAAAGGAGATGGGGTATTGAACTTGTTTTTAGCCATCTGAAAAAGCGGGGCTTCGATCTGGAAACTACCCACATGAGCGATCCTAGGAAAATTGAAAGGCTTTTCGGGCTTCTTACACTCGCCTTCTTGATCTGCTACGAATGGGGCAGCTTGATGAAAAGTCAAAAGACCTCCGGTAAAACCGGAGGCTTGAAATTGGTAGCCGCTCAAAGCGGCAGATTATTTGCTCTGTTCTTGGTTATTTAGCGGCAACTCAAGTTGGTCGAGTCTTTTGTCCTCAGCTTCTTGATTCTGGATGTAAGTCTTAATCACTTCAACATTTCTTCCCACGGTGTCCACAAAATAGCCCCTCGCCCAAAGACATTGGCCTGCGTAATTTCGCTGTTTCTTGAGAATATGGCGAGTAACATGAATTGCGCTCTTCCCCTTGATATACCCAACAACGCTCGATACTGAATATTTGGGAGGAATACTGATTAACATACGGACATGGTCTGGCATTATATGCCCTTCAATTATCTCACATTTTTTTTGTCCTGCTAGACGATGGAATACATCGCCGAGCTCTCGCCGCACAACGCCATAAAGCGATTTTCGACGTTACTTGGTAATGAAGATGACATGATATTTGCATTGCCATCTACTGTGGCTCAAGCTTTGATAGTTGTCTTCCATTGGATTTCTGATGGTTGTGGCTTTGAGCGGCTCACAACCTCAGCCAATGGAAGACTGCGGTATAAGTCAAACTTTGATAGTCTCCCCGGCAGAGCCGGGGGTTTTCCTATTGGATCAATAAAACCAATACCCGAGCATACCTAAAACGGAAAAGCTACTTCAGGCGGGGGCCAGATGAGATCGTTCGAATGTTCACAAATCAGGACCGTTACAAGGAAGAGATTGACGACCTATTTGAATGGCTGTCACAGCCCAAAATAGGCGGTATTTTTGTCGTGTAGTGTGATCATCCCTTACAAGTCCATGCGGAGCTTTTCGGGCATATCGATGGACTCTACAATACCCGAAGGCAACATAGCTCCCTCGGGATGAGATCCCCATTCCAATTCCTAGAACAAAACAAAAAGGCCATTGCGGCCTAACAAAAACAAACCATACTAACTACGAAATCTTTTTAGACATCTATTAGCCGAAATCGGTGGGGACTCCACGTCAGTACTTCCCCAAAGGATCGAGCTTTATGTCGATAACGGATGAACTCCTGGAGGACGTTGAGTTTGAAATTAATGAACGACCTCGAAAGAAGCTAGATTTTCTACCACCTATCGATTACCTATCAAAATTCACTGCATCATCATGACCACGAGCGCCTCGATTGCAGTAGGACATTGAATGCGCCTGCCCAAAAAAGTTGCGATTGATGATTTTTGGCTGGTGTCAGTACTGCAAAGAAGCTAATTCTGAGTGACTGAGGAAAGCCTATGCTCCCCCAAAAAGAAAACGTCCGCTACGCGGAAGTAGAGGGTAAGCGCCTGCGGCACAGAAAAGTGTAACGTAACCTAGCCCACGACTCGCACACACCGAAAACCCATGTTGATGTCGCGAAACGATGGTGTGCCGTTGCTGCGAAAGGATGACAAAAGATGCCTCTCATTGCCATTGACCCAAGAGCCGCCGCGCAACACACGAGATTCTTTAGTTTCTTCGTCGTACCAATCCTGACACCATTCCCACACATTGCCGCTCAGATCTTTTATCCCATGGTGTTCAAGATCAAAACTTCCTACCGGTGCCGTAAACGGGTATTCATCTTCGTAGCCAGATATCTCATTAAAATAGAACTTTTTCGTCTCTTCACCAGCATAATTCCCCAATCCCACACGTGGTGGCCACTTTTTTCCCCACGGATACCCTGGCACTTGGCCATCTTTCACTCTGGGACTAGTTGAGGGATCTTCCTCAGCTCCTATACCCACAGCCTCACTCCACTCGTGGTCACTCGGCAGCCGATACTCCACTCCTTCTCGTTTGCTTAGCCATTGGCAAAATTTCACTGCATCCTTCCAGCTCACATTGATCACAGGATGATCTAAATCTTGTTTCTCGCCTTTATACTCATAATTTCGCCAGCTCATATCCACCCCTTTTGCCTCTGAAGCATACACTGCATAATCCTGCACGCGTGTCTGCCAACGGCTAAATTCTATGCCTGGGAGGCCTGGGACTGGGACAAACTCCATACCTAGAGTATTTACTGCCTGAAGCTGCTTAGATGAATCAGATATATAGATTGTTTCTAAATATTCAGCTAATCGAAGTAGTTCTTGCTGACTTGGTTCGTGTGAAAGGCGATAGAAACTTATCTGTTCAAGGTCAGATGGGATTTCGATATTACCAACAGTTAGACCAATGATTTGATTCGAGTATTTCGCTACGAGTCGCAATTCGAACCGAGTTAATTGAAATTTTCTTTTGGCGTTGCCATTGCAGAGTAGTAAAACGAGGTCTGATTTGTCGAGCATCGTTGGATACTTGTCGTGAAAGGAGCTGGCACCAATTCTTTCGAAAGTATCGTAAAATAAATTTTCGTTCCCAAAATGTAGCCTTAAACTCCGTGCTACTTGAGTCCCAATCGAAGGCACATCATGGCGCAAGTATGATAGGTACACTCTAGGTCCTTCTCTAGGTGCTGTGGATTCTACCTTGGTGGAGGTAGATTTGATCAAGCTTTTGCCTCTCTCTACCGCCTCGAGTCTCAACAGAACTCTCCCTCTAATCTGAGCAAAGGGTTGGGCGGTTGCATCGATTAGTACCTGATCGGAGCTACTCTTTGCCTGCGAATCGGCAACAAAGGCCTCTAACTGCCTTCGCTGCACTCCTAGGGTATGGCTGAGGTAATCGATGTGATCGCCCATCAGTCGCCACACTTGCTCCATCTCGTGGGCTCGACTGCTATCCAAAAGTTGATCACGGATCGAGCGCTGCCCCGACTGCTGCGGGCGGAACTCGTAGAGGCAACGCTCGGCATCGGGCGAGCGCTGGTGTAGGTAGACGAGACCGCTGAGTAGCAGCTCGGCTAGAGCGCTGTGGTCGCTACCGGGCACCATGCCCTGCTGGACCAGACGCATGACTGGTGGGTAAAGTGGCACCGCCGCTAAAGCACGGGCTAGCTGCTGGGTATGTGGCTGAGCTGTCTTGTAAAACTGGTGTAGCAGAGCATCGGTATCGATAGGTGATGGTGGCTCGGTGCGAGAGGTATCTGGCACTGGCCAGAGGGGCTTATCTGTAGCTGATGCTGGTGGTGCCGCCAGCGCTGGGCTAGCACCCTGCCCGGATACCGCCTTAACCCACTGCTCGACCCAATCGGCCGAAAGGGGGAGGAAAAATAGTGGCTGGCTGCCGGTGCCGGCCTCCTCAGTCCGCCACTGGGCTGTCTGCTCGCGCCACATGGTAGCCCACCCGCTCTCGAGCTGGCCTAGCCGGGTACCCTCGCGCATCTGGGCCGACCATGGTGTGACGATGGAGACGGGGTGCGATCTGGACCAGGCCCCTAACACTGCCGTGGCAACTCCGCCCTGTTGCCATGCCGAGGATAGGCTATCGGTAAAGAAGAGGATAGCCCGGCGTCTACCCGGAGCGGCGAGGCTGGATAGCGGTAGGGTGGTCTGACTGTAATGGTGCTCCAGCCGAGTCGCTCCTGCCGTATGCTGTAGCCGATAGCGCCGGACTGGCAGATGAGCGTAGCGGCTGAGTACCTGCTCTAGCTCGTCAAGTAGCGGTCCCCAGAAGCGGACACTGGGCGAGTGCTCGGAGACGAGAGCCACCTCGTAGAGTGGCTCGCGCTGCTGACGGGGGAAGGGCTGCCACATACCGCACGAGTCGGCGAAGTAATCGACCATGCGCTCGACATCCCAATCGGTAGATGCCGTGGTGACTCGCCTAGCTAGTGGCTGCAGCGCATCTGCCAGTGCCTCTGCTGTGGGTAATGCCGCTGCTGGTGGAAGCGGTATCTTGCGCCCGGGTAAGCTAGGCTGAGCTCCCGTATCGGCATAAGTGGGGTGCGACCGGTGCTCTTCGGCTGTGGGCTGGGAGTTAGTTGGGGCGCTGGGGTTCTCAGGTGGAGTGGCCCGGTCGCTATCGCTATCGGTCCTTTCCTTCTCAGACTGTGATTGATCAGCAGGCTCGTTAGTGGAGGGATCTAGCTGGTCGGGTATATCGGCCAGTAGGTGACGATTTTCTCCCAGGTACCAGAGACAGTCGAGCAAGTCCTCGCCACTGTGCACCGCGTAGGAGCCGCGATGGCGGTGGATGGTATCGATCAACTGCTGGAGAGCCTCTTTCATCTTATAGCTAGAGTATTAGCTAGCGGCATCTGATCCCGCAGTATCGGGTAGATTCAGATCGCGTACGATGTGGTCATCTAGTCCTGCGATCTCTTGGCGGCGGAGGAAAAACTGATTGAGCAACTGGTCGGTCGCTAGATTGTCGCCATTTTGCAAGCGTTCGGCAAAGTCGCGGGCTAGTGACTCGACATCGCTATCGGTGGCTGATACCTGAAAATGGCTGGCCAATACCGCAGCCAGGTCGGACTGACTCGGGAAGCCAAGTGGTAGGGGTAGACAGCGGCGGCGGAAAGCGGGAGGAAAATCCCGCTCGCCATTGCTGGTCATGATGATCAGTGGGAACTCTAGACACTGCAGTCTGCCGCGCGAGACCGTGCAGGTCTGCCGCCAATCGTCTGGATCGGCGGTATCGACAGGTATATCGCTCAGCTCCTCAGGTAGACGGCGGAGCTCGGGTATCTCGTAGTAGCCATCCTCCAGCACGTGGAGCAGATCATTGGGGAAATCGAGGTCGCTTTTATCGATCTCGTCGATCAGTAGGACTCGTGGTCTCTCCCACGGTAGTAGAGCTGTACCCAGTGGGCCTAAGGTAAAGAAGCGGCCCTCGTCCTCTGCGGTAGGGGCTTTGCCCTTTAGCTCGTCGTCGAACTGGCGGCGCTGAAGCTCCTGTAGCCTAGCTACCGCATCGTACTGGTAGAGGCCATCGCGAAGCCGCGTCTGCGAGGTGATCGCCCACTTCAGCACGGGGCCTAGATTCAACTCATTGGCGATGTAGTGAGCTAGAGTCGACTTGCCGAGGCCAGGAGCGCCCGTGATCAATACGGGGCGACGTAGAAATAAAGCGGCTCGCACCACATCGAGGTGTTCTTTCTTCGGCACAAACGAGGCAGCCTTTTCTCCAGTCGTGTCTGGCTGGCCAGGGGATAGGGTGAGGGGATCTGACGTGCACTTTTTAGCGAAGTCACGCCATGGTGGTGCTGCAGGTGGCTGGTAAGCGCAGCGGCGGTCGAGTAGGTCTTTTTTCCAATCTTCGGTCATCAGTAAGTGAGGTGTGGTATCTCAGCGTGGAGGGGTGGTTAGTAGATAGGGCAATTTTCTTCGGTAGCGATGCGGCGAGCCTCGTCGGCGCGCTCGTCTTCGTAGGGGTCGTAAAAAACTCGAACCCCATGTAGGGCATGATCGGTCGCATAAGTCTGAGGCATGCGAGCCTGGTGGATCATCTGGGGCAATTGCTCGAGTGTCGAGTCGCACAGCAACTCGGCACCAACAGACGCAGCCATCTGCTGGAACCAAACGCCACCCACCAGACTGCGGCGCAGTGGTCCGCAGAGCTGGTCGAAGCGTGGGGATGTTTGCTCCAGTGGGCCAACGAAAAAGGCATGCTGATCTGGCATCTGTGTGACCTGGGAGAAACACATCGCCTCATGGATATGCTCTGTCTGAAGAGACACATTGGCTGAGCGTTCAGTCAGATTGCGATGATGGGTGCGATCGGTCAACACAGGGCGTAGCCGAACCGAAACTGGCCAGCGGCCGCCAAAACAGCCATCGTCGACCAACACATCTTCTAGCGGCCAAACTAGCTGATGCTCGGTGAGCAAAAACTCCAGACGCGGGCAAAGTGTACCAATGGCATCGCCAAAGGTATCGAGCAGGTAGCGGTGTAGGCGATCTAGCAGGTCTGCCATGCTACCTGCAGGGTCTGTGGCGATAGCCTCTTTGCGGGTACGGTGGATACTACCAAGGTGACAGATCCTGTTTTTTACGATCAGGGACATGACCATGTCGAGGTGGTGCAGACCATCGTCGACAAACCAAACCTGAAACCGGAGTGTGTCAGGATGGTCGTGATAGGCAGACTGCATCTGCGGGATGTCTTCCTCTGCGCTCAGGTAGGTGCGTGAGTAGCGCAGCAGTCGCCGGATCTTTTCCTGGGTCGTATTAGGTAGCTCTAAGCACGCTGAAAGCCCGCAAAAAAAGCGGCACATGGGCACGAGATTGAGATCGGCTAGGGTCTGGGCAATACCCGACGCTACCGAGTGAAAGGATGGTGGATCGGGGACCGATAGGGCAAAGTCCGGCTGGCCAACCCTGCCAAATAAACTCCAATAGTGCAGCACGATGAGTCGATGGACATCGATCTCTGTCGCAATGGCAGACTCGTCGATCTCGTCGATAATGGCTCGGGCTTCATTTTTGACGAAATCGATATTACCCTTTTCGAACAGGGTGGTTTTCCAATCATTGAGTCGCTCTTCGATCTCATCGCGAAGCGTCCCGCTATCGAGACAGGCTGCCTGATAATCGAGTAGGCGGCTGAGAGTATCTGGCAACAGATCGGCCTGAGGGAATTCGGCATTGTCGATTAAAACTGGGATGAGGAGTTTATGATCTGCGTGGTCTAGCCCATATTCGACCTCGTATCTCACCCAGTCTTCAGGATTTTCCAAACGGGTGTTCTGGGTCTTTCGAAAAGGAGGAATGAGGGATCGTGATTCTGTCACTCCCGCCCAGTCATCTGGATCGTTGATCACCATAAGGATCACATCCGCTCGTTGCAGCCCTTCCTTCAGATTTTCTGGATAAGCTTCCCCAGAGTCCAAGCTCTGTTCATCGAAGAAAATATTCTCCTCGCCAATAATGGGGCTCAAGAGATCTCGCAAATGCATGCAAGACTGTTTGGTTTCATCGGCTCGGCGGTATGAGAGAAAGACTTTCACGGTTCACGATTCCGGCAATGAAGCATAGAAATAAGTCGCTTGGCAAAACAATAAAAACAACCTCTGCACGTAGAAGTATAGTCGATTAGCGCTGCTCCAGAACCTTATCGATTTCACGGGCTATAGAATCCATGTTTTCAATATTCCATTCTAGGAAAACGAGTTTTCTGCCGCCACTCAAATGTTTGAATTTTTCAGGCAGGCTCCCCCCGTTATACTCAACAACAATAACACCTTTTGCATTTGCGGCGGAACAAAACTCGAGGTGTTGGACTTCCTGGTCCTGAAACGGTCCTAATCCATTTGGGCCGATGAGAATAATGGCCAATGGAATGTTGTGGATGGCCTTAGCGATCTCCGAGATATACTGCTCACCGGTACGTAAGTCATCCTCATCAAACCAAGATTCAATATTCGATTCATGTAAGCGATTTTTAAGTTGAATCGCTGCTTGTTCGTCCTGCTTTGAGTGGCAGATGAAGCACTCATAGTGCTTTTTCACCGCAGGATTTCCAATAGGGTTGAATTCCAGGGGGGCTCGATACGCCTTTGATTCAGGCAATGAAAAGTTCTCGTATATTTCGATCTTTTGGTAGTATACGTCACTGAAATCGTTTCTAAATTTTTGTCCTACTACCAATTCTTCGTCCCCTTCTCGGTCAGTTTTGAAGACTTGGGTTGATTGGAGTGAGGGTCTAATTAACGTGACTTCAATCTGGTTAGACCTGGGCTGATCAACAAAAGAGAGGTTTCCCCATCGGCGACGCAGAGTGAGTTGGATAGATGCGTCTGATGATACGTTGTTTTTTGGAGAAAAACGGACTCTCCCTTGCTCGTGAAGAGGGTGGATAGGGATCGGAGTAGAGCCTTCAGAAGAACAAACTTCTAAATGCCCGCTCGATGTAACGGTGACGGAAGTCATATTTCCAGCATAACGGCCAGCTATGACACCACACTCTACAATCGAGTCAAGAATAATGCAGCAAATTTGAAAAATTGAGGCCTTAGCTCGGTAGTCTCGAAATTGCGGATTCTAGAAGTGATCTTAGCATGGAGAAGCCAAGTTCTTCCCCTAACCTAGGTTCTTTAGCTGTTTCACCAAGTAGCTTCTGGATTGGGGCTAACTGAAATTCCTGACAGTCGCTCCAGACGATAATTTCCTTGTCGCCAGTGCTCCAAGGCAGCAAATCTAGGCCAACGAGCAGATTTATATCGTCTTCGGTTTGAGAATAGATCTCCAACTTTTGGTAAATCGGCATCTGAGCCGCCGATTGAGCAAAATAGGCTAACTCATCGAGCGTCTGAACCACTATGGGCTGGGTATCGGCGACACCCTCAATTTGTATGCTGTATGAGGCAGCTGGCGGATAGGCCCTGAACAAGTCCAGGATTTGCTCGGTTAATTCTACGTTGTCTCTTTGATTAACGGTGAAAATTAGCTGAAAATCGGGATATTTGACTGAGTCGACTTCGCGGTTGGCAGTACGCCAGTCGCAAACTCCCATCACCACTCGATGTGGGGGCTCATTCAGATACAAAGAACTGTGTGGTACCACCTTGGACGTTTGCGATTGTTCTGTGGCTGGCTCAGTGTTCGAGGTCTTCCAAAGTGAAAGAGGTCGAGTGATCCGACCGCTGTCTGACCAATCTGATTTGGCAATATCCAAGCCGGTATCTTCGACTAACACAGGGTGATACTCGTCGAAGAAGCGGAGTAAAAGGCTATCTAGGGGCTCCGCCACCTTATGGAAGGCATCTCTGTACTCTGCCCACTGATCAGGGACACTGAAGTCGGAGGGTGATTCCTTTGCTTTCTGGCGAATATCAGAGAGTTTAGAAGAAATCAGATCGGTGTAGAGGTCTCGTATAGCATCCAGTTCACCCAAAAAACGTGCAGAATGTGAGATCTGCCTCTCCAAATGGTTTGCTTGGAAGAGTAATTGGTCGGCACAGTCGTAGAGGGGGCCTTTGTCGGTGGTCACATCCCAGTAGTGGCTGCGAAGCTGGATAGCGATCGAGCGTAGCAGTTTTCTTTTTTCATTGTTGGCGTCATCACCTAGGTGGTCACGCTCATTCCAGCCTGCGATTTTAGCTCCTGAGCCATTCAACAAGCCGATCTCGGCACCCGCACCAGCATTTAGGCCGGGTACGCTTTCAGGAAGTAGCGAATTCCACACCTCTGCATTGCCTCTGGAGAGTTGGATAGCTGAAAACCTCTCTCTGATTCTCTTGGATCGGAGCGTGCCATTGCGAACAAAAAAGAGGGGTTGATCCCCTCTTCCTAGCTTCTTGATTTTTTCTATCTCTTCTGGATTCGCTCTGAGCCTTTTGCAGTTGTTGAATCGGCTCAGAGTCTCCTTGGGTAGAATCGCCAGCCCTTCTGAGGTAAAGGTGGTGGCTGGATCTGCGTGGATCGCTTTTGCCGTACTTAGGAGGAAAGTGTCGGCATTGACCAGTAGCTGCAGCTTCTCAGCTAGGGTGATGCGACCTGCATGGGTATCGTACTTGCCTGAGAAAATCGCTCTGATCAAAGCATCGCAGATTGTGCGCGACGAGAGGCACACCTCTTTGGCGCGCTCAAACGAGAGGGTGTCTTCAAGGACCAAGTTTTTGAGCAAGGTCTCTGATTCGTTAACGTTCAGATATACGGTGTTTTCCGACATCTTATTTAAGGACGGGTCGCGTGTGTGTGGTGAAGCTCGATGCGTGCCAAGATTGTAAGGTGGGCCGTTTTATTGACCCTAGCCGTTACAAACTTTACGGGATTTTCTCAGCATGACACAAGCCTAAGCACCTTAGAGCACTCAATTTTTAGATCAAGTCCTTAATGAAACTTAAGTACCTATGGCTCTGGGCTTTAGATTTGTGGTTTTGTTGCCCCCTAGTTGATATCCTGTGTTTCTTAGCCATGTCTCATAGAGCAGTCCTGGCGGGATGGTAGTCCCTCCTGCTGAGTTAATTGTGGGCCGAGATCATATGATTCTCTTTCATCTTTTGCAATGTTTTTTTAAGTGGCTCCAAAATTGCGTTGAGGTGGAGTTTTGTATGCACCAAAGCAGTGGGTCAGCCTGCTGGGCAGTGGAAGGTATTTAGGTGCCCAGCAGCTCACGCGCTTTGGCTAGCTGTTCAGCTCCCTTTGCTGCACCACGAGGGATCTCTGACTTGCCTCCGGACTCAGCTAGCGCCTTTAGTTTCGTGGTAAATGGGAAGTGAGCCGACGGGGACGTCGGCGGTCCGCGCGCCTAGGGCGCGTGACACTCTGTGAGGTGAAAGTCCTCACCATGTAGGACACTGGCTGCATGTAAAACCGAAGGTTACTGCGTCGCCGTGAGGTGGGGTGGGGGGCACCGGAGGGAAGAACCAGTCTGTAAGATGATGAACTCGATTCGGTTATATAACTTGGCGAGCCTCCGGACTATTGGCGAAGCCTCTCAAATG
>JAHDID010000081.1 GCA_020630975.1 Verrucomicrobiota bacterium
CAGTGATAAAAGGATCTGCCCGACCCTAGGATTCTGTTTGTGTTCATGATTGGAGATTAGCGAGTTACGGCGAAAAGGGTAAGGTTGTTTCTATTAAAAGCCTGCCTTGTTGTTTCTATTAAGAAATTCATCAGAACCAGAAGCAGGGCCTATCGCTTCGTCGCGGCAGGCATTCTTAGAAGTCGATGCAGGCTTAGCGTTTCCTGTCGATAGAACGGTTCCGCTGGTTATCAGTTTAGAGGACAGGTTGGAGCTACGAGTTGCAGATCGTGCCGGCGTAGCGTTGGCGGTCGACTTCGTGGATACGCTGGACGATGCCAGAGCTACCCGCCGCACACGTCTGCAGAGCACTCTGAAGCCAGAGGGAGGTGCAAGATGATCGGTCTGTTCAACAAAGGTGCCAAATCTACCTGGCCGTGGAGCCCTGCGACATGCGCAAAAGCTTCAACGGTCTATCCGCCCTTGCACTCAACCACCTTGAAGAGAAACTCGTGAAAGAGGCGATTAATTGATAGGAAATCGCTTTTTCAAGGGCACTCTGCTTGAGCCGTCGGTCCGGTGGGTTGGATGGGGTTAAAGTGCCGGAGATTAATCATTCCGGCGATAGCCGCTAGAACCTTCCTCTCGGCACGTAGAAGCAGGCAGCATGCCGCAACGGTCACTTGCCAACATTAACGTTGCCCGGGTGACTTACCCTTTCGACTCAGCCCCAGCACTTGCGAGCAGTGCCTCTGCCGACGGTTTCGACTACCTATAGTGCTAAAGTGGTTTGGGGACTTTGTACGGTGAACGGCTGGAACCCTTTCAGTTAGGGGGATTGAGGCGATTAGCCGACCGTCTTTCAATAAAAAGCCTGCCTTATAAAATTTAAAAGCCTGCCTTATAAAATTTCTTATTTTTAAGGAGAAAAATATTTGGAGATATGTTTCCAATTAAGTTGCTCATCCTCATCTAAAGAGGCGACTAAAGATTCTAATAGCGAGCGATCATGGTATTCGGGATCCTCTTCGACCTCGTTAAGCAATCCAAGAAAACTTGACTTTCTAAGCGGTTCAGGTTTTGAAATTTGACATATAATTCTTTTTAATCCAAAAACTTTACCCAAACTGTTCTTACTGCCAATCTCTCTAATTCTATATAATTGGGCATTTGAGTCTATGATCCAATGAAACCGGTAAAGAAAAGTTTCGCTCTTACCGTAATTTCTTGATGCATCAGGATAAGAAATCGTGTCTTCTCCGTCTTGTTTTAAATGCCATATTTTAACAAGGTTCTCATCGGTGTCCGACCAAATTCTTAGTCCAAAGCGAACGATATAAGGAGCTTTTATTGATTCTGCTGAGTTTAGATTTCTTAGTTGCATTCTTCGCCCCCTTCTTTTTCTTCACTCTCCTCATTTACAAATAATCCAGCGGCATAGGCACCTAAACCAGCCGCAGATGCCTTCATCCAGTTTGGCAGGTGAGCAGCTCTCTGCATAGCATATTGATAGGAATTTGCTTTTTCAAGGGCGATCTGCTTGAGCCGTAGGTCCGGTGGGTTGGATGGGGTTAAAGCTAGGCTGGTTCCGTGCTGATAAGCCGGACCTGCCTAGCGGTTCGGCGGGCGGCTGGTCCTTAGCCCAGAGGAGCACGTCGACACCCGGACCCTACCCTAACGACTCGGCCCTAGCGCTTGCGTTGCATGGTGACCGTTAGGGAACGTGACTCGGGTAGTCCAGTTACGGCCAAGAAGCGACCCTAACATTGCCAAATGTCAAATCAGATGTCCTGACCCCTTATTTCACAGGGCGCGGCTATATCGCGTGTTTTGGATGTGTCCTACCTGTGATCCGGTATTAGCCTGGACGTCCAAAAATACGTGTGGTGGTTTCTGGTAGGAAATTGCCTTTGAAGGGCGGTCTATCTGAGTAGTCATTCCGCTGGACTGATGAGATTGGTTTCAGGAGAACGAAAGGTGGAATGTTGTTTTGCATTATCTAACCTTGACCAAAGTTGGTGTTGATTGTCAAACACTCTTAGATAAACGCAGTCGTTCAAGCTTGATTTGTCCGAATCCTTCTTCGGTACATTCAGAGCTGCACATTCCGATCGAGGGAGTGTTCGTGGTTAAAGTTTGCCGCATCCGCCATATTGATCCCAAATCGGCGGAAAACTTGGGTTAATTTGAGGATAGGTTCAATTGATAGGAATTTACTTGTTCAAGGGCGGTGTGCTTGGGGAGTCGGTCCGTACGGTTGGATGGGGTTAAGACCTAATACATGCAGATTCTCAGTAGCCAGATGGTCGATGCGTTTCCGCACAAGATCATCAATGTTCACTACTCGTTCCTGCCCGCCTTTCTAGGGGCGCGCCCCTACCATTCGGCCTTTCAGTGCAGGGTGAAGATCATCGGTGCCACCAGCAACTACGTGATCGAGGATCTCGATGAAGGACCAGGGTGTGGTTCCGGTATCGCGCTCCGATTCAGTGAAAGACTTCATCCGCAAAGGTCGCGATCTGGAGCAAGACATCCTCAGCCGCGCTGCGTGGCTACACATCAATTTGCGGACGTTGGTCTACCACAATAAGACCGTCGTCTTTGGGTAAAAACCTATAGGCCGAGGACAGTCAGCCGCTCTTTGAGCTAAAAAACTGTCGACTCTAGGCTTGCTTCGGCTTACTCCGCTTGATATTGCCGCTCCTCTAGCCATTTCTTTCCGGCTGCAGTCTGCCTGAAGTTCTGCCACTCAGGGGCTATAGCAACACCACTGTAGTCGTAGCCAAAGTCATCTTCTAGGATAGTCAATGCCTCTGCTGTGGTGTCATGCTTGTTTTGTCCGAAGCCTGCCTCTAGCAGCATCTCGTACCCTTCGTAGTCGTCGGGGGCGGTAGCTATCCAGTACCTAGCGGCCTCCTCCACTAGATTGTATTTTTTTTCGTGCATATAGATATATCCTTTGTAAAATTTCATATAGTCATCCCCGGTGATCTTCCATAGATGGTCGACTGATGCATGAGTCGCCTCGTAGTCTTTCTTCAATAGATGCATATCGATAGCATGTAGCTCAGCAGAAGGGTCGTTGGGGTACGTATCTCTGTATTTATTCAGTGCCAGATCGTATCGACTGCCGCTCTCGAGCATGTCAGGTAGATTAGACGTAGCGGCTAGATAGTAGTACTGGGTTATTTTTTGTGCCTGCACCTGAGCAGGAAGTGCATCGTAGATTTGCATGGCTTGCTTTGCCGACTCCGGATCTCCAGCTCGAACTAGGGCAGCGAGTTGGTGAACTTTCCCGGCACTCTGTAGGAGTACTCCGCCACGGTTGCCTTTTAGCATCCGCTCAACTATTGATTTATCCATCTCGGCGAGCATCGGTATCGCCATCTCGCGCAGTAGTGCAGACATCTGCGTACCTACCGAGTAGGTATGAATATCGATGATCTTCCAATCGCCACTATCGAGTTTGCGGAATTTATAGTCTCCATAATCGATACCACCATTTTTACGAATACGAAACCGTATAACTGGATCGGTGCCACCCTCGACCAGGGAGACTAGATCGAACTGAGACTGGAATAGGTCGATGGAGATTTGTTTTTGGGAATTTACCATACTCCGGCGCATGCCCTTTGTGAAATCTGGCGGGAGCTTGATACCATCGAATGCTTGTTCGATAATGAACTCTATATCCAGTAGTTCATCGAAGGAAGTAGAGTCCTGGTCGATGACGGCTTGTTCGAGTTTTCTAGCCGCTTCGAATGCCTCCTCGCCCAGATCGATGGATTTTGCTGGATCGGCACCTTTTTCTAGCTTTGCCGTCTTCGGCCTCGATTCGTTGGTAGCTTCTTTGGGCCGATCGCAGGCGGGAAATAAGCATACTAAACAGATAATAAGTGCGTAAGGGACCCCGTAAAACTTCATCACCAAAATCCACCGGCTTGAATGGCCTCAAAATCAAATCAAATAAGACTCGCTAGGCCAGCCCAAGGGGCGGCTGCCTTTAGCTGCCGAGCAAGCTGGGCCGGAGCCATCCGAACTCGGTCAAGTAGTAGATGGGGATAAGTAAATTAAGACAGGTGGGTAGGACTGTTTGTATGGATGCCCAAGGGTCTGTCGGACTTGGGCTCTGGCTCAGTTGGTTGATTTGGCTTTTGACGCAAACTTTTTAAGCTCCGCATCGATATCGAGGATATCGTGAGTGCCTAGGTTGACTTCGATGGCTTGGTGTGTTGATAAGTCGCTGTTACAATGATCTGTAGCTTTTTGATGTCACCGGGGAGTTTTGCTTGTTCCTCTATTGTTCTGGCAGGGCTACTTGTGCCGCAGATACGCTGCCTTTCGCTATCGGTTATGAATAGAATATCATAATCAATTGGCGCTTTGAAGCCGGCTATTATGTGTTGTTGTTCCTCGATGCTTGCGACTGCAGTGACTAGGCTTTTTTCTGTGCCAGGAGGTTAGAATTAACTATTGTACTGTTTCTTCCTGATATCATACAGCGTGATCGTGAAAAGCTGGTATGCATAAGCGATTTGGGCTTCTTCATCTCGATGGGAATACCTCTTTTTGCGGTGCTTCGTCTTGGCTATAGGGTGGGAGGAATGAGAAGGACAAAATGGCTACGAAGAATAGGGTGACGGAAAACTTTGTTTTGGTAAATGGGGGAGGTGGATAGTAAAAGTTTTGGGCGAGTGTTAAAGGCTTGAGTTGGCGGGATTAGTGGCAATAAAAACAAATAGGTGGGGACGCATCCTAGTATGATGTCCGTTTAGGGATGGCACACAGACATATGATAAAGGCGATTGTGGAGAGTAGACACACTCCAAACCAATAGCTTCCTATTAGCTCTGGGGCTGTCGTATTCGGTGGGGTAGGTCGGGGAATCAGTCGTACAGTGAGTAAAATGGTGCCAAACCACACAACGATGCTGACGAAAATCATGATGATAGGCAAATACCAACGCGGCTTAGTGTATCTCTTGGCTAGGCGGAACAAATGCACATAGCTAATGATGGTGATGACGCACATTGCAGTGGTAACCACAAACGGATGTAGTTCTAAAAAGGTAGAAACACCTGAAGCTGCTCCATCAGGGTGGGGCTTGACGAAAAGTCCTGCAAAAAGCGGGACAAATAGCCACAGCACTACGGATGCGACTATTGTAGTAATTACTGACGGGGTGACCGGCTTAGGTAGTGGTGGTGGTGTTCTACGTGGAACCGAGGGCTGACTAGGAGTCTGATCCTTCATCTTGCGCTGAACATGCTCTTGGCTGCCTTCCTCTAGGCAGGCTCCCCTAAAAACTCTTCAAGTCGCCCTCTGAGTGTCTACGGTGTCGTGATCTTGCCTTCTTCTTCGTTGGCCCACTTCTCGAGCTTTGTGGGCCAGGCGAATTTCACTACCAGTGCCCAGAAGATGGCGGCGACTATGGAGAAGCCGGCGTGGTAGGCTAGGCCTACGGGGAGCCAACCGAAGACGAAATTGTCGTTGTCCCAGTTCCAGAAGTCTTGGTGTAGCACGGCTAGAGCGATGAACACGGCGACGATGATGGCTTTTTTCATAGTTTGTTCGTTGTCGTTTGGTTGGTGGTTCTTTGTTGGGAGTGGGCTTGGCTAATTATTCGAGGAGGGGACGGCGAGGCGGCTGGAAAGCCGCCTCTACGGGGATTGTACCCTATTGAGTCAAAATTGTACCCTATTGAATTTGGCGTTTATTCGGCGGCGTAGGCGTAGAGGTGAGTCTGAGTCATCACGTAGAGCACGCCGTTGGCGACGACTGGGGAGCCGTAGATGGGGGCTGGGTAGCTGATGGTATCGATCTCTTCTTTCTCACGGCCGTGCTTGAGGACGACTAGCTCGCCGTCCTCGTTGCCGAGGAAGACTTTGCCATCGGCGACTAGGGTGGAGCCCCAGATGTGGGAGAAGGTGTCGTGCTCCCAGAGTAGCTCGCCATTCTCAGCATCGACAGCGTAGAGGCGACCGGAGTAGTCGGCTAGGTAGCAGATGCCATCGGCCACAGATGGAGTGGAGATGGTGCGGCCTACGCCTTTGAACTGCCAGACGATAGCGTCCTCGCCGTTGCCTTTGCTCGGGTCGATGCAGGTGAGTGCACCGACACCCTCGCCGTGCTCGGGGTCTTGGCCGATGGCGGCGTAGACTTTGTCATTGTAGATGACGGGGGAGCTGATGATCTCGCTAGGGCCAGGGTAGGTGGCGTATTTGATCGGCTCGCCGTCTTTGAAGCGGTACTCCTGTGGACAGCAGTCGACTTTCCACAGCTCTTTCATGATCATGAAGCCCTCTTCGTCTTCCTCGAATGCACCAGTCTGGTAGCCGTAGGTCCAGCCATCGCCTGCGCCGAATACCACGGTGTCTACGCCGTTGATCTTGCCCGCGGCTGGTGAGGACCAGTTGCAGTGCATGACGCGCTCGGAGATGCCGCTGAGCTCCTCGCCAGCTAGCTCGCCGGTCTTTTTATCGAGAGCGATGAGGCTTGGTGAGTTGGGCGCTGGGATATTGATGTGTGACCAGTCGACACCATTCGATGTGGAGGCGTAGATGTGATCTTTGGTGAGCACCACGGAGCTGGATGTGATGTTGTGCGGGAAGGCACCTAGCTCGGAGCGGATGTCGTAGCCCCAGACGATGTCGGCCTCGTTGGCAGCGAGGGTGGCGGCATCGGATTCGGCGAGTTTCTCTAGACCGCCGTTGGCGTATTTTGCCTCGTCGGTGAAAGGGCCATCATTGCCATCGCTCATGCCGTAGACATCGAGACAGAGGATCTCGCCGCGATTGGTGACGACGTAGCCATACTTGCCCTCGATGGCGATGGAGGAGCAGATACCTAGGAACTCCCAGTCGGAGACTTTGCCTGCGCCGAGCTTGGGCACGGCTAGCTGCCACTGGAGGTCGCCGGTCTCTTCATCGAGACACATCACGATACCTTTGTCGCCTTTGATCGACTCGATGCGTGGCTCCTCATTGTTGGTGCCGAGAAAGACGCGACCGTCTTTGACGGTGGTGGTGCCGTAGGCCTGTGAGCCCATCTTTACTACCCATTTGGCGTGCTTGGCACCGACGACATTGCCATCGCCATCTACCTCGCCACCGGTGAAGTCCGATGGGATGTTTTTCGCATTGGCGACCATGTTATTCGAGCCATCGCGGCCCCACTGCGCCCACTCGGTGGTGCCGGTGATGCTGGAGGCTAGCTTGCTGGCCGCATCTTTGAGTTTCTCAGAGGACTCGTCGGTATTGGCCTTGGTGTCGGCCATGACTTTGGCGGCGCTGTCTTTGGCTTTTTCAGCCGCTTTGGCAGTGGCGTCTTTGGTAGCGGCTGCGGCGTCAGCAGCTTTTTCCTTAGTGGCCTCTACGGCATTGCTAGTGGCTTCCTTGGTTGCTTCTACAGCTTCCTTGGTCTTTTCGGCAGCAGCGTCCTTGAGGTTAGTGGCTTTTTCGGCTGTGGCAGCGGCGGCTGCGGCAGTCTTTTCCTTGGTGGCTTCGGCTACATTGCTGGCGGCGTCTTTGGTGGCCTCCACGGCGTTGCCAGTGGCTTCCTTGGTTGCTTCTACAGCTTCCTTGGTCTTTTCGGCAGCGGCGTCCTTGAGGTCAGTGGCTTTTTCGGCTGTCGCAGCAGCGGCTTCAGCGGTCTTTTCCTTGGTGGCCTCGACGGCGTTGCCAGTGGCTTCCTTGGTCGCTTCTACAGCTTCCTTAGTTTTTTCAGCAGTGGCGTCTGCTGCCTTTTCTATAGCAGCACCGGCATCGTCTACCTGCTCCTGGCAGCTCGACAGTAGTAGCGCTGCTAGCAGGGCTAGGCAGCTGGTGGTGAGTAGTGTGGTTTTCATAAAGGTGGTGGTGGTGTGTCCGGCTAAAAAGAAATCTGTGTCATCCGAGCGAATCTGCGAAAATCTGTGACAGGGATCAATGCCATCGCTGTGTTGTCTTTCACAGATTTACTCTGATGGGACACAGATTGCACAGATTTTCGAGAGGCTCCGCTAGGTTGATGGGTTAGTTTTGTGTGATGGCGATATTGTCGACAAAGACGCTCTTTTGGCTCTGTGGCGAGAAGCCAAACAGACCTGGTGCGCCTTTCTTGTGTACATTTTTGTGATCAAACTCGATGGTCCAGGCTTCTGGCTCGGGCTCGCCTTTTACCCAGGCTTTGGCTTGCACGGTGCCGGAGCCGTCTTCGTTGGTGGTGACTTGTGTTTTCAGGGTGTACCACTTCTTGGCAGAGATCGGGAATGGCACGGCTACTTTGACGCGCTCGTGGTTGGAGCTGATCTCTAGCTTGTTGGCATTGCCTATCAGGGCGATGATGTAGCGCTGGTTGATCAGGCCCATCACTGACTTCACGCGGCGGTTGCCATCGGTCATCATATCGGCCTGTAGGGTGTAGCTGCTCAGCTCGGGATCGCCGATGAAGGACAGCGAGCGCTGGAAGAGCACACGGTCGAGTGTCTTAGCCAGTACCTTATTGCCATCTAGCTCGCGGACTTCCCACTTCAGGCGGGCGCCGATCCAGGGCAGTGGCGGGTAGGCGAATGGGCCTTCTTTGCCCTCGCCAGTCAGCTCGAAGCTCTCGAAGTCTTCGTTGTAAGGCAGATTTGAGATCACTCGGCCACGGACGATGCCGGATAGGTCGCCAGAGGTGGCTTTCCACGCGCCAGCAGAGAGTTTGGCATCGGTAGCTGCGGCAATGGTGTTGCCGTCGAAAGCGGCGTCCATCTCGGCTTTTACCTTGGCGGTGGGTGGGATGAATTTGGCGAAGCTGACCTCCTCGGCATCGCCTACTGGGATACCGTTTGCATCGGTCTGGCGGATCTTCACGATCTGCGAGTCGCCGGACTTGAGCAGCACATCGGCTGGCACGGCAGTCAGCTTGGTAGCAGGACCGGCCTCGGGGTAGACGGGCGCAGGTGCCTCGCCATAGGTGATGCCCTCGTTTTTGATCTGAAAGGCGTAGAGCTTCTCGGTGGTGTGCACGTAGACGCGACCATTGCAGATGGCTGGCGAGCCGATGCAGTTGCCATCGAGATGGATCTTTTGCAGCACTTTGCCCTCGTCGCCGGAGACATCGATCACGAAGAACTCACCGGGGAAGAGGGGCACGTAGAGTTTGCCATCGGCATAGGTGGGCGAGGCGTGTAGTTGCTCGTTGGCCAGCTTTAGCTCCCAGAGCGTCTCGCCGCTGGTGGCGCTGAGGCAGTAGAGGGTGCCGGTCTTGGTGAGTTGATAGACTTTGTCACCGACTAGGGTGGGCGAGCTGGTAAACATCTCCAGGCGATTGCGCCACTGCTCGACGTCGGCAGGCAGGCGTGGTGCGCCTTTGAGGGCGGGATCGATCTCGCCGCCGGTATTGTCGTAGTCGGCTGGTAGAGCGATGGCAAAGGCACGACCGATCTCGGTGGTGTCTAGGTTTTCCTTGCCGTGGATGCAGACTAGGTTGTCGCCGTGGATGACTGGGGAGCTATTCACACCGCCCTTGGAGATCTGGTAGCGCCAGAGCGGGGTGCCGTCGTTGACATTCACACAGACAATATTGCCGCAGCCAGTGCCAGCGTAGAAGACGCGCTTGCCGTCGCGAGTCTCCACGTAGGGAGTGCTCATCGAGCTATCGCGCAGGAATGGCGGGCCCACACCTGGTGTGGACGACCAGAGTAACTCGCCGGTATTTTTATCGAAACCAAAGAAGCGATCGCGGGCTGGGCCATCGGCACCCCAGTAGGAGGTGACACCACGGATGATGAGGATATCGCCATCGATGACGGGTGCGCCAGCGCGGCCATTGGGGAAAGTCAGGCGGCCAAAGCGCTCAGTCATGCAGTGCTGCCACTGCTGCTCGCCATCCTTTGAGTAGCAGGTGACGATGCCAAAGGTGGTGGCGACAAAGACATTCTCCGTAGCAGGGTCGATGGCGGGTGCACCGATGGAGTAGCGATCGTAGATGGTATCGGAGTAGATATCCTGCTCGACTGCCTCCCAGAGGACATCGCCGGTCTTTTCATCGCGCGCCTGGATGACCTCCTCGAGGTCGGGTCCCTTGCCGCGATAGCCCCAGGTGTAGAGGCGGTCATTGTAGACGACGGCGGTGCCACGTCCGCGGATATCGTCGGTCCAGACCGGCTCGGGATCGAGCTCGCCAGAGCCTGCGTAGGTCTCCAGAGAGACGCCAGTCTGCAGTGGTCCTCGCCAGGAGATCCAGTTGCCTTTGTGCACATCTTCTGCCGCGACCCAGAGCGGGCTGGAGAGCAGGGCGAGATATGCGGTGAACAGTGAGAGATGCTTCAACTTCATGGTCTATTGCCGGTAGAGACGGGGCTATACCCCTATATCGGTAAAGGGGGCGCGAGCGACAATCAAAGCCATTTTCGCGTAATTTGGGCTGGGATTAGGAGGGCTAATGGAGGTGGGGAGTGGTTCTGGTGTTTTTAGACAGGATTGAACAGGATCTTGCTCGCAGCCTGGGGAGGTATGACCCACATGAGAGAATGCTCAAGGGTTGTGGGTGGCTGCAACGGTTTAGGAGAATCTGTGAAATCTGTGCCTCATCTGAGTCAATCTGTGAAAAATGGCGAAGGCTGAGGGATCGTTTCAGATGGGCCTTGGTGTTTTTAGACAGGATTAACAAGATTTACAGGATTCTTTCTCTCGTAGGTTGAGGTCTTGTGGACTTTGGGTGCTCGACCGCAATTTTTTCGAGACCACGAAGGCTGCATTTTTTACAAGGTGATCGAATTTGATCTAGATCGATATCTTCGGTGAATCTCAAGTAATTGTAGCCAGCCATCGCTATTGCTCCGATCACGATAGTGTTTATGTCGTGATCAGCTAGGACCGTGGCCACCCTGTCCGGCGCTTTGTTTACTTTATGCTGTGTGATAGCAAGTAATCCATGACCTGGTAGTAGGTCTCGCCCATGTAGGAGATGAGCACCCAGTCGGCTCCGGCGGCGAGGGCGTCTTGGGTGGATTTGCCGGGGCCGCCTTTGCGGTAGTAGGTGGGGACCATGTTGATGTCGTCGGTGATGAGTCTGGCGTCTGGGCCGAGGATCTCTCTGGCTAGGGCGATGACGGGCTGTGAGACGGAGGAGGGGGTGTCGGCATCAATGGCGTCGAAGTTGGCGTGAGCGATCATTACGGCTGGGGCGTGCTCGCCTAGCTGGCCCAGCATGGCGAATGGCAGGGCATCTGATTTTTGCCATTCTGCTAGCGAGGTGTCTAGGTGAGCGGGGAATTGATGGGTGTCGGTATCGACTTTACCTAGGCCGGGGAAATGTTTGGCGACGGGGAGGACAGCACCAGTGCGCAGGCCGAGGGAGTAGTGGGCGGCGACCTCGCCCACGAGCATGGGATCTGCAGAGATGGCGCGGGTACTGATCTGGCTGAGGCGATCGAGCGGATTGGAAGTGGTGGAGCCGGAGTCCGGTGGTGGGACGTCGACGACGGGGCTGAAGTTCATGTTCACTCCGAGGGAGCGGAGCTGCTGCGCTTGGGTATGGCCCCAGTCATTGATGGTGGCGGCATCGTAGTGTCCGTCAGTATTGATGAAGGAGGATAAAGCCGGGCCTTTGGGTAGTGGTGGGGATAATCGGTCGACAGGCCCGCCCTCTTGGTCGCAGGCTATCCAAAGAGGGGGTAAGTGATTAGAAGCTTGGATAGACTGCAGGTGGTCGATCCATTGGCGAAATTCTTTTGGGGAATGGTCTCTGACATTTTTTGCTGTGATGAATACGCCGCCTATAGCTTGTCTCTCGACTAGAGCCTCGATCATCTGTGGGTCGCGGTAGCCGACGATGAGGCGCTGACCGAGTGGGCGGAGCTGATCTGGACTGGTGGCTAGGACGCGAGCTTTCTGGCGCTGGTATTGCCACTCGTTGTTGAGGCTGATGCCTGCGCAGAGGAGAAAGCAGGCTGCCCAGATCCATTGTCGTCTGAGTGCTAGGGCTATGGTGAAAAGGATGGCGATAGCCAATGCTAGCAACGCCCAGCTTTGCCGACTGTAGATGAGAGGATCTCGGGATAGAATCGCTAGGACCATGCAGCAGATGGCTAGGGCGCTGAGAGTGGCGAGCTGGATGAGCCGAATCATGGTGCGAGGGTACGTAAGGTTGTTGGCGCTCTTTCAATCTTCTAAAGATAGGTGGCATGGGATGATGGCTCAGGTAGCCCGGCGGTTGAAAACGCGCCGCTCCTTGGTCGGAAGTCTTCGCATGGTTTGATGTTTATAAAAACCATAATTAAGGCTATCTTAACGGATGCGGATGAGATCTGGATTTCGGTTTGTTGCGGCGGCTATGGTGGCGGTCGCTGTTGGGGCTTTTGTTGCTCTAGAGACTTGGATCAGAATGCTCGAGCGTAGTGTGTGGGAGGGGCAGGACTTTGAGTTGGTCGTCGAGAGCCGTGAGCGATTGTTGCAGCTCTGTGAGCATAGACTGGTGCCGAAGGCGCAGAGGGGGCGGCTGATGGGATTGCTGTCGGATGGGTATTTTGCGACTGGGGAGTGGCAGCTAGGATCGGCCACCATGGTGAGAGGGTTGGCGATTTTTCACGATCAATTCTCTGCAAGGCCGGAGGATGAGCTGGTAGCTGGCTTTGCGCCTAGTGCCATCCGGCCTAAGCAAAATGGCGATGACGCATTTCTCCACGGCTATGAAGCCTATCTAGCATCGGCGGCGCCAATAGCTGTGGATCCTGGTGAGCTACGATTGCCTGTTGCCGATACTGCAGAGCGGCGACTTCTAGAGGTGTGGCCAGAGGCATGGGGTCTAACTGATCAAGAGTCAGTCGAAATCAGGGAAGTCTATCGACTGGTCCGGCAGGGTGAGGCGGTGGATGAGGTATTGTCTAACTATCGCAGCCGTCTAGAGATGGTAGGCGAACAAGTCGACGAGATCGAGTTTGATATTTTGGGGCTAGGTTCGGCTGATTTGTCGGATTATTGCCGATTAGCGCATATCGATGTGATCGGGCAATGCCAAAGGGGGAGTAAACAGGGTGCAAGGGCTGCCTTGTCTCGTTTTTATTCTTTATTGAGGTTATTCGAGCTGAAGCCGAACCTAGTTGGTGGCCTTATCTCCACGGCGCTGCGGCGAAATTTAGTAGAAAATCTAAGTCGGCCTGAGTTTGCGGATATAAGGGACGGTTTTGATCTAGAGAAGCATCGAATTGCAGGGGACTGGGCGACTCAAGTTTTGGCAGGGGAATACCATCGTTTGATAGACAGCCAAAGCGATGGTAATGCGGTAGAGCTGCACTTGAAGCGTCGTGTTGAGAGGATGCGCTTTGAGCACTTCTCAAAGCTGATCAAAAGGGAAAAGATAGAGCCTCTAGGGTTAGGTATGGCCATACATGCGAGTGAGTTTAGAAAAACCTTGTATGAGGCTGCAGGGGGTGGTTTCGATGAGGGGCAGCAATTCGCCGAAGAGCAGATGAATGCGATGGCCTATACTATCTATACCATAGGAATCCCTAGTATAGGTAGCTTTCATGATAGGTGTACCGATCTCTATGAGATGGAGAGTCGACTACTCGCTGCAGGGCACTAGCGGCCGAGCTTTTTTCGAATAGTATCGCGCATCTGGCGGGTGTGCCAGTATTTACCCGATTGCAGGTAGCTCAGGCTACGCTCGTAGCTGCCCCATTTGACAATCTGTATATCGACGTACCGGAGTCCCCAGGCATTCATGGCCTCTAGGGTGGGTTTGTAGAAATCGATAGTCCCTGTGCCGACTAGTGCGCTGCCGTAGTCGTCTATCTCGTAGAGGTGTGGCTGGCCGACGATGCGAAACTGGGTGCCTAATGGGTAGCGCGACCAGTCTGCTGCAGCGCTACGGATCGTGCCGTAGCGGAGATTGGTGCCGATGGCATTTTTCATCCAAGGGGCACCGGGTTCGTTCTCTAGGTGACAGTAGGCCGTGCTGCGTACCCCTTTGATGACTTTGCCACCAAAGGGTGATGGCTTGGTCGAGGTCTTTGGTTTTGGCCTAGGCTTTGACTTAGGTTTGGTTTCCGTCTTGGAGAGTTCTTTCGCCCATTCCGATAGGTCTGGCAGTTCGAAGTCGGTCGTCTGGCAGCTAGCTAGAAAGATACAAAGTGCGACGGGTAGTAGGAGACGCAGGGGTTGCATCCTTCCATCTAAGCAAAAATCATTAAGAGATCAAGATATTTAACAAATCTTAAATTATTGATTGTCAGGTCGTTCTTGCGCAGGCGTGGTCGTGCAGGATGCGGTCGATATGGTTGGCTAGCTGGCTGTCTCGGTAAAGGTGAGCGAGGTAGCTGTGATAGCCGGGTGATGCAGGTATGGCTGTAGAGGTGTGAGAGAGGATGTCGCTCATGGGGAGCTGCAGGCAGTGCTCTCCACACTGCAGCCAGTCAGGAGCGTCGATGATTAGGTCGTAGTAGCCGGATAGTTGCTCAGCCATCTCAGGATAGACTGGCGTGGTGATGTGGGAGATCGAGCTAGGTAGTGATAGGTCTGAGGTCTCGCAATAGACTGCTACATCAAAGGCGGGGTCGCCACCGACGCTGGAAGCGATCTGATGGGCAAACGAGCCATTTGTGGCATCTTTGTCGATAAAGATGGCGACCTTCTTCAAGTGATCGATGCGACAGATGCCATACTTCGCCAACAGCATGAGGCTTCTTTCCACATCAAGTTTTTGATCAGTAGGGAAGTGGGTATAGATCTCTGCTACGGATGCAGAGGGATGATCGCTGATGAATTGGTAGGTGGCATCGATCAAGCTTTGCTCGGGGAGTAGCTCGGAGCAGTAGGTGATAAAGCCGTGGCTAAGGATCTGCTGATAGTCGGTAGGAGGCGTCTTCTCTAGATGGACTCGGTGATAGGGCTCTAGGCATCGACTCGCGTAGCACGAGAGCAGATCGCTGGTATCGATACGGCTCGCCTGTCTGCGATGGGTCGGAGGAGAATACGATTTGCCGCAGCTAGGCCATGGGTGAGTGATAGATGTCGATGGGGGCACAGATGAACCGGCTCTGATAGACTGCAGATCGCTCCACATTGCTTCGTATTGGGGGATGATGGCCTGCCAGTCGAAGTGGCTCATGGCATGAGCCTGCCCTGCCTGTCCCATCTTGGTTCTCAGATCGGGATTTTTGATGAGAGTGGTAAAAGCTTCTGTGGTGGCGTGGATATCGATATTTACTAATTGGCTGGTGACACCACAAAAGATATCGTAGCGAGCCTGGCCTGTGGCGAACTGATCCATGTATGCCTCGCCTGCTCCGGGGTTGGCTGCGAGGGAATGGATACGAAAGCCGTGCTCTCCGTGTGTGACCGTATCTTTATACCCATCCCAATCCGAGATGACCACAGGCAGACCTGCAGCCATGGCTTCCACTGGGACTAGTCCGAAGGTCTCTTGGTAATTGTCGGCCAGCGAGCAAAACACATCGGTCGCACTCCAGATATCCCATCTGGTATCAGCATCCCGGCCATCGACTACGTGGTAAGTCACCGATGGGCAAGTCGCGGCTGCCGCACGAGCGAAGCTTCTCTCGATATGTTCGTTGGAAAACCAGCCGGAGAGGATGAGGTGTAGCTTTTTACCAGGACACTGCTCGGCGGCTCGCTGTAGGGCGACAAACATCGGCCACGGATTGGCTTTGGCATGAAAACTGAGCCTACCGACGAATAAAAAGGCGACATCGTCTTCGCCTATATTCAGTTGCTTACGCCATTCTGCACGTGCTTTTGGATTGTGCTGAAATTTTTGGGAGTCCACTCCGAGTGGTATGATAGGGAGTTGGGGTAGGGTGCGTTTGCCTTTGCCGAATCTTTCGGATAGGTAATCGTCCTGCGCGTCGAAGATGTGCTGCACGCTCTCTCTGACACAGCGCGAGGTACAGATGACGGCATCCCAGTGCTGCACGGGAGCGACAAAAAGGTCAGCAAAGTTGTGCAGGGTGCGATCGGATATAGTCGTGTGGGTGACTCCGCAGATGCTGTAGTCTCTGCTTTCGCCGTGGCGGTGGCGATGCCAAGCCTGGTCATTGATGCCGGAGGCTGGTAGGTAGAGGCAGCCTGGTCGGGAAAGTTGCTGATGGTTCTGTGGCTGGATCCAGGAGGTGTTTTTCTCAGGGTTGATCTCGGTGGCCCATTGCTGAAACTCATCGGCCTCTTTTTGACTGCCGGCGTAGCAGTATAAGTCTGTGGAGCTCTGGTGTCTGAAAAAGCCCTCAAGGAATCCTTCGCCTGCGGCGTGACGTCCCATAAGCTTGTCTGATTCGGACCGATAGCCATCGGACATAAATGCGATAGCTGCAGTCTGCGTGGTGGACGGGCTGTCCATCTGCCTAGGCGGCATGTGCTGTGCCGATCGACTCACGGCGGTAGATGGGAATGTACGGCTTTCTGCCCAGATCCAAGCATTGCCATTGAGTCGCCACTCCCATGTGGCAAGCAGCTGGTCGAGGTGCTCGAGATCGTCTAGTTCGTCGAAGTCGCCGGGGTTTCGAGCTCCTGTCGAGATTTCGATTAGCTTGTGGGAAGAGGCAAGTCGCTCACTGATGGTTTGGTGGCAGTTTTTTACAAATACATCATGGGTCTCTACCATGATATCCATGGTGTTCAGTGCCGGAGCTTTCGATGGGTCGAGTAGTTCGACTTCGGCTCCCTCGATATCACAAAAGACTAGGCATTTTTTACCTGCAAAGTCCTGAAACAGCTCTGGGGTGAACTCTTCGCCGATAATGATTTGGGCCAAGACCTCATTTTCTTCAGCTAGACGCTGGCAGGCGCTTCTGGCTTTGGGATTGAGATCATAGGCGTAGACCTGTGCTGCAGGGAAGAGGCGTGCCAGGCCGACGGTGAAGTAGCCTTCTGCGCAGCCTGGATTGATAATGACATCGTAGGCGCGTCTCTCTAGATTGGTGAGGATGGGGTGGATATCCTGCTCGTAGGTCCCCAGAATTTTCGGTGCGAAACAGCCTTCGGCGATCTCTAGCGGTCCTTTCATGCCTTTAAAAGGACCACTTCTGACTTCCCGTTGATCATCTTTTAGCAATTGGTTGGCGAGTCCTTTAGAGCGGTGTTTGGCGAGTACTCTGAGCATCGAGTACGACTTCGCAGTATCGCTCATCTTATCGGAATTGAGAATATTCTCAATTTTATTAAGCAGTAATGATTGCTGAGGCATTTGGTTTTGGTGGGTTTAAAGGGAGATGAGAAGTATGTCAGTTATTTGGTATATGTTAAGTATTTTTTAGTGTTCTAGGTATAAATTTGTGAAATAAGGCGGTATTTTGTGATTATTTAAGAAAAGTTAAATAATTATTAGACAAAATTTTATACCCGAAGTAAGCTTGCGACATGCCAAACCTCTCAACTATCGGGGATCCCCTTCCCGAGTTTGTTTCTCGAAGTCCCCAAAACGAGAAATTTACATTCAATACAATAGCTAGCCGATACATCGTACTCTCCCGGTTTGTGTCTGCAGGAGATCCCCGGGGTTTAGATTTTTTAAAAGCCATCAATAAGAACCGCAGGTTCTTCGATGATGATAAGTGTATGTTTTTCGGGATCTCGAATGATCCTGAGGACGAAGCGACCAAGCGAGTGCGCAATAATCCTCCTGGTATTCGTTTTTTCTGGGATCACGAGGGCAGTGTGTCTCGACAGATCGGTATACTCGATCATGATGAGTCGCCGATGCATTTCCGGCTAGTCACTTACATCCTGAGCCCGCGGCTGCAGGTGATGAAGGTGATCGAGACCGAGGATCCAGAAGCGCATGTCTCTGAGATCTGTGACTTTATATACCCGCTGCCTTGGCAGTCGGAGAGAGTTCCTGGGAATATACAGGCTCCGGTTTTGGTGGTGCCGAATGTGTTTGAGCCAGAATTTTGCCGAGAGTTGATCGGTATGTTCGATGCCGACGGCGGTAAGGACTCGGGATATATGACCGTGAAAGATGGTCGGACCGTAGGGGTGATCGATCACAAGTATAAGAAGCGGATGGACTATGACATCGAGGATCCAGCTGTCCGCCAGCTCATGCACCAGAAGATGACGACACGGCTGATGCCTCAGATCGAGCGCGCTCTGATGTTTAAGGTGACTCAGATCGAGCGCTACTGGATCGGTCTCTATGAGGCGGAGTCGAATGGTCACTTCAATCCGCATCGCGATAATACCACCCCGGCTACCGCTCATCGTAAGTTTGCGTGTTCGATGAATTTGAACGCTGAGGAATTCGAAGGTGGAGAACTCAGGTTCCCTGAGTTTGGGAATTACACCTACAAAGCGCCTACTGGTGGAGCTGTGATATTTGCCTGCTCGCTACTGCATGAGGCCACCCCAGTCACTAAAGGGAAACGATATGCTTTTTTACCATTCCTGTTTGATGAGGAAGGGGCTAGGATCCGCGAGGAGAATAAAGGAAGTCTCGTGACCAATAAAGAATTTGAGAAGAATGCTGAAGAAGCCAAATCCGCAAATAACCGAGCCTCGCTTGGGAAAGTCGAACTGGTGAATTAGTTTTCTCCTTGAGTAGTAATAGTAATCTTGTTGTTGAAGAGATCTCATTTGGCGGAAGCGATTTCGCCGAATGGGTCTCTTTGCGTACTAAAGTCTTGCGAGAGCCGCTGGGGTTGAGTCTGAGTGAGGAGGATCTCGCTGCCGAGGCGGATGATGTACATCTCGTCGCTCGCGCAAGCGATGGTAGAGCGATTGTAGGCGGTTTGATTTTGACTCAGAAAAATTGTGCTGCTGGGCAGGTAAAGATGCGCCAGGTCGCCGTGGACCCCGCCTTGCAGCGGCAGGGGGTCGGAGCTTTTTTATTAGCAGAGGCAGAGGTGGTGGCTAGGCGGTTGGGTGTGGTGGAGATCGTGGCAAATGTCCGTGAGGTGGCGTTAGAGTTTTATCTCGCCTATGGGTATGAGCTGGTCGATGGCGAGCGGTTTATCGAGGTAACGATACCGCACTATCGAATGGTGAAGGTGTTGTAGATTCGACTTTAGTCGAATCCGTTGGAAGCGTGCTTTTGGGTTGATGATTTCGACTAAAGTCGAATCTACAGATATCGCCCCGTCACCGAGTTGGGATTTGCTTTTACCTCGTCGGGTGTGCCTTCTGCGACTACTTTTCCACCATTGGATCCACCGCCGGGGCCTAGATCGATCAGCCAGTCGGCGCAGCGGATCACGTCGAGATTGTGCTCGATCACGATCAGGGTATTGCCGCTGTCGCGGAGGCGGTAGAATACTTCTAGCAGGGTATCGATATCGGCGAAGTGTAGGCCGGTAGTCGGCTCGTCGAGTAGGTAGACGGTCTTGCCGGTGGCGGATTTGCCTAGCTCGGTGGCTAGCTTGATCCTCTGGGCCTCGCCGCCAGATAGGGTGGTGGCCGACTGGCCGAGGCGTATGTAGCCTAGGCCGACGTCGCGCAGGGCGCGTAGGCGCTGAGAGATGGCGGGTATCTTTTGGAAAAAGCCCAGGGCCTCCTCGGCAGTCATCTCCAGCACGTCGGCTATACTTTTGCCGCGGTAGGTGATGTCTAGGGTCTCGCGGTTGTAGCGCTTGCCATTGCAGGCTTCGCAGGTCACGTAGACATCGCTGAGAAAGTGCATGTCGATTTTGGTCGAGCCATCGCCCTGACAGGCCTCGCAGCGTCCGCCAGATACATTGAAGCTAAATCTACCCGCGCCATAGCCGCGTGCTCGCGAGGCGGGGAGCTGGGTGAATAGTTCGCGGATCGGGCCAAAGACATTGGTGTAGGTGGCGGGATTTGACCGGGGTGATTTTCCGATCGGCGTCTGGTCGATCACGATGGCTTTGTCGATGTGCTCTAGGCCCTCGATACTATCGTGCTCGCCGGGTTTGTCTTTGTTTTGATGAAAGTGGCGAAATAGCGCGCGGCGCAGGATTTTGTCGATGAGGGTCGACTTGCCGCTGCCGGATAGGCCGGTCACGCAGATCAGATTGCCCAGCGGGAAGTCGACGTCGACATTCTGTAGATTGTGCTCGCGGGCACCGCGTATCGATAGCTTGCGGGTGTCGGCTTTGATCGGGCGCTGGCTGGGTGGAGCGATCTTCTTGGTGCCCGATAGGTAGGCTCCGGTGATCGAGCCGCTGTGGGCCTCGACCTCTGCCGGAGTGCCCTGGGCGAGCAGCTGGCCGCCGGTCTCGCCGGCGCCTGGGCCGATGTCGATCAGGTGATCGGCGGCGCGCATGGTGTCCTCATCGTGCTCGACGATGATCACGGTATTGCCCGCGTCGCGCAGGTTTTTCAGCGTGGCGATCAGCTTTTCATTATCGCTCTGGTGTAGGCCGATGCTGGGCTCATCGAGTACATAGAGCACACCGGCCAGTCCAGCGCCGAGCTGGGTGGCTAGGCGTATGCGCTGGCTCTCGCCGCCAGAGAGAGTGCCGCTGGCGCGGTCGAGCGACAGGTAGCTCAGGCCTACCTCTACTAGAAAGGACAGTCGCTTGCGCACTTCGGCGAGTACCTCGGTGGCATAGGTCTGCTGCTGGTCGGTGAGGATGGTGCCGTCGAGCCACTGCAGGGCATCGCCGATGCTCAGGCGGGTGAAGCCCTCGATGCTGAGCGGGGTGTCGGCGTGGTCGAGCGTCACGGCGAGGATCTCGTCTTTCAGTCGTTTGCCCTGGCAGGCTTTGCAGGGTTTGGGTGACATGTAGCGGCGCACATTGCGCTTGGTCACCTCGCTTTTGGTCTGGTCGAGTAGTCGCACGGCCTGGGTGCAGAGGCCTTCGAATGTGTCGTCGCCGTAGAGCAGGGCTTTTTTGAAATCCTGGGTGAGCTGCGAGATCGGCTGGTCGAGACTCTGGCTGTGGGCGGCTGCGAGATCGGCGATGGCGCGCTGGTGAAAGCCTTTGCGCTTTTTCGACCCCGACCACCAGGTCTTTACCGCGCCTTCGTTGATGGTTTTCTCCGGATCGGGCACGATCAGCTCGGGATCTGGCAGCAGAGTGGAGCCCAGGCCCTGACAGCTGCGGCAGGCTCCGAGGTGACTATTAAAGGAGAAGTGTTTGGGTGTGATATTGCCCAGGGTGTAGCCGGTCTCGGGATTAGTGTAGACGGTGGTGAAATCGTGCGGCTCGTAGTCATCCTGACCAGGCTCCTGGACGAGGGCAGAGATCAGGGTGGGGGACAGACGCTGGGCGGTCTCGAGCGAGTCGGCCAGACGGCTGCGGATGTCGTCGCGGATGACGATACGGTCGACCACCACTTCCAGCTTGGCTTTCTTCGCCGGTTCTTTCTCCAGCTCATCGATCTCGGCCATCTCGCCATCGACTCGCACTCGCAGATAGCCCTGCTTTTTCAGCCGCTCGAGTAGCTCGGCTACAGTCTCATCGCCCTCGGTCTTCACTGGGGCGAGTATGATGACTCGGGTCTTCTCCGGGTGAGCTGTCAGTTGCTCGACGATGTCGCCGGTGGTGTGGCGGACTAGGGCTGTGCCAGTCTTGGGGTCGTGCGGGCGGCCGATGGCGGCATATAGGATACGCAGGTAGTCGTAGATCTCGGTGGCAGTGGCGATGGTCGAGCGCGGATTGGGCTGCGAGCTGCGCTGCTCGATAGCGATCGCCGGAGTCAGCCCCTCGATAAAGTCGACCTCAGGCTTTTCCAACTGATCGAGAAACTGCCGAGCGTAGGCCGACAGGCTCTCCACATAGCGCCGCTGCCCCTCGGCGTAGAGTGTGTCGAAGGCCAGCGACGACTTACCCGAACCCGACACCCCGGTGATGACCACCAGCTGATTGCGCGGTATCTCTAGGCTCAGGTTCTTCAGGTTGTGCTGGCGAGCACCCTGGATCTTGATGACGGGATCGGTGGTGGCGGACATGTCAGGGGTGAACATGGCGAGGCTGATGTTTTTTTCGACAGGATTTACGGGATTTTATCGGTTTGATTGCTTGCGTTCTTTGAGGTATATACATTGTATAAACAATGAAAGTCACCACTGCTAAACTGCAAAAATGGGGGAATAGCCAAGGTATTCGGCTGCCTAAGTCGATTGTTGAGTCATTGAGTCTTTCTTTGGGGGCTGAGCTGGCCATATCGCTTTCAGACGATGAGCGGTCGATTACCATCGAGCCGTTGGAGGATACTCGGCCAGTTCGAGGTCGGCATAAACTCGAAGACCTACTAGAAGGGGCGACTGCGGAGACCTTTGCGGGGGAGATCGAGTCTGGCGAGCCGCAGGGGCGAGAGGTCTGGTAGATAGATATGAGCTACATTCCCAAACAAGGTGATCTGGTGGTGCTGACCTTCGATCCTCAAGCTGGACATGAGCAGAAAGGGCGGCGGCCAGCTATCGTGGTGAGCACTGACTTGTTTAACAAAACAACAGGTATGGCATTTCTTTGTCCTATCACGAATACCGATAGAAACACCCCGATGCATCCCAGGTTACCAGCTAGCTCGTCACTTACGGGATTTGTGATGTGCGAGCAACTGAAGTCGCTAGATTATCGAGCGAGAAAATTGAAGTTCGTAGAGCAGGCACCAGCGCAGTTTTTTGATGAGGTGCTAGCGATTGTGGATGCGTGTTTGTTTCCGCCGTCTTAGGGCGGGAGTGTGGTGTTTTTTCGACAGGATTGACAGGATTTTCAGTGTGAAGCATGCTGGCTTATGGATTCTCGTGATATTGCTGGGGATTGGGGTTGGCCATCTGATACTGATCCGGGCAGGCAAGAGTTAGCTTGTGTCACTGAGACAGGGTATTGGATACAATTCGTGATAGCTGAAAAGGGGGACCCTGACGACCGGCGGGTGGCGATACCGTCAACCTATGAATTTGAGACAGACGGCACATTGGTGGTTTACTTCTGTGGGAAAAAAGATAGCTACACAAATAATCAGGTTACATTTGAAGGTGGCGTATTGGTTATCACACAGGTTGAACGTCGCTGGGAGTTTACTCGAGTGCCTGAAGAACAGATTCCGGATTGGTATGAAGGAAGGGTCCGTAAGGCAATTGAGAGGCTAGAGCAAAATAGGGAAGACTAAAACTAAAAGGGGGGGCTGTGAGACGAATGGCACGAGTTATGAGATATAGTGGATAAACTCTATACCTGAAGCTGGTTTGACCGAGCGTAGCGGAAGATCTAAATCTTCCGAACACCGGAGATTCACAAATGTCAGATGGCCTGGGAAAGGCTTGATTGGCTTTGCTGTCTGAACTTTCAGAAGTTCAGCTACGGCAGTTGTTCTGTATACTTCTTCGCCGTCGATATTGCTGCTTAAACTAGCGCCATTCGTCTGTAAGACCCTGTATTCTCGATGGAATTTGTTGGTTATTGGGGATTTGATCTTAGGTATTGGAATCAGCTGCAAACTCCACCTTCTCATAAAGGTCGCCCAGTGTGAGGGTGATATCTAGAGAGGTCAGTTCGATCTGATCGGCCAGTGAAGAGTAGGATTGGCCTGCCCATTTGCCTTCTTGGTCTTTGCGGAAGACTTCTACGTAATAGACGTCCTGCGAGACTAGCATGTACTCGGTGAAAGAGTCGATCAGCCGGTACATGGCGAATTTATCCTTTCGGTCGAATGTCTCGGTGGATGGGCTGAGGACCTCAGCGATGAATTGTGGATTGGTGATGCTGTCCTGAGTGTCGTCGTAGAAATCGATATCGCCGCAGAGCGCCGAGGCATCGGGGTAGCGGAATTGGTTGGCCTTTTCGATGCGCACCTTCATGTCGGAGGTGAAATCGACGCAAGGACGGCCCTTATGAGCCATGCCTATGCGCATGGAAATGTTGCCAGAAATCCGATTGTGCCGGAAGTTCCCGCCCGTCTTCGCGACGATGTGGCCGTTGATGTAGTCAGATTTTGATTCCGCAGCACGCTCCCGCTCCAAATAATCGAAAGGGGTGAGGTAGGCTTTGATTTCTTGGGCACTCATCTCATCTCCAGTATCGCCACAATCTCCAGAATCGCACTCGGAAAAGGGGCGCGGCGGGAGTGGGAAAGTTTTGTTAAAACCCATTGCAAACCGGTTTTTCGGACTTAAAATCCCCGAGTTATGGCTCGAAGAGGAGGTAAAGCTAAAACCAGAAAAGCCGTCGCCAAGAGATTCAAGGTGACAGGCAGTGGACGCGTGTTGCGTCGTAAGCAGGGCAAACGCCACTTGCTGCGTCGTAAAAACGCTAAGCGTCGTCGTGGCCTAGGCCAGGCGACTCTTGTTGCAGCTTCCGACGAGAAAAACATCAAAGCAGATCTGCCTTTTGGCTAGGTCTCGCTGCGGTTTTTCCGCCGGGAGTGGAGTGACACCCACCCCGAGCCCTAGATGGGCTCAACAGTCGTCTGTCTGGCAGGCCCTCACAGGTCAGCCTAAGTGGGATAGATGAGGCAAGTCGACTGAAACAAAAAGAGAAACAATCCATCCTATCTAAGAAAAGAAAATGCCACGTGCCACCAATGCACCCGCCAGTCGGAAGCGTCGGAAGCGTATGCTGAAAAAAGCTAAGGGATTCCGCGGATCGCGCTCCAAGCTTTATCGCTACGCCAAGGACGCTGTATACAAGTCACAGACATGGGCCTACCGCGATCGTAAGAAGCGTAAGGGTCAATTCCGTCGTCTCTGGATCCAGCGTATCAGCGCTGCTGCTCGGAACAACGAGATCACTTACAGCCGTTTCATGGAGGGGCTGAAAGCTGCTCAGATCGACCTAGACCGCAAGGTGCTAGCCGATATCGCTGTGAACGATGCCGATGCCTTCACTGCTCTGGCTGACAAAGCTAAAGCAGCTCTCGAAGATAAGGCCAAGAAGGCTGCCTAAAGCCTCGAATATGACCCCATTCAATAGGGTGTAGTCCCGATTGAATAGGGTGCAATTTTAACTGAATAGGGTACAACCCAAAACCGTTGGCCCTGTTCGATCTGATTCGACTAAAACCGAATCTACGAAAATGTGAAAGGCGAGTTGAGAGAGGTCTCGACTCGCCTATTTTCTTTTCCACCCCTGACCGAACGAACTTTCACTACCAGACTTTTTCACCGCGATGATCGAAGAACTTGAGCAAATCCAGCAGGACGCTTTGGCTGCTATCTCACCCATACAGGATGAGGGCGCTCTGGAGGAAAATCGCATCGCCTTTCTCGGCAAAAAAGGTCGCCTGACCGCTGCTGGAGCAGGCATGCGCGATGTGCCGAAAGATCAGAAGAAAGCCGTGGGCCAAAAGCTGAACGAGGTGCGCACCGCTATCACTGAAGCGCTCGATTCGAAGGGGCAGGAGCTGATCAATATCCGCGATGCCAAGCAGTTTGACGGCATCGACGTATCGCTGCCGTCTCGTGGTCTGCCCAGTGGTGCTCTCCATCCGCTGACCCAGGTGCAGGACGAGGCGATCCAGATCCTCCGCCGTATGGGCTTCGCACTGGCCGAGGGGCCGGAGATCGAGACCGAGTGGCACTGCTTCGATGCGCTGAATACGCCCGAGGATCACCCCGCGAGGAATGAGAGCGATACTTTCTTCTTTGAAAATGGCAAGATCCTGCGCACCCACACCTCCTCGGTGCAGATCCGCACCATGGAAAAGGCCGAGCCGCCGATCCGGATCATCGCGCCCGGTAGTGCCTTTCGCCGCGACGAGATCGATGCCACTCACCTGCCGGTATTCACCCAGCTCGAGGGGCTCTACGTCGACGAGGGCGTGACTCTGGCTGATCTGAAGGGCACCCTAGAGTATTTCTTCCGCGAGATGTTCGGCTCGAAGACAACCGTGCGCTTCCGCCCACACTTTTTCCCGTTCACCGAGCCCAGCTTCGAGGTAGATCTGAAGCTGTCTGTGAAGGGTAAGTCCGACAAATGGATCGAGATCGCCGGCTGCGGTATCGTCGATCCTAATGTATTCGGTGCGATCGGTGAAAAGCGTGGCGACAAGGCCTACGATCCCAAGAAGTGGGG
>JAHDID010000017.1:0-56198 GCA_020630975.1 Verrucomicrobiota bacterium
GCCTTTCCGACCGTTGCGGGTATTGTACCATTGAGAAAAGCGCTGTTTGACCTCTATCATGTAGAAAGCTGGATCGTGCATGCGTTTGGCATAGCGGGCTAGCTCCTTTTCGAGAGGGAATTAACGAAGACAAGCATTATAATCTGCCTGTCCCAAAAACTTCAGTCGCAAAACCTTAATAGGGATTTCAGGAGATCTCAAACCTCGGTCTCCTGCTGTGCGCTGCGGGGATGATGGTGGCGATAGTATTTGATGCATAGGGGTAAGATCCAACAGACATTGATGAGTGCAGCTAACACACCAAAGGGACCTCCTAGTAGGCAGAGCAATGGCATGCTGGCGATGTACCAGTAGTTCTTTTTGGAATAGTAGTCGTGCTCGACGATCGCACACCTGCACTGCATAGCGCCATGCACGCAGAGATAGATCGCTAGTGGGATACCGATAAAAATCAGCAGGCCGAAAATGACCGAACCATACAGACTGAAACCGATAATCTGCACCGCTGGTAAAGCTGCGAAGCCTAAAATCGACATGATACAGCCTTTCCTGACGCATTCTGCGCCTAGGACACTCTGGTCTGAGGGATTGTCAGCCGTCAGATCTGCCTGTGGTGTAGCATAAGGGTCCATAGAGCTGTTCAAACTATCGCTTAGCGGTGGGTGTGCAACGGAAATGAGCCACGTCAGGCCCTGATGGTGGGTTTGCTTTAGGCCTGCATTGCTGCCATGGTCGTAGGGTTGTGATGAAACTGTCTCTGTCCATCTGCTTGATCGCTCTGCTCGTTATCGTCGTATCTGCGGAGGACAAGAGCGCCAGCCCCTCTTATTTTCAGCCTGGGCAGATCGAACAGCTCACTCAACAGGTGAAACCAGCCGTCGTCACTGTGCGTCAGATCGGTCGCGATGGCGATCGGCGGGGAGTGGGCTCGGGCTTCGTGATCGATGCCGAGAAGCGTCTGGTCGCTACCAATCTACATGTGATCGGCGAGGGGCGCCCTGTGGAGGTGGAGTTCACCGATGGCGAAGTCTACCGAGTGCAGTCGGTGCATTCTTGGGACGCTAAAATCGACATGGCAGTCCTGCAGATCGACTCTGGAGACAGGCAGCTCCAAGCGCTGGAGATCGGGGACTCCAAACAGCTAAAACAGGGCCAATTGATCGTGGGCTTTGGTGCCCCGATGGGGCTTAAATTCAGTGTGGTATCTGGAGTGGTCTCGGCTATTCGCAAACTAGATGAGGATTTTCTCGATGAAGATGAGATGTTGAACATCCCGATGATTCAGTTGGCGATGCCGATCGAGCAGGGCAATAGTGGGGGGCCTGTGGTGAATCTGAATGGTGAGGTGATGGGGATCGTGGCGTTAAAACACCGTATCCAAGCGAACCTTGGCTTTGCTGTGCCGAGTGCTGAGCTGACTGCCATATTGGAGAAACCCAACACCGTAGCGATGTCTCGCTGGGTGACGATAGGTGCTCTCGATCCGCGCCAGTGGACGATACTCATGAATGGCGATTGGACTCAGCGAGGCGGGACGCTGATGGCTAGTAATCCTGGTTCCGGCTTCGGCGGGCGCACGCTGTGTCTATCGGAGCAAAAGATCCCGAGCGACGGAGCCTACGAGATAGCTGTACGTGTGCGGCTGGATGATGAGTCGGGGGCAGCGGGGATCGCATTCGGTTCTGACGGGGCAGATAGACATTATGGATTTTACCCAAGTGGTGGGCAGCTGCGCTTGACTCGTTTCGATGGGCCCGATGTGTATAGCTGGAACATCCTCGAGCAATTGCCAGTAGATGCCTACTTACCCGGCGAGTGGAACCGGCTGCGGGTCCGTATAGACGGCGATCTGATCACAGGCTATGTCAATGGAGTGGAAGTGCTATCTCTCGACGACGGAGCCATCACCAATGGCGGCAAGGTTGGTTTGTGTAAGTTTCGGCAAACAAATGCGGAGTTTCGCGAGTTTCGCTTGGGTAGTGATTTGCAGGCGCCAATGCTGACCGATGAGATGCGCACCGCATTCGACACGGTAATAGATGGCTACTTAGCCGAGGGAGATTCGAGTCTATCTCTCGACTCGCTAGTCGAGACTGGCGATGCCCAGGCGCTCGGCTATCTAGAAGAAAAGGCCGCAGCCTACGAAGAGATGGCCGAGAAAATGCGCCAACTCAAATCTCAACTGCACCAGCGACGTGTCGCCGACGAGCTTCAGGCGGCTATCGCCGGGGCAGGGGATGCGAGTGATATCGATTTGTTTGAGGTCGCGCTGCAGATCGCTCGTATCGACGATCCAAGTTTAGACCTGTCTCATTATCGTTCGGTGTTTGAGCGTCTGGTAGCCGATAGCAAAGACTACGTAGGCGATGTAAAGGGCAAGGCTGCGGTACGCAAACTGCGAGACTTCCTATTTAGAGAAAGTGGTTTCCATGGTAGTCGACAGGAGTATTACCACCACGCCAATAGCTACATTAATCACGTCTTAGATGATCGTGAGGGCTTACCCATCACGCTGAGCATTCTCTACATCGAGATTGCTAGGCGTCTCGATATATCTGGCATCTATGGCGTGGCTTTGCCTGGACAGTTTCTAGTAGGTTTTCGGCAGGATCCTAATCAGCCGCTTCTGCTGCTCGACGTATTTGACAGTGGCCAGGAGTTGACTCAGCTAGAGGCAGAGCGTCTTGCCGCGAGTTTTGGTTACTTCGCTGATGAATCCGTATTTGAACCATCTCCGCCTCTGGATATCGCTAAGCGTATGTTGCGCAATCTGATCGGTATCGAGCTTGATAAGTTGCAGAACCCGCCTGGAGCGCTCGGGTATCTTGATTTGATGTTGGCGATAGATCCTGAGTCTGCTCAGCAGCGGTTCCAGAGAGCCCTAGTGCTGGTGCAGACGAAACAGTTCGAAGCCGCCAAACGAGATCTCGATTGGCTACTGGATAGTCGGCCACCAGGGATAAATTACCAAAGATTGGAGATGTTCCGCAGCCGGCTACCTTAGACTATTCATCATCGTCGTCTTCCGACTCGTCATCCTCATCTTCCTCCAGTAGGTAGTGCATTTCTTCCTCGATTCGTTCTCCGGCAGATTCCTCAATTTCTTTTAGCTCCGCTTTCAGACCTTCGAGATCATCGGTCATGAGTTTGATCTCCATGAGTATTGATTGCTTCTCGTGTTCGAGTTGTTCCTTCACCTTCGATTTTAGTTGGGCTTTGATTGCCGTGCTAGACTTATCATCATCGACCGATTCGAAGTACTGGTGAGTCAGTTGATCGATCTCGAGAGCCAGTCGGATACCTTTGAGGAATAAATCTGCTACCTGCTGCCCGTCGTGATGGAGGAGTAGGTGGTATTCGTTAGCCTCTTCTTGGGCTCGCTCGAGCACTTCTTGGTAGCTTTCTTCGCCTTCTTCCTGGCGGACTTGCTCCATTAGTGTGATGGCGATGGGTAGCTTTCTCCGACAAAAGATCAACGTATCCTCTGCGCTTAGATCGGGTTCGTACTCGGCCTCTTCAGCATCTTCCCAGTCTTCATCGTCGTCTTCAGCCCAGCTAGGGAGGCCGATGAACAGAGGAAACAGGAGTGCAATTAGTAGGGGCAAGTAGGGTGGTATGACTTTCATGGTTAAATTGATTTAGGTTCTTCGCTTAGTCTTTTTGAACTGATTCCGACGATCGCGAGACTCACGTAGTGTGGAAAAACGGCGATCATCACTGGCGAACAGACGCTGCGAGAGAGCACGCTTTGTAGGCGTGGCCTCGGGCGCGTCGATCTCGACCACCGATGGCATCGAGGGAGTGCTCAGTTGCTCGGGATCGCTGCTAGACAGCCAGATACCGATAGCCACTGCGGCAGCTATGCCCGAGCCGACTAGTAATGCTGGCAATCGGGATGGGCGTTTGGGCCGCTGTCTAGCTAGGCGTCGCCGAGCCGTGAGATCCTCAGCTAGGATATCGTCTAGTACGGAGATGGGTGGTGTGGGTGTCGACTGCTCAGGAACACTTGCCCGCAGAGCCTCCAGCTCGGCTAAATACTGCTGGGCAGCCTCATCGTGCTCGATAGCTCGCTCGACTGCCCAGGCTTCTCCAGGGTCGAGTTCTCCGCTCCAGTATAGTAGTAATTTTTCTTCGTCCATAGGGTTATCCAGTGGCTTGTAGTTGAGCTTTGAGGTGTTGTTTGGCGCGGCTCATTCGAGCCAATATCGTACCCAGTGGGCAGTCGGTGATCAGGGCGATTTCTTTGAATGATAGGTCGGCCTGGAAGCGCAGCATCACCACCTCGCGCTCGTGGTCGGATAGAGAGGATATGGCCTCGTGCAGTTCTTGGTGGCGCTCCTGTTTCATCAGTTGGTGGTCGGGTGTGTCGTTCTCGCTGCAGATGCTATCTTGGGACTCGGTCGGGTCGAGGTAGACCACCTTCTTGCGGCGGCGAATTTGATCGAGAGCCACATTGTGCCCGATCCGGTAGAGCCAGCTTTTGAAATGGGACTCCTCTCGATACCGAGGTAGGGCTTCCAGGGCCTTCCTCAAAGTATCTTGCAAAGCATCTTCGCTGTCTTGGTCGCTCTTGAGCATCTGCCAGAGATATCGGTATAAGTTCTTTTCATGCGGCGCGAGTAGCTCTCGAGCTGCATGGACATCGCCATCGTGGAGATATTGGTCTATGAGTGTCTTTTCGTTCACAAGCGGTGGTAAGTCTGTGGCACTAACTGGCAGCTAGCGAGTTTATTGCAAGAAAATGCAAAAAAGAGCGAATTGATCAGTTTTTCGGATTTTATGCAATAAAGCTGAGGGCATGGCGTTGGTGCGGCCAATAACAATCATGAACCGCTACACCGCCACTATCCTAGTCCTGACACTCCTTTCTTCCCTGCTCCATGCGGCCTCTCTGGAGATACGCATCGTCAGCCTCGACTGGGTCGAGCTAAAGGTGACCACCACCGCTACCGCAGCCCAGACACAGGTCCAGCAGTCGACTGATCTGGAGACATGGACGCACTTCGCCACCATCTCTGGTAGCAACGTCACACAAACCTATCAGATACCGACGACTCAAAACCGGATGTACTTCCGCGCCGAGGGAGGGCAGGCTCTGCCGACTCTCCCTGAGGCGTCTAGATTCCTGACTCAAGCCACCCTCGGGGCCAACTACGAGACCATCGAGCGAGTGGCTCAGATCGGGTACGACGCCTGGATCACCGAGCAGATCGCTCTGCCACCCAGCCTGCATCTGCCGCGCAATCAGTCTCTCCAAGTCATCGAGCAAATCGGCGAAGAGCAGCTGATCTTGAGCCCGTTTATCACCTCGTGGTGGGATCGCGCGATGTATGCCCCAGATGTGCTACGCCAGCGTGTGGCGTTTGCGCTTAGCGAGATATTCGTCGTGTCTTTCAAAGGCTCCGACATCCTAGAAGATAACCAACCCGCACTGGCTAACTACTACGACATCCTGATGAACGGCTCTTTCGGGAACTTTCGTCAGATGCTCTACGAGGTATCGACCAGTGCGGTGATGGGGCACTTCCTAAGCCACGCAGGCAATCGCCGATCCGATCCTACTACCAATCGATTTCCCGATGAGAACTACGCTAGGGAAGTGATGCAGCTATTCACCATTGGCCTCTATGAGCTGAATCAGGACGGCACTCGGAAGAAAGATCAAAGTGGCAACGATATACCTACCTACACCAATGCTCAGATCACTGAGTTCGCCAAGATCTTTACCGGTATGACCTACAATTCTGGGGCAGGCGAACCGATTCTCGACGAGCAGGAGTTCATCGAGGCTGTCGAGGACAATCTGACCCTACCGATGGCTCGCTACGGCCCGATGCATGAGCCAGGCATCAAGACGCTACTCAATGGTGCGACTACCGACGGCGGAGCGACTCTGGCTGGTCTGGAGAAAGATCTGAATGCAGCGATCGATAACTTATTTCAACACCCCAATGTGGGTCCTTTCATTGGTCGTCTGTTGATTCAGCGGTTGGTCAAATCCAACCCCAGTCCTGCCTATATCAGTCGGGTGGCAGCAGTATTTGTCAACAATGGCCAAGGCGTACGCGGCGATATGAGCGCGGTGGTCAGAGCGATCCTCATGGACGAGGAGGCCCGCAGTATGGTGGTAGCGATCAATGATCCGACCCATGGCATGCTGCGCGAGCCATTGGTCCGTTTCGCCCACATGGCGCGAGCCTTCGACATGACCACTACGGCAGGCAATTTTAAACAGTTCTTCCCATTTGCGGTCGAGTCTCTCGGTATGGCACCGCTGCAATCGCCGAGTGTGTTTAATTTCTTCCTACCCGATCACCAGCCTCTCGGACCGATCGCCCAGGCCGGTCTGGTAGCTCCAGAGTTTCAGATCACTAATGCGACCACCACTATCAGCACGATCAATATGTGGGGTAGCGAAACGATTGGCGGATTTGGTGTGGGTTTTGAGACCGACTCCGAAGTGCCAGGCCAGCCCGAGACTCGCGTCGATTTGACCGATGAGATCGCACTGGTGAATGCCAATAACATCAGCGGCCTAGTCGATCGCCTCGATATCTTGCTCACCCGAGGGACTTTATCGACGCAGGCACGGCAGATCATCATGAACTCTCTGACCAGTGCGAGTGCTACAGATTTCGACGCCAACGATACCGTGCGCTATGCCCTGTACCTGTTCGCCAATACGGCTGAATTCAACGTGCTCAAATAAACCATCACTTCACCACAATCGATAACCATGACGACTGCTACTGATAATCCACTTAGTTCCCGACGCCGATTCCTAGGCCAAGCTGCCTGTTCCGCGATCAGCGCCACTCCGGTCCTGTCGACGCTGCTCAATCTGAAGATGACTGGCAATGTCGCCGCGCAATCATCGGACCCCGATGATTACAAGGCTCTGGTGTGCCTATTTCTAGCAGGCGGAAATGACTCCTTCAATATGCTAGTGCCTAGCGGCACCTCAGAGTATGCCGACTACCGATCCGCTCGGTCCGATTTAGCACTGGCGCGCGAGACACTACTACCGCTGGCCGGCACCCATAATAACAAAACACTCGGTCTGCACCCCGGCATGACCGAGACCAAGTCCCTATACGATGCGGGGAATCTCGCTTTTGTGACCAATGTCGGCACACTAGTCGAGCCTACCAATCTCACCCAGTATCAAAACCAATCGGTGCGTCTGCCTGTGGGGCTTTTCTCCCACTCCGATCAGATCGCGCACTGGCAGACCAGTGTGCCGGACACTCGATCGGGGCTCGGCTGGGGTGGACGCATGGCAGATATCCTGCAAAGCGGCAATAGCAACCAGCGGATCTCGATGAATATCTCACTATCGGGCACCAATACCTTTCAATCCGGTAGCCAGACGGTGAGCTACGAGATATCGCCCTCTGGCAATGGAGCTCAGGTACTGACACCCTATACCGACAATGACAATCCTACTGTATCGAATCTATCGACGACGGCGATCAATAGCCTGATGGATGTGAACTACCAAAACCTATTTCAGCAGACTTTCGCCCAGCGCAATAAAGATGCCATCGCTGCAGGGCAGGAGTTTTCCTTGGCTATCGCTGGTACCTCGCCACTGGCTGCGACCTTTCAGGCCAATCAAGTGTCTCAATCCTTTCAGATGGTCGCCAAGACAATCGCCGCCAGACAGGCACTGGGTATGCGCAGACAGACCTTCTTCATCATGTTTGGAGGCTGGGATCATCACGATGAAGTGCTCATTGCCCAGGGTGGGATGCTGCCGATCGTGAGCAAGGGGATCAGCGAATTCACTGCTGCTATGACCGAGCTAGGTATCGGCGACAAGGTGACCACCTTCACCGCCTCTGACTTCGGTCGGACTCTCACCTCCAACGGCGAGGGTAGCGACCACGCTTGGGGTGGCAACCACATCGTAGCTGGAGGCGCGGTAAAAGGCGGAGCCGTCTATGGAGCCTATCCCGACCTGGGGCTGGGAAATAGTCTAGATACCGGCAGGGGTCGCTTGATCCCGACACTGTCGACCGACGAGTACTTCGCCGAATTGGCCCAGTGGTTTGGCGTGTCGAATGCCGATTTGACCACCGTATTCCCCAACTTGAGTCGGTTTTATAGCGTAGGCGCTCAGCGGCCAATTGGATTTATGGGTTAGGTGTGGAACATTAGTGGCTCGATGAAAGCGCTCTCTATTGTCTCTACATTTTTGCTCCTGTTCTCCACTCAGGCTGAACTACCGGATAAGTACAACGAAGCGCTAGTCCCTGCCTATGAGCTGCCAGAGGTGCTGATCAAAGAGAATGGCGAGCGTGTGGAGGATGCGCTAGCATGGTCTGACAGACGCGCAGAGCTGCTGCAGTTGTTTGCCGAGCACATGCATGGGCACGTGCCAGCAGGGGTGAGCAATGAGATCTTTCCCAAAGTGAGAAAGCAGGTCGACTTTCTCGATGGTAGAGCCACGCTGCGCGAGGTGCGCGTACACTTCGTAGAGCCGGATGGTCCGTTCATGGATTTGCTGGTGATTCTGCCAGCAGGAGAGGGGCCGCACCCCTTGTTTTTGGGGTTTAACTTTGGTGGCAATCACACCATCCACCCGAGCAGAGACATCTCGCTGACGGAGAGTTGGGTGAAAAAGATCAGATGGATGCCGGAGGGCGCGGTAGTCGACCACCGTGCCACTGATCTAGGGCGTGGGTGTTGTCACCGCTGGCCAGTGGAGGATATGATCGACAGTGGCATCGGACTGGCTACCGCCTATTATGGCGACGTCGATCCCGACTTCGACGATGGTTTTAAAAACGGTGTGCATGCCATTTTTGGCCAGCCAAAGAAGAATGAGTGGGGCAGCATCGCCACCTGGGCATGGGCTTTGAGCCGAGCCATGGATTACATCGAGACTGTGCCCGAGTGCGATAGTGAGAAAGTCGCTGTTTTTGGGCACTCTCGTCTGGGGAAAACCGCTCTATGGGCTGGTGCCAATGACACCCGATTTGCCATGGTGATCTCGAACAATTCTGGCTCGGGTGGTGCAGCTCTTACCCGCCGGCGTTTTGGCGAGCGGCTGCAGGATGGCAATACCATGTTTCCCTATTGGTTCAGTAAGCGCTTTCACGACTATAATGAAAAAGAGGACACGCTACCGATCGATCAGCACCAGCTGCTGGCTTTGATCGCGCCACGCTGTCTGCATATCGCCTCTGCCTCTGAAGATCTCTGGGCAGATCCCAAAGGGGAGTACCTTTCGGCTTACCACGCCGCCCCAGTCTACGAATTACTCGGTAAACAGGGCCTTGGTAAAGAAGTGCGGTATCACAAACGCCACGGCAAGCACGATGTGATGCCCTTTGATTGGCAGCAGTTTATCAATACGTTTCAGAGCGAAGTGATCTTTGCCGACTAACTACTGGGCCTTTGGCTTACCTTTGAGCTGGGCGCCTACTTCTGTCACCAAGCTGGCCGGGAAGGTCCAGAATTGACTGTCTGGCTCGCGCACGAGGTCTCGCTCCAGCGGAGGGACACCGCGCATGAAGCTATCGATATCGCGACTGATGATCGGATTGCGATGAAAGTAGCTATGCCCGAGCGGATCCCGATCGAGTTTGTTGGTGCTGGTCACATCGATCATTTGGATCGTCGATTCGGAGGAAAGCACCTCGTCCTCCCAAGTCGTCGTCTCGGTCGAAGCTTTTCCCAGACGTGTGGCATCGAAGAGGAAGCTGGATAGCTGAAGGGCTTTGTCTTTCTGAGACGTGTAGACTGCCACTCGGTGCGTGGTGTCGTGAAAACGATCAAATACGGCATTCACGAAGGTCTGGAGATCCATGTCTGGAGCCGCGAGTGCTACCGAGCTTATTTTGTACTTCTGTTGCAGTTCTTCAGGCGATAAGCCTCTGTCGGCTAGGCGTAATTCCCGCAGCGCATTGACCACGATCGGGTTGCCCGCACTATGGGCGAGGATGTTGATCTGTTGAGCATCGGTCTCATCCGCTAGGATTTTGACCATGTTTCGAAAATGGCGCGTGCTGTAGATGGCATTACCTTTATCGATGAGGTAGCCGGACAAGCGACCTTCCGAAGGCCAGTCGAAGCTGATGACAGCCCCATCGCGAGCCTTGAAATGTGAGATTTCAGCGGCCAGTTCCGTATTTTTGATGAACTGGGTATTGTAGCCATGCACATAGATCGTGATCTGCTTCGACACGCTCTTTGCCAGTTCCCGATTGATGGCAGCTATCCAGGGGTGATCGGAGCGATCGCCGTCGTCGGCTAGGAGTCCTGCATAATGGCCCTGCGCCTGGAAACGCTCGACATCGCGAAGCTCGAATCTGGTGACACCGTCTCTGCCATTTTCTCTCAAGGTGTCAGAAATGATGTCCTTTTTGGACTGCCCATTGCTTCCTACAGCCACTTGGCCGATGGCAAGCTGTGGCGCTGGGCCATCGACTCGAGAGTCGCCAAAAGGGTCAGGTCCTTTGGCCTTAGGGTCTACATTGCGGCTGCTGACGATGAAGACTGGTATGGTCTCAGAATGATCCACATGGTGTAGCCGCTCAGCATGCGGAGTCTGGTGGTAATCCACCGGAGTCGGAGCCAGTCGAGTACGACCAGCCTTGGGGTTGGCACACTGAGTCAAAAAGGTGATGCAAATCACCGCATTGGCCAGTGCGATAAACCTCTTAGCTCCCTTCATTTCACCGAAACAAAAGGCACCTAAGCACAAGATTTTCTGAATGTGTCAGAAAATTTAAGTTTTCTTAGAAAACAAGAAGAATGAACTAATGTGAGCTTTAAGCCACAACGTCAGGGGCAATTGCCAGATGATTGATGCCTCGGCACATCTGATAGTGCATGAAGGGCATCAAAATGGGTAAAAATACGAGTGTAACGACGCATGCTGCAATGAAAAAACCTTGGCTAACGTTGGGGTAGCTCACAGAGGTAGACAGGCTTTTTTTGGTGTTATAATGGCCCGCCCAACCACAATAAACGATGAAAAAACCCACGAGGTTAACAATAGGACAGAGAAATAGAAAGACGGCAGCCACTGGACCCATATTTACAGTAGGAACGTCCTGTATGTATTTCCAGCCGCGATAGACGTAGACGGCCTGAAGATAAACCGGCCAAAAGATAACTGCTAGTATCAGAAGGGGAAAAAACGTCAGAATCCCAGTACTTACATTGTCAGGATCTAAATTCAAAGAAGAGGCAATCTCTCTCAGTTTTTCTTGTATGTCCGCCACCTGCTGCTGCGCTTCTGTGGTAGTAGCTTGAATCCCTACACCCTCGATCGGATCTCCAAAAGCGTTGATTGCTATAATAACCCCGATAAAAATTAACGGTAAAGCTATAAATATGCTGATAAACGAGAATAGAAGCAGCGCAAAACTAGCGCCTTTTCGGGCCTCTGTTCTTGTTTTGGTCCGAGTTACCAGTTTCCGACTCGGACTGGATCTGACGACTCTTGGTTGAGGTTGCGTCTGAACCGCTGTTGTTTGAGGTTGGGTGGCTTGCGGGAATATGCCCTGAAATTCGACAAAACTGTTTAAGGTAAGCCAATCAGCCATACCAGCTGTCCATACCGTATCTGTTGGCTGCACCTGCTGGCTTCGCGCCATAGTCAGCAACTGACTGCCAGTATAGGGGCCGTACGACGCGCCCGCCCTAGTCAGGTTGTAACTCGCATTAGGATCTAAATTCATTTGTTGGCGGCGATCATAGAAACAGATCGCGACCCAATCAAACAAATTTCTACTTCGCTACGATCTCTCCGAGCATGGTCATATCGTGCCCAGGGAAGGTGCAGACAAATGGGTACTTACCTGGCTTTTCTAGGGTGAATTCGATCATGTCTTCTTCGCCTGCATTGAGCATCTTGGTGGCGGCTATGATGTCGCTGTGCTCGGGTAGCCAGCCTTTGGCGAAGCCTTCGGCTCCTAGGGCCACTGCAGCGGCAGCGATTTCTTTGTTTTTGCCGGGCTGTGTCACCACTAGATTGTGCGCCATCTTATCTGGATTGTGCAGGATCAATGTGATCTTCTTGCCTACAGGCACGGTCAGAGTCGCCTTGTCGAACTTTAGCTTACCTTCTAGAGCCGTCACCTCCACTTGGGTGGGGTCGGGTTTGGCTTGCTTTGGTATTTCTAGCTTTAGCCTCCGCGCAGCGGCTTTGGCTTGATTGGCCACCCCGCCGTTTTCATCAAACACGGCTGCCAGAATTCTCTCTTTGAGCTGAGTCTGCCGAGCATCACCCGCTGCCTTTAGCAGAACGATTTTCTGCGCCGGATCGGTCCAGGCCTTGTCGAGGGCGGCTTGGGTCATCTCGATCGACTCTGGGGAGCCGGTCTTGCGATAAGCGAGCTCGGTGACCGCCATCGCAGCCCAATACCCCTCGGGTGAGGAAGGCTGGCTGTGCAGCAACTGCTCTAAAGCGGTGTGATGATTCTCCAGTTTGCGCTCCTTGAGGAAGGTCTGGCGGGTGGTCTCCAGCTCCTTGCGCGCACCCGATGCATTTTTCAGAGTATTGAGAGCCGCTAGTGAGCCGCTCAGCGCATCGGTGCTGTCGCTAGCCATCAGTATCTTCACCGCATTCATCAGCGCATTAGGTGAACTGGCTGGATCTTTGGCGCAGTTTACCACGATTGGCAGGGCTTTAGCGGGCACATCGGGGCTGCTGGCCAGCTGCCCCACCACTGCAGCAGATTGACTGCTATCGGCCAAGGCCAGTTCGATCATTCTATCGAGAGCATCATTCGCTGGGATCCGGTTTTTACTGAGCTTTGATAAGGTGAAACTGGCCTCCTCATCATTTGCCGTGGTCAAAATCTTGCGCAGCTCAGTGAGAATACGATCGGACTGGTCCCAGGTGGTCAGTGTGTAGTAGGGCCCTCGCGTGTCTGGGCGTGTGCCCCAGGAGTCGCCAGTCCACTCATCTTCGATGTGATAGAGGCGAGCTAGGGTCGAGATCAGAGGTCGGCGTTTGTCGAGAGTGGTCTCTGTGGCGAGGCGAGTCAGGAGACTATCGACGACTTCCACTTTGTGGATACGCATCAGTGCCCAGGCGGCTGCCTTTCGAGTGTCGCTATCGTCAGAGCCGATGTACTCGAGTGCGGCCTCGTGAGCTCCCATCTGCGCTAGAGCACGGTAGGTGGTGTGGCGGATCACCACATCGGCGGAGGCGAGATGTTGGGCGATATCGCCTGCATGGGCTTGCAGATCCTGCTGCACAGTGAAGAAGATCGACTCCATAATCGCCCGTGAATCGGTCTGGCTGTAGATGCGTGTCAGCAGTGCTTTTGCCGTATCATCGCCCGCAGGGATGTGCACATCGGCCAATGCGCGAATGACAAAGGGCATCAAATCTGACGCGATCTCTAAGCCTGCGATGTGAGTGAAAGCCCCATCAATATCGCCCTGGGTTAGGGTGAAGACAGCAGCGATGCGATCGGCTAAGTCATACTCGGTATCCTGAATCATCACGCTCAGCTCATCGATGGCACGATCCTCGAGAGGGCCGCGCCGGAGTAGGGCGCGCTGTGCTGCTAGGGTGCGGATGTGAGATGGGGAGTCGAGAGCCTCGATCAGCTCGCTAGGGCTCATAGCTGCGAAGTCGGGCAGGGCCTCGGGCTGGTAGCCACTTGGCGTCACTCGAGCGATGTAGCCCTGATCTGGTCCTGCCCAAGCGAAATTACCAGGTCCTTTCCAGGATGACTGGTAGACGGCGGACATCCCGTCGACTGTAGCATCTGTCGGCTTGGTCATTTTGATGAAAACCTCTGGGGCAGCAGTCTCTTTGTAAGTGCCTCCAGCCACTTCTACATCATGCCGGTAGGAGCCGGTGCGGCCCCAGTCTACAGTGTAGGGGGCGTCGTTCCATTTGTCTGGGAAACCCGGCTCATGGATGTAGACACCGCCGCAGCCAGATCCACCACCATAGTCGGCGAGAGGCGCGATCGTCTCTTTATCGAAGTTTTTGTAGAGTCTAGGGTAGCCGTGGTCTGCCAGTGGCGTCAGGTGATGAAAGCGCACATCCCAGCCACCGCCGTCGTTGGTATTATCTCGGGAGAAAAGATCGAGGCGCGGCGACATCGGTGTGGCCAGGATATTTCGGGTGCCGGTGGAGTAGAGCTCTAGCCCAGTGCCGTCGGGGCGGAAGCGCAGCACACCACCACCACGGTGCTCTAGTTTGGTACCATCTGCCCCAGTCGCCTCCATGAAGCCGAAGTCGCCGCCAGCCACATAGATCCAGCCATCGATACCCATCTCCAGACCATTGGTGGTGTGGTCTGCGGGACGATCCTCAAATCCAAAGGCAATGTCGGAAATCAGACGCTGAGACTCCTCCGCCACACCATCGTGATCGCGATCATAGAATACTGAGATGTGCGGAGGGTGCAGCAGGTAGAGACGATCGTGGTCCCATATGAGCCCGCGAGGGGAGTCGATATCGCGGATGAAAGGGATGACTTCGTCGGCACGGCCATCAGCATCCGTATCGCGCAAGCGCAGCACTCGGCCACGACCTGGCTCTCGGCCTAGCGAGCCATTGCCATCGGAGGAGACGTAGAGATCTCCATTGGGCGCGGCACCGACGTAGACTGGGTAATTGGCCATCTGCCAGGGCGCAAAGAGCGACACATCGAAGCCCTCGGGCACCTTCACATCTTTGAGGATGGCTGCTTCCTCTGCGGGCTCTAGCTTTACGGCTTTTGCGGGGATGTTGCCAGCTGTCTTGTAGGGATCGACGATGGGTTGAGTCACAACGATCGTCTTATCACCTACTGGATGTAGTTTTAGCGGTTTACCATCGGCACCTTTCAGCTGCATTTCGCGGATGGCGGGCCACATGCCTTTTTCCTGCTTTAGCAGCGTTACCCTGAGGAATTTCGTGTTTTCAGCTTTGAACTGATCTGTGGTATCGGATTTTCTGAGATTGGTCGAGCCGTCGTAGGCTAGGTCCCAAGCTTTGCCATCTGTAGAGGATTCGATTTTATACTGGTACCATTGGTTACCGATCTCCCATTTGATGTTTGATTCGGTGATGGTAGTTGGCTTGTCGAATTCTAGCTGCAACCACGAGGGATAAGAGCCGTCCTTCGCCGTCCAACGAGTGCTCCCTGTGCCATCGATGGCATGCCAAGGGAAATGGCCTGGAGGGTTTTGCACTGAAGCGGCAGTGAGTGTGGTGGGAATGCTATCCTTATCTGGATTGACTTTAGGCAGGCCTGCCGCGGCCGCTTTCTTGGGATCTGGGTTGGCAGGGATCTCAGTGATCAGATTTGAGCCGGTGTAGGGCTGCAGATAGGCGTCGGTGAGATTGTTGGTGGTCCAGAGCAGACCGCGAGTGACCAGATCCAGATACTTCGGATCTTTCACCACATCGGTGTAGTGCCCTAGGCTGGTGGAAAAAGAGCGGGCACCCTGTTTGGTATTGGTCCAGGCGACGATGGCGACATCAGTCTGCTTTTGACCACCCTTGTCATAAGTCTGAGTGCCCATGGCGAGGGGCTCGGCATCGTAGACATCTTCATTGTTGTAGAGCTCGTCCTTTTCGATATGCCAGTCGGCGGAGATCGGCGCAGTGATCGGGTGCTCTTTGTTGGTAAACTGCACATCGATCGGCTTGTGCGGACCGTGGCGAGTCGACTTCAGGCCGATGTGCTTGTGCCAACGCTCGCTCTTGCTGCGAAATGAGTGCATCGCACAGTGCAGATGAACGGATGGCACGGTCTGGTGAGCTGCGAGGATGTTATCGAGGATCTTTTCGTCACGATTGCCAGCCGCACATTCGTCGTGGATGACCACATCGTAACCTGCTGCCCAGTCAGGGTCGCTAAACATGGGGAAGGGAGGATTGACCGACTTGTCACGCGTCCAGATCACGTCGACTCGGACATTGGCCCGCTCTTGGATGCCTTTGTAAAGGACCTCGTGTTGACCGACGTAGTCATGGCAGCAGCCTCCAGCGATCAAAAGAGCTTTCAGAGGTCGGCTATTCGCTTTGGTCTCTGAGCCGCTATTTTGCGCGATACCTAGGTAAGACACCAGTGCGATCAGAGCTGAAACTACCAAAATCAGAGGCAGGATAGGTTTGCGATTTCTCATCGGCAGCACCTTGCTATGAGAGGCAACTTTGTCTAGGCGGTTTAACAGGCCTAAATCAGCTCTATTTTGATGAAAATTAGGATGTAAAACCGGCCTGTTTACGAGCGTCTAGGGCGGTTTACTTTTGTCTTGGGATGTGTTTTGATCTTTGAGATGCAACTCCTCGACCAATCATTTCGTTTCACTTTGGTTCTTGTCTGGTTTCTGGCAGTTTCAGGTATCGTCATAGCTGAGGAAAAACAAGCCAACCCCAAGCGGACACCATTTCAGGCTGAGCTCGGAGATGTGATCTACCTCTCGGCGATGACCGGGGTGAAATGAACGGGGTGCAGAAAGAAAGTCCGTGCGGCTTTCTCGACATTGGCAGGCTACAAATCCATGAAGATCGCATCTCGCGATGATGGCACCCAGAAAGTGACGCTACTCACCGATGGCAGTGAGCCGCTCTCTCAAGACCAAGCCATCGCCGCGCTGGGAGATCGTGCCCAGCGCTACACTGTGGTCACATGGGTGGTGGGCAAGCCACTGGGTCCCTATGGCGTATCGCAGGCAAATAAGCGCCGCAACGCCGAAGCACAGGAATCGAAGTGAGCGTTTGAATTGTAGAGTGTTGAAAAACGTTTAGACGGCGCTTACTGAACGCTCAGTTCAATGGCGAAAGAAGAACTCATAGCCGAAATTGAAGCCGCATTCGATCGGACATCTCCGCGAGGATTGCGCATTACGATTGACTCGGGTATGGGTGATTACCCAGAGGTGCGCAACCATTTTCACCATCGGGATTGGTGGACTTGTGACGCCTCATATCTGAAACAACAGGACGGGGCATTCACTTTCATGACCGATGAAGCCCGAGTTTACTTCACTCCAGCATTCATGATTGCGAGTCTTCGAGACCCTATCACGGCTGATACAGTTCCAGACGACTTCGTTGGGAATCTAAAGGAGGATTTGTTGAAGTATTACAGTCCAGTCCAACTTCAAACGATAAGAAGGTTCATTGAGTTTCATTTTACCGACGAGCCATGGAACGATCCAAACTGGCGAGAGCAGCATGCGCTGGTAGAACGGATCGAACAAACAGGTGGGGGGAAGGTGTGAAGTGGTCCAGACCCGAAGCGCCGAGGTTGAGAACTCAACTATACCATCCTGCGAGTTGTCGTTAGCTCGGTAACAAAGATAGCGTGAGGGAGTGGAAAAGTTTAGCCCACTCCACCACTCGGCTTTATACCCAATCACTGACCCTTGTGATAGGTTTTTGACACTTCGTAGCTGTTTTCTAGCCAGTTCCATAGAATCACTTTTCCATCTTTCACTTTGACACGGAGTCCAAAGGTAAACTCATTGGTTTTCTGATTGGAATGGGTAGTCAGACCCGTCATTTTGCCAAAAAAGGCAGCGGTGTCACCTTTTGCGAGGGTGTCTTCGGTCTTCCACTCGAGTGTCTTAAAATTCTCACCAAATTTCGGAAAAAAATCGCTCAAGATAACCTGTTTGCCTACCCATGGCCCGATCCATGGCATTGATTTATCACCCTCGTTTTGCCAGACCATGTCATCGTGCATCAGGTTCTTCATTGCCTCCATGTTTCCGCTGCTCATAGCATTCATGTAGGCACTAGCTATCTTCATAGTCATCTCACCTTCCGTTGGTGATGAGGTTGCCGGAGTTTCCGGTTTCAGTTGCCGCATGGCTGTAGCCCAGTCCTCCACATGATGGGTCTCGATGATTCGACCATCTTTAATAGTGTGCATGTCGATGGTCACGATGTTGAACGATTTAGTTCCATTTGTTGGCATCCCCATGAAGTCGCCGTTGGGTGTGCCTGAAGCTACACTCCGAACCGTATAGACATCTCCATCTCGAGTCACTTGTTGGGGAGCCCACTTGAGGTCTGGGACAATTTTCCAAAAGAATTCCAGTTGTTGTGATAGCTGCGCAGCGTTTTTGGTGCCTTTGGTTGCATAGGATTGATATCCCTCAGCTAGCAAAGAGGATAACACCGCAGTAGGACGGCAGTCTTCATTTACGGTTAAAGCGTGGTGATAGAATGAATCAATCGCAGCTCTATTTTTAGCAATCTCTTCCGTGGATGCAGTGGTGTTTGGCTCCGCGTTGCACATTGTTAATATGACGGCGGTAAACAGACTTCCTATAATTGAGTTTTTCATGAGTTAGTAGGCCTTTTGTTGAGGCGCAGCAAAACTATCAGCGGTTCAGTTCGAGGATCAAGACGATGTAGAGATCCGAAATGGGCAATGCATGATCAAAAACGGTCTCTTTCGCCAAAGGCTTGATTTATCGAGGTTTATTGCCATTGTTAGGGCCATTTCGTTTCTCAACTTGCAACGGGTATGCAGTCTATCGATTTTAATCATTCTAAAGGCGTTGTGACTCCTGTCGATGTGGTATCGTTGTCGGAGATTCGTCAAAGGCGGGTGATTCACGATAGCTTTGCTCCTACGCTGGTTCGGTTTTATTACTTACAAATTGTCACTGAGGGGCAGGGTTATCATTGGATCGATTTTGATCGATATTCTGTGGATAGGGGTGATATCTTTTTCGTTAGGGAAAACCAAATTCATGCTCTTGATCGAGAATCTTCTCACGAGGCTAAGCTATTAGTTTTTCGAGCGGAGAGTTTGCCATTCGAATCGCTTCGATTTTTAGGCATGAATTTGAGGCAACCGTTTTCTCTGTCAGAGGGAGATTTCTCACATTTTGCGGGTTTGGTGGAGATGATAGAGCGTGTCCTCACCGGCGACGGTTACTCTGTGGAGCGAAACTCGACAGTATACCTGCTGCAGAGCTTCGTGGAGGGGCTTAAGGGAGTACTGCCAGAGTGTGTCAGTGAGATTGGTGACTCACAGTCCGCTGAGGATTTGGTTTTTCGGTTTGAAGACTTGCTATTGCAGCAGAAAGGGAAATCGCAATTGGGGGATTACCTCGATGTGCTGAAGATCTCTCAGAAGACCCTCTATCGCGCCTGTATCAAAGTACGGGGAGTTAGCCCCAAGGTGATATTGGATAAGTTTCTTATTTTTCGGGCCAAGCGAAAACTCATCCTCGAGCAAGAAACAGTAGAATCTTTGGCTATAGACTTAGGGTTCTCGGAATCAACAAATTTTGTGAAATTCTTCAAACGCGTCACAGGTGAGACGCCTGATGACTTTCGCCAAAAGTATATCAACAGCTAGAATTACCGATCAAAGCCGTTTGGGTAATTGTACCCTATTGAGTCAAAATTGTACCCTATTGAATTTTAGCCTTTCGATTGGTTCAGCTTATCGAGCTCGGCTTCGCACTGGTCCAGTAGGTGCTGGAGAATGCGAAAGGCGGTATCGGCATTGAGTTGCTCATTGGCGAGTTGCTGAAAAGCCTCGTGGCGGATGGCTTTTATCTCGAGACTGATGGCTTCTAGCTGCTCTTGATCAAGCTGATCTGGGGCTTGCAGTCTTTCTAGGTTTTCATCGACTCGTAGGTAGTAGTCGTCGATCCGGTCTTTTTGCCGCTGTTCTACCCACTTACGAGCGGCCCGAAATAGACCGTATAGCGCAATCAATAGCGATAGGAGAAACGCGAGCATCTCGGCATAACGGATAATAAAGCCCGGCTCATCTCTGCTGAAATATTGGCGCGCGCCCTCGTGAATCGGAAAGGATATGGTGGCAGTGGAAAATTCCTCCGACATCTGCGCAATCGCAGGTTCGCGCCGAATCAAATCGGCTCGGTGGGTGAAAAGCACCTCTGTGATCGGCTTGATGAGACGAGGGGACACATCTCGGTGGGCGACTAGTAGGGTCTGTATCGCCAAGGTAGGGGTAGGGGATGAGGGAGCGGCTCCATAGGAATAAGGTGGCAAATCGATAGTACGACAAAATGGGTAGGCTAATACGAAGCCCTCTAGAGCCTGCAGCTCGGTGGATGGCAGAGTAAGAAACTCTAAGTCACTGGCATGCTCGGAGGCGAACAAATCGATGATCGCTGGTGCGCGAAATCCTAACATCAGAATCAGAGCATCAGTTTCTCCTGTGGTGAGCTGCTGCAGGCCATCGCTCACCGACAGTTGGTGAACTGTCGTGTCTTTGAGTTGGAAGTATTTGAGCAAAGCCTGGACGACGGGCAAAGACCCGCTGCCATAGAGCCCTGTGGTGACAGTTTTGCCGGAGAGATCACGCAGGCCTGTGATCTGGGCTTCTTTTCTGACCAGAATGTGGAGGTAATCGCTGTGCAGCGGGGCTATCGTGCGTAGTGCCGCCGTGCCAGGTATGTCATTCTGCACGAGAGCTAGCTGTGCCGCGCCAGATTCGATCAGATTGACATTCTCGACACTGCCGGCGGTCGGCTGTAACTGCACGGAGACGTCGGGTAGCTCTTTCTCGATGATGGAGTGAAACTCGTCTGCCAACTCCACATAGACACCCCCATCCTGCCCAGATGCGAAGACGAGGTGAGCACCCGGATGGTGCCAACGGTAGCGCAGCGTCACTACGCATATGATACTGATGAGTATCACTACCATCAGCAAGAGGTAGCGATAGTGTTGTTGGTTGGTTAAGCGTGATTTAATCGGCACCCCGCCACTTTGGGGGACATTCTCGGCCTATCCAACTGCAAAATCAGCCCGGTTTTCTAAATGGAAATCCAGCTGACGTAAGCCACAGGTTTATCGGCCTCGATACCGAAGCTCATCTCCACTAGGCCGCCATTATCCAGATCGATGCTTTGATCTTCGCGCTCTGCTAGAGTCGAGAGCTGCCACCAGTCCTTTTCTTGGGCAAATTCCATCTGCATCTTAGCCTCCTTGCCACTGCTGAAGATCGCGTTCTTCCGGAACTCCGAGACCTTATCTGGAGCGATTCTGATTTTCGCAGAGCGCGCCTGGTCGACAGCAGCACCGAGTTTGATGTATCCGACCCCGACACTGCCTGAAGGAAAATTGATACCAGTCTCTGTCGATATGGTCGATAGCAGTTCGCCATCGAATGCCTCCTCTGTGTGGACCGTATCTTTCGGTACTAGCTTGGTTTTGCAGGCTGTGATGCCTAGGCTGCAGGAGATGAGTAAGATGAAGATTCCGGGGGCTTTCATAAAGAGAAGTATTGTGTCGGAAAGGAGAAGAGACTGAACCACATCAGTCCACTGAAATATCGCCAAGTGAGACAGCTCCAACATCAACCGCACGCACTTGAATATCATCTCGCAGCAGGGTGCCGATGCCGCCGTGTGGCGAGTCCGAGCTAAACTCGACTCTGAAGTTCTCCCCAGCTTTGAGCACCACATTCTCCACCACATCCTGCCAGCCTTTGCGCAGGTGATGATTGTCGTATTTGATCTCGTGAGTGGTGCCCTGATCGCCGATGATGTTCAGGTTCAATCGATTGGTGCTGAGGCGGTCTGCGTAGCCGAAGTCAACACTGATCACCTGCATCTCAGAGCTGCTCGCTGCATCGAAAGTCTTAGACATGGTATCCCAGGTGTCGTGGTTAGTCTCGATCTTATGCCCATCTAAATAGCGAGATGCCCAACGATCGTTGAGGACCTCTAGTTTACCCTTGGTCGTCGACCAGCCGTTGTAATCTTTCAGTGTGAACCACGTGCCAGCATTGCGCAGAACGTTGCCGGGGATCTCCATGGACTCTTTCAGGGAGAGTTGGTTTTTCGTCAGATTCACCCCTCGTGCCGCTGCCACTACATTGGGATTGCCAGTCACCACACTCTGCCACTCCTCCTGGGTCGAGGCAGTTGGGACATCGATGTATTCACCCGTACCTTCGGGCACATAGGCGAGTACATCACCTTCCATGGTCAGATAGCCAGAGGCTCCCTTTCGGTCTTTAAAAGATATTTTGGGCACCCCGAAGAATGATCCTTCGAAAAGACCCTCCTCGGCAGTCCGACCTACGATGACATTGGCCATGGACTCGCGCAGGTCGGCACCTTGGAAATTCAAACCCGCTGCCATACCTGCTGCGTAGACCGAGGCGATATTTTGAGCGTTTCGCCGATCTTTGGCGTCGTGAGCTGTCTGGTTGATTTTACCAATACTCGGAACTGCGATAGCTGCGATCGTGCCAATCACAGCAATCACCACAAGCATTTCAACCAGGCTGAATGCCTTGCAACTCGGGGGATTTTTCATTATGAAAATTATAACATTTAAGTAAATGGAATCAAGAGCTTTCCAAATCCTGAACATCAGGTTTGTTTTTACTGGGTAATGCGGTTTGATGTCTCAAACATTTCACATGCCCGAAAATTCAAGAAATCTTATAGAGCCAGCCAGAATCGAACTCGATGTCGCGGTGCTGGGTGGTGGATTTGCCGGAGTCTACTGTGGTAAACAGCTCTGCAAAGAGCAGAAGAAATTACCAGGAGACCATGGCTGTGGCATCGTAAGTGAACTGAACTACATGGTGTTTCAGCCAATGTTGGCTGAAGTCGCCGGAGCATCACTGCCTCCACAGCATGTGATCAATCCCATTCGTAGACTATGCCGTGGTCTGAGAGTGATCAAAGGCAAGGTCGATCGCATAGATCTCGACAATAAAGAGGTTTTCATCGATACGGGGTCTTTCTCCGCAGGGGTTAGATTGGGGTTCAATCATCTCGTCGTCGGCTTGGGGGCAGAGATCGATTTGAGCCGTGTGCCAGGTATGCCTGAGCACGCGCTACTGATGCAGAATGTCGGTGACGCCATGATCCTGCGCGCTACGATCATCTCACGGATCGAGGAGGCCAATGTGGAAAGCCGAGACGATGTTCGCCGCAGGCTTCTGACTTTTGTGATCGTAGGCGGCGGCTATTCCGGAGTCGAGACGGCAGGCGAAGTGCTCGATATGCTGCACCAAACCGCAAAGTACTACCAAGGTATCAAGAAAGAGGAGATCCGCGTGATCTTAGTCCACAGTCGCGATCGGATACTCAATACACTAAGCGCCGATCTGGGCGAGTATGCTGGTGAGAAATTGCGCAAAAGGGGGCTCGAACTACGCCTCTGCGATCGGGTAAAGGCTGTGACCGCTACCAAGGTGTATCTGACGTCTGGTGAGTCGATCGAGACCACTACGGTGGTGTCGACCGTGGGAACGGCGCCCAATTTCGTGATCCGGAAGATGTGCGACCATTATGGGATCGAGCACGACCGCTACCGTATCCAGACCGATGAGTACATGCGCGTGCCGGGCTACGATTTCCTATGGAGTGCAGGCGACTGCGCAGCGGTGCCTCTAGCAGGCGGTGACGAGGGTGAGACCTGCCCTCAGAATGCTCAGTTTGCTATGCGACAGGGACAGCTTTTGGCGAAAAACATCTCTCAACAGATCCGTGGTGGTGAGTTGAAACCCTTCGCTTTCAAAGGGCTCGGAGAGCTGGCATCGATCGGGCACCGCACGGCTGTGGCCAATGTGATGGGCATCAAGATCGAGGGCATCCTAGCCTGGTGGATGTGGCGGACGATTTATCTGTCTAAACTGCCGGGATTCGACCGCAAGGTGCGCGTGATGATCGAGTGGACACTCGACCTATTTTTCCCACGCGACATTAATCTGCTCAATCCCCGTTATTCCAAAGTCTTTCAGCAAGTCCATCTGGAGGCAGGTGATCGACTGTTCTCTCCAGGAGAGCCCGCCTTTTCTCTCTATGTGGTCAAGGAGGGCTGTATCGAGCTAAAAGATACTGAGGGGCGTGTGGTGCGGACCATTGAGCCTGGTGATTTCTTTGGCGAGCGAGCATTAGTGCACCAGTCCGGGTATCTGTACGAGGCCGAGTCGCCCGTCGAGACCAAGCTGCTATCCATCACAGGCGGAGTCATCGTGCCGTTTTTGCAAGCCAGTCGCAGGCTCAGACGGGTATTGGCTAAGACCACTGCCCAGCTTTCTCCCGATGCAGAGACCGCGACTCTGCGGTCAAAGCTAAATCCTCAACTGCTGGAGAAAAAACTCAGCGAGGTGATGCTGACCGATATCGCTACGATGCGCACTGGTCAGACCGTGGCAGACGCGCTGGCCTTATTCCGCGAACGTCGATTTACCACCTATCCGATTGTCAATGATTCTGGCCAGCTCATGGGAGTGTTTGGGCGGGAGGATTTCTTCGACTTTCTCAAGCGAGACGATGTCGGCAATGACTCTCCTGTCGATGATATCGAGCAAATGCACCTACCGACCTGTTTAGATGAGCAGACCGTCAATCAAGCGCTCGAGCAGATGGTCCGCGCTGGCCGCTACAAGTGTCTCGTATTGGATGATCAGGATAAATTACTAGGTATTGTGACTGTTCTGGATCTATTCGGAGATGCGCAAACCCAATAACTAATTCGTTTTTTACTATGCCCACTTTCGCTGATTCACCTGAGACGTTAAAAGCTCAACTAAAAGATTGTCCCTGCTCTGATGATATACCACCTCGACTGAGGGAGGATATCGATCCTCAGGATGAGAAAATCTTGCAGGAGTGCTTCTTCCAAAGAAATGAGAACCCAAAGCAGTCGGTTGCGAAGCTTAAGAAACTTGCGCAGAAATACCCTAAATCTGCGCATATACAAAGCGAGCTTTTATCGCTGTTGCACGAGATCGGCGATACAGAAGCAAGTGAGCAGGTATTGGCTGAGTTGATCGAGAATTGCCCGACCTATGTATTCGCCTATACCGAAAAGGTCGCCCAACTCATCGATGATCGGCGGTACGATGAAGTGCCCCAGTGGTTAGGTGAGTCGCTATGTTTGCAAAAGCGAGTGCCAGAGGTCGATGTCTTTCATCCAGCGGAGTTTGGTGCTTACTACAGCATGGTCGCTCACTACCACCTGACGTGTGATCGACCTGAGCTCGCACAAACGATAGCCGATGAGCTTGAGGACCGATTTGGCAAAGAGAATCCAGATGTAGAATCGCTGCTGCAAGCATTGAATTTCTACTCCGCCCAAAAAGACTTCAAAAAGGCGAATGAGACCGCTATCCACACGGTAGTCGAGCCGCGTGCTCCACTACCAGAAGTAGTGCCAGAGCCCGACTACCAACATCCTGCCGAAATGCAGATGCTGATGGCCGCAGATGTGGTGCTAAATGCCAGTGAGCTGAATCAGCTGTTAAGTCTGCCGCCGAGCAGTCTGATAGACGATCTGGAGAAAATACTGCGCCATGTGATCGACTACGGTAGTCAATATGAGAGCAATGCCGACCGCCCTGCGTTCTTTGTTGCCCACGCCTTGTTTCTCCTTGGCGAGTTGGATGCCAAATCCTCTCTGCCTACTGTCTTAGATTTTCTGTCTCTAGAGGCAGATGTGATCCACTTTTGGCTGCTAACGGCTTATGAACAAGATATCTGGGTGCCTCTCCACCGATTGGTGGATGGTCAGTTTGATAAAGCCACCGCTTGGATGCAGCAGGCAGGCATCTCGGGGCTAGGCAAGGCTCTGCTCGTAGGTGCGATAGGTAGAATCGCCGATGTCGATCCTGACCGCAGGCAGGAGATACTATCCTGGCTGGGAGATCAGATGGAGTTTATGGCGGCTTCGCCGGTAGCGGACAATATTGCAGATACTCAGGTCGCTTCGGAGCTGATTTGGACAGCAGGAGAACTCGGTGCTACAGAACTAGAGGCCAGTTGTATCAAACTCGCACAAACAGGCCTCGCCAACGAATTTATGGTAGGCGACGTGGAGATGATCAAAGAAGACCTGGCCACGAAAGTGCTAGAAGATGAGTCTCAGTCTGTGCCAAACCTTTCGGAGCTTTACGAAACCATCGCTGCAGACCTCCAACCCAGCACTGAAGAGCCTGACTCTGCGATGGATCCCTTTCTGCACGGAGCTGTCAGCGAAAACGCCCCCTATGTAAAGTCGACTCCAGATATAGGCCGCAATGATCCATGCCCCTGTGGCAGTGGTAAGAAGTACAAAAAATGCTGCTCATGATGCAGCATTTAAACCAAGCGATTTAGGATGGCAGATCTGGCCTCGGTCAAACTGGCGTAGATGCCATCCGTCAGTTGCTCCATCTCTGGTGTTGGCGGCAGTTGGTCCGGAATCATCATAGATGGGATACCTGCAGCTGATGCCGCGCGGATGCCGTTGTAGGAATCTTCCAGAACGAGACAGTCACTTGCCGTGAGCCCCAGTCTCTCGAGAGCTAGTAGAAACACATCGGGTGCTGGCTTTGCCTCGGCTACCTCGCACCCAGATGAGATATGGACAAAGTAATCTTCCAGCTTCGCCAAGCGTAGCTTGCGAGGAGCGATCTCGAGCTCGGAAGAGGTGGCGACACAGCAGGGGATATTTCGCTCGCGAAGTGCTTCTAGCACCTCGACCACACCTGGCATCACATCGATGCCGTGGCGCATAAAGTGCGAAAAATAAATATCATCGACTCTTTCGAGAAATTCTTCCTTACGCAAATCCCGCCCCCATAGCTCGCCCAGCTGGTCGAGACAGGCATTCACATGGCAGCCGATCAGACTATCCATCGTCTCATCGGTGAGCTCTTCGCCAATCATGTCGGCACCGCGCTGCCACGCGACCTTGGCAGGTCTCTCAGTGTCGATCAAAAGACCGTCCATGTCGAAAATCACGGCGCGAGTGGTGGTGGTGGATGGAGAGCTGGCACTCATGAGGAAAAAGAGGATTGTACCCTATTTAATAGAAATTGTACCCTATTGAAATGTGCCAGTTGCAGAGTCTACGGGCGCATTGATCGTGCCCGATGCGCGTTTTTTCACGAATCCTGTTTTGCCTTGGTCTTTGCCTTTGTAACACTGGTGTTTCTAGGGCAGCCGAAGATCAGGTGCGGCCCAATATCGTGGTGCTGATCGGAGATGATATTGACCGAAATTCGCTCGGCACCTGGGGAGGCGAGATCAAGACTCCGCATCTAGACCAGCTCGCGGCAGATGGTCTGAGGCTGGATCGGGTCTATGCCAATGTGGCGATGTGCGCCCCGTTTCGGCAGGAGCTTTACAGCGGGCGTGTGTGCTGGCGCACACGGGCGATTCCGAACCACTCGCGCTCGGTGGAAGGCACGCAGAGTATTCCGCATTACCTACGGCCACTTGGCTATCAGGTAGGACTGGCTGGCAAAAGCCATGTCGGGCCGCAGAGTGCTTATCCTTTCGACAAGCTAGGGGGCGATATGGATAAGAAGCTGGATAACAACGCCCTACTCCTGGAGAAAGCTACCGCCTATGCGACCGCTGCTCGCGACGAGCAAAAGCCTTTCTGCATCTACATCGCAGCGAACGATGGCCACGGCCCCTACACGACGGGAGATCCGTCTCAGTATGACGCCTCTGCGCTCACAGTCCCTGATGACGCGATCGATACCAAAGAGTACCGAGCTGAGCTGGTCGCTCACTACGCCGAGGTGACCAATCTAGATAAACTTCTCGGCGATGTGCGCGCCATGCTGAAACGAGAAGGGCTGGCGGATAACACACTGGTCATGTATTGCTCCGAGCAGGGTAGTGCTTTTCCTTTCGGAAAATGGACCTGCTACGACGATGGGCTCAGCTCAGGTGTGGTCATGGCTCTACCCGGTCTGATCCCTGCTGGAGAGGTGTGCGATGAGATCTGCTGGATGGCCGATTTCACTCCCACATTTATCGAAGCTGCTGGAGGGAGTGTCGATCCTGCGGATTTCGATGGTCGCAGTCAGTGGCAGAACTTCACCAATCCTAACGAGAGCCAGGCCATCCACGAGTATGCTTATGGAGCCTTCACCAACTGCAACATCATCGACAATCGCGATCGTATTTTCCCCATTCGTAGCATCCGCGATAGCCGCTACAGCTTGATCTGGTGTCCTCTCGGTGGCGGCGAAGACATCACGTCCAACACCACGCTCACCAAAGCACTGGTTATGCTCGATGGCACCCCTGCCAAGCAACCCAACACGGCCTCGTCGTGGGTACGAAAAATGCAGGCTGTTGGTCGTCCTCGACAGGAAAAGCTGGTAAACCGTCTGCACCAGCGGCCGGAATGGGCACTCTACGATCGGCAGACTGATCCGCACGAGCTGAAAAACTTAATCGACGATGCTGATAGCGCAGAGGTGGCCGATCGATTGAAAAATGCTCTGAGTGCGTGGCTGGAGAAATGGGGCGATGCGGATCCGGTAGCGACGGAAAAGAGCTTTGTGAAGGGGGTTGAGAAAAGGCAAAAATAGGAACCTTAGTAATAAAAATTTACCAAAACATAATTTATCGAATTTGTCATTCTTGTGAAATATATTAATTTTATGGACTTATGCACCCTAAGTCCAAAAAACAGAGCGCCTTTTCTTTGGTCGAGATAGTCGTGGTGGTTGCAGTTCTCTTCATCATCGCTTCAATCGCCATCCCTCATATTACTAAAACGTTCAGAGAGGCCCGAATCTCGACGGCCCAGCTGAATGCCCAGCGAATTTCGTCAGTTTCTGGAGCTGCAGATGCAGCTGGTGTTATTTTCAACACGGATGGAGATCTAAAGAACACTATTAAGAGGATCATTGCTGGAAGTCAGAACCTCCCAGCAGGTGAACAAGGTGTTCTGGCTGACACCAATTTCCACGTTCCGTTCCTTAACGACAAACAGATTGATGATGCGATTCCGTATCTTGGGTTCGACAAGTATGGGGTCCTCAGGTATTTGCCAGATCAGTCGCCGATAAATGTTGGTCTACCCGGCTCCACCGGAGGGAGTAGTTTTTCAAGTTCGGCCACAGCAGTCGGATCTGGTGGTGGATCGGTGATTTCACCACCTAGCAGCCGCCCTGATTCTCCTTTTTACCCTCCCACTTTAAGTAGCTCGAGCGCCAGTGGTAGTTCTTCATCAGGCCTGACATCAGCCAGTGGTGGTTCTGGTTTTACTACTAGCGGTGGCTTCACGGGGGCAAGTGCCTCTGGAGGCGCAGCTTCTGGCTTATCTTCTAGCGGGGGCACATGGCCAGGCTCTAGTAGCGCCTCAGCCAGCTCCATGACCTCTTCGACTGGCGGTTCTGGTCACGTTGGAACAGGAGGCACAAGCGCCTCTGGTAGTGGTGGGCAAGGCTCTTCTTCAGGCCTTGCATCTACTGGTGGGCATGTGGGAACAGGAGGCAGCACTGCATCAGGCAGCGGTGGGCAAGGTTCATCTACAGGCTGGACTGGCGGATCTTCTTCGGGAGGAAGCGCGATTTCGGGAAATAGTAGCGGATCTAGTTCGACGGCTACAGGGCAAGCCTCATCTAGTGGCGGAAGCTCTTCGGGGACTTCTGGTTCGGGGAGTGCAGGTGGCTCAGGTGCGGGAGGACCGGCCAACTCAGCACCGATTCCAGAGCCTGACTTTTACGAAAAAAAGAGAGGGTATTCGGGATTGCTAGATGTCTTGATCAACGACTCTGACCCAGATGGCGACCGACTATCAATTTCGAGTCTAACAAAACCTATTTATGGTGAGGTCTCAATTCAGAACAATCAAATTTACTATGAATCAAAGACCAATGCTGGGTTTGATGCGTTTACCTACCGCCTTTCAGACGGGAAACTAAAGTCCGAATTTGTGCCTGTGAATATAAGCTTCAAACCCAATAGCCCCCCAGCTGCTGAAGACGATGAAGGCACTTTTAGTCGAGATGTGTTGCAACCTGTAGATCTACTTTCGAATGATACCGATGAAGATGGCGATAACTTGGTCGTAACACACCTCTTTAATGGCGAAGAATGGATAGGAGTCGATGGTGGTGCCACTACCACGTTGACGGTCAGTAATGGAGAGTTGACTCTCGCAAATGGAAAACTCTCATTCTCGCCAGGGGTAAATGATGGAACAAATAATGGTGACAACAGTAATGATAACTCAATCAACAATGGTCAAAAATCGATAGAGGTTATTCGAGAGGATAATGTGAATTGGACCGACCACAGAATCTCAGATACTTGGTATAGCCAGTTCAATCCCAATGCTGAACAGTACGATAGCCGTGCGCTGCGATTCATAGGATACAAGGGCAAAAGGTTATTAAATAACGAATTAAGGATTAATGTCACGTTTGGTGGCGCTTTTGACGACTCACTGGCATTGGATTTAGGGGGCGATGGCACGATAGATTGGGCGGTCACTCAAGGGGATGGCCATAATACACCGGGACTGAAAGGTGGAGGCTACAAACCGTGGGAGGATGCCAGCCCAATGAAGATGAGCGTGAAGGTGGGGCAGTCAGGCACTAGGGCGGTTGCTTCTTACAAAGGTCACCGAATCTATCCGGGCTGGGCCGGTCGGCCTCGAGCAGGAAGCGACTTAGGAGGTGGATTCGAATGGGTGTGGTACAAGTCCTTACAAGACTTAGGTTTTAACGCTGATGGCTCGATACCTTCAGACGATTTCACGATGAAGCCCATACGCATAGGAACTCTTAACGATTCTGGGGCTGGAGGGCATGGGTTGTCGTTTGAGATCACCCCTGAATTTGGTGATTCTGAATGGGAGGGTATTATAGATCAGACGCCACAAGAGCTAGATCCTATCACATTTAAGTACCGGGTGAATGATGGGAATGATGGTGAAGGAGAAGCCAGTGTCACTTTTCGTGAAAACCGGCGGCCGCTACCTGACCCTGATCACATCAGTGTCGCGCCTGGTGAGACTTCGTCTGTAGACCTATTGACGAATGATTCTGACCCAGATGGAGATAGTTTACTAATTACCCATATTCACGATGGTGATAAGTGGGTAGCAATCACTAATGGTTCCACGCTGTCAATTGCTCAAGGTGAAGGAAAGTTGATTGGAAGTGAGTTTTCATTCACGGCATCTTCAACTCTCTCGCCTATTGATGTGAGCGAGGTCGAAGTCATTCGTGCAGACAACATACCTTGGTCTGATCCTAGAATATCCGATACCAATTACTACGGAACCGATAAAGAGAGGTATGATACAAGAACTTTAAAATTCGTTGGAATGAAAGGGCGCCGATTGAAAGGTGGAGTCTTAAAATTCTCAGTTGATTTCGCAGGGACGTTTGATGATTCTGTGGCCATGGATCTCGATGGCGATGGTGGTATCGACTATGCTGTCACCCAAGGAGACGCTCACACAACCGAAGGCCTAAAGGGTGGGGGATACGCCCCATGGAAGGATGCTGGTCCGATGAAATTTGAGGTGGAAGTTGGCCTAGAGGAAACCTCTGTTGTCGCAAGCTACAATGGAATTCGTATTTTCCCTGGAAATGCAGGTCCAACCGAATCAGGCGGCAATCTCGGTGGAGGTTTCGACTGGGCACGTTACATGAATCTGAAAACACTAGGATTTAATGCCGATGGAACGATTCCTTCTGATGAGTTCACCATGAAGGGAATCCGAGTCGGAAATTTGAACGATTCAGGGTCATCACATCACGGCATGTCTTTCGAAATCGAATCTGGATCTGAGAGCTTCGTCGAACCTACGATTCTGAAGTATCGAGTATCAGATGGAAAGGGAGGAACCGCTGAAGCAGAGATTTCAATAAAGATTTGATCTAATCAGCCACCCCTGCGTTTTTGAAGATTTCCAAGACTGCCTGACCATCGAATCCTGCTCCTTTCTGAGGCGGTAGGAAGGTCAGCCTCTCACCATCACCAAAGGTGATTTCGATACGGTTGGGGTTGAGCACCTTGAGGAACTCTACTGTCTTTATGTCACTGAGAGGTATGTTTATCTGGTGATCTCTTTTCGTGATCTGTAGAACTTCATTTTGTAAGACCACCCGATCAGCGAGGGGGTGGATTAAGGCTAGGTGGGCTATGACGTAAATTACGATACACAAAACCACCAAGACGATCGAGATCGCTAGGGCTTCAGACACACCTAAGGACAAGGGTATGGGAATGAGACAAACCAAGATCACAATCACTGGTAGCCAGACTTTGTAGAGCCGTGTGGCTTTCTCTGCGTTGAGTTGTTTTTCTTCCATGTGCTAAATCAATTTGAATAGGAACCAAATGGCGATCTTCGAGAGGACTTCCGCGATCATCAATCCCACCACAAATGTCGCTATCGCTTTTCCACCACTAAAGTCGCAAGAGATGCGGAATGACTTCCAGGCCAGAGCGACGAACCAAACCAAACTCAGCAGGGCGATCAGTATCGCCACCGTGTAGGCTATCACATCAGGCACTGGTATCGACGGTAGCTGGGTAGGATTTTGCGCCCACTTCATCAGCGCAGAGTTGCAGCGATCTATCCCAGGCAAAAGAAATGCTATAGCCGCAAACAGCATCGGCCAGCGAGCTAGAGCCTGCGTGCCAAACAAGTCGATCGCACGAAAGGGACGAGGTGCCAGCATTAGCGCGGCCAACCACAGAACCAACGCTAGCGCGAGCCAATCAATGACGCCTTCTGCGAGAAAGATCCACCACGGCGCTACGAAGCCAGTGTGCAAATCCAATACCCCATCGAAATGAGTGTCGGATAAGGAACCGATGACGCCGCTCACTCCAATAAATCCGAGCCCCAACACCAGTGCCCACAAGGCCAGCTGTGTAGTGGAAAGGGCTCCAGAGCCACTTCTTTACCGAAAATCGGCTTATGTCTGCGCCATTGGATATCGTTCGGCTCATCTCTCTGTGTCGGGCTTGTCGATTTGAAGCTGATCGATGATGGCATTCAAGCGATTGCGCACCGTCGGGTAACTGACCCCTAGGATCGAGGCCATCTCCTTCAGGCTGCCACTCGAGAGGATAAAGCTCTGCACAAACTCCTGATCACTAGGATCGAGCAAATGAAGCGAAGTGAGTCCGTAAGAGCCGGATACTTCTGTGCCGCACGCCTCGCAGGCCAGCGATCTGACCGCCAGCTGGGCTGTGCAACTTGGGCAACATGTGGGAATCTTATTCAATTTATTTAGTTCTGTTTACACAATGTTTAGAAATCTGTAAACAATATTTAAACAATTCTCTATTTTATTTAGAGCCCTGAGCAATTCAGCGTGATTTATTGTAATAATCATAAATTACATTAAAGTTGAATTATGCAGAATTCAGACGCCGATATGCGCCCGGAAGCGCACGTTGTGAAGCCGTTTTTGTTCCGTTGGCGGTGGTATATCGGTATCCTTGGAGTCTTATTATTGGCTTTTATCGTTGATGATCTGCGAGGTCGAGCTGCATGGCGGAGCTACCATCAAGATTGGTCTGATGTGGGCGTGCACCTCTCGCTCGAGCCAGAGCATCAGCGAAAAGTCCGAGCTGCGGATGACTTCTGGCAATCAAAGCTGATCAGTCAGATCGAAGTCCGGTCTCCAGGTTTCGACCGAGACATTGCCAATGTGTTTCGGGGAGAGTATCGCAGTGGCACGATAGTGAAAACAGCATGTGACTGGACCGCTGGTGTTTTGTCCGAATTGAATCCACCAGAGTCTGTCGAGAGCTTTCGAGCAGAGGACATGACTCATGAAGCTTTTTTTACCCAACTGGCCAAAGACTGCGCTCGGTCTGATGTCGGACACTTTGTGTATGATGTGCCGAATATCCGCGGCATCAATGATGCTGCGCGTATTGCGGGTGATCGAGCCATCGGTCATATTCGCGCTGGAGACTCCCAGCGAGCAGTCAGGGACTTGGTGGCATTCATCCACTTCGCTGATCACATACAAAGTGTAGGGCTCGTCGGTGTGCTGGTAGATGTGGCCATATGCGATATTTTGCGCCCAGCTATCTACGAAGTCGTCGGCAGTGGGCGGCTCGACGACGCGCAACTACAAGAGCTGCAAACCGCACTGAAAGAGGTGAAGATCTGTACCGATTTCTCAAAAGTAGGATTGAGTGAGATGAGTTGGATGACTCGTAGCTTTTCCGAAGACTCCATTCACGCAGCGATGCTGGAGGCGTATTTTTTCGGATCCACACCGTGGTATACCGCGCTAAAGGATGATCCAATCACGGCTGTGATGATGATCGGATCCCAGGGACACCATCTGCAAGGCATGTTAGATTATTACGAGATGTGGCATCCGGTCACATCCGACCGAGGTAGCGTACCCGCTGAGCTGACGATTGAGCAGGCCGACCGACTTGAGGCGTGGAAGCCAAGTCTACGGGTAAAAACATCGTTAGCCTTGATGGCTAAACCCAATATGGGCCGAATTTGTGAGAAGACACTAGCCACGCAGCAGTTCTTCGATCTCGCTCAGGTAGCTTGTGCGCTGGAGCGTTCCTATCTGGCTGAGGGGGCTTACCCCATAAAATTGGAAGAACTGTCGCCATCGCACCTCACAGATATCCCGAAGGATCGGTTTTCAGCAGCAGCTGAGTCGATCCGGTACAACCCACCTAAGAATGGAGATGGCTACCAACTGGCGGCTAATGGCACTGATCGGAAGCCAGATGCCGCCAATCCGCTCCAAGATATCGTTTGGAAATCGCCAAGAATAGCACCGTGAGCGGTGAAATTTTTTACCGGTTGTTCTCAGTCGGCTTGAAGGTCATCTCGATGCGTAGCCGCTTGGCCCCGGGCTGGTGGTCGATCTCCGGCTCGCGAAACAAGTAATAGCCACGAGCTTCAAAAAATAGAATGCGCTCGAGGCAGCAGGCTTCGACTTGTGAAAACGGCTCATCCTCGGCAAACCACGGTGTCGTGGCGCGAAGCAAGCGCCCCTCCGAGCAAAATCGCTCGATTAGCTGGTCTTGGAGGTCTTGAACGATACTGAGTACGGGAGGCATGATAGAAACAGTTTACACTACGGCTGGCTTGGAAATTCGGATTGTTTCTTAAAATTTAAAGTTTGTGAAGATAATGATGGACTGAATCGACTTGCTGGTGCAAGGGGTCACTAGATATTGCCTCACCCAAGGTGTGTCGGTGGCGTATACCAAAGGGCGCGACGTGAAAAGTCGAGTCTCTCAGGCGTCTACCCGTGACACACCGAATTCTAATCCACCACTTAACCGCCTCTTCCTTTGAGCCTCGATCATAGCCACGACCACGATGCAGCGGCTGCGCTGCGTCGCGACCCTGATGTGAAACGCGAACTGCGTCAGCACCTCAAAACGGACAATTTCACCAACTTCCGCCACATTGGCTTCGCCTACTTCATCGCGCTGCTGACCACAGGTGGAGCGATCGCCTTCTTTGAGTTTCGTGCCGATTGGGGCCTGAGCCTGTGGTGGGGTATCCCGGTATTTTTGATCGTGCTGGTGCTCAATGGTGGCACTCAGCACCAGTTCGCCGGCGCTGGTCACGAGGCTGTGCACCACACGCTTTTTAAAAATCGAAAGCTCAATGAGTTGGCGTCCGACTTTCTGTGCATGTTCCCGATCATGACGTCGACTTACCAGTTCCGTCTGTATCACCTGGCACATCACCAGTTCGTCAATGATCCCGAGCGCGACCCTGATTTCTCTCTGCTCTCCGAGAGTGGTCATATGCTTGAGTTTCCGACAGAGAAGAAGAATTTCATCAAGATGATGCTCCGGCAGTTGCTCGTGGCTGATCTGATCCGCTATCTGATCACACGCATCAAGTTCAACACCGTGGGCACCCATTCGCAGAGCCCCTACAAGATGTCGGACGGCAAGAGCAGCGCCACCGCCTCGCGCATCGGAGTGGCAGTGTTTCTATTTTTGATCGCGTCGCTGATCATCTGCCAGAAATTCGCTGTGCCAGCGCTGCTGATGGTGGGTATCAATGTCGCTGGCTGGGTGATCGCGGCTGTGGTGCTGGCGTTTCTACCGGAGGGCTGCTACGAGCGGGCTCGTATCAAGCCAGTGTTTCACCCGAAATTTCTATTCATCGCTCAGACCGCATTTTACACCGCGCTACTCTCGACGCTGGGCTACATCCAGATGACGACATCGCTGATGGCGCTGCGTTATTTCTCGCTGTTCTGGTATATCCCGATGGCGACTACGTTCCCATTTTTCATGATTTTGCGCCAAGTCATACAGCACGGCAATGCGGATCGCGGCTGGCTGACGAATACCCGAGTGTTTCGCATGGATTGGCTGGTGCGCTACACAGTGTTTCCCTTTGGTATGGACTACCATCTGCCGCATCACATGTATGCGACCATCCCACACTACCGTCTCAAGCCGTTTCATGAGTTTCTCATGACCAAGCCAGACTACCGGGAAAATTGCCAAATCGTCGACAACTACATCGTGCCAGACGGTGTGGCAGCCCAGCGAAATCCCACTGTAGTCGAAGTGCTCGGTCCTGAATATGCCAGCGTGGAGCAGAAAGAAATCCACATCGACGACACCGTGCTGGATGACTGGGAGGTCGAAGAAAAGGACATGATCCTCAAAGCCGGCCGTCCGCTGAGAGTCGAGCCATCGACAAGCGATGAGACTGCTGACGAGCCGCCCACATCAGGCAGCGAGGCGGCGTAGAGGCGTAGATTCACGACTGGTATCGACAGGCGTTTTGTGTCAGGGTGTTAGGGCAGGTTAGCGCCTGCCCGACATTTTATGGCCAGCCTCCCCAGATTGTTCATTCTTTTAGCAGTATGCGGCCTGCATTGGCCCATCACGCTACTCGCTCAGGGTGATCACGCCGACAGCCGGGAAGATCATTGGCGAAAATCCGGCGCTGTTGCAGAAGATCTCGCTCAGTTGCTGGGCAAACCGAATGACTATCCTGAAGAGCGGCGTAGCTACTTGCTGCTGCTTTCCGAGACCGCTTATAAGAAGAACCGTTATCAGCCTCTGTGGCATGAGCCAGCGAGCTTTGATTGGCAGCCGATATACTCGTGGCTCTCCAGCCATGGCTTTTCCACCCAAAGCCTAGTGACCAGTCTGACAGTGGACCAAGAGGCGCTTCGTCTGTCGGAGGAGATCGCTCCGGCCGATCTGTTGAGCACGCTGCATCTGGCGGAGATCGCCATGCTGGTGAAACGAGGCCCCATCTCGATGCACCAGCATTGGCAGCACTGGGAGTATGGAGACAGTCCGGGTGAAGGCAATACTCGCGAGCAGATCTCTTCACTACGCGCTACCTTTGCTGAAATGATAAGGCAGCCATCAGCCTCGATGACCGAGGAGTTGGAGGCTCGATTTGCCCCGCAGAACTGGGTGTACCGCTCTTTGCTGCGCCACCTGCCAGAGCGCGCCCGATCTAACGCTTTGCGTGAAATCGAATTCCCGCCCGTCCTGCGGGTAGGCGATTCCTTTGCGGGGGCTAAAAGTCTAGCCGAATACCTAGTCAGCCAAGGGCACCTCAGCGAGCCTGTAAGCGATGCGATAGGGGGGCGGTATGAATCAACGCTAGAGGAGGGGATCAAAGCTTTTCAAAAAGCTAGCGGCACCAAGCCCGATGGGATCATCGGTCCGCAGACTGTCGCTCTGCTGCGTGGCGAGACTGCTGAGGTCGATTCGAAAAAGCTAAAGATCAATCTGCACCGTGCCCGCTGGCTGCCTAATGACCTGGGGCGACGTTACTTGCTCGCCAATATACCTTCGGGAGAGATCTATGCGATGGGCGAGCACGACACTCTCGAGCGGCGGATGCGTATTGTATTCGGTGCACCTAGCGAGGATCGCCAGACCCCATTCTTTCGCGACGAGATGCGCACGGTGATATTTTGCCCCTACTGGATGCTGCCCAATACCATAGCAGTGAATGAATACCTACCCAGTATCCGGCGAGATATGGGCTACCTCGGTCGGAATGGCTACAAGATCGTCGACTATCTTGGTAGGATTTACGATAATACCAAAGAGCACCTCGATATGGTAGAAAATGCCGAACTCTACCTCCGCCAGGAAGGCGGCTCCACCAATGCCTTGGGTAGGGTGAAATTTCTGTTCCCCAACCCCCACTACATCTACTTTCACGACACGCCTGAGAAACAGTTTTTCGATCGCGACTGGCGCGCCTACAGCCATGGCTGTGTGCGACTGCAAAAACCGGCCGAAATGGCCAACTGGGTCCTAAACGGCCAAGGGAAATGGAATAGTAAGGAAATCAATAAAGCGATCTGGGGAAATAAAAAGACCGAAGTCAGCCTCTATCGCACCATCCCTGTCTATATCACTTATTTCACCTTACTTCCGGAACCGACCAGGCGGACGTCGATTGGTTGGCATACGGATTATTATGAGTTGGATATGGAGGCAAACCGCTAAGTAATGGTTAGGGTTTTCCAGGTTGCTCTGCTTCTCGTAGGAATCTACCTCTGTTTCCTTGTCTTCACAGGTTATAAAGTAGACACTAGTACAAGCCTCAGTTTTGCTCAGCAACTTGCGATGGATACAAGGGAAAGCTCAGAGCGTTTCGTCTACGAAGGACTGCCTCATCAGTCTTTCGAAACAGACTTTCTAGAAAAGGAACTGAAACGATCTGATATCATCAAATTGGGAGACTTTCATTTTTACACTCCAAAAATCCAACTAAATGAAGAGCATTGGGGTAGTATAAGGAAAATTCTCACCAAAAATAGAAGTTTCGAGCCAGTTGTCGGCGCAAAGCTCTGCGGGCCCTTTCACCCTGATTATGCGATTGAATGGGTTTCAAATGGGCAGACACATTGGGTGCAGTTGTGTTTCGGCTGTGGCGATGTATCTACATCGAGAGGTAATTATGTATGGTTACAGTCAGATGCTGAAAATGACCTAGTCGAGATATTGAAGGCTTATGATCTTAAACGACCCACGAAGGATGAGATCAGGAAAGAGCGCAAACTCCGTGAATTTGAGGAAATGTTGGAAGGTCTTCCTGATGAGGTTAAACAAAAAGTGATGAAAGAATTTATCAACTCACTGACCCCATGAAAAGAAACCCTAATCCTTCAGTCATCGCCCTCTGGTCCCTGCTTTGGCGCTCGGTGGTCTACTTCCCCGTGGGTATTCTGTGCGCCTGCATGTATTGCATTTTCTGCGCTGCACTATTTGTAGCCCCACTTTTAGCCATATTTCATGCGTGGCTGGGGCTCTGGCTTGAGGCAGGGCTTTACACCAGCGTCTGTCTGGTGGCATGGCTAGGGAAGCGATTCGTATCTGCCAGTCACAGGTCAAAACCTAGAAAATAAGCCTCAAGATTGAGGGGATTCTCTTGGTAAATGAGTCGCGAAAGTCTGGTGCTCAAGGTATCTTAACAGTCATGCCTGCCAAAGCTCCTACTAAGCACCAGCGACTCCTTGAGTGGGTCGACTCTATCACCACGCTCTGCAATCCGTCTAACGTCGAGTGGTGCGACGGCTCCGACGAGGAGTGGTCTCGGCTCACGGATCTGCTCGTGGAGCAGGGGACTTTTACGAGACTAAACCCCGAGAAGCGTCCTAACAGCTTTCTGGCCTGCTCAGATCCTGGTGATGTCGCCCGTGTCGAGGGCTGCACCTACATTTGCTCGCAGCGCGAAGTGGACGCTGGGCCGACTAATAACTGGGCGAAGCCCAGCGAGATGCGCACGACGCTGAACGGTCTCTTTGATGGCTGCATGGCTGGACGCACGATGTATGTCATCCCATTCTGCATGGGGCCGATCGACTCGCCCCACTCCATCATCGGTGTCGAGATCTCGGACTCTGCCTATGTGGCGGTAAACATGAAGATAATGACCCGCATGGGTAGCGCTGTGCTCGACCGCCTGGGCGATGAGGGCGAGTACGTGCCCTGTCTGCACTCGGTGGGACAGCCGCTGAGTGAGGGCGATACCGATGTCTCGTGGCCGTGCAATGACACGAAGTACATCGTCCATTTTCCCGACACCAGCGAGATCATGAGCTACGGCAGCGGCTACGGGGGCAATGCTCTGCTCGGCAAAAAGTGTCTAGCGCTGCGTATCGCCAGTGTGCGGGCTCGCGACGAGGGCTGGATGGCAGAGCACATGCTCATCTCGGGTGTGGAGACGGCTGATGGGGAGAAAACCTATGTGGCGGCTGCTTTCCCAAGTGCCTGCGGCAAAACCAACTTCGCCATGCTGATCCCGCCAACGCCCTATCAGGAGGCAGGCTGGAAGGTAACCACCATCGGTGATGATATCGCTTGGCTACGCCCTGGAGACGATGGGCGTCTGTATGCGATGAATCCCGAGGCAGGCTACTTCGGAGTCGCACCTGGCACCAACTACGAGTCGAATCCCAATGCCATGGACTCGATGAAGGAGAATGCCATTTTCACCAATGTGGCGCTGACAGCCGATGGTGACGTGTGGTGGGAAGGCATGACAGAAGAGGCGCCCGATGGACTCACCGACTGGCGCGGCAATGCGTGGACCGCCGACAGTGAGACACCTGCCGCTCATCCGAATAGCCGCTTTACCGCTCCGGCAGCACAGTGCCCAGCGATCGATCCCGAATGGGAAAACCCAGAAGGCGTACCGATCGAGGCGATCATCTTCGGTGGGCGGCGCGCTACCACGATGCCGCTGGTCTATCAGGCTTTCAACTGGGTGCACGGTGTGTTTCTGGGTGCCAATCTCGGCTCCGAGGGCACTGCAGCAGCCGAGGGTGCCATCGGCAAGATCCGGCACGATCCTTTCGCGATGCTGCCTTTCTGCGGCTACAACATGGGGGATTACTTCGCGCACTGGCTGTGGATGGGCAAACGCATCACTCATCTGCCTCGCATCTTTCACGTGAATTGGTTCCGCAAAGATGAGGACGGAAAATTCCTCTGGCCAGGATTTCGCGAAAATATGCGCGTGCTGCAGTGGATCGTAGATCGCTGTCACGGCCGTGGCAAAGGCCACGAGACTCGTATGGGCTGGATGCCACACTATGATGAGCTGAACTGGGATGGGCTAGATTTCTCACAAGAGCAGTTCGACAAGCTGATGCACATCGATCAGGGAGAGTTGCGCCAGGAGCTGCTCAGCGAGGAGGACCTGTACCTCGATCTCTACGATCACTTGCCCAAAGAGCTGATTTTTCAGAAAGAATTGCTCGCTGGCAGGATGTAGAGCGGATTCGTCTTTGACCTGACCGCTGTCGTAAGTATAGATAACCGACTCCTCGATATTGGAGTCGAGTGTCTACCCTTTAGCTGCTTTCTTCCATGGATCCTGATCTGTTATACATCTTCATCCTTTTCGGCTCGATGACTGTCATCGGTCTCATTCTCTTGCGTTTCGGTGATTTCACCGGCAAGAAGCACGACGACGAGTAGGACGGCATCTCAGCAGGTGCAATTTGCGGATTGTACCCTATTGAGTCAAAATTGTACCCTATTGAATCCGTGTAGAAACATGGCTCTGAGAGCTATTTTGCTGTGCAGTGGCTTGATCCTTATCATGACTGAGGCGCTCTCTAGTGATACCTCTGGCATATCGATGGTCATCGCACACCGTGGTGCGAGCGCGGATGCTCCGGAGAACACGACAGCTGCGATACGCCTAGCTGGTGAGCAGGGCTGCGAGGTGATCGAGTTCGATGTGCGCACGACTAGTGATGGTGAGCTGTTTTTATTTCACGACGCTCAGCTGAAGCGCCTCTGCGCTCAGGAGGGGATATTTGAAAAGCTCACTGCTCAACAAGCTCGGCAATTGGATGTGGGCTCGTGGTTTGGTGAAAGCTTCAGTCAAGAGCGTCCGATCGATTTGAAAGAAGCGATCGCTCTGTGCCATAAGTATGGTGCCATCCCACTGATCGAGCGCAAATCAGGCACACCAGAGCAGTATGCCGAGATTTTGAAAAAGGCGGATGTCATTGATGATGTGATCGTTCAGGCCTTTGATTGGGATTTTCTCAAGGGCTTGAGGAAACAATTGCCCCAGCTGCGCATAGGAGCGCTGGGCAGCAAGGCGCTGAGCAAACACGAAAAGCATCTGACTCAACTTGAGTGGAAGCCTGATTGGATCGGGTGGAAAGCCACAGATCTGGATAGGCGTGATGTCGATTGGATGAAGGCAAATGGCTTCAAAGTCGCCACTTGGACGGTGAATGATCCCGCGCTCGCAGCGAAATTAATCTCCTGGAAAGTCGATCGAATCATCACCGATAAGCCGCTGATGATAGCCGCAAAACTCGCTGAGGATCCCCGATAACCCATATGTAATTTTACATTACATATATTGTAGGAAGTTATAAACTCAGGGTGAATCCATCTGATTTATGGGTACAAGGTGCCTTCTTGAGGGCGCTTGGTGAGAATTTTCTTCGCCTGTGTCGGAGTGTCCTATGGTCACGTGTTAATTTCCGGTATAGCTGCTTGGACTGATTATCGAACAGCGCTCTGTTTAAATTGGTAATCAATCACTTAGGACGATACGAACGGGTACTGAGCACTATTGTGCTAGCAAGCCCCTCTCCCCTCCCTAATCACAAGTGTTACACCCTTTAAGGTAGATTTTTATTGTTTATCGATAAAAAAATACTTTCCAAGATGAAGTTTTTATCGAACTATAGATCTATGGAGGAGAATTCGCTAAAACATCAAAAGAAAGTGAAGTTAATGGGAACGATCATTCTGGTGCTGTCGATCTTGTCAGCGGTTGGGATGTTATTCCTGCTTCTGGTATCAGGCGTCGCCTATTCGACAATTGGCGACGAACTCGACATCAAAGGTGTGTTTAATGAAGCGGCTGAGTTCGCTGAAGATGTCAGTGCTATCGACGTAGCGGATACGGCTGAGGTGTTGAGCGAATCTGAATCGATCCTGAAAGATTTAAATGATGAGGGATTAGCTGCCGAAAAACGAGAATTGGAGGTGGCATCTCGGGAGCTGAAGGAGGCGCAAAAGGAGTTGGACGAGGCTCTTACCGAATTAAAGGAGGAAATGGAAGGTCTGCCCACCACTCCTTTAGATCTGAAATCAATATTCTACGGTTGTTTGGTGGCCTCCATCCTGACGTTGATTATCTCTGTGTTTCTATTCATGATCGGACGCTCATGGCGCAGGCTCGAGCCCTTTTCCAAAGGCGTGATATTCGGTGTCCGTGGGCTTGGCATCACCTTTCTCGCTCAGTCGCTATTGAGTTTCTTCTGGCCGCTGCCGGATGAAGATGGTGATGCTATGGTGCAGATGTTAAATTCCACTTTTTACCTAAATCTCAGCTTTGCCCCATTGTTCTCTCTTGGCCTGCTGCTGCTCACCTTAAGCTGGGTGATCGAGCATGGTCAGAAGCTGGAAGAGGTGGATAAATTAACCGTTTAGTGGCAACTCCAACCCCAAATCGTACAATCTCATGTCTATCATAGTTAATTTGGATGTGATGCTCGCCCGCCGAAAGACCAGGCTCAACGACTTGGCTGAAGCGGTGGGTATCACCCCCCAAAACCTCTCCGTCCTGAAAACGGGTAAAGCCAAGGCTATTCGATTTTCGACTCTCGAAGCAATCTGCGAGTATCTCGAGTGTCAGCCAGGAGAATTGCTCGAGTATCAGAAAGATGAGGACGCCGAAGAATAGCGCTGTTGGGGGCTGAATTTTTCATCTAATAGACTAAATTTCCAGCCGTTAGTCAGTTTGGTGATGTTGTGCCTGCCTGTTATCAGCATTGCCCCTTGTAATCGCTGCGATTTTACGACACGTTCGTGCGTCGATTTGCCAAACTCTCTACACTCTCATGAAAACGACATTTCTGTGCTTCTCGCTGATAACCGTCCTAGTTGGCTCCAGCAGCCAATCCCATGCTCAGGGGCTGTTCCAAAAGCTCAAAAAACAACCTAACCGCGTGTTGAGCGAGCAGGAAGTCGCTGATCGCGAGGGTGTCGGATCGACTGCTTTTCGCAAGGCAGAGGGTCTCGAGCAGTCTGGAAAGGTCAGCAAGGCGATCGATACCTACAAATCAATCGCTAAGAGCTACCCCAACACCACTGTCGGCGCAGAGAGCCAATACCGAGTGGCGATGCTCTACGATAAGCAAGGCAATGGCAAAAGGGCTTACGACGAGTACAAGACGCTAATCAACAAGTACCGGAGCACCAGCCACTTTCAGCAAGCTATCGAGCGACAATTCGCCATCGCAGAAAGCCTGAAAACATCGGATAAAAAAGGTATCTTTGGCATCGGTGCAGCCGTGCAACCCTCGGATCTCAAGGCCATGTATGAGCAAATCGCTGAATCGGCCCCCTACTCCATCTACGCACCAAAATCGCTAATGGCGATCGGCGATCTCGATGCCAAGGACGGCATGACAGCCAGCGCTGTGCGCAAGTATCAGGCCGTGGTCGACAACTACCGCAACACCACCTTTGCCAAAGATGCTCAATACGCCATCTACAAGCTGCGCGGTGAGTCTGCAGAAAATTCCAACAGCCCATCCGATGACCGAGCTCAGGTCGACGCAGGACTGGATTTCGTGTCTCAGAATCCCAATGATGCCCGCGCTAACGAGGTGAAAGCAGGCCTGGAGCGCATCGAGGAGCGCAGCCTGGATAAGATGTACAAAACTGGCCAGTTTTACGAAAAGAGCGGCAATCACAAATCGGCCATCGTCTACTACCGCGAGATCGCTAAGAAGCCGAACTCGCCACACTACAACGACGCCATCGCACGGATCAATAATCTGGAGCGCATTTTGGCTGGTGAGGCAGTGGAGGAGAAAGCTTCAAAATTCGGCACATTGCCCACGCTTCCGAAAATCGAAGCTCCCAAGCTAAGATTTGGCAAAAAAGAAGAGGTCGTCCCCTTGCCTGCCGAGGATGCAACCGCCGCCGCTACGGAGGCCGCTACCGAGGTGGTCGACAGTCTTTAGGAAAAGTACCCTGTTGAGTGTGATTTCCTGCAGATAGCGGCTTGTATTTTCTGGTAAATTTGATTATAGAAGATCGGTGCAAGCCGCTAATTCGCAGATGAACGCTCTCTTCACTCGCCTACTCTTGGCCATAGCAGTCCTTTTAGGGACTCTGGGCTGCGCAGACTACCAACTCGGCGCAGTGAAACCGTCCGCCTATGGAGGTGTCGACAATGTTTTTGTTCCACCGTTTAAGAACAACACTCAAGAGCCGCGCCTGTCTGCTCTCGTCGCCAATGCTGTGATCAAGCAAATGCAGGTAGACGGCACTTACCAGATCTCCGAGAGGCATTCTGCCGATGCGATCCTACGTGGCTCCATCGACCGGATCTACAAGCGCCAGCTGCGTGGCCAGCGTATCGATACTCTCAGCTCCCGCGAGCTGGGGCTTTCTCTGTATGTCCGCTGGCATCTGGAGGATCCCAAGACAGGTCAGCGTATCACTAACTTCGAAGTCCAGACCGAGATCGAGGGTGTGGAGGAAACTTCTGCCCTTGAGAATCCCGACCCATCAGATTCCGAGTCGGCCACACGCGTGGTGCCAGGCTTGGTCATTGGAAACACCATCCAAGCAGTGGACAACAGCTTCCAGGTCGGCGAGCGCAATGCTATCGCTGCAGCTGCTGAAGACGCTGCTAAAAAGCTGGTTTCTCAGATGAGCGAGGGCTGGTAGTCTTCTCTTTTGGGGCTGAGCTATACAACTGCCGGTCTTAACTACTCCGTCTTTGCAGCATGACTCGAGAGCCCATCGTGCAGCTGGTCTGTTGCCCGATAGGAAATTTAGCCGATATCACTTATCGGGCTGTCAAAGTGCTAGAGACGGCAGACATCGTCGCCTGCGAGGACACTCGCCACTCTCGACAATTGCTTAATCACTATCAGATCAGTCCAGGTGAGTTGATAGCTCTCCACGAGCACAACGAGCAGAAGCGCGCTGTTGAGCTGATTGAGCGGATCTCATCTTCTGGCGAAGCTCTAGCCTTTCTATCCGATGCCGGTAGCCCCTCGATCTCTGATCCTGGGTATCGCCTGGTGCAGGCCGCTATCGATGCAGGAGTGAAAGTCGAGGTAATCCCTGGCCCCTCGGCCGTCTCGACTGCGCTAGTGGGCTCAGGGCTGCCCCCTGATCAATTCACTTTCATCGGCTTTCTCCCAGTGAAGTCGGGCCGACGAGAGAAAGAGCTACAACAAGCGATCGATCGCGAAGGCACTACTATCGCATTTGAGTCGCCACATCGCATCCTCAAGACCCTAGCCGTCCTGCAAGACATCGCACCCGAGCACCAGCTCTGCGTCGCGCGGGAACTGACCAAGAAGTTCGAGACCTATCACCGCGGGACTGCGGCAGAACTACTCAGTGAGCTAGGTGAAGGCACCGTAAAAGGCGAAATCACGATCGTAATCGGGGGCACCACCCGAAAGATGCGCCGCGAGAAAAAGCAGCACTAAGCGCACTGCTTGCTCATATTTGAGATTTTTATTGAAAAATAGAATCGCTCTTGTTATAATTTCAGAATATATTATAACAGCTAAAACGGATCAGGATTGATACCGTTAAAAGCATATCAGAAACCGTTCTAATAATTCACTCGCTCATTCAGGATTTTCGTTGGTCGAAATGCTCGTCGTCATCGCTGTGATTGGCATCATAGCTGCGATCGCTGTGCCCCATATCAGTTCAATTTCCCAAACCTCTCACGAGGCGAAAAACAAAAGGAATGCTCAGGAAATCGTAAAGATCGTCAATGCTGCTTCGGTAGCTGGTCATGACTTCCTCCTCGATACTTCCGCTACGAACAATCACAATAGCGATCAATGGGTCTATCTGATCATCGATAAGGTGGTCCGGGGAAAAGTCATCGATGATCCTAGTAGCATCTTTGTCGGCTCCTACTTTGGTCTACCAGGTCTTGAGGACCATCAAAAAGAGGGCGCTCGAAAGTACCTGAAAGTCCATGCTGGTATGCTGGTCTACGAGGAGTCGTAAATAGCGCCCTGCTCCGCCTTAGCTACACAGACTTTTGAGGATTACTACGATTTTTTAGCAGATCCTGGAGGCTGTTTGGGCTTTCCATCACCGGTATTCGAACTGGACAGTGGCCTGTGTGTCCTTATCGGAAACAGCTCGCACCCAATAGGCACTGAACCCCTCGGGAAAAACATGCTGAAGCGTCTCGCCGGGTTCCAACTCAAATGTCTGGTAAGGTATCCAAAGATCAGTGCCGTCGATATCGACTTCCAGAGATAGGCTGACACGATCTGCCGCCGTCAGCGCTACTGTCTTCGCATCGTAACCAGTCATCAGATACCGGTCCGAGGGCACTCCAGCTTTCACCGCGGACTCCAGCCACGGTCCGCCTTCTCCGCGAGGCTTACCGAGTTTCCACAGATCATCTACTACACCTGCCCAGACGGCAGCCTCGCCATCAGCACTGCGAAAGATATGATCGCTAGCTGTGGTGACATCGACTCCGGTGAAAAACAGCAGACCCGCGTGAGAGCAGAAATCATGGATTGCCAGATGATGCGTGGCTATGGGGCGGATTTTGGCGAAACCCTGAGCATTTCGCGCGGGCAGCTCGTAGAAAGTACCGCCTACATTTAGTAGATCGCGTTCTGTAGCCACTTCTCGACAAACTCGGTCGATGGCGAAACTGGCACTGTAATCGATCTCGATAGGCTCTGCGAAAGCCGCAATCTCATAGATCCTAAAGTGCCCTGTATTGCGGCTAATGATTGATAGCTTGTCCGTGGAAACTGGCTCCTTTAGGGTCAGACGGAATTCGCCATTGGCATTTTCAGCGACCTCACACAGAGATTTGCGCTCTCCACTGCTAGTCTGGTAGGCGATCTCAAAATCTTTAGCCACGTATGCGGCCTCGCCTTTCCATCCCGTCACAACCCAGATTTCTCCTACCGTTTTCGATTCTCCAAAGTCGATCTCTATCCAATTCTCGATGTCGTCTGCCGCCGAGATCCAGCGTTTGGCATCGTCGTGGATGACGCCATCGACCACATACTGAGGCTGATAGTCCGCATGTTGAGAGCTGGTGGTCACTTTTGCGCTGCGAGTCAGACTACTGGCGAGATAGTCCTCAAGAGGCTTGGTAGGGCTCAGATCGTCGGTATGCCCGGGAGTATTGCCTCTCGGTAAGCGGTAGCGTTTACCATCCTCCTCAAAGATAATTGATGCTGCATCTTGGCGATAACTACGAGCAGGCTGAGCCACAGCCTCGACCAGGGCAAGCCCAGGCTGAGATGACTCGACTTTATGGAACTCCATGTCGTGCCCGATCTCGTAATATCCCAAGTCACTGGTCACTAGACCCAATTGATCAAAAGCGAGGCTACGCATCATCCCATCTGTCTGAAAATCCGAGCTGGCTGGCTCCAACCCGGCAAATAGGGCGTCATTCTCGACGCCTCGCTGGTCACGATCGCGATAGTGGAAATGAGCTGTGACGTTCTTCACGTCGCTATCCACTGGCGATAGACGAATCCATTCTCCGGAGGTCGAGGGGGCGAACTGGTAGTGATACCCAGATTTGGGAGCGACAGTGATTGTATCAAGTTTCGACCATTGCCCATTGCCTGATGCATCGATTGAGATTTGAAAGGTGATAGGTGTCTCTGACTCATGGTAAAGCGATAGCTGTCGATAGTCAAAACCGGCGAAGAGGTAGGCATCGCTCTGTTGATTCTGATCGACATCCTCTCTCAGCCACACTGAGCCACGCCCTATGGCTGGTCCCAGCTCATTCAACGTCTCCGGTTCGACAAACCACAGATTCGAGTTCGATTGCTTTGGCGCTCCATGGTGTGCTTTGAAAGAGCGCGTATTGAGAAACTCTTTTTGCGCAGAGTCATCACAGCCCAAGACAATTTTGTCGTTCCAACGGCAGAAATCGCCAATTACTTTCAGGTAATTCGATCGCGGCCGGATACCCGCGCTATTGCCCACCGAGAAAGTCGAAGGGAATCGCCAAAATGTGCCGTGCATGGTAGCTAACAGGTCGTTCTCGCCGATCTCACGGATTCTCGGCCACTCGGTATTCCAACCATGCGCACCATCATAGCTGTGGCTACCTTTGGGCAGTCGATAGTAACTCCATTGCTTGTCTTCTAAGAGGCCTAGCACGACAGATTTGGCATCCCAGCCCATCGCCCACACAGGGTCAGTCTCAGGCCTCGGATTGCCATAAATACCACCTGGACCAGTCGCTTCGGTAAACTGATTGCGTCTGACCAACCGCCAATCGCCTTCGCCAAACCACTGCGCCAAGACGCCTGAAGTCGTGGTTGGATCTTTCATCGCTTGGCCCGATTTCTCACCATTGTTAGTGTAGACTAGGTGGCCCTGCCCAGAATAAAGCCCTTTGCCATGGTAGCCGGGTAAGCTGGATGAAATTCCTTCTCCCTGTTTCGTGTGCCCATCACGGATATGGCAGGTCACTTCCAGGGTATCCACATCCACTTCATAGAGCCCCTCTTCCATCGTTGCGTAATACACCTTGTTGGTTGGATCAGTCATGTGCCTGGCATTACCGGTCAGGCGACCTAACATCTTAGAGGGAGGGATTACTCGGATTTTCTTTTCAGAATCGATCAGATAGGGGCCGATGAGCAGTTGATTCGATTCGCGGTGAATCATGCGATTAGCAGGTGTACCACCTACGCTTCCTGAAAAAATCGTCTGTTTCAGATCTGGACTGATCTGGTAGAGCTTATCCGAAGATCCCTTAGGGGAATGCGGCGCATAGGTGATAGCCCACAAGTCGCTCTGCCAAGGCACCACTGCACCAGTGCCACACTCGCCCTCTTGGTTGTACATGCTCAAGCTAGGATACACACCAGAGATCTGAATCGGCTCATCTGCGGATGCCTCCCTCAAGCCTGAGTAGACGCCCGGACAGATCAGGAGCACCAAGAATAAGAGCTTTAGGCGAGTGCTAGAGGAAGAGTAGGTGGTCATAGTTAACAAAACAGGGCCGTCTGTTTTCAGATAAATGAGCATTCGAAGCGTTTTGTATAGGCTGGGATGACAGAAAACCTAGAGTTGTTTCTATCGCCCGATGGCTTCGTAGCCTTCTAGCCGCCAATTTTCCGTTAACACCTTCCGCTCCTCCGAACCACTATCGGGCACAAACCACACCTCGATGCGCGCACCGTAGTGTTTGCCAGGTTTGCCCTCATAGATACCCGCTTCAAAGCTCGAGTGAAACATAGCGGTCGTATCGGTGGACCACCCCGCAATCTCCGAATTAGCTAACTCTAGATTCCTAGTCGACAGTTGAGTTCCTTCAGAGATTTCGAAAGCTTTCAAGTAATAGTGCCCCAGTTCCCCAGGATTTCCCCATAGGTGAACACGGTAGCGACCTGCTGAGCCAGTGATCTCTAGGCGCGTAGGGGCGTCTCCCTCCTCGCGAGGATTGATCGCATGGGGCGGCAGCAGTTTCATCATGTCTCCATCATCGTTGGCAGCAGCCATTAACGCGCTGAATTCCACCTCCAGCTCCCGTATCGCGGCCTTAGTCAGTCGGCGCTCCTGAGCTTCGGACTGCTCAAACAACTCCACTACGGAACCAGCCTCGCCCCAGCTTACCTGACTCTCATAGAGGTGATTGCCATCAGTCAATCTGACGCTAGCTGATTGCCCAGCAGTCAGCTTCTGCACCTTTCTTAGCATAGGGCTACCAGAAAGACCGATACAGGTGCGAAATTGAAATTTCTCTGGGTATTTCCCACCAAACGAAGACAGGTAGCCATTGCGACTCTTCTCCCAGGTTCCCCATGTCAGCCAGCGCTTTATGGCGAACTCTTGGTGACCCACTGAGTGTAGCCACCAGCCAGGGTGACAGGCTAGATACTGCCGTAGGAGCGCTGGGTGCTTCTCACTCATTTCTGCTAGTGATGGGATGCTTGGAGTGATCGTAACATCCGCTGTGCCAGCGGTCTCGAATGAAGAGATCAGTCTCTCGTGGTAGGCATCTAGTTTACCCTCCTGATCGGCTTCCATAGCGAAGCTACGTGCGGGTTTCAGCTCTTTTAGCACGATCTCGGCGGGTAGCAGGGACGCCTCTGGTAGATCGAGCTGGTAGTTGTAGGATTCTTCGGATGGGGAGCAGCAGCACAATAGAGCGCTCAACGCCATGAGACTGCTTGTCTGTATGAATGGGAATAGGTGTTTCATCATCATGAGAAACCCTGCCAAAACAACAAGAACAGGGTGAGAACGTAGTGTGAATTCTAAGTGAAATCACACAGCACCCACTGCTTTCCGACCGATCCAAAAAATCGTCAGCAGCAGGATGATTACACCGATCCACGCTGGGTGCGCCCAGATTCGCAGGCGGCGTTCGATGGGCTCGGGCTCTGGTAGCGCTGCGATCTCGGCGATGATTTTCCCGACATCCAATTCTTCAATGATCTTGCCTCGGCTGATGGAGGCGATCTCCTCGAGCACATCGTAGCGGGCAGGCTGGCCGATGCGCTCGCGTACCGAGCCTTGCACGTTGATCGGAGTCTCGAGTGTGGCACCATTCTCAGCACAGGTCATCAGCATCTGGTAGGTGCCGGGTTCCTCCGGAGTGAAACTCGCGGAGAAAAGCCCCCACTGGTCCTCACCACCAGGCTGCAGACGGATCGAGCTGATCTTGCCCGATGGTGCTTGCGCCTGCACGATGACTTTTGCAGTGCGTAGAGGCTCGCCACCGATACTGAATACATTGGCATTCAAGGTCAGGATATCTCCCGTCTGAGGGCGGTCTGGCGAGTAGAACAGACGCATCGTCTCGCCGCTGGTCATATTCCTCTGATAAGCCATCCATCGAGCCACTTGCCCCCAAAACCGGTAATGGTATTTGTCCTCCACACCTTTGCGCCAGCGCCATGCACCATCGGTGCCCATGAACAGAATCTTGCCCGTACCGTAGGTTTTGGTGACGATCAGTGGGATGCGTCCGTAGCGGTTGGTTTCGGAGCTGTGAGTCGCGAGCACCTCGGAGCCCGCCTTGGCCCTCGCCACACCGGCAAACCACTGAAAACCCGGCAGCGAGCTCCACACATCGCTATTCGCGCCATCGCTATCTTCTAGTCTCGTCAATAGGCTGCGTAGACCGATATCAGTCAGCTCGAACTGCCCAGGAGTCGCCGAGCCCCAGCCCCGGGGCTGAGCGTTATCGAGTACCACAGGCAGCAGATCTGCCAACTCAGTCTCCATCAACTGATGCTGATAGCCCCGAAAACCAGGCAGAAACACCATGCCTGCCGCCTGGTTGGCGACGTGGTCGCGCATGGCGGTGCACTGCTCACTACTGAGCATCAGATCGCTCAGCCCGACATCGCCCAAAAAGATCACATCAAACTGGGTCAACACATCGGGCTCGGGAAATGCCTCCAAATAACCTCGGCCTGCACCGAGATTTTTGATGGAAGGGTGAAACAACAGGCACTGCACCTCCACCCCAGGGTCTCGCTCTAGAGCATTGCGCAAGTAACGGTACTCCCAACGCGGGAAAGACTCGATCAAGAGAACCTTCAGCGATTCCTCTCGGATCACCATAGGCGCGGTGATGCTGTTGTTTTTATCATCCCGTTCGGCGCCATTGAGCGGTACTGTCAGGGTCAGCTGGATTTCGCCTGCATCTTGAGGTTTCCACAGGATATGATCGCTGACCTTTCCCATAGCAGGCACCGTCACTTCGTGGCTGAGTTTCTCGCCGCTGTCGGTGACGACCTCGATCGTGGTGCTGTAGTCGGTGGGTAGGGAGCTAGAGATAGAGAAGGGTAGTCGGACCGCTTTTTCGACGATGGCAAAGGTCGGCACATCGAAACTGGCCAGCTCGATATCTGGCAAGCGCTCCCTACTACCGATCGGCAGAGCAAAAACAGGGGTGTCGCGCATGCGCAGCTTGGTAGCGGCTTGTGCCGGGCTTTCACCGATATTCCAATCGCCATCAGATATCAGCACCACACCTTTCAGGCTGGACTGTTGCTCGAGTAGTTTGTCGAGAGCTCCATTCAGGTCGGTGGCTGATTTTGCCTGGGTCTCCGACGAGGAAAAAGTCTCCATGAGCAGTTCGATTTTTTCATCGAGACTCCCCCACCCCTCATCCTCTGCGAGCCTCTGCGCCACAGCAGTACGGGTCAGTGCAGGAGAGAGACGATCTGCCGGATCGACGACATCGGCAGTATCCATGCTAGCAGACACATCGGTCAAAACCGCCAGTGTCGGCACCTCGTCTGGCTCAAAGATCTCGCGCCACTCCGGTTGATTGATCGATATCGCGACAAAGACCAAAATGAGTACACGCAGCAGCTCCAGCCAGCCCACGCCCGCAGCGTAGCCACTCCGGCGCCAGGTGATGATACCAAGGACAACAGCACACAACACCACCGCTACGCTGAAACATATGGTCAGCGGAGTCGGAGTAAATGTCAGCTCACTGGTGGTCGCAGTCACGTCGTACTAGAAAGTGTGGTTTGGCTTTGGGAATCGGAATCTGGCTCAGGTTTTGGCGGCAGGCATAGTAGCGCTTCGAGCACTAGGGCTATCGCCATCGTGATCAGGAATGCTCGCCAGATCTCCGAGGCGAGCGAAGACCGATTATCGACGCGATCTTCGATGATCCGGTACTCAAGTCCAGAAAAAAGGCCTGCTATCACGTCTGCATCGATCGTGCGCAGATCATCCTCGGTAGCTGGTCGGTTCAGCGCCAACCAACGGTCCGCAGCGCGAAACGCACCACCCTGTAGCTCTCCAGAGCTATTCAGTGCGGTGGACACGGGTGTCCAGCCACCGCCACTCACCGGTTTTGGCAGACTACTCATACCGGCATCTCGCTGCTGAGCATTGCCTAGCGCCTCGGCGCCCTCGGCTAGGGCTCGATGCAGCATCGCAAAGAAAGCCACACCATCGCTGGCTAGCGAGGAGTGACTACTGCGAGGTAGAGTCGCCCAGATATAGCAGGCCCCGCGCTGCTGAGCTGTGATCAACTTGGACACCACAGGCGTCTCGTCCGCGAGTTTGAGGAAAGGCTGGCTCTCTCCGGCATATCGCTGCACCTGATACAGCTGTGTCTTACCCAGTGGCAATGGATTGCCATTTTGGGTATTGGCGAGCAGTCCAGAATCGGTGCGCCACCAGCCAATCTCGAGTGGCGAATCTGCAGTAGCCCGCAGCACGCCCTCTTGCCATTGAAAGCCCAGAAAAGACTCTGCTGTGGAGACAGCTGCTGGTGGCAGCAAAATTAGACTGCGACCCGACTCCAAGTACTGCTGCATGAGCGCGTGCTCGGGATCGTCCTCGCCAGGTAGATCGGCATGCCAGACCAAGAGAGCCGTCTCATCCCAGGGCACTTCGGCACTTTGCGAGACGGGTAGGATATCGGCCTGATAGCTCTTGCCGGTCTGCACTGGAGCGGCCGCGGCAGCACGCATGGCATTAGCGGTAAGACTGTCGTCCGAGACGATCACAGTGCGGTAGGTGGGCGCTTCATCAAAGACAAAGAAAAAGCTATTGTCACGGACATTGCTATCGGCAGGCAGATCGATACGCCCCCAGCCAGTCGGCTCAGATGTCCCTAAGTCGATCGTGTGTCCCTGGATCTGCCACTGCTGCCCTTTTACCTCCATATCGGTGGCTGTGCGCGCACCATTGATCGTGAGCTCCACAGGAACGGTCACTGAGTCGTCGATATCGACTGGGCCTCCTGTTATGGATAAATCCATCACCAGCTCCACCGTCTCAGGACTGCGCCGGCGGCTCAGATTACTCACTGATATGGCCAGATTGTCCTCCGCCTGTGCTGGGTAATTGAGGAGGAAAAAATTCACGCCTTCCACCTCGGAAAAGGCTGCTCTCAGAGATGCCCATTGACCACTAGCCGCCTGCCAATCGGTGGCTCGGAGATCGGATGCCAGCCAGACATCGGTGCGCCCGATCTGCTCCTGCGACAGGTAATCCAGCGCTCGCTGGAGCATGGCTGGTATATTGGCAGCCGTATCGGTGGCCTCTGTCTGGGGCAGATCTAATAAGTCTTGGGGTTTCTCGAGTTCTACCGCCTCCAGCTCGGCGCTTTCGATCAGCACCAGTCGGCTACTGCGAGCCGTCTTGTCGAGCATGTCGGCTAGCTTTTCTAGGGCTGTGGTTCGTTTGGAAAGCCCAGTTTCGAGATTTTGTTGCTCCATACTGGCAGAGCGATCGAGCAGCACCAGCACCGTATCCACCTCGCCACCTGCGGTGAGGGCCAGCCAGCCTGAGGCCAGAGGACGCGCGGCCGCCAAGATCAGAGCGACCACTGCCAGCACTCGCATGGTGAGGATCAGGATCTGGCGCAGCTGTGCGATGCCCTTGGTCATCTTCTTGGCATCGAGCAGGAACATCATAGCCGCCCAACGTACGGTGCGATGACGGTTCTGATTGATCAGATGGATGATGATCGGCAGTAGCGCCAGAGGCAGCGCGTAGAGCAGTGGGCTTTGCAAAAAATTCATCGACTGGACTGTCTGCTGCCTGCCTATGCCGAGTACTCCTCGCCACACCGGCTATCCGAGCCGCCTCACAGCTCTATTGAGTAGCCCGAAAACGAGCATTTTCCCAGCAGTTTTTGCTGATGAATAGAGCAGTAGAAAATCCAGTGGATGTGTTTGTATAGGGGGTGGGAAGCAGACGCAGTTGATTCTATTGACCTCATCTGCAACTTTCTGCGATACTGGAGACATGCGTAAATTCTTCTCCCTCACCCTTGTTGTAGTCGCCTTGGGGATATCGATCGAGCCAGTTTGTGGGCAGGAGCCGCATTCTCCTAAAGTTCGAAAGCTCAAGCACATGGGCACCGAGTATTGGGTCTACCGGCTCGAGCCACAGTCTGAGGGGCTGCAGTTATGGTTGTCCGAACAGCGAAATCAGCCCAATAAATTCTCTTCGGTGTACCAAAGGGCGCAGAAGTCGGGCAAAAAGCTAAAATTCGCCATGAATGCCGGGATCTATGAGCCGGGCTTCATTCCTAGCGGACTGCACATCAATGCCGGTAAAACGGTAGTGAAGCTGAATCGGGATGTTTATCAGAAACCTCATCCTGATGCGCTGACGCCCAACTTCTTTCTCGCGCCAAACGGGGTGTTCTACCAGCTCGAAGATGGCAGCTGTGGCATCATCGAGACAGAGGCTTATCACAAAGCCAAACTCCGTCCCCAGCTCGCCACACAAAGTGGTCCGCTGCTTTTGGATGCCGGAGTGATTCATCCGGCATTGAGCCCCAAAGGCACTAGCAAGCGGTCTCGAAACGGAGTGGGCATCACCAAGGCTGGAGTGGTCTATTTCGTCTGCTCGATAGATGATACTGCCAAAGGGCGCACCAATCTGCACAACTTCACCACGTGCTTCCGCGATGCGCTCGGTTGCCATAGCGCCCTCTATTTCGATGGTGATATCTCGCAGATCTATATCGATGGGAAAACCGCCGTACCTGAACGCGACACCAATTGGTTCGCTGGTATTCTGGTGATCAC
>JAHDID010000017.1:56298-105032 GCA_020630975.1 Verrucomicrobiota bacterium
GCCACTGTGCGGCCCCAGTTGTAAGCCAGCAAGCTGCGCAGGGGCTTTTCATCGAAACCTTTGGTCAAAGCGCGGTGGGCGGGCTCGGCTCCGATAGCAGTCAATGCCCAGGCTACTGCGATCCCTGCAGCAGCTAACCAGCGCCAAGCACTCGGGTCGACCCAGAGCAGCCAAGCTGCGATGCCGACCTGAGCAAACATCAGTGGGACCACGAAGAAACAGATCGCGGCCATGTAGCCGCGATGCCATTCCACAAAACGACTTCGGTCGATGTGACGAAAAGCTGGGTAAATGATGATCTGAACCAGCCAGATCAAAACGCACATGGCGCTATCGATCGCTACTGCAGCTTCATCGATCCAAGGTATCATCAGAGAAATGATACGCTTGAACCGGTAAAAGAGGGGCCGATTTTAAGCCTTCTCTTTGAACTCGCCAAACTTGCGGAATTTCTGGTAACGCTGATCTAGCAGCTCTCCCTGCTCGACTTTCTCCAGCTCCATCAAGTGAGCGCGGACAGATGTCTTAAGAGCATTGGCAGCGCCCTGTGGATCGTGGTGAGCCCCACCGAGTGGCTCGGCGATCACCTCATCTACGATACCCATCTTGAAGAGCTCGTCCGCATTCAGTTTGAGCGCTTTTGCTGCCTCTTCCTTGTACTTGCGGTCTTTCCAGAGAATCGCTGCGCAGCCCTCAGGACTGATCACGGAGTAGTAGCTGTTCTCCATCATCAGCACGCGGTCTGCCACGCCGATACCTAGAGCCCCACCAGAGCCACCCTCGCCGATGACGACGGATACGATAGGCACGCTCAGAGACATCATCTCCTTCAGGTTGTATGCGATCGCTTCGGCGATATTGCGCTCCTCAGCACCGATGCCAGGATAGGCGCCCGGAGTGTCGATAAAAGTCACCACTGGGGCTTTGAATTTTTCAGCCAGCTTCATCAGACGTAGCGCCTTGCGGTAGCCCTCTGGGTGAGCACTGCCGAAGTTGCGGCGTAGATTTTCCTTGGTGTCGCGACCTTTCTGATGTCCCATCACGACCACACGGCGGCCCTCGAGGTAGGCGAGACCACCAGGCATCGCCTCGTCGTCGCCGATGTGGCGATCGCCGTGCAGCTCAGTGAAGTCGTCGAATGCTTCCTGGATGTAGTCTAGCATGAACGGACGCTGTGGGTGTCTAGCGACTTCCACACGATTCCAGGGGCTCATGTTCTGGTAAATTTCCTCTTTGGTCTTAGCGAGCTTATCCTCGATCTTTTTCACCTCGGGACCCATATCGATATCGCTGTCGGCTGCGCGATCTTTGAGGTCTGCCAGCTGACGCTGGAGGTTGGTGATGGGCTTTTCGAATTCCAATGGTTCCGCTATCGTCATATTCCCGTGTTGGTTGTTGTGTGGTGGTGTTCTAAAGGGTTTTGCTACCCAGACATACACTAATTTTTACTGGATACAACCTTCACAGTCGATCCAGTGCGCAAAATGGTGAACAGTTCTTCGAGATCGGCTTTGGTCACCATCACGCCCCAAGGCTTGGACTCTCCCTCGCCCAGCTCATCCTCGCGCAAGTAGGAGCGGATGAAGAGGCCGTTTCGCCCCGTGCGGATCCACTTGCGGCTGTCCATGTAGTTCGTATCGGTAAATTTGATCGCACGGCCATTGTGCCAAGCCACCTTCTCACTGATCGTGGTGGTCGCCGTGTTGGGAAATTGGTTGGGCAGATTGGTATCGAGGATCTTGTACTCCTTGATGAATTCTCCGTCCTCCGTCACCGTCAGCGTCAGATTATCCAGATCGATCTCAGCGATGCAGTCGCACTTGTAGACGGTCAGGTCCTCATCTTTGTAGATGTAAGTGGTGGTCTTGGCATTCGCCCGCATGATGTAGTCGAATGTCGTCTCATACTTGCGAGCGATCGCGATCCAGTTGTCGCCCGGCTTCACCTTGTAGTCGGACTTTTTCGGCATCGGGATCTTCGACACGATCAGATCGAGATTCACCTCGCCGAGCACGCGCTTGGCCTCTGGGATGGTGGGCGACTCTGGGTAGATCTCTAGCATATAGCGCAGTTCATTGCGGGCGCTGAGCAGCTCTCCCTCGCCGATGTAGGCGATCGCCTTGTCGTAGTGCTTCTTGCCCAGATCGGGCTTCTGCTCTGGCACTTTACTACTGGAGATCACGGACTCGACCTCTTTTTGAGGGAGCACGTACTTCTTATAAAAATAGGCTGCCCCCGCCACACCTGCGGTGAGGATCATCAGTGCGAACAGCGCAAACACTAGTTTTAGTCGAGCCATAGTGGCAAAATCAAAAATCGTGGGGGCTATTCTAAAAACGTTGGGGCCCCTCCGAAACGGTTAGACCCTAGCATGGATTAGGGCAATCACAAAAGTCCTCGTCTCTTGAAGTCGAACTCATTGATCTCATGAGACTTTTGGATCATATCCATGTTGAACTTCAGCAGCGAGATGTCCCAGGTATCGTCGACCCCGGCGATCACGGCTCGGCTGGGGTTGCCCGAGCTGCGCACATCCTCCACCACACGATCGCACACCGCCTGCATCGAGTCGGTCACGATACTCTCGGAGAAATCCCGCATCGCGAAGGTGAAACCATATTTTAGAAAGCTGAGATCCGAGGCATGGTCCTTGAACCACGCTGCAAAGGCGTCTGCGTGCTCGCCAAAGCCCTCAAACATCAGATCGGCGTAGCCCTCTGGACGAATGATCGTCGGGCGCTCGGCACACATCTTACCCTCGCGGATGCGCACCTTATTCACATCATCCATCAGCTCGCTGATCAGGGTGAACTCAAAATTCGTGGCTCCAAAGGTATCGATGCGGCGATCGGGAGTGTGGAGGACTTCGGAGTTTTCCAAAGCCCAGGAGATTTCATCGTATGACAGCATAGGAGTGGATTAGATTTTCCAGAAAAATCCGGAAATTAAATAGGGTACAATAAAAATTCAATAGGGTACAATTCCGACTGAATAGGGTACGATGCTAGAGACTAGCATGGATAAAGAGCTCTGGAGTACTAAAAAAGCGCTCCCTGATGCCAGAGAACGCTTTTGCAGTGATACCGGCGTGTCTGTCTAGAGACGACGCCGAGAGAGAGAGTCTTACTTCTTGCTCTCGATGTATTCGAGCACAGAGCCAACGCTAGTCAGCTTCTCGGCCTCTTCGTCTGGCACGCTGATGCTGAACTCGTCCTCAAAAGCCATCACTAGCTCGACAGTGTCGAGAGAGTCAGCACCGAGGTCCTCGATGAACTTAGCCTCTGGAGTGACTTGATCCTCGGTGACACCGAGTTGATCTACGATGATGCTCTTTACCTTTTCTTCGATTGATGCGTCAGCCATGGTGTTTCTATCTAAAAAGATTAGTTAATAGTTCTTAATCTAGGGCGCTTATCTACGGTTTGTTGTGCTCTCATGCAACGCTTAATTTCGAAAATTCTTTGGTTCTCCTAAGTTGATTTTGCCTTGTATTCGTATGGATACTAGTTACGAGATAGCACTTCGTTTTCGGAAAGAATGTCCTTTGTCACAGAACTCAATGCCATCGATGCCACAGGCGAGCTGTCTCCACGGCTGCGTCGCTTCGCGGATTTGGTGCAAACCAAGGCCCCAGGCGAGCTGGAGGCTATGGCCCAGCAAGCTACAGCGCTCACACGGCAGCACTTCGGCCGCACCATGCGACTTTTCGCGCCGATCTATGTGTCCAATGAGTGTGTGAACAACTGCACTTACTGTGGCTTCTCGCGAGACAATCCAATCCTGCGCACCACGCTGACGGTCGAGCAAGTCGTAGCCGAGGCCAAATATCTGGTGGCCGAAGGCTTTCGCAATATCCTGTTGGTAGCAGGCGAGCACCCAAAGTTCGTCTCCAGCGGCTACCTAGAGGAGTGTATCGCTGCGCTGCGCGAGACTGTCCCTGGCATCTCGATCGAGGTCGGGCCGATGGAGCAGCCCGAGTACGAGCGTATGGTCACTGCCGGGAGCGAGGGCCTAGTGGTCTATCAAGAGACATACGACCGGGAAATGTACAAAAAGCTGCACACCGCGGGGCCGAAGAAGAATTTCGATTGGCGGATCGATTGTCCTGAGCGCGGTTACCGTGGGGGCTTCCGCCGGATCGGCATCGGCATCCTGCTGGGGCTTACCGATTGGCGGGCCGATGCCCTGCGTCTCGCCGCACACCTCGATTATTTGTATCGCACAGCGTGGCAGACCAGCTTCACCATCAGTCTGCCGCGTCTACGCCCTGCCGCTGGAGAGTACGAGCCAGAGCATTTCGTGACCGATGCCGAGTTTCTCCAGATCATGCTAGCCTTTCGCATCTGCTTCCCACAGGTCGGGATCGTGCTCAGCACCCGCGAGCCAGCCGCCCTGCGCGATGCCCTTTTCCCGCTAGCCATCACCATGATCAGTGCCGGCAGCCACACCGAACCCGGCGGCTACACTGGCGAGGGCGCAGACGACATCCATCTGACCGTGCGTGGTCGTCGAGTCGAGCTAGAGGATGAAAAAGCTCCTACACCCACCTGCGGCTCTGTCTGCCAAAATGGCAACAACACCGATGCCGCCGGTCAGTTCCAGATAGCAGACGAGCGCCCTGCCCACGAGATCGCCAGCAAGCTAGAAGGCCTAGGCCTAGAGCCCGTCTGGAAAGACTGGGATGCCTCGATCCTATCAACCACCACCTCCATCTAGTAATCCACTATCCCGATCGAATCGATGACTCTGACGATAAACGGCGAGACCCGCGAATTCCCCGAGGATGACCAACTGACAGTGACTCAAGTCGTCGCCAAACTCGATCTCGGCCCCCAACCCGTGCTCGTAGAGCTCGACGGCTTGGCTTTGTATCCGAGAGACTTTGACAGCACGAAAGTGGCCGAGGGGGCTGTGCTGGAGATCATTCGCATGGTGGCAGGAGGATGATTTTTCAGAGCCTCACGCTCAAGGAGGGGCTGCCTTCAGCTGCTCGGCAACCTTAGCCAAAGACTCAAGAACCCAGTTACCGCCACTCCGGCAGAGTATCATCAAGGATCTCCATCAGCACCTTCGATTCCTCGACGTCGAGATGAGCATAAGTCCGATCAAATCTCTCACCGCTGAGTATCTCATATAGCTGATGGTAAAATTCTTCCTTCGCCGCCCGAGGCATGCCCTGAAAAGCGCGAGAATAGATCATCCAGCTGAGGCGGTAAGTGAGCAGACGGTCTTTCAGGTCGAGATCTTTTAGCGATTTGCCAGTCTTGCTGATTCGGCGGCTCTCGCGGAAGTCTTTTCGATACTGGCCATGCCCAGCGACAGGCTCGCCGGCCAGTGGAGCCTCGTTGACGAAGGTGAAATACTGCAGCAATTTGCTGATGGCCTTATCAACAGCCTTACGATCGTGTTTTTCGATCCAATCGAGCGCCTCGCGTGCTGAGGCTTGACCGATCTGGGCATCGTAGAAAGCCTGCCGCACGCGGTATTGCACTTCGTTGATCGCGTATTGCGCTTTGATCTGGTGATCGTGAACCAGCATGGCGAGCACATCGCTACCCTCGACAGGAAGAATGTCTGGCTGGTAAAATACCGACAGATCGCGCGGCTGCAGCCCTGCGGTGAGGCGCCGCATCTCGATACCATGCTGCCCCCGCTCAGCCAAAGCATTACCCATATGCCCTAGCGATTCGATACCGCTACCAGTGACCATCCAGCCGCCCCAGCGATCGCTATAGGGCACATCGTGCCCGACTTGCTCGAAGCTCTGCACCCGCCCCATGGCTCGACCATTTCTTAGTGGGTAGGTGGATTGGCTGAGTAACCCAGGGATAAAATTGCTGGCACTTCCGGCATGACAGCCCAGACACGAGCGAGAGCGTCGCAGCAAAAGATCCTCCGGCCGATCCAATGGCCGCTGAAAGTAGAACACGGGCCCAAGCTGCGAATCGATACTGGCGATCTCGATCCGGCCTTCTGGCATCCAGCCGAGGTAGACATCTTCATTGAAATACAGAGCACGTGGATTGTCAGAGGAAATGCCATTGGCCTGCAGACTGGTTTTGGTGAAGACGATAACCTGAGAAGAAAGGGGAATATCGAACTCCTGTAGCAGACGAGTCACGAGATCCTTTCCCGGCGCTTCATCGATGATGGTCTCACCACGTTCCACCCGCTCCATGAAGGCGGTGACAGGGTCGTCCAGCTCAGCACCACGATAATCGTGAGGCTCGAGATCGTAGTCATTCCAGAACTGAGCGTGAGCCAGTGGAACCGACCAAAGAATCAGCAAAGCTAGGGCACATCTGTGAATTAATGTTCCTCTTGAGTATTTGCCTGTATTCATCTCAATTATTGTTTACGCACGAAAGCAGGATTCCCAGCCTTAAATTAGCCCTCAATATGGAGACCATCTTTAACTACATTCCCAGTTTGTTTGCGGGTTGTGTACTATTGCTAATTGCAGCTCTTCCTACAGGGCTAGCCTACCAACTTACCGAGCGGCTTGCGCCTCTTTCTAAAGGAAAAGACAAACTGTTTAAAGCATGGTATACCAGTGGCATCACAGCCCTATTGACCGTGTGCGTCGCCTTTTTCATTCTCGTCAGCAGTCAGGCGATTGGCATATTGGGTATCAAAAATCCTCAAATTTTAATCCAGATATTCGCCATCCCCTTCTTTGCCTTATTTGTGCTTTCCGTTATTAGCTTTCTGGGCACAGGATTATGGCTAGTCTTGAGGCTAGCCATCAGGAAGCCAACGCCCTAATCCGTCGACTAGTCCCCTACCACGATCTCGGATGGATCGAAATCGACCTTGGGATACTGCATATCTAGACTCTTCAGCGCATCGATCACGATCTGAGCTACGATGAGATTGCGGTACCACTTGCGATCGGCAGGCACGACATACCACGGGCATTGCTCGGTGGAGGTCTGAGCGATCACATCGCTGTACACATCCATGTAGGTGTCCCACAGCTTGCGGTCGGATAGATCCGCTGGGTTGAATTTCCAATGTTTGGCAGGATCGTCCAAGCGAGCCTGCAGGCGCTCTTTTTGCTCTTCCTTGGAGATATTGAGGAAGATTTTGATGATCTTCGTGCCTTCATCGGACAGCATTCTCTCGAAATCCATGACATGGCGGTAGCGATTGCGCCAGCGCTCCTCGGGATAGATCTCGCGCACACGCACGGCCACGATATCCTCATAGTGGCTGCGATTGAAGACCACGGTCTCGCCATTTTCAGGGACCTGAGAGTGGATCCTCCAGAGGAAGTCGTGAGCTAGCTCGCGCTGGCTGGGGGCCTTGTAGGATGCCACTCGGATGCCCTGTGGCGACATGGATTGAAAGACATTGCGGATGGTGCCGTCTTTTCCACCCGTATCCATCGCCTGAAACACGACTAGAAAACGATGCTTTTCCTCAGCATAGAGACGAGTCTGCAGCTCGTGGATCTCGTCTAGCATATCCTTGAGCAGTGCTTTGCCTTCTGACTTGTTGAGATCGGGAAACAGTGTCTCATCGCGAGTCGGCATATTTCTCAGGTGCATGTCGCTACCAGGTGAGATCAGAAAAGGGTGCATGGTCGGTCGATTAGTCGGTTGGTTGGTTGAAAATGAAGTGGTCCCTAGGCCAGAGCTGCAGCAATAGGATCGGCCAAAGCTTTGCCCTCTCGGGTCAGGAATAGTCGCTGATTTTTCACTCGGAGTAAACCCTGCTCCACAAGAGATTCCACGATATTCGTCGGCTCGATCAGTGCCATTGGGATACCCCTGCTCGTACGTAGCTGTAGGGCGATGCTCTCCAGCCGCTTATCCTCGCTGGTCAGCTCCTCTGGCTCAGTCTCGATGCCATCGCCCCCACTCTGCAGTGCTGTCACATAGGCTGCTGTGTCTGGCAGTGTCTTCCAGCGCCGCCCATCGACTGTCGACACCGCACTCGGCCCCAGCCCTAGGTAATCTGCGCCTTGCCAGTAAGCACTATTGTGGGCCGATTCGTAGCCGGGGCGCGCGAAGTTGGATATCTCGTAGTGCTGATACCCTACCTGCTCTAGCCGATCCATGGCAGCGTAGAAAAGACCCGCATCGCGATCCTCACAAGCGTCCAGCTCACCAGCGGTGTGGCGCTGCATGAAATCAGTGTCCTCCTCGTAAGTCAGATTGTAACAAGAGATATGCTGAGGCGCCAGGCCGATGGCGGTATCCAGATCTGCCGACCAATCTTCGGGCTGCTGTCCGGGTATCGAAAACATCAGATCGACACTGACTACCGGGATACCAGCATCGACCAACAGATGAAACGCCTCTATCGCATCCTCTCCTGAATGATCGCGCCCCAGAGTCGCCAACGTCCCCGGCTGGAATGACTGCACGCCTAGACTGACCCGGGTGATGCCAGAGTCGGCTAGTAGTGCCGCTTTTTCTGGCCCAAAAGTGGCGGGGTTAGCTTCTATGGTCCACTCCTGGACAGCGGATAGGTCGAATGCCCCACTCAGTCCGTCGAACAGCTCTCGTAGCAATCCACGACTAAGTAGACTCGGCGTGCCGCCACCGAGATAAATTGTTTTCGGGCGGATAGGGTGCTGACTGGCGCGGATTTCAGCCTCGGCGACTATAGCCTTCACAAAGGCTCGATTGGCCAAATCTCCTGGCTTGTGTTTGTAGAAAGCACAATACGGGCAGATATGATGGCAAAATGGTATGTGCAGGTAAAGATGCTCGACCATCTGCTCACCTTAGTCGGCATCTTGCACGCGGTAGCGCGATGTACGACAGCGCTCGCCATTGACGATGGATGAGAATATCGTGAAATCGGCATCCTTCGAGTCGCTGACGATGGTGTAGTGATACTCTTGCCAGTGGCGCATCTCCTCCCGAGCATTCTTCAGACGCAGCGCCAGTTCCTCCTCGCCCTCGGTCCCGCGCCCCCGCAGACGCTCGATCAGCCCATCGCCGTCGGGAGGAAGGATGAAAATATCGATCATCGCATCGTGGATGGTTTCATTACGATGCTCACGGATCGAGGCCGCGCCTTGGACATCGATGTCGATCAACACATCGTGACCACTCTCCAGACGATTAGTCACTTCGCTTTTCAGAGTGCCGTAGAGATTGCCATGGACTTCTGCGTATTCGAGAAACTCGCGAGCCTCCACTTTTGCTTCGAATTCCTCTCGGGATAGAAAGTAGTAGTCCACTCCATCCTGCTCCCCTTCGCGAGGAGGCCGAGTGGTAGCCGATACCGCATAATCCGCCATCGGATCCTCCTCGGAGAAGCGGTGGCACAGAGTCGTCTTGCCAGATCCCGAGGGACCGGATACCACACACAAGAGACCAAAACGATGGAGCTGGGACGCCTTCACAGCGGGACCGTAATCGGGGATATCGCCGTGGCAAATACCAAAAGGGATCAAAACCTGATAATCAGCCGTAGGATAAACTGTGAGCCTGCCGAAAGAACTCAAAAAACGTCTCCGAGACGATCCAGCCCTAGCCAACTCCATCGTCAGGATGGCTTGGGAAGATCGCACCCCATTCGAGGTGATCGAGCGCCGTACCGGCCTGCCCGAGGCCCACGTGATCGAAGTGATGCGACGCGAGCTGAAACCCGGTAGCTTTCGACTGTGGCGAAAACGGGTGTCCGGCAGGATCACCAAACACCGCAAGCGATTCGAGCAGCGGGATGACAGCTTTGAGTGAAAAGACTTGATGCCCCAATAGACCAGACTTAGTCTGGTCTGGTGAAAACCTTTAACATACAAGACGCTAAGACCCAGCTGTCTAAGCTGATAGAGCAGGTGGTCACCGAGGGCGAAGACATTGTGATAGCCAAGGCCGGCAAGCCGATGGTACGTCTAGTCGCCTTTCGCGAGCAGGGAGCACCTCGAGTGGGTGGACAGTATCGGGGCCAGATCATCGAGCGAGACGGTTGCTGGGACTCCGAGGAGTCTGAGTTTTTAGATTCCGCTTCTGCAGAGCTATACGAGCCCGATGAACCTACTGAGACACCGATGATAATGGTCGCAGAGCGATGAAAATTTTAGTCGATTCTCATGTAGCCGTCTGGTGGCTAAGTGACCCTAGCCAAATCAAGAGCCCCACTCGTAGCGCGATACAGGATCCTGCGAATCAAGTCTTCTTGAGCGCTGCATCAGTGTGGGAGCTTTCCCTAAAGATTTCCAAGGGAAAGCTCGTGATGCCAGTGGGTTTTGCTGATGAGCTGAAGCGAGACGGATTCGATCCCCTGCCGATCTCGGCCGTACACGCACTCGCCACCAGCGAGCTCCCACAGATCCACAGCGACCCTTTTGACCGTATGTTAATAGCCCAAGCTCGCGAGGAAGGGCTATTACTGGCCACTCGCGACGGTCTGATTCGGCAGTACGACGTCGCGACTTTGGAGGCTTAGGGCCTAGGGCTAGCACTAAGCCTTGCCTTTCCCCTTTGCTTTGCCCTTGCCTTTGTTAGCTTTGGCACGGGGCTTCTTTTTCTCGACCTTGGTCGCGCTCGCAGGGATCGAGTCTGCGGTGAACTCTTTGGGTGCCGTGGTATCCAGCTTCTTCAGCTTTACGGATTTGATGTGCACCTCCATTGGCTCGCCCTTGTGGAGTTGGATCGCGATCAATCCAGATAGCGAGCCTCCAGTAGAGTCGTAGTCGGTCAGCTCCGCAGTGATTTTGCCATTCTGCTTGTGGACGATGTGGTTGCCTTGGGCGATCACGGTGTATTCCTGCCACTCGCTGATGTCATCAGCCACAGGCTCTGATTGGCTGAGTATCCACTTTTGGCCTTCGGGGTCGATAGCTCCTTTTTGACCATTCTGCACCAATATCCCCCTACCTTTCTCCTGATAGCTCATCGCGGTGTACTGAGCACTGGGGTGGATATCGCACTGGTAGCCACCGACCACCCACTCACCGATCTCCGGCAGTGCCTTACTGCGGTATTGGATGCCTGAGTTATTCTTACCAGACACCTTCACCATCGCGGTCAGCTCGAAGTCAGCGACCTCCCCACCGGTCCAAATCAGAAATTCGTTATAAGCGAGATCTTCCTTGGTTTCCGTCTTCCCGACGATCACCCCATCTTGCACCGACCAGAGTTTCGGATTGGCATCCCAGCCTGTCAGATCTTTGCCATTAAAGAGCTCTTCCTGGCCGATGGCTGAAGAAAAACCCAGCCCCAGTGTGATGATAGAAAGCGTCAGCAGTGATTTCATGATTTTCAAAAGTCTGCTGCCAATATGGCGAAATCGACAATTTGTGAAACGGCGTCATTCCGCATAGCAGTTTTTTCTCAGCCACTGTATCGAACGGGAAGCTTTGGGAATGTCAGAAAACTACAAAAATATAATTTTCATAGTTTATAAATCGTTGTAAACTACATTCTCCCTCTTTTCGAAAACTTCCTCCCCCGACCATGACTGCCACAGATGCCCACCAGGCTGATACATTGTTTCACCAGTGCCAATCGTCTCATCATGCGGTGCCGAACATCCGCAAGCTAGAGCCACCACAGGCAGACTATTCGGAAAGTGCGGAATGCAGCCGCTTTGAAGAAACCGAAGAGCCCGAAAGCAGCTCAAGCGCCACAGTATGCACCACTGACAAAGTCACCATATCGACCGACACAGCCATCTACCCGAGTCACCACGCGGAGCCCCACTCAACCCACGCTGCGACCAATCAATACTTTACCGCCGATGGTGCTTATCGGCTACAGCTCACAGATGAGCGGTCCCTAGCGAAACGAGCAGCTGATAAAGTGCTCGCTCCAGAACTGCGGCTGGGAGCCGATTTCCTCAGGGCATTTAGAGACCCCATCATTTATTGCACGGCTGCTGGAGAGATCGATTATCACAATGCCCACCTCATCGAAACACTAGGCTACGCCAAAGGCACTTTATGCGGCCACTCTCTGTACGATCTATTCCCCTACACAGTGCGCCAGCGGCAGGAGGCTGAATTAGATGGCTTAATAGCAGGCGAGCGCCAGCTGCTGAGAACCGAATGGCAGATCCGTGGGCATCTGTGTAGCCAGAGTCTCAATGTACTCGGACTCCGGAAAAGTGAGGATCCCGACAGCCCGTGTTATTTGATATTCTCCCAAGCACACCAGTCGCTGATCAATTTTCAAAATCTCGTAGAGCACACCCCTCATTTGGTATGGGTATCAGATCTCGAGCACCGACTGGTCTATATGAACCAAAGCAGCATCGACTTCTTTGGGCTGAGCGAAGCACCTACTCCCTACCAACTCATGATCGGTATCGAATTTCACTGTATCGGCACACCGATATCGAATGAACGAATCCTTACTTCACTAGTCGATCGCTACGGCAGAGCCCATCACTACACAATGGCCAGAGCTCTGTGGCTAGATGACAACGGCGACCAGATTGGGTGGACTTACCATGCTATTTAATTTTCAAGCCACACTGTAATCCTGCACCCATTAGCCATCCTCTCTTCTGGCCTCTTTAATGAGTTTTGCTAGCTCACCATTAGCGAAAACCACAAACACCCAGTCCCAATTTGAGCTCGAGCCCTCCAATCGATAAACTTGACGTTCATCCAAACACCGTGAGCATTGCACTGTAGCATCGAACGAATCCGCCTCTTCCTCCAACCTCGAGAGAAGGGTATCAAACACAGCAGAAGGAAGCTGGCATTGATCAAATACCGTCCATTCCTCGAAATCGACGTGATCATCTAGATAGAAAGCCGACCTCAAAAGAGCCCCGGACTTGGCCAGCATAGCGTCAAGAGTAGCTGGTGTTTCTGTGGCAGTGACACCCTGAATTTCGTAGCTGTTAAACACCGGATCAAATGAAGCCACCCTCGCCATGAAGCAATCGTCATACTCACTCAACAAGCAAGTTACTGAACTAGGTAAGTCAGAGAGATCTACGGTTTGCTTAGGGCTAAAGATTTTGCGAATTCCGACGTAAATGACCAGTATTACGATGATCACCAAGACCAATCCAATAGGGATTATTAGCTTTGTGAGAATCAATTCCCAAATATCGTCAAAAATAGCCATTCTAACCTAGGAACAAAAGACATCCGCCCCGACCAAGTATCCCAAGATACTCGACCGAGGCGGATAGGCTTCGCTACGAAAAAATTTCGTTTAATCACGGCTGCTAAGAGCCGTTTTTACATAGGGTATTGTCCAGATTCAATAGGGTACAATCTGGACTGAATAGGGTACAATCCTATTCCACCCTCAAAAGGTTTAGGAATTCTTGCCTTCGTTGAAGATCTCGATCGCCTCAGATGGCTTCAGTCCATCGTGAACGACGCCGGCTACTGCCTGGATCATGGCGAGAGGTGCCTCACTTTGGAAGACGTTGCGTCCCATATCGACACCAGCAGCGCCGCACTGGATGGCATTGTAGGCGAGCTCGAGAGCCTCTAGCTCAGGCAGCTTCTTACCACCAGCGATGACCACTGGCACTGGACAGCAAGCTACCACATTTTCAAATCCCTCGGTGTAGTAAGTCTTCACGATGCTAGCGCCATTCTCAGCACAGACACGAGAGGCTAGGCCGAAGTAGCGTGCGTCGCGAGCCATGTCCTTGCCCACAGCAGTCACACCCATCACTGGGATGGAGTACTTGTTGCCGATGTCCACCAGCTTAGAAAAGTTTGCGATGGTAGTCGCCTCGGTTGCAGCATCGCCCACGGAGATCATCGCAGCCATAGCAGCGGCGTTCATGCTGATCGCCTCGGCTTCGTCGATGAGCACGTTGTGGTTCATCTCGGTGAGGATAGTGGTGCCGGTGTCGGTGCGCAGACAGATTGGCTTGGTATTCTCAGCAGGGATGCTGCTGCGGATGGTGCCACGACAGCCCATGAGACAGTCGGCGTGCTCGGCGAGAGGTGCGATGTTTAGATCGATACGCTCCAGACCAGAGGTAGGCCCCATGAGGAAGCCGTGGTCGAATGCCAGCATCACTGTGCGACCGCTCTTGCGGTTGAAGATGCGCGACATGCGGTTCTTCACACCCCAGTCGGTGCTGTTCATACCCTTGAGGTAGAACTTGCTGGTGTCTGCTGGAGTGTTTAGACCAAAATTGTCTCCGTCTCTGATATCATCTAAGTCAGCCATGTCGTGATCATGCACCAATGAGACGATGGAGTCGATACATAGAAAAGCTGAATTTGTATCGGATCTCGCATAACGACCCGAAATATCGCTTCTAGCACCAATTATTACTAGGTTTCAGCTAAATTATATTGTATAGAATCAAGCAGAGCAGAAGATGGCAGAGGAGCGAATCATCAGTCTAGTCCCAGAAGGGCAGAATCATAAAGTGGTAGGCGACAGGCGAGTCGTCTTACCGGGGATCGACCTAGAGATCCTCACCACGCGCATGATCGAGCTGTCGGAATGGGAGCTCTGCGGGCTGAATGATCCATACTGGCGCCTGTATTTACCGGTGAGGGGTGGGGCCAAAGTCTCGACTGCCAGCTCGAGTAAGGAGGCGGCTGAGATCCATCTGCAAGTCGGCACCGCCTACCTCATCACCCCGCACACCACCTTGCACACTCAGATCGAGGGCGAATTTTCCAAATGGTATGTGCACTTCACTCTAGGGCCAAATGGCGATCGAGTGGTACCTGGCATCTTTCCGGTTCACATCACATCGCACATGCAGCGCTCTCTCGAGTCGCTGAGCACAGCTGATAGCGCCCATATCCCATGGGGAGCTTTGGGGCTGGTATCTGAGGCCCTCGGCCAGCTATCGCCAGAAGTCTGGAGCGAGCGTGCTGTAGATAGCCGTGTCGAGGCGGCACTGGAGTTCATGCACCGCAACCTGAGCCGCAAACTCACCGCTGAGGAGATCTCCGAGGCCGCTGGCACGAGCGTGCGCAATATGAATCATCTGTTCCAGACCCACCTTGGGCTGACGCCGATGAATGCCCTGCTCGACTTCCGCATCAACGAAGCTTGCCGCATGCTGCGCCACTCCGACCACTCTATCGACAAAGTCGCTGAGGAGTGCGGCTTCCCCAATCGCTACTACTTCAGCCGGATGATGAAGAAGGCCCGGGCTATCTCGCCTGCAGCCTATCGCAAGGCTGGGTAAGTAGGTATGGCTCAGCCTGTCGGTCAGCTACAAGCTGACCCAACGTAGGATCAGCTTTACGCTGATCGGCCTCCCCTCCTACAAGAAAGCCCAGTGCTCGCCTCGCCTACTGATTGAAGCAGGCCTGATCAAAATAGCGCCAAGATTTCCGACTGGTAAAGTCCCCTATACTCTGCTCTAATCCCGTATGTTCCGGTTTCTCGTTTGCAACCTCCTAATCACTATGGGTCTGGGTCTGAGCTTCGCTCAAGATGAGAGCCCAGAGGCCACTGAGCCGACTCCGGCTGAGAAGCCTGAAGACAGTCGTCCAAACATCATCCTAATCATAGCAGATGATATGAATTGGGACGATTGCTCAGTGTATGGCCACGAATCGCTGCCGACTCCGAATCTGCAGCGGATGGCCGATCAGGGCATGACGTTCCAGAAAGGCTTTGTCACCACCAGCTCCTGTAGCCCCAGCCGAGCCAGCATCATCACAGGGCAGTACCCGACGACTACCGATGCTGACGAGCTGCACTGGTCGCTACCGAGCAATCGCGTGACCTTTGTCGAAAAACTCAAGGAAAGCGGCTACTGGACCGGTGCGGCAGGCAAATGGCATCTAGGCGATGCGATGAAGGATCGCTTCAATAAAGTGATCGAGGTCGATACTTCCGGCTTCCAACTGCCATCTGGCGATGCCGCGAAGTCCGGCAAGTTTAAGGAAACACTCGAGGGCGAGGCGCAGAGTGGATGCGCAGATTGGCTGGAGCTGATGGAGGCTCGCGATAAGGAAAAACCATTCTTCCTCTGGCTGGCAGCACTCGATCCTCACCGCCCTTATCACCCAGACATTTTACCAGAAGGCTCCACCGATGAGATGGTGAAAGTTGCCCCCTATCACCCTGACACTCCGAAAGTGCGCGCCGATTATCAGATGTATTACGACGAGATCATCCGCCTCGACAAATACGTCGGCAAGATACTCGACCAGCTGCGCGATGAGAATATCCACAACAACACTCTAGTCTGTTTCATCAGCGATAATGGCCGTCCATTCCCGCGCGACAAGACCACCCTCTACGATAGCGGTATCCGCAGCCCATTCATCGTCCGCTGGCCGCTAGTGGCAAAAGCTGGCTCGGTGTGCGAGGAGGTAGTCAGCACTGTCGATCTGGCTCGCACCTTTCTCGAAGTGGCACAGATCAAAAAGATCGGACCGAACTTCAAAGGGCGCAGTTTTCTACCGCAGCTGCTGGATGCTGAGAAGCCAGGTCGCGAATACATCTTTGCCGAGAAAAACTGGCACGACTTCGAGGACCATGCCCGCGCTGTGCGCAACAAGCGCTACAAATACATCCGCAACTACTACGACGACCTGCCACTCACGCCTCCGGCAGATGCGGTGCGCAGCCCCACCTACGAGGAGATGCAGCGCCTCGGCCAAGCCGGCGAACTATTGCCCCACCAGAATGCTTGCTTCCTCGTGCCACGTCGCAAAGAAGAGCTCTACGACACGATCGCAGACCCATTCGAGCTAAACAATGTGGCTGCTGACCCGCGCTACGCTTCTGTAGTCTTAGCCATGCGTGCCGCTCTGAAACACTGGGAGACAGTGCATGATGATGCGCCTCCCGTATTGCGGACCGCCGATGAATTCGACCGTGTAACAGGCCTACCCACGAAGTATCGGGTGCGCCCTCGCAAGAGCAAAGCCGAGATGGTAGCGAAAAAGCTGACCGCTCCTTAAGCTAATTCGGGCTGACATAAGATGCCAATCGACGACAATCGCGAGGTCACCGAGCTGCTGAAAAAGGTGCGCAAAATCGAGCTGCGCACGCGAGGCATGGTACGGGAGAGCTTCGGGGGCGAATATCACAGCTGCTTTAAAGGCGAAGGTATCGACTTCGAAGACTTTCGGGAGTACCAAGCCGGCGATGAGGTGCGTGCTATCGATTGGAATGTGACGGCTCGCATGGGGCAGCCGTTTGTGAAGAATTTCGTCGAAGAAAGAGAGCTGACTGTCTACATCTGCGTCGACATTAGTGCCTCGGGAGAGTTTGGCAGCATCGATCTGAGTAAGCGCGAGCTGATGGCCGAGATCGCTGCGCTGATGGCTTTTTCGGCCATGCAGAATAAGGACAAAGTCGGTCTGATCTTGTTCACCGACGATGTAGAACTCTACCTGCCACCGAAAAAAGGCACTGGCCATGCGCTGCGCCTGATCCGCGAGATCCTCTACACCCAGCCCAAAGGCCGTGGCACAGCGCTAAAGGCTCCCACAGATATCCTGAAAAATGCCGTCCGCAAACGCTCGCTGGTGGTGATGCTATCGGACTTTTTATTTCACGACGACTTTGAACTACGGCTCAAAAGCGTCGCCCAAAAGCACGATCTGGTCGCCATGCAGGTGGTAGATCCAGCCGAGCTACAGCTCCCCGCCGTCGGCTACGTGCGGATCGAAGACCCCGAGACTGGGAAACAAGTCGAGGTGAACACGAACAGCGCTCGACTCCGCCAGGCCTATGCCAAGGCATCCGCCAATTGGCAAGACCAGCTCAGCACCACTCTCACCCAGCTGCGGATCGATCATGTCCGACTGCAGACCGATCAGGACTACCTACCGGTCATGACCCGTTTTTTCAAAGGCCGCGGCAGCGTCACCTCGTGAGCGATCACGCGCTAGCTCGATGTGATCTCGCGCAGGTAATCGTAAGCGTATAGCCCGGTCTTATGCCCATCACTAAAGGCAAACTGTATCGCGTAACCACCGATTACCGACCAACTCGTCACACTGACACCGGAGAAATCTTTACCTTTTTCATCGGCAGAGATCTGCTGCCCCATCAAGTCGCGCTCGCCCTGAGTCTCCGCCGAAGGCGAAAGCTCCCTCAGCCGATCCATCGCGATGAAGCTTTCCGCTCCATCCGACCATTTTAGAGCGACTTCTGTGCCGATAAACTGAATATCCGTGACTGTGATCATAGAAACCAAGCACTCCTAAATCGGTATCCCATTATCTCAACCACCGATTACTTAATCTGCTATAAGTGCAATCTACTTGCATTTATTCACTTTGGCCGTTCTGTAGGCGCTCCTCGACTCAAAATGAAAGATGCTTTCACACGGCTGGTAGCTGCCATCATCCCAGGAAAGAAACTCGATGCGGATCGAGTCGGCGTCTTCTTGTCGGTCCTGTGCGCGATCCACTGTGCAGCGACACCTTTTCTGCTGATCTTTCTGCCGACTTTTGGAAAAATCTGGAGTCACCCCGCCTCTCACTGGGGCATGGCTTTGTTCGTAGTCCCGATCGCAATCGCCATGCTCATGACCGGCTACCGTCGCCACCAACGGAAGTGGATCATTGCTACGGGGAGCATCGGTATCGTATTGATCATCATAGGGTCGATCCTGCCTTATATCGAAACTTCCAAGACAGCGGCAGTCGCTATGGAGGAGGCCGAGGAAGTTTACATCTATGTCGCAGGCGAAGCTGATTCCGAGCTCGAGGAAGACGACGAGCCCTATGTCTACAATGTCGCCGAAGACCCCGATCCGATGACCACTACCACTGGCTGCACAGATAATTGCTGCCCATCACTAGTGACCGATGCCGATGGTAACACTCGGCTGAATATACCTCCAGCCAGCATCGTGACCACACTAGGAGGTCTATCGCTCATCATCACCCACGTCGGCAATCTCTGTTCCTGCCCATGTTGCCCTGGCGGACGTCGCCGGCGGCGCAAAGCGATCGCTTAAGCCGCTGCGGACCTCACTTGATTTTTAGTTTCTTCCGTCGCTTCACCTCTGTTTTCAGATCATCGAGGGTGAATGCTGTATCAGAGAAGACGGTGTCCTTCGATCGGTGCAGGGCAATAAAGCCGAGAGCGCCGATTAGCAGGCCTATACCGTTGATCAGAATGATGGTCCAACAGCAAATCATACCACTCATCCGCCCCCACCTCTGTTTCTTGAAAACACCAATGGCAGTAATGATGTAAGGAATCGACAGAATACCAACGATCATCGAATGAGTATCGTATCTGGGAATTCCGTATACCGCCATACCGATGCTAATCAATGCAACGAGACAGAAAAAGCCTCCCATAGCTCGGACCGTCAGCGCATCCGAATAAAACTTTTTCAGCTCCTTGGTATTGTACTCTGGGAACTGGTCATACCCCGAGGTGTCTCGAGTCTCGAGCGTGCTGCTCTGTGGAGCTGCGTAGATGTTGCCATCGCTCGGGGTTGATGAGAAGTTTGGCACAGCAGGTGGGCTAGGGACAAGGGGAAAGCCCCCAGCAGCCACCGCGTGCAACTTTGCCTGATGATCTGGTATACTCTGCAGAGCCGCCTGGAACTGTCCGCCATCGATCAACGTCACGGTCCCTGGTAGGCTATGCTGCGCATAGGTGTGCGCACTGGTATCAAATTGAGAATTGGTGATCAGATGCACCTCCGAGACGTCGTCGTGGACACCCCGGAGGTGATTATCTAGATCATTGCCCGACACCGTCGCAAAAGAAGAAACACAACTCACTCCCGTTGCTTTGCCATCGCCACTCTTTGCCACAAAGTCCAAACCTGGTGAGTTTGTGAACTCGATGGTGTAATCATTTTCCGAATAAACAAGCTTCGCAGAAGCGGTTAGATCGGGCGAAGCGAGTGGTGAGGAAGGTGCCATGCACGAATTTATTACGAAAATATATAATTTCCATAATAAATTTAGAAAAAATGCAGGATGGCACCTTTACGCCTCTTTGGTCGTGATTCTTCGGCGAATTCACGCCGCTCAGGTTAGAATATCTTTCACCACATGACCGTGGACATCGGTTAGGCGGAAGTAGCGGCCTTGGAAACGGTAGGTCAGGCGCTCGTGATCGACTCCTAGCTGATTCAAGATGGTGGCGTGAAGATCGTGCACGTGCACGGGATTCTCGGTAATGTTGTAGCAGTACTCATCAGTGGCACCGTAGGTCATTCCAGGCTTCACGCCGCCGCCGGCCATCCAAATGGAGAAACACCGCGGGTGGTGATCGCGCCCGTAGTTCTCCCGAGTCAGTTTGCCCTGGCAATAGGCGGTACGGCCAAATTCCCCACCCCATACGACTAGGGTATCGTCGAGCATACCGCGTTGTTTGAGATCTTTGATTAGGGCGGCGCTCGGTTGGTCGGCATCCCGACACTGCCCAGAGAGCTGCCCGTGCAGATTGCCATGCTGGTCCCAGCCCATGTGAAATAGCTGAATAAAGCGCACATCTCGCTCGGCTAGGCGGCGAGCCATCAGACAATTGTAGGCATAGGTGCCGCGCTTCTGCACGTCTGGACCATACATATCCAGAATGTGTTGGGGCTCATCAGAGAAATCGGTCAACTCAGGCACCGAGGTCTGCATGCGGTAAGCCATCTCGTATTGTTGGATACGAGTGGCGATCTCTGGGTCGCCGTATTGGTCGAGCTTTTCCTGATTCAGGCGGTTCAGATCGTCGAGCATCCGTCGGCGGGCCGAGCGATCGAGACCATTGGGATCATTCAAATACAGCACCGGATCGCCGACGCCCATAAACTTCACACCTGCGTGTTGAGTCGGGATGAATCCACTGCCCCACAGACGATCATACAGCGGCTGACAGCTGGGGCGGCCCGTGCCACGAGACACCATAGCCACGAAGGTGGGCAAATTATCATTAGCCGTGCCCAGTCCGTAGGAAAGCCACGAACCGATACTCGGGCGGCCTGGTAGCTGGTGACCAGTCTGAAAAAAGGTGATCGCAGGATCGTGATTGATCGCCTCGGTGTGCATGGAGCGCACTAGGCAGATATCGTCTGCGATACCGCCGATGTGCGGCAGCAGCTCACTCATCTCGGTGCCACACTGGCCGTGCTTGGAAAATTCGTAGCGCGTGCCAGCAAATGGGAACGACGCTTGGTTTTTCGTCATTCCCGTGATCCGCTGGGTCATCTCTAGATGATCACGCAGATCCTCGCCAAAGTGCTCCTGTAGCTTGGGTTTGTGATCAAACAGATCGATCTGCGATGGCGCACCGCTTTGGAACATGTAGATGACGCGCTTGGCCTTGGCTGGGTGGTGAAAGCCTCCAGCACCAGTGGCACTACTACCTGCCGCGCCAGCACTGGCATCTGCTCCAGAAGCGAAGTCTCGCCCGAGTAGCGATGAAAGAGCTGCGATACCGACTCCATGAGCGGACCTACCGAAAAACTGGCGACGGTTTTCGACTAAATGGCTATCGAGTAGAGGATTGTTCATAATCTAATTTTGGCTAGGGTCTGAGCGACTATTCGAGAGTGATGGTTTCGTCGAGGTTTAGGACTAGGTGGGCTACTGCCATGTACGCTGCGTGCTCCTCGGCTGCGATACTGTCATCGCGTGGCGATTCTCCAGCAGCGAGGAATTTGGCAGCCTCCTCTGGGTGCTTTGTGTAGTGGTCGATAAACCACTGCAGGTTCTCCGCTAAAATCTGCTGCGTCTTTTCGCCGATCTGGCGGCTGGTAGCCGAGCTATAGATGGCTCCGATCCGCTCGCTCGGCTGGCTGTGCGTCTGCATGGACTGCTGCGCCAAGTGACGTGCCGCCTCGAGAAAGGTCACGTCGTTCATCAGCACCAGAGCCTGTAGCGGTGTATTGGTCACGCGGCTATTCACATCGCATGCCTCGCGGCCGCCCGAGTCGAAGATCGTCTGTCTAGGTGGGTTCACCGCGCGCTTCCAGTAGGTATACATGCTCTTGCGGTAGAGATCTGCCCCCTGACTGGGACGGTAGCGATCGCCTGCCCCTGAGCTGACCGCATTCCACAAGCCCTCTGGTTGGTAGGGTTTCACCGGCTTACCGCCGATGCGGGGATCGAGCAGGCCTGAACTTTTCAGGGCCATATCGCGGATCGCGAAACCATCCATCCGAAAGCGTGGGCCACGGGCGAGCAGTCGGTTTTCTGGATCCTGCTCGAGCAGATCAGCGGTCACTTCTGAAGATTGCTGAAACGTACGGCTGGAAAGAATCAGTCGATACATGTGCTGCACATCCCAGCCCGACTCGACGAACTCTGCTGCTAGCCAATCCAACAACTCTGGGTGACTGGGCATCTCGCTCTGCAGACCAAAGTCCTCAACCGTCTTGACGATACCGGTGCGGAAGATCGACTGCCAGATGCGGTTCACATAGACGCGAGCAGTGAGTGGGTTTTCGCCAGAAGCCATCCATTTGGCCAGTTCCAAACGATCCTTGGGCTGCTGATCTTCATTTCCATAGAAAAGGGCAGCTGGCACCAGGCGCTGCATCGGCTCATCTTTCTGTGGCTCGAGGTAGCTGCCACGGTTGAGCAGGTAGGCGGGCATGCGATCGCCAGCACGCTCCTTCATGACCATCACCGGGACCATGCCATAGCCTTTGGCAGTCATCTCTTTTTCGATTTGGTCGGCTTTTTTCTGCGCCTGCATTACCGGTTGATCGATAGTATTGAAATAGTCGCTGATCTGTCGGCTCTGGCCTCTATTGCGCTTCTCCTTAGGCAGCTTGATAGCAGCGAGTAGCTTCGCATCGAGCCTACCGGCTTTCTCCAGAGCGGCTAGCTGATTGTCCGTGGAGCCGAGACGCAGCTTACCGAAATTGTGATTGCCGTATGGCGACTCAAATCTCAGCGTGATCTGAAAGGCGTCGCCCTGCTTCGGCATGATGGGTGCTCCAGGATACACGGCCGCGCTCGCCACCTCGTCTGGTATCGCATGGATCGCCCAGCCAGTCTTGCGATTGCCATCTACCAGGTTCTTCGCTGGGAAGTTCTTTTGCGAATAGGTAGCCTGAGCTCGCACTAGTGGCACTTCCTGGCCGTTGTGCTTCAAAGTCACCTCTGTCATCACCACATTGCCATTGGAGCTTTTCGAAAAGCCGACCTGCTGGGTAAATGAAGGATCTTTCAAACCATCGATCCGCACCGCAGCCACTGGCAGCTCAGAGTCTGCCTGCCAATCGATCGTGTACGACACAGAGCCTACCTTGCCAGTGTGAAACAGCGTGCCATCTGGTTGGATCACTAGCTTTCCACCAGTCGCTTTGGCTGAGATCGGCTTTAGCTTGGGCCAGGCTTTGTCTTTGGGCTTATCGATATCGGCCAGCACTGAGGCGATCCAATCCTCGCGGCGTTTGCCTAGGCCTTTCTTCGCATCAGCCAGCTGCTTTGCCGCTTCTGCTCGGCGAGTCACATACTCCGCCGGCACCTCGACTAGCGGTGAGGCAAAGTCCTGCACGGGATTGGCCCGAGTCCCCTGCCCTGTACCATTCTCCCCGATGTTGTTGAAGTAGGCGTACATCTGGAAAAACTCTTTCTGAGAGAGCGGATCGTATTTGTGGTCGTGACAGCGGGCACAGCCCATAGTGAGCCCCTGCCACACGGTGAAGGTGGTCTCGACTCGGTCGATCACGTTCTCCACGAAAAACTCCTCTGCCAGCGCACCGCCCTCTGCATTCTGCCGGTGATTACGGTTGAAGGTGGTGGCCAGTATCTGATCCTCGGTCGCCTCTGGGATCATATCGCCAGCGATCTGTTCGATAGTGAACTGATCAAAAGGCTTATTCTCGCGGAAAGCTCGGATCACCCAGTCGCGCCAAGGCCAGTTCGACCGCTCTCGGTCGACCTGATAGCCATCAGTATCGGCGTAGCGCGCAGCATCCAGCCACTTTAGCGTCTGTCGCTCGGCATAGTCCGAAGTCTGGAATAACCGATCCAACTCGGCGAGATAAGCCTCTTGCCCGGCAGGAGCATTAGCGGACTCAGGCTGCAGACCGGTCAGCAGTAGGCTGGCCCGGCGAAACAAAGTCTCTGGAGAGGCATCGGCAGAAGGCTGCAGGCCCTCGCTCTCGAGACGCTGCATGATGAAGTGATCGATCGGATTGCGACACCACTCCACCGCCTGCACCTGCGGTACTTCTGGGCGCTCGACTTTCTTGAAAGACCAGTGCTTGTCGTAGACCGCGCCTTCCTTGATCCAACGATCGAGGAGGTCCTTCTGCGTTTTTGTCAGGTCTCGATTCGCATCAGGCGGGGGCATCACCTCCACAGGGTCGTCGGTATGTAGGCGGTAATGCAGCTCGCTGTCCTCTAAATTTCCCGGCACGACACCGAAGTAACCTCCCAGATCAGCGAACAGATTCTCCTCTGTATCGAGGCGATAATCGCTTTTCTGATTTTTCGCATCCGGACCGTGGCAGTGGAAACACTTGTCCGATAAAATGGGACGGATGTCGCGGTTGAAGTCAATCGGCTCGACTGCATGAGAAATCGCAGCCAGACAGAAGACAGTGGTGGTGAACAACGCCTTTCGAATCATATCCACCACTAGACTGCCTCTTATTTGCGCGATGTAACCTCCCGTATTTAGGAGGGAAAAACTGCGTTAGATGGCCGCTCATTTTAGCCCTTTCCCTTTCAGAGACAAAATTCAGACATCAACATAGTCCACTAGGCTAGTGGCAGCGAGCGCCTAGCGAGTGGCTGTTTCATCGGGCTGGGGGCTTGGGTTGAGCGGATTAGAGAATGATGAGTTGGAATTTTGAATATTGATTCGGATCAGGTTCGACACCGAGGGCTTGCGGTTTTCGAATGATTCTCGGTACGCCACTGAGGAAAAATTCAACAATCAAACCTCACTAATCAGGAATCTTAATTCAACGCTTCCCGCTGCTTGAGTCTCTGCCCCTAGGTGGCGGCAAATAGCTCCGCGGGGCCACTCGCTAGGCGCTCGCCGCCACATGCACCAAGGATTTTAACCCTGAGTCACTCCCCTTAGACTCAGAGGCGCTTAAAGGAGGCCATCCGCTAAAAGTCGCGATAAGTTCCTGTAATCAGCGGATTCGCCGCTTCGAGATTGGTCACCTTCATATTTTTGGCGTCCCAATTCAGGCGCTTGCCGGGGAAATTACCAGCTATCACACCGAGACAAAGCATCTCAGACAGCGGACCTGCGTAGTCAAAGCCTGCGGAGGTCTCATCTTTGCCCTCGATCGCATCCAGCCACTGGTGGTAATGATTGGCCGCTTTCACATCTGGCTTTTTCGCCCCTTCTAGGATCGAGCGTGGGAAGAATTTCGGCGCGCCGACGTGTGGTAGTAGCATACGCCCCGCCTCGCCGACAAACATCGCCCCCTGGCTGGGAAGCGTTTGTCCTTCGGGTAGAACTAGATCCGGATTCTCCCCACTGCGCGGTGCGCCCGCTCCGTCCCACCAAGTGAAAGTGAAGTCATCGGTCGTGTAATCGGTGCCACTGAATCCGTAGCGCATCATATTCTGCTCGGGGAATCCGATACCATTGGGCTCGCGACACTCAGCCTCTACCCAGTCGGGATCCTTCAGCCCCAGCGCCTTCACAGGAGTATCGAAAATGTGGATCCCCATATCGCCGAGGGTGCCGCATCCAAAATCAACCAACTTGCGCCACTTCCCTGGATGGTAAGCGCGATCAACATAATCGCGCTCAGAAGCAGTGCCCAGCCAGAGATTCCAGTTCAGCTGGTCTGGCACAGGATCGACTCGATCAAAAGCAGGGCCATCGTAGCCCCAGCTTTTGCCCGACCACACATAGACCTTGCTGACTTTACCAATGATACCCTCCTGCACCCACTGCCGAGTCAGGCGGTAGGCAACCGACGAATGGACCTGGATGCCCATCTGAGTGACCAGATCTTTCTCCCTAGCCAGCTCCGTTAGGTGGCGAGCCTCAGCCAGTTTGTGAGTGAGAGGTTTCTGAGTGTACACATGCTTGCCCATTTCCATCGCCAGTTTGGTAGCCGGATAATGAGTGTGGTCTGGAGTCGAGACCGACACTGCATCGACTTTGTCACCCAACTCGGCCAGCATCTCCCGGTAATCAGCAAAATATTGGGCATCTTTGTGCTTGGAAAGCTTCTCCTCCACCTTGCCATGGACAGGATCGACATCGCAGAGGCCGACCACCTGCACATTCGGGTGGCTAGTGATCGATCCGAAATCTGAATTCCCCATGCCACCGACACCCACATGGGCCGTACAGATCTTACCATTAGGTGAATTGCCCCGAAGGCCTGATGGTAGGATAAGCAGACTCCCTGCAGCAGCAGCGGACTTCACGACGTCACGACGAGATGGATTCTTCATAGTACTGCAAAGGACGCTGAAAGTGGGGCAAAGGTAAATGGCAAAACTGTCCGTGATTGGGGGAGTCGTTAATACTTCACGGTATCCCCCCTTAATCCAGCATAATCGGCTTCACTTGAAAAGCAGGGTTCTCCATCTCAAAACTATACAGAGAAACATCATCGATGGTCTGCAGTTCTGGTACCATGTAGAGGCTAAGCCCATCCACATGATTGCAGTGGGTGATTATTTTAAAACTAGCCGCTGGTGTCCAAACATGCTCTCGAATGTAGGCACTATCTACCGATATCAAGGGCATATAAAGTCCCTTCAAAAATACATCTATAGCCACCGGCAAATCTATAAACCTAGGCTTTCTTACATCACCGAAATAGGTTCTCATCTTTTGATCTTCGATAACAAACCTTCCTTCTGCTACCTTTCTGGTCTGGGGCTCGCACCAGCCGTTAACGGCAATTGGATAAAATAGAAAATAGAAGGATAGACCAATCAAAAATACAATCAGAACCCGAAACAATAGCCGCTCCATAAACCAAATATACTAGCTGTGAGAAGATTGTAACTTCGCCAAAATCGCCTCCACATCATACACACAACCACCCCACGACCCACCGCTGACATTCTGGAGGGCTGCCCACAGGCGCGTGTCGTCTGGTACGCCAGACAGGGGCTGAAGTAATTCGTTGGATTGGCGGGCGTGCAAATCATCCGTTCCGATATAATCGACAGACCCGGTCATCTGCCGGCAGTCGATCTGGATTTTGATCGTGTCCCCATCGCGAATTTTGCCGATCGGTCCCCCTGCCCAGGCCTCGGGCGAGATGTGGCCAATACAGGCTCCGGTGGAGACGCCGGAGAAACGACCGTCGGTGATCAGGGCCACCTCTTTACCCCACGAGAGGTGCTTTAGGGCAATGGTCAGTTGCGCTGTCTCGGGCATGCCACAGCCTACAGGTCCGTAGCCGATCAGGACTATCACATCGCCAGGGCGGATACGATCGTCGCCGGTGGATTTGACCGCTGCGATGGCAGCTGGCTCCGAAGCAAAGACTCGGGCTGGCCCCTCGTGCCGGTAAATGCCATGCTCGTCGATCAGCGAGGGATCGATGGCGGTGGATTTGATCAAAGATCCCTCGGGCGCCAGATTGCCTGTGGGGAAAGTGACTGTGGAGGTGAGACCACTCTCTCGGGCCCGCTCCGGGCTGTGGATGACACTATCGGGATCGATCGCATCGAGATTTGCGAGCTTTTCCTTGAGTCGCATGCGCCGGTCTGACGTCTCCCACCATTCGAGGTTTTCCCCTAGAGTCTGGCCGGTCACCGTCATCGCATCGAGCCGGAGCTGACCCGCATCGCGCAGGTGCAGCATGACCTCTGGCACGCCACCTGCTAGGAACACCTGCACAGTGGCGAAATGCTGGGGCCCATTGGGCAATGCATCAACTAGGCGTGGTATCTCGGCATTGTAGCGCCGCCAGTCTTCGACATCGGGTCGACGCAGTCCCGCCTGATGGGCGATCGCTGGCAGGTGCATGATGAGATTCGTCGATCCACCAAAAGCCGTATGCACCGCCAAGGCATTCTCCACCGAGGCATCGGACAGCATATCGCTGCCGGTGATTCCCTTTGCCTGCAGATCGAGCATGGCCAGACCAGACCGGCGGGCCATGTCTTTCCAGATCTCGGTGCCGGATGGGCATAGGGCGGAATGCGGTAGCGAAAGCCCCAACGCCTCACCAATGACCTGACTGGTAGCTGCAGTACCGAGAAACTGACAGCCGCCACCGGCAGAACCACACGACCGACAGCCTGCATGCGAGGCGTAGTCGAGACTGATCTCGCCCTGAGAAAAGCGCGCCCCGATAGTCTGAATACGGCCGAGGTCTTCATCGGTATCCTCGCTGAGCAGCGTGACTCCTCCGGGGATCAATACCACGGGGAGATCTCGCGATCCTGCCAGCGCCATCATCATCGCAGGCAGCCCCTTGTCGCAAGTGGCCACGCCGACCACACCTTTGCGAGTCGGGTGCGAGCGGATCAGTCGGCGCAGGACGGTAGCAGCATCGTTGCGATACGGCAGCGAATCCATCATGCCATCGGTGCCCTGAGTGCGACCATCGCAGGGGTCGGAGACAAACGCCGCAAATGGTACCCCACCGCCTGCGGTGATGGTTTTGGCAGCCTCCTCCATGAGCAGCCCCACCTCGAAATGCCCTGTGTGATAGCCTAGCGCCACTGGAGTACCATCCTCCCGGCGGATACCGCCTTGGGTGGAAAGAATCAAGTAATCACCACCATCGACATCCTCGGATGCCCAGCCCATGCCGACATTCTGCGTCCAGCCAAACAGGTGCCCACTCGGCTCGGTGGCGAGCTTTTCCTCGGTAAAAGGCAACTTACCAGATGGGCCCGGTGCCCGTGTCTGCAGGGTGTAGATCTCCTCCAGACCGGAATCGAAAATCAGCGATCGATTCATAGCTACGCGTCGGTAGGTTTGTTTTCGGGATCTTCATGATTCCCGTAGCGACCGATGATGGGGTACTGCTCCAGTTCCAGCACACTTCCCGTGATCGGTCGGCTCGACCGGCTCGCCCAATAGAGAGCCGCTTCGGCGATTTCTTCCGGTGCGATTAGTTTTCCCGAAGGCACCGCATCGACCGGCAGGGTCTCTGGCCAATTTTCGGGCAGACCATCGCCGAGCTTCACCTCGTATTCATTCTCAGTGAGGGTCCAGCCGACATTGAGTTGATTCACACGCACTTTACGGGTGCCCAGCGAGTCGGCCAGATTACGGGTCATCGTCATCAGCCCACCCTTGCTGATCGAGTAGGCGAGCATGTTGGCCTGCCCACAGTGAGCTAGCACACTGCCGATATTCACCACACAGCCTTGGTTCTTCTCCAGCTCAGGCAGTAGTTCACGGATGAGCTGCAGAGGGGCTCGCAAGTTCACAGCGATGATCCGGTCGAAAAACGCCACATCCGTATCCTCGATGCGTCCACGTGTGGTGAAAGCGGCATTATTCACTAGGCAATCAATCCGCCCAAAGCACTCTAGCGCCTGCTCAGCGATGGCAGCAGGGCCGTCGGCCCGGATCAGATCGCCCTCGACAAAGCCTGCGTGTTCGGTGCCCAACTCCTGCAGTAGAGCCTCGCCCCGCTGCCGACTGCGCCCGTGTAGGATCACGCGAGCTCCCTCGGACACAAATAGCCTCGCCATCGAAGCTCCGATACCTGTGGTACTGCCTGTTATTAAGACGACTTGATCTTTCAGTCTCATAAGAGGCATCTTACATGGGAACCCCTCTGACACTCCAGAAAAAATATCCGGGTTAGGTAATCATGGCGCGGCGTTTCTTTGACGTCTTGCCAATGCCGGGGTTGAAGGTGTTGGTCGGGTCCAACTCAGCGTAGAATCGCTTCAGCGTATCATCGGCCTCATACATGTGGCCGACATTATGCTCGGCGGGATACTTGGCTCCCTTGGCGTCGAGTTGCTCGAGCATCTGTTTTTTCATCGCTGCCAGATCGGTACCTTTTCTAAAAATGTAATCCTGGTGAAACACATGGCACATGTAGTGGCCGTAGTTGAGCGAAAGATCGAGATGCTCGGCGACTTCTGACGGCACCGCATCGCCCCAGCTGTTGTCGCTGCCGAGTAGTGCTACATCCAGCGCCAAGACCTCCTCCGTGGTTTTTTGATGGACGGTCTGGTAGCGGATCGCAGCACCAGCTGCAGCGAAACGGTGTAGCAAAGCTGCCTGCTGCTCCGTCTCGTCGCACTCGAAATATCCCACGCCCTCCTGTGTGCCCCACTGCTCAGCTAGGTAGCGCCGAGCCTCGTCGATAGCGCCGTCGCTCATGCTCAGGATCAAATAATGCTCATACTCATCTCGGTATTCCAACAGCCGCTGCGGCAAGTGCTGGGGAAAGAGTCGACTGACGAAGTATAGAAACAGGTCGGGTAGAAACTTTGGCAGAAAAGGAACTTTATTTAGCAGATACTCAGCACTCGACTTCAGAGCATAGGCTCGTGGCAATCGCTCGGTGCCGAGATGTTTGATCGATAGAAAGACATCTTTGCCATACCTAGCTGCGATATCGAAGATACTCCGATTCATGTATTCACACATGTCCGGCAGCTCATCGAATCGAGTGAGAATATGCTCGCGCAGATCGATCAGCCGTTGCGTATCATTGCACCCGAGGTAGAACACCTGCTTTTTCTCCGGCACCGGATAGGTATCCACCCGCACCGCAAAGGCCGCCACTTTGCCAGCACTACCACTCACACCATGGAGGCGGCTGGGATCTGTGTTGTATCGATTCGGGACGGTGGCTCCCAGATCGCGGATCCTATCTCTATAGCCACGATCCGACGCAGCTTTTTCTGCACCCAGCAGATCGTCGGCAGTAAATGCCCCCTTTTCCAGACTCCTGAAAATCTCCTCAGGCGAGTCACCGAGATTCTCGATACCCAGCTCATTGATCAGCTGCAGCTCGCCCTGCTCATCGACTCTAGCGTAGAGCGCCAGCTCGGTGTAGGAAGAGCCACGTTTGCACAGTGCACCTCCTGCATTGTTGGCGATCCCCCCTACGATGGATGCCCCGATCGTGGTCGAACCGATCACCGAATGGGGCGCACGACCGATCGGCCGGAGCAACTGCTCTAGCTCGTGCAAGGTCGACCCGGGAAAAGCCAACACCTGCCGCCCCTCGTCCAAGAGCATCAGCTTTTTGATGCGCATGATATTGATGATCACTACTGGTCGATCGTAGTCATCTCCACTCGGGCACGATCCCTCGGTCAGCCCCGTCTTGCTGGCCTGCATGACAATCGCGCAACCACCATCCACACATACCTGTAGCACCTGCCACTGCTCCAGAAGCGTCTCGGGAAAGACCACGGCTAACGCACCACCGAATCCAGAACGAAACCCAGATCGGTAATATGCCGTCTTTCGGTCTTTGGTTAAGACGTTCTTATTTCCAACCACAACGCTGAGGCTCTGCACTATATCTGAATGTTTCATTTTCTGGAAAGACCTTCGACAAATTTGTTAACTGCTAATACCTTAGCTCCGTTTAGAATTCTGATGAGTGACAAGATTAGTAAGTCCGTTTGGTTAAAGAACCAATTTGTTATCCTTAACACAAAAAATTTCGAGGAATGGAGTGAAATTCGAGAAGGATTAAATCTGTTATTTGAAAAGCATGGTGAAAATGTGACACGCACAGCGTTTTGGGAGGCGTTTGGTAAGGCTTACCACCAAAATCATATGAATCATGGCCAACCCACTAGTGGCGCGATTTATGTGTGGGAATATTTTTTGAACGAAGCCGACTTCGATGCAGCGTGGGAGACATCCCCATTGACAAATATTCCACCTACCTCTGGTGAGAAAATGACCAAAGCACTAACTCAGGAATCTTTCGTCAAAATCGGTGGTACTCCTGAATGGATCCAAAGCAATGAAACACCAATCTGCCGCTACTGCGATCGTGACATGACCTTACTGATTGAGCTGCATTCAACGTCTAAAGAACTCAGAGACCAATACCCCGAACTGAAAGAGATTAACTTTGGGGATTCAGGAAAAATCTATCTATTCAAATGCTTTAGGGATGCCCAATTAAAGGCAGTCTACCAGTGTTACTAGTTTAGAAGAATCTCAATACCGTAAGTCGAATCCTCTCCATCGCCGCCATCGAAGTGGCTGTACTTCCATCCACCGAAGTACCACACCCGTGAATCATGGTCAGCAGAGATTTCTTCGGCTCCAGTTGATGCCTTAAGTTGTTCAACCAACTTAGCCACCGTCGGATTCTGCTCTTGGTGATAGGCATCGACATTGATAGCCACCAATTGGCCAGTCTCGGCGTCGAAATCAAAAAAGAACGTGGCGGATGCCTGCCCCTCCACTAGCTCGACATCATACTGCAGTCTCTCGGCGCTATCGATGGTCGGTGCCAAATCGGGTAGTAGCCAACTGAATTGCACCTTTATCTCGGCACTGGTGGTGAAGTCTCCAACCTCAACCGGAGCGCCTAATATATCCAATACCACCGGCTCTCTACCGGCTAACTGCCTTAGGTGCATCAGTTGTTTAGCACGCCGCTGAGTGAGTGCCATCTCGGCGTGAGCCATGGCAGGCATCCACATGGTGCCTTCTTGCGCGCCATACACTCCAGCGAGCGTCTCGACCTCGGCATCCCGCCAAGTCAGCCACTGTCTTTGGCTCGCAGTTAGTGCCGCTGCCGCCTCTGCTGGCAGTTGACCTTTGAGAGCGTGGTAGTTGGCGTTAAGCAAAGTGTCCCACCTCTCAGCAGCCTCTCGAGCAGCCTGCACCATACCCGCCGTCGATGGCTCGCGATCCATTGCCTGCTCCATCAGAAAGTCGACCAACCGCCCCTCCTGTGCAGAAACGGTCGACGCTGTGATGACAGATGAGAGAACGACAGCAAAGAAGACAAAAAACAGGCGCATACCTCTATGAGACGCAGAAAGACCTGACTCGGTCAATCAAAGTCAGATCTTTCGAACGTGGTGAGGCGAAAAGCGCCACAATGTGATGATACTCCACCCTGCTTAGTCAAACGCTGCTATGGCAGCCTTTGCATCGGTAAAGCGCTTCTGGAATGAGGCAAATTTTTGGTTATTTTCTTCTGACTGCTCTGGGCTAGTGGCGATCCAAGCGCTGAAGTCTTTTTCCACAGCCTTGAATTCTGCGATAGCCGCCTTGAAGCTATCCGCCTTGTCAGGATTCGCCGCGATGAAATTGGCAATCCCGCGCTTGCTCAGGCGTGTGGCTTTCTGGAAACTGGAGATAAACTGCTCGGGACTAGCACTCTGCGAGGCACCGAGCTTGCCGAGGACAGTCTCGCCATCGCTATCCAGCACAAAGTAGGTCGGAAATCCCTGCACCTGATAAGTGTTCTTCAACTTTTCGTTCTGCTCCTTGTAGCGCTTAGGCACCTTCATCGGATCGCGCGGGAAATCGAGCAGCACGAGCACCGCATTATCCTTGGCGTAGGTCTTCCAGCCGTCTTTGGCGAATACCTCTTTATCCATATGAATGCACCAGTGACACCAGTCTGAGCCGGTGAAATTCATGATGATCGGCAGATCTTTCTCCGCAGCGACTTTCTTCGCAGCCTCGAAGTCCATGGTCCACTGACCAGGCTCTGCGCCGACGATAGCGGCGGACTCTTCAGCGGTGGAAAGACACATCGAGAGTGCCGAGAGACCGAAAAATAGGGTGGAAATCTTTTTCATCATTAGTTCTGTTAGACGATTGGTCGCGGGATGGCATTACAGCTCGCGCGCTTAGCTCAAGAGCTTCAGCGCACTGGCTACCTCATCGCCACCATGCACGATAGCATTCAGAGCCTGCGCTATCGCTACCGGATTAGCGTGCTGCCAGACATTGCGCCCCACAGCGATACCGCTGGCACCTGCATCCATAGCTTTCTTCACCACTGAGAGTAGCGCCTCATCATCGCCCATGGCAGCGCCACCGAGCACGATCACTGGCACAAAGCAGGATTCTACGATCGCCTTGAAATCATCGACCGAACCATTGGTCGGAAATGCGGTCTTCACCACATCTGCCCCCATCTCTGCAGCAGCACGCACGGCGAAACCGATATTCTCCGGTGTGTAATCGTCGGGACGACCGATACTGAATGGCAGGGTCTCGAGGATCACCGGCATCTCCGCATCGAGACTCTCGCCGATCAGCTCACCACACTCGCGAAAGATCTCCGCCTCGTTGCGGTGGTGGGTGTAGAGCATATTCATCACCGCATGAGCGCCGATCCCATCCGCATGCTCAGCGCTGTACACGCGGTAAGCGCCCTCGTCCTCATTTTCGCCGTAGGCAGGCTTGTAGACATCTGTCCGCAGACACACAGCCGAGTCCTCGAGCGCCTCGTGGGCAGCCAGAGCGAGGCCCATATTGACCACATAGCCATCCACGTGAGGACTAGTCGCCTCGATCAACCCGATTGGGTCTTCCATGCCGGGCACAGGGATAGCGGTGCCGTGGTCGATCGGCAGAATGACGGTTTTGCCATCTTTGCCGAAAAATTGATCCATGTTTTCTTCTCGAGACATCATGCGGGGAATATCGCGCGGGTCGATTGAATAGGGTACAATTTTCTTTCAATAGGGTACAGTCCGATTCAAAGGCTATCCCAGCCCTCTGCCAGACGGCTATCTTGCTCTTTCAGATAAGCCTCAGATTGGCGATACTCCACGTAGTCGGCGATGCGCTCGGCCGATTTGCGCGATTGTTTGCAGACATGTAGGATGACTCGACTGACATCACCTCCGGGGAAACTGCTGAGCTTATCAGTGTTCCGAGTCGTCAGCGTCAATAGCTTGGGACCGAAAAGCTTACTGCTGTAGCTGATCGATTCGACCTCTGCGTAGCTGAGTTCCACGATAGTTTCCTCGTTCTTTTTAAAGGCTCGGTCCTTTTGCTTGAAGCGGATCGTCACGCCCGGATTGCTGCACATTACTTTGCCCTCCACACACTCGTAGCCGAGCGGATCGGTGGCAGGATTCTCAAAAAATACGGAAATCTCGTCTCTCACAGCGGTTATAGTAGCACAGCACTCAATCTAAGCGACATCAGGTCTGAGGACTTCGAAAAATAGCTCCATGACCACATAGATCTCAGGCCGATCGAGAGGCTCTGGGATGATGCCTTTGAGCAGAAATTGCTCAGGATCATCGGAGCGGCCTAGCGAGATCAGGCACAGCCAGCCACCACTGGGCAGGGCCACCTGGGAGGCCGAGTGCTCCCTAGCCTCGTGCTCGTCGACACCAGAGGTGAAAATCTTTTCGACTGCAGCGATATACTCACTCGTGCTGGCAGAAAGCTTGTCGCAATGCAGAGTCTCAAACAAAGCCAGCCCGCGCCTGTCGATGACCGCCATCGCCTCCATGTGCACGTGAGTGCGCAGGATCTGCCATAGCTCGTTCATCCGTCCCTGTAGCGAGAGATGGGCGTTGATCTCGCTATCCAGCGGGATGCGGTCCTGCGGTTCTGGCCGTGGCGGTGGCAGATCCTCTGCGGTGGGCTCAGATTCTATTTCAGGGTTTAGATCGATCTCGGTCGCATCCAGCACCACTTCTTCGCTAGGCTCCGATTTGGTAGACTCTGGCGGCTCGTCAGCTTCTGCATCTGCCGCAACCTCATCGGGAAATAAATCTTCGTCACCGGGGTCTTCCTCTATCGGTGGCTCAGCTGCGGGCAGGATACTGGCGCTCTGCTGCCTTGCTTCCTCAAGCTGCTGCAGAGCGCGCTCTGCGTCCAGGGCAAGCTGCTCGATCCGACCTTCGATGTCAGCGATCGATTCGTTTCCGTGATCAGCCGAGCGAGCCGCTGGCGCCTCCGCGACGACCTCGTCGTCATCAAAGCTAAATGGCGAACCTCCAGGAACCGCTCTCGGTACCATGATCTGCAAAGCCTCGCCAAAACCTGGCGGCATCTGATTGGCAGCGGCCGGAGCTACCTGCTGCGGTGGCGTCTGGTGCTGAGGCTGAGGCTGAGCGGGTACAGCTGGCTGCGCCACAGGGTAGCCATGTGCAGGCGATACCTGCTGGTAGTTCGCTTGTGGTGCCTGAGCCTGAGCAGGAGGAGCTTGATGTGGGGCCTGCGGCTGAGCGTGGGGAGCGTACCCAGGCTGCGCCTGCACCTGTGCTTGATGTGCCGATGGTATATCCTGAAAAATATCATCGAAAAACTGTGGCCCACTCACTGGGTGTGGCTGCGCTGGAGGCTGATGAGCAGCCGGATGAGTCGGCACCACCGGCTGCTGGCTAGGCACCTGTGGCTGCCCCGACATCGCTGCCAGCAGGTCTAGCTCAGTTTGTCCCGTCCAATTGTCTTTCATCAGCAGCACAGTGAAGGCTGCAGCGATGCTCGCGCCAGCTTCACAGTCGTTCGTTCGTGTTTACAGAGATATATCGTGCCAGACGAGTCGTGTATTAGTGCTATCACGCCTGACAGGTCAGTAAGGTAACCGACAATCTCTGTATCCGCTGAAAAAAGCGAGACTTCTGACTCTAGGTAGTCGCTGCGATCGCTCTGCCGGCTAGTCGCCCTGTGCTCCACGCGCTTTGGAAATTGAATCCCCCTGTCACCCCATCGATGTCGAGCACCTCGCCGGTAAAATACAAGCCTGGCTGGAGCTGGCTCTGCATGGTGCGCATATCGACCTGACGCAGATCGACGCCGCCACAGGTGACAAACTCTTCCTTATTCATGCTCTTGCCGTCGACCTGCAGTTCACAGGCGACTAGTTGATCGAGCAACTGACGCAGCTGGGCTTTACTGACATTACCCCACTTCTCATCCGCCTCGATCTGAGCAGCCGTAGCCAACTGCCTCCACAGTCGACTGGGCACCCCACACTGCGGGTGGGCATGGACAGTCTGCTTACCGCTATTTTCCTTCATCTCCCGCCAGACAGCCTCGATCGACTCGCGTGACTGACAGACCCAATCGACCTGTAGGGTAAATCGATAACCACGCTGCTGGAGCACTCGCGCACCGCGGGCAGATACTTTCAAGATGCCGGGCCCGCTCAGGCCCCAATGGGTCACGAGGATCGGCCCCGACTCAGACAGCCCTTTCTCGCCAATCACCGTGGCTCGGCCTAGGGGCACTGAGACACCGGCTAGCCCCTCGATCCGAGGATCGCGAATCTTAAAGGTAAACAGCGAAGGTGCTGCGGGCAGGATCTCGTGGCCAAAGCTAGCAGCAAACTCAGCACCCGCCGGATTGCGGATCCCGCCGGTAGCCACCACCACATTAGTGGCCTGGATGGCTTCGCCACTTTTCAGTTCGATCAAAAAACCTCCTGCTTTTGGCTGCGTCAGAGATGCGACCTCAGCTCGGCACCGAACTTCGACACCCAGCTCGTCGGCCGCGCCCTGTAGACAATCAATGATCGTCTGCGAATCATCTGTCCCTGGGAACATGCGACCATCCTCCTCGACCTTCAGCTCGACTCCACGATCCGAGAGCCAATCGATCATATCGCTGGCACTCCACTTGGTGAGAGGGCCGGGCAGCGCACGGTTACCACGGGGGTAGTGCCCAGCAAATTCACGGGCATCGTGACAATCGTGGGTCACATTGCATCGCCCCCCACCAGAGACCCGCACTTTCTGCAAAACGCTGGGGCCCTTCTCCAATATGGCGATACGCAGCGGCTGTGCAGCGCACTCTGCAGCCGACACAGCGGAGAAAAAACCCGCAGCGCCACCGCCGATACAGACTAGATCGTAGCTATCCATCTCAGGGCCACAGAGCCACGCTTAAGCCATTCGGCAAACGAGTTTTACAACTTGCGAGGAAATATAGGCCGCGATAGTCTCGCTAGAGCCCCTTTCCACTCGTCTACACCACGCACACACCTATGAATTTTCTTTTTGAGTTACCAGCACCGATATTCCACTTCGTCGAGCAATTCGTCACCTGGATCGGCTTCAGCACGATCGTGGGACTGATCGGCAGCAACCTGGTGCTCCGCCGCAACCCGCCCAACTCAATCATCACCGTCCTTATCGGATTCGCCGGCACCATCATCGGCTGGAGTATCGCCAGAGTCTATTTACTGCCCAACACCAAGATCGAAGAAGCCACGGCTGATCACTCCTGGAAGGTCGAGCTCCTGTCTCCCGCCACCTTCATCATCGGTCTGATCGGCACCATCTTTCTGCTATTTCTCTACATGATCATCGCCAAAAACATGGCGAAAGAAAAATAACCGCCCTTTAAACCCCTTTTCATTTTTTCCGCCTTTTTTCCGTTCTGTTGTGCCATAGGCAGCAGCCAGGGTGTCAGAGTGACTGCTCGCAGTCGACGACTCCGCCCCCACTGACTACTTGATGCGCAGCGACTTAACCTTTAGTCACTTCGGTCACACACCTATGCTCCGCTCTGTCCTAGCCCCAGTATGTCTATGCCTATCGCTCGCAGGAGCGGCGCGTAGCTACGCCCTATCGGATAATCTACTGCTATCCCAGCGGGCCAGCGCATCGCTGGGCGATGCTGGAGCCGCTATCGACGGCGACTCCACCACAGCCTGGCTAGCTGAGTCTGCCAAGCAAGCCTGGTGGGCCGTCGAAATGAGCGAGCCCACCGATATCCAGGCACTGAGTATCCACTGGCGCGCCACTCGGCTGGCCCCCTACACGATCGAGATATCTCCAAACGGCACAGACTGGCAGGTCCTGCTACAAGGCTCCCTAGCCGAGCTCGAGACTCCAGTTTCCGTACACGATGTGTCTGCCAGTTTTCGACACCTGCGCATCTCCAGTAGCACGGGCCTACTCAATGGCATCGCCGAGATCTCGGCCTACAGCGAGCAGAGTCAAGTCCCTGCCAATATCCGCGAAGCAGCAAAAGTGACACAGCGCTCCTCTCTGCACCTGCTCTCCCAAAGCAGTGTAGGCAAACGCTACAAAGTGAGTCTGGAGCCACACGAGGGCCTGCGTAGCCTGGACGATCTGGAAGCCCCGCAGCAGTGGAAGAGCACGCTCAAAAATTTGGCCACAACCAATGAACCCGAAGTCGTCCACGGGTTGATCTCTCGTATCGAGAAGACCGATTCTGGTAGCTTCCGCCAATTAGGCCTGCGAGCCCTAGCGGATATGTATCGGGATAGCAAAGGCAGCGTCTGGGAGGAGAGCTACTCGATCGCCAAATTCCTCGAAAAACAATATGACAATCCCCGTGTCGATCCAGTGCCCCTCGTGTCGGATACGATTCGCCATCAGGTCTCGATCTCAGATGTGGATACCGTGGTCGATCGTTGCCGCGGCAGTCTAGAGGTGGAGCAACTGCTGTTGGCCTTTCTCGATCAGCAGCGAGAGCTCTCACCCAAAGCCGTTGAGTTTCTGGCTGACTTCGCCCAAGACAAAAATCTACCCTCTCAGCTCAGAGACCAGGCCTCCAGCCTGATGGCACAAAGCTCAGGCCCCAAGACATTGGAGATGGCTTTCGAAAATGCCATCGAGACCAAGACCGATGATGATTGGAACCAAGTAAAAGATAACCCGACTTGGAGCGAACACCTCAGCTGGCTCTCCGAGCAGACTCAAAATGAGGATAGTGGCTCATCTCGCCAGCTAGCTTGGACCGTGCTCACCCACCAATACGAGCGTGCCGACATCGGCGCAGAGCAAAGAGCATTCATCGACAGCATCGCAGCGAAGACACTCGCCAAGGGTGGCAGCTCCTACATCTCTCTCACCTCAGCCCTGCGCAATCGCCCAGTGGAAAGCTTCCGCGCCCTGCTCCTCGAGGGCACTGAGAGCAGCTCCAAGTCGGTCAAGTCATCTAGCTGGTACGCCTTGGAGAAATTCCCCAAACGTTAGCGATACGCTAAGCAATTGCTTAACATAACTTGAATATCTGCTCGACCTTTGCCATCATGAGTCTGGATGGTGAGCCGGGACACGCATTGGTGGCATAAGGAGGAGGATAGAATCGTATGCGATCTCTGCCCTAGGCAGTGTCGTCTCCGCGATGGCCAGCGTGGCTTCTGCTTTGTGCGCGCCAATCAGGGCGATCAGATGGTGCTCACCACCTATGGCAAGAGCACCGGCTTCTGCATCGATCCGATTGAGAAAAAGCCTCTCAACCACTTCCTCCCCGGCACCCCTATTCTGTCTTTCGGCACTGCAGGCTGCAATCTCGGCTGCAAGTTTTGCCAAAACTGGAGCATCTCAAAATCTCGAGAAGTGGAGATCCTCAGTGCCGAGGCCTCGCCGGAAGCGATCGTAGCCGCCGCCAAGGAGCATGGCTGTAGCAGCATCGCCTTTACCTACAACGACCCGATCATCTGGGCGGAGTATGCCATCGATGTGGCGAAGCTAGCTCGGCAGGAGGGCATCAAAACCGTGGCCGTCAGCGCTGGCTACATCACCCCAGAAGCGCGGCGCGACTTTTTCCCTCATCTCGATGCTGCCAATATCGATCTGAAGGCATTTACCGACGAATTTTACCGCAGCCTTGCCTTCGCACGCATCGATCCGGTGCTCGATACTCTCAAATGGCTAAAGCACGAGAGCCAAGTCTGGTTCGAAATCACCAACCTCGTCATCCCGACCAAGAACGACTCCAGCGAAGAGATCGGCAGACTGGTGGACTGGGTATTGGAAAATCTAGGACCAGATGTGCCGCTGCACTTCACCGCCTTTCACCCCGACTTCAAGATGCAAGATCTGCCACGCACACCGGCGGAGACACTGCAGCGAGCTCGCCAGCAGGCTATCGATAGTGGAATACACTACGCCTATGTCGGCAATGTCCTAGACCTAGAGAGGCAGAGCACCTATTGCCCGAGCTGTGGCAACCTAGTAATTGAGAGGAACCACTACGAGCTCGGTAAGTTCGACGTTTTAGATAGTAAGTGCGGCTCCTGCAATGCCCCTATTGCAGGCGTCTTCGCTGGCCAGAGAGGCGACTGGGGGCGCAAACGCCTGCCTATATCCATCCCCACACACACCAAACACCCGGAGATGATTCAGAACCACACCACCAAAGAACGCAAAGACTTCTCAGAAGAAGACGGCCGGATGCTACTCGGCCTAGCAGATCGCTGCATACGCGCGGCGCTCGATGATCAGCCACCACCCAATTTCAAACACCCTCTGGAGGATGCCATGGTCGTCGGTGTCTTCGTATCTCTGAAGCGTGGCTCACAGGTATTGCGCTCCTGCTGTGGCAGCCTGAATGAGAAAAAGCCTGCAGCTCTCAAACAACTACTCATGTCGGCGGCCAAACGCGCCGCAGTCGGAGATGAGAGATTCCCCCGCATCGACAAGCGCGAGCTACCACATCTCGATCTGGAAGTCTCTGTCATGCACGATCTGCGCGACATGCCGACTGATCCCAACCAGAGACTGGCCTCGATCACCATCGGTCGGCATGGCTTGATCATATCCCACCCGAAAGGCAGAGGCCTATTGCTACCTCAGGTAGCAGCCGAGCGCGAGTGGGATGCCCCCACCTTTCTCGAACAAGTCTGTCGTAAAGCAAATTTGCCGACTAACACCTGGCTCCAACCAGAGGCATCGCTCAAACAATTCTCCGCGACGATATTTGATCGCAAAGCCGATGCTCGGGACATCGACTTCCGCGAGCTGTCGCAAGAGATTCACGATGCGGCCTTTGACTATGCCAATGCCGTACTAGCCGACGGTACAGGGCCTAGCGATATCCCGAGCGAACTTTCGATGCAGGTCCCTAGGGCAGGCTGGGGCATGCTGATCCAAGTGGACCGAAAGCGAGCTGAGGCTGCCTTTCACGATCGCGGCCCTCTATCGAATATGATCTCGGCGATCACGAGAGAGATCTATCGTCCCGACGCCGAAAATAAGATCACCAATTTTTTGGTATTCAGCCACCACGTGCCGCTCGATCCTCGCGATTTCCCCGACCGCCTCAAACTTATCCAGCCAGGTCAGGCCGTGACGGTGCGCAATGGCGGGCGCACCACGATCTCGCTCAAGCAAGGCAATGCCAATCCGCTATTGAAAGCCCTAAAACAATCCGGCAATAGCCCAGAGACCTGGGCGAAAAGTAATCTCGATGTCGGTCTGCATCTCGGGGTGAACTGGATGAAAAGCTCCAATGTCAGCAGTGTCGAGTCGCCTAAGCAGCAGGCCAGCCCACCAGACACCCGCCCCACTGCGGTGGCGGGCCGCTTCTACCCCGGCACTGAGGCAGAGGTGAAGCAAGAGCTCGACCAATACTACCGCTCCTACCTCTCAGAGGATAAACAGAGTGTCCGTGCCATCATGCTACCCCACGCTGGGTGGAAATACTGTGGCGACATCATCGCAGAGACGCTCGGACAAATAGAAATACCCGATCTAGTGGTAATCCTCGGCCCCAAACACACCCCTCTGGGGCCCCGCTGGTCGGTCTCTAACTCTCGCCACTGGCAGATACCGGGGGCTAAGATCCCCGTCGACGAGGAATCCGCCTCCTATCTCGCGGCCAATATCGATCCACTGGTCAGAGATAGCCTAGCCCACCAGAAAGAACACGGCATCGAGGTACTGCTCCCCCATCTCCACCATCTCAATCCGAACATCAGAATCGCACCCATCGTGGTAGGCTCCGGCACCTTAAAGGAATTCCAGGAAATAGGTGATGTGCTGAATAGTTTCCGCAAGAGAATCGAGTCCGATGGGGAGAAAGTACTATTCATCATCTCCAGTGATCTGAATCACTTCGCCGAAGATGCCGAAAACCGCCGCCTCGATAAACTCGCTCTAGATGCCTTTGTATCTGGTGATACCGAGCGTCTATTCCACACCTGTACCAAGGAGAATATCTCCATGTGCGGCATGCGCCCCGCAGTCGCAGTGCTCAGCTCTCTAGACCTACATGTCGACAAGGGAAAACCCGAGATCGATGTGGTCCGCTACGAGACTAGCGCTCGTGTCTCGGGCGACCCGAGTAAAGTCGTCGGCTATGCAGGAGCTTTGATCACCTGATTTTTTTCAGCCGAACGTACGCCAAAGTTACAGTAGCGAATCGATCAAAACATAAAGCCCGATCCCTGCTCCGAGCACAGACAGTGGAAACGCTATCCAATCGCGATAGATATGCTTATGGGTGAATTTGGCTTTCAACAGCGAGATCACCACACATATCAATACCCATAGTAGATAGATACCCGCGAGGAATACCGCAAAACTGCCATTCAACACCTTGGCTTGCGGACTAGCAGCCATGACCATACCCAAGGCCGAAGCCGCCACTGCTACCAAAATCAAACGGAGCCAATGGGCAGGCAGCACAGGAGTCACATTATCCAGCGCCACTATCAGTAGACACACAGTCGCTACCCAAAGGTAGGCATTCTGCCCTGGTACGATACCGGAGTGTACCAATGAAAACCCCAGGCTGTGGCAGACGATAAACATTCCAAGAGTCACGACCAATGGCTGGCGATGCACACCTAGTAACGTGAGAACGAATACCGCTAATGGAAAACCCAACCCATGTTGCCCCAGATTCGCCCTCAACCCCCTACCTAGTGACTCCAGCGTCACCGAGCCGGCAGAATCCTCACCATCCGTTTTCGTCTGGGTAGCAGCGGCAGAGACCGGCTCGACGATCTCAAAGGGGTCACCATCACTAAGCTGTTCTATATTTTCGATCTTACTATACTCACCTCCGAACATCACCTGTAGGCGCCTCTGCTCCTCACCGTTCTTTATCGTAGCCAAGATAGTCGACATATCGGCGGTCTCTCTCAGGTAGAGGGCCAGCTCTCTGCCTGACTCGGGCAACTCACCCTGCCACACCGTTTCGTAGACCATTCTTTTCAGCTCGTCTGGGGTATCTTCATCGGAGCGGTTCACCAGATTCGACACCAGGGATTGTGGCATCTCCTGCTCGTCTACCAGCACAGCGAGATTACTTTCCACAAAGGTACGTGCGGCCTGGTCTGGGCCGATCTCGTCATCGAGCTCTGCGTCTTGAGAGGACTCGACCTCGGTCTCCACCGTCAGCCGAAACCAGCGCTCATCGCGCGTCTCGATCTCTAGCACCATCGATGCAGAGGATACCTGGTGGGCCAGCCCCGGCTGCTGTAGGCCTGCCAGCGCCAAAATCAGCAAACTCAACCGAACGCCTATATGGAGCACGGATCTAGTTGGCAGTGGAAGAGAGATCATCAAATAAAGGAGAATCGACGTCCATCCGCCGAGCACCCTATTTTCCACCATCTGCGGCGATCCGACAACCCCGCAAACGCTCAGCCTTCACAAGCCACGACTATGCCTGAGACTAAGAACTCTAGATAAAGTCGTAGCTGACCAACTCGTCATCCGGCTGGATCAAGCTAGCGATGGTCTCCTCCACCTCGGAGACGACCATGGGTTTAGCATGCACGGCATCCACATTCGCCTTCGCATCCTCGGCCTCCAGCACCGCCTCATAGAAGCCTGTGAGGATCACGATCGGGATGTCAGGCGCGATCTCACGCAATTCTTTGGCCAAATCCAGACCCGTCATTTCCGGCATCATCTGGTCAGTGATCACCAGATCGACACTAGTCGGGTCTGCCGCGATGAACTGCAGGACCACATCTGGGGAATTAAAGGCATTCACCTGGTAGCCTTTCTTTTTCAGCATTAGCGATGCCGATTTGAGGATGATCGGGTCGTCATCGACCAATACTAGACTATTTCCGGGAAGGTTATTCATGCCTATAAAAACAAAACAGTGATAAAATTTATCACTGTTATTGTTTTTATAAACTTAAAATTCTTCCTTTCGTTGAGAAAGGCGCTCAGGCATCACAGCCCGACCGACACTGTAACCGATGGCGGAGACAAAATCCGGCCCTCGTCTGAGAGACTGATATCGTCTGTCGTCAGTTGGCTATCCTCCACCCCACGCTCGGTTAATTTTTTCTTCACCGCCAACACTCGGCGAGAAGACAGCAGTTGTTTGAAGTCGTTGCTGGATGCCAGATCTTCAAGCCCCTGGATCTTTACGATCCGCTTATCATTCCCCTCTTTGGATCCCTCTACGATCGACTGCAGTTTCACTAGCTCGCTCTCCTTGAGATAAGCACTATTCGCATCGAAGAAAATATTCGAAATCAGCGGGCCCTCTACCTTACGAGCAGGTGGTGCCGGTTTCGCAGGCTTGGGCGGTGCTGCTGGTGGCGGTGGTGTGACTGGCAGCGGTATCGGTGGCTTCGCTGCAACACTAGCAGCAGCAGGCTTAGGCTCAGGCTGGGCTTTATCAGCATCTGCAGTATCTGCTACCTCAGGCTTCTTCTCCTCTTTATCCTTATCCAGGGCCGACTTGCCAGTCGCTACAGCGGCGACACTGGCAGCTGCGGTCGCTGCAGCAGCTCCCACTTTGGCGATGGCGCTCTTAGCTCCGTCCTGCTTATCCTTATCGTCATCGCTAGACTCAGATTTATCAGCCGCCGAGGTCGTCTTCTTCTCCTCTTCATCGGAGAGTTTGGTAAATTCAAAGGTCTTTGAGTCCTCTTTCTGCTCTGCGCTATCATCCTCGTCAGCAGCTTTTTCCGCCTTAGCCACAGCCTGCTCGGGCTCTGCGACGGTGTTAGACACATTGCTGTTGTTTTCCGATATCTCCCAGACGATAGGCTCCAGCTTGGGGCGGCCCTCGCTGTCAGCATTCTCTCCACTGTCACCTGATGTATCAGCCGCATCGCCTTCGCGGAACCACCCTGTCACGCCGTGCGAGGGCTGTGTGGTGCTCTCTGGCAGCTCAGGGCGCTCTTCATCTATCCACACCACTTCCTCATCGCTGATGTCCTTTGCAGGAGCAGGCACAGGCGCTGGCTTTTGGAATGCGGGATCGGGCTCGTCAAAAGGATCTCTGGCGGGGACCTCCGAAACGGAGAACATCGCATCGCCAGCGACTGCTGCAGTAGCAGCGCCGATCGCAGCAGCTGAAGGACCAAAGTCGAGTCCACCCATCGTCACCGGTGGTTCCTCTTCCGAAGCCACGTTGCTCAGCGATTCGTCTGCCGAATTCACTTCCCGATCCTCTAGATTAGCGATCAATGATCCCAAGCTAGGCTGATCTCCAGAACTAACGGCAGCACGGATGGATGCAGCTTGAGCGGGACTATCGGCATACTGGGCCGCGTCTTTCGCCGCAGCAGTAGCAGAGTCGACTCCCTTTTTACCACCCATACCCTCTAGAGCTTCGATCAAACGATCGAGAGACTCAGAGATTTCTCCTTGCTGCTGTAGCACAGCCTTAGCTTGCTCAGTTTGGATACGAGCTTTATCACGGAGAGCTTTTAGGTGCTCAAGCTGATTCATGCACAAACCTAACGGACGGGCTAGGCAGGACAACAAAATTTTTTTTAGTGTTGCAAAAAAAGCACGATTTTTCTGCCTTATTTGGAAGAAAGACGCTCTCGACGCACTTGGCTATCGACTGTAGCCCGATAAATCTCCATTCGTTCGAAGTCACGAGCGTTCTCCCTCTCGACCTCCAAAACAGCTGCTCTACCCCTCCGGTAGAAAGGAGCAGCAGCTAAAACCGCCAGAATCATGACGAACAGAGCGTAAGTAGCCAACAGCCACCACTGCCCAGTCTGGCTGAGACCATCGCCATCGCGCAGGGCCTCAGGGAGCATTCCTATCGGGTTTAGGGAGAGCATCATCATGGTAATTGGCCTTAGTTGATCACCTCTGCGACGGGTAGCAGCACGATCTCGACCCGCCGCGCCCGCCAGCTATCCTCTCGAGAGTTCGCTAGCGCGGGGTCCAGACCACGGCTGCTAGTGACTAGTAGCTCAGGCTCGACTCCTAGCTCGGTCAGAAACTGCTGCACAGACTCGACTCTCTCACTGCTGATCGCTTTGCCCTCGGCATCGTCCTCGTCGGCACAGGCATAGGCCGATAGGCTCAGCTGCTGACCGGAGTCGATCACACCACGGGCGATGCGGCTCAGCAGTTTGGCTCCGTCCTCACCGATCTCGTCGCTACCTCTGTCGAAATAGACCACAGACTTCTGTCCCGGCGACTGACTGCTCACTCTGCTGCGCTGGTTGTTAGATTGCGAGAGTCTATTGATGTCGACATCACCGCTACCGCTCTCCACTGGCGCTACCTCTCGGGGCTGCTGCACACCGGCTAGCTGCTCCTGGAGATTTTCTACCATCGATGTGAGAGCCTTGATCTCGGCGCTACCACCGCCCTGATCGAGCAGACGCTCGAGATTATCGACACGCTTATCCCGGCGCTCCAGCTCCTCGAGTAGCATATCCATACGTGCATTAGTATTGCGCAGTTCTTCGCGCTCGGCCTCCACATCGGGATCGTGATCAGCAGCCAAAGCCTGCTCCAGCTCGAGGCTGAGTCGATTGCGCTCCTGTCGAGCCACGCTCAGCTCCTCATTAGCCTTGGCTAGCTTGGTGCGCAGCTCCTCAGAGTCTTGGTCCTGTTGCTTCTGGTCCGCCCACTTGGCGACCAGCTTGTCCACTGCAGCTTTGAGCTCGTGGTTCTGCTTGCGCATCTGCTCGACATCTTTGGTCTTTTGGTCGAATTGCTCTTTCAGTCGTGCCAACTCACCGACCCGCTTTTTCAGCTCGCCATCCAGTCGCTCATTGCTAGCTTTGATCTCGGCATTGGCTCCGGCTTTTGGCTCGCGCAGCAGTCGGATCTGCTCAGTCATCTCCTCGACTCGCTTCTGATGAGACTCGACTTTCTCTTCCATGGCGAGAGTCATCGACTTTACCTTAGACTCGAGATTACGGATCTTATCGTCGCGCTCCTCGATACCAGAGGCCTCTCGCTGCAGCGACTCGACCTCGCGGCGAGATAATGCTGAGCGGCTAGACGAGATCTCGCCCAGCTCCTCCTCCAGCTGAGATATCGTCTGCTCACGGTCACGCAACTCGGCATTGAGATCGTTTTCGCGGGCTTGAGCATCGCTAGACTCGTCGGATAGGCGCTGGCCCAGTTTTTCCACCAGCTGACTCTGGCTGATCCCTAGAGTGGCCCACTGCCCGGCGAGATAAGCGCTATCACTCAACGCACGCTCGAGTCGGCGGGCATTTTTGCCCCAGATCTGCCGCGCCAACAGCACACCCAGATAGGTCGCCAAGAATCCCGTGACGGTAAATACCAACCAGGCAGGCAGGCCATTGATGAGTGTCGCTTGTATCATAGCTAATCGGTCAGATTTTAGGAATTCGTTCGCTTCATGAGCACAGTCACATCCTGCCGCAACTTCACGACATCTCGGCTGACTAGATCGTACTCACCTTGCAACTGTTTCATGGCACCTTCGATGGTGTCAGCCTGTACCTTGGCACCATGACAGTACTTGCGCCCTATCACCACGCCCATGACGATGCAAAACAAGGCGAAAAGAAGGACCAGCCATACAGGAGCACTCTGAGCGAGTACGATTTGGGGATTTTGTAGTGTTTGAAGCAGCATAATCAGAATTGCTCTTCAAAAGATGAAAGACAACAGATCCAGATTGTCAAGCTTACTTAATAAAAATCTAAGCAGAAAACCGCATCAAAATGGAGCGAAACCATCGCTTTAGCTGAGAAATTGCTCCCAAAGTCATACCTTTTGATCTCATTGCGCAGAACCGTGACCACAGGCTCAGCCCATCCACCAACTGATGCAATGCGAAGCCAATGCACCTAACCAGAAGGCGGAGCCACATCCCCACGCACGAATACTCGTCTCCCACCTCAGGTACTCGACAGACATTCTGATCACCTGCTCTCAACCCCAAAATAGGACTGCCAAAGCATCCCGCGTACTGGGAACGGCGGTTTGCAACCGCCGGACAACCCCAGCCCACCCTTCGAGCCCAAATCAAGCAACTCCACCTTGAGCTCCGCAGTTATTCACAGATTAGCTCAGATGGAGCACAGATTACACAGATTTGCCGTACCCATCGCCCCACCAAAAATATCTGCACAACCAAGCAAAAAAATCTGTGTAATCTGTG
>JAHDID010000018.1:0-48805 GCA_020630975.1 Verrucomicrobiota bacterium
GGAGAAGAGGAGAAGAGGAGAAGAGGAGAAGAGGAGAAGAGGAGAAGAGGAGAAGAGGAGAAGAGGAGAAGAGGAGAAGAGGAGAAGAGGAGAAGAGGAGAAGAGGAGAAGAGGAGAAGCCGGTGTTGGTTGAGCAGTTTGGTTCGAGAATGTGGTAGCGAACGTCAGAGAGTGGTTGCAGAGCCTATCCGCCACTTACCACTAGCACGAGGCTCCCTCCGATTGGGGAAAAACCTGTTCGACAAGAGGGCGAAGAAGCGCGAACCTTTGGTAGGAAATGGGCCAACAAACCGAAGACCAGTCATGTGCGACAGTAGCCGAGTATCCCACTCAGGATCAGACTCAGCTACCTCCGGTGATCCCATTCTGCACCCCAGAAGAGGCGGAGGCGATCTACTCGCAGCAGCGGCGGCTGTCGTGGGAGGAGAAAAAAGCTCAGATCGATCGGAGCCTTGGTCGCGCACAAGTTGGCAAATAGCCTGCGAGAAACAGGAGGCTAATTTACGGGCGTGGGCAACAAGAAAGGGGCTCTGGATCGATCTCACTGATTATGGTTAGATCCATAGAGGTCGCCGAGAGCATGATACCATCGGTGAGGAGGGCGATGCTTGGATATTCAAAATCACCCAAGGTGCAGGCTATGGGCTAGTTCCAACTGATAGTGATGTCATCTCTGGCATGATCAGTTATTGGTTCGCGATCTTTCCGGCGACACCTGCTCAGTATTTCCAGCGTCTACTCCTCAGCAATCTTCTCCAGCCAGGTCTCAATAGTCTAGAAGGTTTTTGCGAATTGGATGGCCGCTTTGTGATCGTCACCTCACAGCCATTTATCGTAGGTCGCAATGCGACTCTTCAGGAGATCAGGGCCTACATGAACCAGCGAGGCTTTGTCAAACTATGCGAAGACGGAACAAGTTTGAAAAGTTTACGATACAGATTATAGAAGCCCGTTCGAGCTACTAATTAAAACCCGTTCAACTTTGGCTATCTGATCTCAGCCACGCCTGAGAGTGCCGTTTCAGGGGCAATTGGTGAGGCAAAGAGATGATTGGTAATGATAATTATACTTGCTGAAAACAAGGGGTTATTATGAAAAATATCAAATAGGTGAAATTCAGAAGGCAGAATACATCCCCAAAGACTACGAAACTAAAATATTGACATTACCTTATAATTGTGTATTTGTGAACAGTTTCTATTAAAATGATTGATCCTGAAATAGGTTTTACATCTGATGTCATCCGCGATCCTCGACGATTTGTTGGAAGGCAAGATTTGATCGAGAAATGTATCAGGTCAATCAATTCGAATGGTGGTTTAGTAGCAGTATATGGGAAGCGGGGAGTTGGGAAATCATCACTTCTTAGGCAGGTACAACAAATTGCACTGGGTGATTACACCCTAGCAAGCTCGTCTGGTTTAGATTCGATAGTCCCGAAGAGACCAAGGAAATTCCTTACAGTCTATTATCAATGCGATTCCATGATTAAGGGGGCCGAAGATCTGCTTTCACGTTTATGTAATGATCAAAATGACGAAGATGGCCTTCTTCGGCTCGTTCCGGACGATGGAAAGGAGTTAGTCGAGTTTACAAGGTCAAAAGAAGTAGGGGGAGGGACAGACTTAAAAGTGGTCCAGTGGGGTGTTAAAGGAGTTGAATCAAGTAAGTATGCAAAAACCGTGAGTGGCAATATAACTCAGACTTTCCGAAATTACCTTAATGCTATCGTCACTCATCAAGTCAAAAAGAAAATGAACCGCCACGGGTTGTTGATTCTTTTGGATGAGTTTGATACGATTTCTGATAAATCTAACATTGGGTCATTAATTAAATCTCTTTCATCGGAAACTATTCGCTTCGGTATCTGCGGAATTGGTAGAGATATTTCGGATATTGTGGAAGATCATAATTCGGTTGAGCGAATGCTAGAACAGGGGAGTATAATAGTGAATCCGATGGGACTAGATCAATCACATGGAATCCTCGATAGGGCTGAAGAATTGTTTGGGGGAAAGATTGTTTTTTCAAATGAGGTAAAAGAAAAAATAGTAGAGTTTTCTGATGGTTATCCATACTTTATCCAGTTGTTTGGAAAAGAGTGTGTAATAACTGCCAATTCATTAGATGTAAAGCAAGTCGATCTACCAATACTTGAAAAGGTTTTTCAACGTGTTAGGAGTGGTCATGCGTTTCCTACGCTTGAGAGCGCTTACCAGCGAGCGATTGGAGACTCTAGTGATCGCCAAATTCTTCTTCATTTATTAGCGGAACAAGATGAGGAAAAAACGTTCTTCTCTGAGGATGTAGGTCGCGTATACTTGAAAAATGTAAGGGGGGATGCTGAAGGATTTGAGGTAAAGTATCTCGACCAGATACTACCTCGGCTTGTTGATAAGAAATTTGGTCCAATTTTATTGAAAGTTGGTGAGAAGCAAGGCGTCTACGAATTTAATAATCCAGTGTTTCGTCTTTACTGCCGACTGCGGAATATCTAATTCTTGCGGGAAATGACCTGTTTATGAGCCTTCGATCTTACCGTTATCTGTATGATTGGGAAGTTTAAAATATAAAGTGTCTATTCCGCTTCCTCTGTCATTTTCAAGGCATTCAATCTCTCGGTAACCACGGCGTGATAGAATATTAATATGGGAGATGTTAGTAGACCATGTTCTTGTTGCAACTCCTGTCGACTGGTTACTCCTTGCAAGTTCTTCAACAAACTTATACAACTCGATAGCAATTCCTCTTCCTCTAGCGCCTCGTGTTACGCCTATAGTTGTTATGTAACAAACAGGGGTGTATTCGCCTTGCACTGGAAGGGTGTAGTTATAAATAAATGAGATGAAACCTAAAATAGCATCACTCTCAAGATTTCTGCAAACTACAATATTTTGCTCCTTAATCTTAACGAAATATTTTTGGGGGACAGCGTGCTTTCTGCCGCTATTATCAAAAGTAATAGTTGTGGAATCCCTGTATGATAGTGGGGGGATAAATTCGTTATTGATCTCTAGTAAAATTTTCCAAATTTGTGTCTCATAGTGTTGGAGTGTTAATTCGTCTAATTCCTCAATTGAGAATTTCTTTGACTGGTTAAAAAAGATAGTTCCTCTTATGTTTTCCCAGAATTCTTTAGCAATGTGAGAGGCAATGACGTCGAGAATGTCAACTATTTTTTTTGATTGTGAGATTTTAGGATGCTTACTAAGCATTGAAGAAACTTCAGACTCAAGGACTATAATTGTATTGTGATGACACTGTTCTTTAATGAAATTTCTTAGATTCTGAAGTTGGTGGTGTTTTACGATTGCTGTGCTCGTCTCGAGAAGAATTGCTTTCAACTGGGTTTCGAAATCATCATTCAGGGATAATATATCCGAAGGAGTCTCTAAGAACGAATATGGTCCTTTTTTGCCAACTAAGGTAGCTTTATTGGAGGAAATAACGTCAAAAGGTTCATAATCATCTTCGGTTATAAAGGTTTTTAATATAGCCGCTGAATTGACGTATCTGGCCCCATACATTTTGCAGGTACTCTCGATTTCACATTCAAGAAGTGGAGCCCAGTTGTTTGTAAAACAAATCACATTTGCACCTCGCTTGCACATGTCTATAAGTGCTTTAATTACCAAGTTTTTGATGGTAATCGCCCTGTTTTCGAAGTCTTGGGAAATACTTAAATGTGGGATAGATTCGATGAGTATGGTTGGAAGCGGTGGGGGAAATTGTTCTGATGTGTGTGCTCTGGCTTCTTTATTAATAGCTTGATTAATTTTTTGCCATAGTAGAAGGCCCGCATCAGAATCGCCACCTGTAATTATACCGATGACTTGTTCACGATATTTTCCGCAGTTATTATCGGCAGTAACGTCGGCGACTAATACATTGCCAAGACTTGAAACAATTTCGGGAACAGATAGTTCGACTCCGTACTGGTAATGACCTGCGTTGGTCATCATAGTAAATGGAGGTAAGAAAGATCTCACGGTTGTTTCATCGAACAGCTGGAAGCAGGTATTAAAATTCGGTCCAAATGGGTTTATAAGACCTTTGCTTTCATGGTAGGTCTCGCTTCGTTTATACTCTGAATTTAAGATTTGAGAAACTTTTATCCGGTCAATTCTTTGATTTCCTCTGCAATGGACTATTACATCTTGTCTTGTCTTCTCATTGTTAATTATGAATCCAACTTCGGATTTGAGTTCGTCGAAAAGCGGAATTCCAATCCGGTTCATTCTTATTCGATTTGGCGCTGCTTCACTACATCTCACTACACCTATTCGGTTCTTTGATACTTGGTGCCAAATCTTATTTTTTTGGAGATATTGTATCTCCTTTATTACTGACTGCGGAATCTTATCTACATCTTGATCTCCCATATTTTGTTAACCTCTCCTCTAAGACTTGTTGTCATTTTCTCTTTTAGTTGTCGGTAATCAATATCCCCCTTTTCTTTGTCTGCTAGGAGCCAAGCTAATTTTGTGGTTATTGACTCGATACTCATATCATAGGCGGGGATTGCTAGGTCTTCTTTCTTAAGCGCTACTCCCGGGTCATTGACTTGAAAGTTGCTGTTTCCATTCGGGGCCTGAGTCGTGATAATAATGGGGATTTCTCTATTTTTCAGGAACTCTAATCCCGGTTTTAAGTTCTTACTTGCGTCTCCGGCACCAAAAGCTCTAAGGATAAACCCTTTTACGTCATGTTTATCGACAAGAGTTTTAAATATTTCAGGGTTCATTCCAGGGAATTCCGTCAGTGAAACAATTCGAGTGTCAAATTCATTTTTTATTATTAGGTCTTCCTGCTGTCGCGCAACCATGCTTTTCTTGCTTAGGAATGAGTTATGGCGAATTAAGTTTTCTTTGTTTATATCTATAATTCTTCCAATTCGTCCGATTTCTTCTGCACCGAAGGATTTAAAAGCATCATAGTCGAATTCGGTATCTTTTTTAACTCTTGTCCCTGTTATTATGTTGCTACCAAATACTGCGAGGACACCCATAATATTGTATTCGCCACCATCAGGATCGTTGATCTTGATTGCGGATAACCGCAAAGCATTCTGAAGGTTCATGAGTGCATCGCTACCTGGCATGCCGGCGGGGACTTGTGAGCCGGTGATTAATATGGGCTTTCCAAGGTTAATAAACGCAAAAGATAAGGCTGAACTTGTGTAACCCATAGTGTTGGTTCCATGTGTTACTATGAAAGAGTCAAAGTTGTTGTATTGGTCGTATATTAATTGAGCTAATGCTTTCCAGTGGTAGGGAGTGATATCGGAGCTGTCTTCCTCGCATTCGCTTCCATCTTCATTCAGTAATGGTATGTGGTCTAGAATGACATCAATCGAATGAACGTCTCGAATTGATTTTTTTGTTTCCTCTAGAAGTTCGGAGAACTCATTCGAAGATTTTATAGTCTCTTTTTCGATGTTGGTTTTGGCGACAATTCCCGCTATTGTTCCTCCTGTAGATATTAACAGGACCTTTTTTGTTAGTAGGTTTTTATTGCTGTTCATATTCTAATTTTTGATAATTCTGAAGCCTAAGTCCTCGCTTGTGTAGTCGCAGCTTCGTTTTGTCCGTTGTTGAGGATTCAGAAGATTGGTAGTGCTGAGGTAGCTTCCACCTTTGACTACCTTATTACTTTCAAGAGATAGAGTTGTTTTTTCCTGTGAGGGTTCTTTGGCGTCGATTTTGTAGTCTGAAAAGCACCATTCCCATATGTTTCCGAGCATATCATAGTTGCCCATTTGGTCTGGCTTTTTTGTTCCCACAGGCCTTGAAGTATTTCCTGAGTTGATGCTGTACCATGCGAGCTCTCCTAGGGGTGTTGAGTTCTGGTGCAGGCCACTTGCGCAAGCGATTTCCCATTCAATCTCTGTTGGAAGTCTGTATCCGGTTGAATCAGGTGAGTAATGGATTCGATTTTCTCGTCGATGATATGGCCTCGTGAGGCCGTGACTTTCGGATAGCTTGTTACAGAATTCGACTGCGGTAATCCAAGTGATATTTGTTATCGGGTGATCTTCTTCTTTGGGGTCGTAGTTTATTTGGTTTCCCATTGTGTTATGGAATAGCCTTTTTGTAACTGCGGTCTTAGATATGCTGAATGAGGATGGCTGTTGAATTGACTGTTGTTCTGTCCTTATATTGTTGATCAATGCATGATAAGGTTCTATTTTTGTGAATGTAGGTACTAGGGAATCTTTTGGGATGGATTTTAAGCGAGCAGTTGTTGCGTTTTTCCTGCCTCGGCTTTCTATCAAGGTTTCTAATTCTTCCAAAATTCTGTCCTTGAAGTACTCCCATTGCACTGTTGGAGTTTTGTTAGGAACCGTTAAAAGTAGTTCAATCTGTTCTTTGAGTTCGGTGAGTTTATATTTGTTATTTATTTCAAATGCAAGTGTGGTTGGGAAGGTTCCTTTGATTTCTTCGAATGTGAATGGGGGGATGATGATAGGGAACGTTTTGTGTGCTTTTACCCATGTTGCTCCCATCTCACATAGGCTGACAGGGCTTTTATAGAAGTTTTCCGAAAGTATTAAAATTACAATGGTTTCCTCCGATAGCCAGCTTTTAATTCTTTCGAGGAAGTCGTCTCCTAGTGGAACTCCGTATCCTTCTAGTGAAGAGCAAAAAATATTTTTTGAGGGAACGTTTATCTTTTCTAAGATTTTTACAATAATTTCCGCAAATTTCGAATCTTGGTGACTGTGACTTATGAACACCTTTTTCATTTTTCTGTTAGTTTGACATTTGTTGGCCGTTTTTTTATTTAAGGTGGGATTTTTGTCAAGAATTTATAGGGTTAACTTTTAGCTGGGATTAGTGTTTGGGCGATGGTAGGTGATTTGTTTATCTTATCGTGCCGTAAGTCGTGTGGAATTGGTTACAGGTGCCGTTTTGATTGGTGTGAATATTAGGGGAATTGTGATAGTGATTTGTTGTAAAAATATCTCGACACTTGTATGCAAGTTTTAATAGTTGGAAGGTTGAGGTGCCGCTGGCCCTTCAGGTTGGCTAGATTTATTATGAAAAGAGTCGTTCGAATCGTTGTAGAAAGCCTATCGGTACTGAGTTTGGCGTTTTTAGTCGGCTGCCAATCAGACATTGGCGGCGAGGCTAGTGCTAGCAAAGGTCGTATCGGCATGACTTGTATGGATCTGGGGAATCCTTTCTTTCAGCTGATCGCCAATGAGATGGAGACTGCGGCGGCTGAGCATGGTTATGAGGTGGTGGCGCTGAGTGGCGACAATGAGCCGAGCCTGCAGAATAGTCAGCTCAATGATTTTGTGGCACAGGGTTACGATGCGATTTTTCTGAATCCAGTCGACTCGGTGTCCTCCGCGCAAGGGGTGAAGAAGGCCTACGAGGCGGGGATACCCGTGTTTACCTTCGATGTGCAAATCTCTGATCCTGAGGCGAAGAAGCTGGTAGCTGCTCACATCGGCAGTGATAACTACCAGGGCGGACGCCTGGCGGCGAAGAGTATGATGGAGGCGATTGGGAATCAGGGTGAAGTGGCGATTATTTCCTTGCCCGAGGCCTCTTCCTGCATCCTGCGGGTCAATGGGTTTAAGGATGAACTGAAAGAGGCTGGCAGTGCGATCAAGATCGTGACCGAGCTATCGGGAAAGGGGCGTCGAGACGAGGGCTTCAAAGTGGCGACTGATATTTTGCAGGCTCACCCAGATATCTCTGGGATCTTTGCCATCAACGATCCTAGCGGCTTGGGGGCCCATGCAGCTGTGCAAAAGGCTAGCAAGACCGATCAGATCACGATCGTAGCCTTTGATGCTTCGCCAGCTGGTAAACAGGGAGTGTTTGAGAAGAAGCTCTATGATACTCCGCAGCAGTTTCCCAAGCAGATGGCCAAGGGGACAGTCTCGGCCTTTGTGCGCTATCAGGATGGGGCTGAGATCGAGAAAAAGCATTTCATCCCATGCGCGCACTATAAGCATGCTGATTCGATCGACGACGAGGCGCGGATCAATCAGACGTGGTAGCTGGGAGCGCCGACGTCCCCGTCGGCTTCGATGGTATTGGGTAAGGCTTGGTGAAAGCCGACGAGGACGTCGGCGCTCCCGGGGCTATCCGATCCTCTCTTTCAGCCAGGTCATCGCCTCGTCGCGACTGGTCAGGGAGCCTTCTAGCTGTAGGTCCTGTGCCTCGCGTAGGATCACTCCCATATCGGGGCCGGGAGGGTGGCCGAGATCGATCAGGTCGCGGCCATTGATGAATGGCTCGGGGATGATCGGCTGGTTGGCGAATTCTTCCTGCTTGGCTTTGACGTAGTCGTAGTTCTCGAGGTTGCCATTGCTGCCGAGGCAGTCGACGCGGTGGAGCTCTAGCTCGTCGTCGAAGTAGTCGCGCGCCATGAAGCGTTTGAGCGTCGACTTCTTCATATTCTGCACATTGATGAACTGCATGTGATGCTCCACTCCAGACACCGCAGCATCGATGGTGCGGTTTGAGTATTTCAGGCGGCGCAGGATGTCGCCAGTCATGTCGGCACCGACTTTGTCGTGTCCGTTGAAGCGGATCCGTCCATCGGCATCGTCAAAGGTCTGGGTGGCTGGTTTGGCGATATCGTGGAAGAGCACGGCGAGCACTAGCGAGAGCGGCGCGTCGGGCTCTAGGAGGCCGAGCATCATCCGTGTGTGGACGAATACATCGCCTTCCGGGTGAAACTGAGGTGGCTGCTCGCAGCCCTGTAGATCGAGTATCTCAGGGAGGATGGCGACCATCAGGCCAGAGTCCACGAGCAGGTCGAATCCGTGTACGCGGCGCGGGTGTTGCCAGATCTTGTCCAGCTCCTCGCGGATACGCTCGGGGGCGATGCTGGCGATATTTGCCGCCTCGTTCTGCATGGCTGCCCAAGTGGTGGGCTCGATCTCGAAACCCAGCTTGGTCGCGAACCGGACGGCTCGCAGCAGGCGCAGGTAGTCCTCGGCAAAGCGCTGCGCTGGATCGCCGATGGCACGCAGGGTCTGTGCGGCTAGATCGGCCTGACCACCGACGTGGTCTACGATCTCGCCGCTGATGGGATCTTCAAATAGGCCATTCACTGTGAAATCGCGGCGACCGGCATCGGTCTGGGCATCGGTGTAGCTGACTGAGTCGGGGCGGCGGCCATCGGAGTACTCGCCATCCTCGCGGAAGGTAGCGATCTCGAAGTGAAAGCCATCGCTGCGCACCAGTATGACACCAAAGTGCGCGCCGATGGTGTCGCCATTGGGAAAGATCTTCAGTATTTGATCGGGAGTCGCGTCGGTGGCGATGTCGTAGTCCTTTGGGATATTGCCCAGTAGGCTATCGCGTACACAGCCGCCTGCGAAGTAGGCGGTGTGGCCAGCGCTCTGCAACTCTCGTACGATCGATATCGCGGAGTCTCGCATGAGTTTGGGAAAATGGTTATTCGGTTAGGGCATCGGGATGCCCAGGTCTTTGGCGGTCACGTTGTAAACTTTGCGCGCCTTGATGGTCGCTTCATCGTCGAAGTGCCACCATTCGTCGTTTATTTTACGAAATCCAGCATTGAGCATAGCGGTCTGTAGGACGGCTAGATTGCGGCGGATCTCGGGATCGTTGCCGGTGTATTTCGAGGCAGCTTGCTTGGAAAACACATCAAACTTGGTTGGCATCTTCACTGGCGAGCCATCTTTCTTCACTAGAGTCAGATCGATGGAGATACCGTAGCAGTGCCAGGACAGGCCTTTCTCTGGGGGCACCACATAGCGGGGATCTTTGACTGCTTCCCACAGGGCTTTGTGCGCCTCGGGCGGCCGCCAGGCATCCCAGATTTTTAGCGCATAGCCTTGGCGTGCGACCTCTTGCTGAGCGAGGCGGAGCTTTTTGCCGGCGTATTCGTTCACTAGGCAGGGCATCTCGCGCAGGTACAGAGGCTTGCCCGCTGCGGAGGTGATCTTGTAGCGCATGTCGATGTGTACCCCTGGTGCGGCCACCTGCACGGGCACGAGGTTGTAGCGCTTTGCCTTTCTCTCCAGAGGCGATTTTTTACTGAATAGCCCAGCAGCCTGTCCGAGAGGCAGGCTAGGCAGGCTCAGCGCGACCAAAGTCGAGAGGGCGATGATTTGAGGCAGGGCTCTCATGTGCCTCTTAGCTTAGCGTGGGCAGAGGGTTTGCCAACTGGAAGGTTTGAGAAGGCTGTGCTACGATGATGGTGGGATGACGAAGCCTTTGGTCATAGATGAAATCGGCGACGAGCTGCTGACGGCAGAAGATTTTGCCGACCTCAATATCGAGGAATGCGTGGATTTGGAAGAAGGGAAGCTAGTGTGTATGGGGCTAAATAACATTTACCACAGTAAGATTCTTACTCGCTTGGCGATTCGTTTTGGCAGTTTTGTGTTGGAGCAAAAGTTAGGCGAAATCTTTTCTGGAGATGTCGGTGTGTTCACTCAGAAAGACCCAACCACGATTCGTGGTATTGATCTTGCCTTTGTTTCGAATGAGCGGCTAGAGGAGCAGCCAATCACAGGAGCAAAAGTCCTAGATGTCGCACCCGAGATCGCTGTAGAGATCACCTCTCCCAGCAATGGACTAGCCTATATTACTAAGAAAAATCGCGAGTATTTCAAAATTGGCGTCAAGGAAGTCTGGGTCATCATCACCGAGGCCCACGAAGTACACGTCTATCGTTCACCCAAAGATATAGAGGTCTATATCTTGGATGAAGATGATGCCGTTACTTGTCCCGATATCCTGCCAGGTTTTGCTTTGCCTCTAGAGGATATATTCGATGGGGTGCCGAGGGATATTGACTAGGGTTTTCCTACCCCTCCAGTTTGGCACCCTTGATCAGTCGACAAAACTCCTTCTTCGTCGCTGTGATGTGCTTGGCATTGTCTGGATCGGAGTCGAGCTCTTCTTTGTATTCTACCGATAGGCGCTCGATGTGGACGATGCGGTAGGTGCGATCGTCTTTGCGGTAGATTTGGTTTTGGTAAAGTCTCATGGTTTGAATGTTAGAGAAAGCGGCTGACTAGCGTGGGCACGACTAGGCTGGCGATCCATAGTACGACTGCTGCTATCAGCAGACTGGCTAGGAGGACGAATAGGGCTTCGAATATCACTAGAGCGCGCATCAGGGCCGGATCAGCACCCATGTTGGCGAGGTTTTGGAATTCCTCCCTACGCAGGCGGTGCGATAGGGAAAAGACTAGGAATCCGATCGCCAGTGTGGCGATACCGATAGCGGTGAGGATGGCGGTGACGACGCTCTGGATGCGAAAGACGGTGGTGAACAGCTCGTCCATCTCAGTGGTGGGCGATACGATCTGCAGATCGCTACGACCCTGTAGGTCGCCTTTTACCAGAGCTTGGGCTTTGGCCGACTCGGGCAGCACGATAGCTGCGGTGATGGGGAAGTCGGCCTGATCGCCGTGAAAGTGAAAGCTGGCGACATTCTCAGGGGTGATCTCGCGATACTCGACCACGCTGGCATTGAGCCGGATGGTGTCCCTGGTGGCTTCTTTGGGCTGCAGCTTGGCATCATCATCGATGGTGGTGACTTCGTCGTGGCCGTGGCCGAGACCTTCTACGATCCATGCGGTCTTTAGATCGACAAAGATCGCATCATCATCCGCAGTGCCGGTCGGGGCGAGGACTCCGCAGATGCGCATTTTCAGAGGGTAAACACCTGCTAGGTCAAACATTGATCCGGGAGAGGAGATAACTGCATCGTCCACACCTAGACCACGGCGCTCGGCGACTCGAGAGCCGACCACGCACTCGCCGAGGCGAATGAAGCCACGACCGGCTGAGTAGTCGAGATCGCGAAAGCGAAAGTAATCAATACTAGTACCGACGATGCGATCGTCCTGTGCGGAAAATCGAGCATAGATAGGGATCGACTGGCAGCCGTCGCGTAGCGCCTGAGCCTCGCGCAGAGGGTAGGTGGGCTGATCTGGCTTGGTGAAGTATAGGCCATTGAAAACCAGCTCCAGCGGACTGCCTGTACGGCCGAGTAGCAGAGGAGTCTGGGCCGAGCGCTGGCGTAGGTGCTGCTCGGCACGATCGACGACTAGGGCGACGAGAGTGGGCAGTAGCCAGACTAGGGAAAAGGCCGCCACCAGTAGGAAAGTTTTCGCCTTCTTCCGGCGTAGGTAGCGGGTACCGAGATGCCAGATGCCTGCAGGATTCATGCGTTGGCCTCCTTTCTCAGCTCGAGCAGATCGATGGTCCGCTCGAAGTGGGGGAGCAGCGTCGGCTCGTGGGTGACCATCACCACTGTGGCACCGATCTGGTCAGCTTGCTCCAGCAGGAGTTCTACGGTTTTGCTCTGATTGGTAGGGTCGAGATTGCCAGTGGGCTCGTCGGCCAGGATGATTTGAGGGGCGGTGACCAGTCCACGGCAGATGGCAGTGCGCTGGCGCTCGCCTTGGGATAGCTGTTGTGGGTAGCGCTCGCCGTGCTGTTCGATGCCGACGCGCTGCATCAGTTGCTCGGCTCTATCGTGCGCCTGGCTATCGAGTGTGAGCGCTGAAGTGACGCGGTAGGGCAGTAGGATATTCTCTCGGACGGTGAGGTAATCGAGCAGCTCGAATTGCTGCTGCACCAGACCGATGTGGCGGATGCGGTGAGCCTGGCGACCAGAGCGGGAGAGGGCGGAGAGATCTTGGCCATCTAGGCAGATCGTGCCATCGGCTGGGCTGAGCATGCCGCTGATCAGTTTCAGTAGAGTCGTCTTGCCGCAGCCGCTTGGCCCGATGATGGCGACCTTTTCTCCGGCAGCGATCGATAGCGAGTCGATCGCTAGGGAGAAGGTATCCCCAGGGTAGCGGAAGCTCAGCTGTCGACACTCGATCATTCAGAGGACTGTTGGGGCGATTGACTCACCTTTTGGGTGCGCTGCTCGTCGAGCACCTGCATGTGGCTAAACTTCCATTCGCCATCGATGGCCGATACCTGCAGATCCGCCTTGTAGCGATTGGTCCGCAGGTGAGTGTGGCCCCAGTGGTTCACATCGCCCACGGTCGCCCACTGCGCCTGTACGTCGAAGCTACCTGCTTTGGTGTCGGATGCTGTGATTTCGCAGTTTTGCAGCGCGACCGTCGAGATGCTCACACGAGGCCCGCCCTGGCCCTCTAGCTCGAGACCCTGGCGGATCTCTAGGTAGACACGCTCTAGTAGTGGCCCCTCTTCGATACTGGATTCGAGCACGGTGTAGATATCCTCCACATCGCGGCGGTCGAAGGCGTGATAGGTATTGTGGAGTAAGCCGTCGACGATGTCTTCGGTGGTGGGCTGGTCGGGGAGTTGTGTGGCGGGATGTTTATGGGAAAAGTTAAAACCAACCATCAAGGTTCCTAGTGATAGAAGAAGCAGCGCAAAGATTGGGACCTTCTTCATCAATCTTAAAAGGAGACCAATGATAAGAGTTGGTAAGATAATGAGGTCGGGGATTCTTTTTCGTTTTTCGAATTCAATTGGAGGGATGCTGGTCAATTCCTTTTCCAAGTCTAACTTTGAATCTCTCACCCACCTGAAACTCGGCGCATCAGCCGTCAAATTTCGTCCTGAGTGGTGCTCGCCCGCAGAGAACTTTAAAGGCATCTGGGTTTGCGCGGGCCCTCTCCAGAGCCAGTTCAAATTCACTTCTGTCAGATCTTGTGTCGGTGACGACAGCGATACGCCTAGCACCGCCTCTTCCAGAGGGATCACATCGCGTTCGTCGGGCTGGTAGCCGAGTTCTTCAGTTAGTTTGATAAACTGCGCGTGCCGTTGATCGAATTCTAAGCCCTCGACCGAGATCTTTTCGGTGACTTCGGCTAGGGCTAGCGCTTTCAGCCGCTCTTTTTCGGCTGCATCGAGCTCGTTTCCGGCGATCTGCCACTGCTCGGCGAATGCTGCGGGACGGCATAGCGCTTGGACGCGCAGCTGATACTGCTCGAGCACCACAAAGCCTTGCACTGCATCGTCATCCTCAGCCATGAGGGCGGAGGAGAGCAGGCAGAGACAGAGTAAAAGCTGGCAGATCTTGGACACTGCGAGACTGTGGTGGGCAGGGCATCGATCGTCAAGTTGAGTAGGGGCTGCTTTTGTCGGTCGAGCATTATGCAGCGCGACGCTGTCGCTTTCGCCAGTGTCGTTACCTGAGCGCTTTTGTCGGGTGGCATACGGTGGATTTAGAGATTGGATTTTAACTTGCCTCTACTATTTCGAAGTGTCATTTTGTTCACATGTTGGCCCCGCTGGACAATGAAGTCATCTTCAAGAAAGCTTTCACCGATCCACTGGTGTTGCGCTCGTTTGTGCGGGATATCGCAGGAGTTGAGGCCGAGTTTGATAAGATCGAGACGGAGAAGTCGTTCACCCCTGCCGTCGGCAATGTAGATTTTTCCTACGATGTTTATGCCGAGAGCACGGAGCAGCGCATCGTAGCCGAGCTGCAAAAGGTGGAGTATGACTCTCATTTCGATCGCTTTCTTCATTACCATAATATGGCGGTAGCTGAGCAGGTGAAGAAAGGCCCTCTCTACAAGGTTGAGCGCGAGGTGCACACCATCGTGCTGCTGACGTCTGGATACTCACTTACTGATCGCAGCGGGCTGCCGATAAAGGATCCGGTACTGGTGTCGACAGTGGACCCGAAGAATCTGCAGGGCCAGGTGAGACCAATCTATAGCCACCAGCTGATATTCCTCAATCCGGCCTATCCCAAGCAGGATCTGCCTGAGCCGTTTAAGAAGTGGTTCGAGCTGATCCGTGAATCGTTAAAAGAGGAGCAGGATCTGGATGCACTCGACAAGAGTGATCCGGGTGTGCAGCGGGCGATGGACTTAATCGAAGAACAGTGTCTGACTCCCACTGAGCGTCGCCAGATGATCGAGGAGAATGAGAAGGTGAGAACCATCGAATATGTCGGTCGACAAGAGCGGGCGGAGGGCCGAGCAGAAGGGCGCGAGGAAGAGCGTGATTTGCTGAAGAAAAAATTGAAAGATAAGGGCTTCGGGGATGATGAGATCGATGGACTGCTATCTTGAATCAAGCCAGTTGCATGGTGGGCAATGGTAAGCGATGTCTGCAAGACTATGGACCCAGCAAAAACCGTTAGCATTCACCCGTATTTCCGCGTCAGCTCTGAAAACATGCAGGCGTTTCAGGATAGCCTGGCTACTTTCATCGAGCGCACCAGCACCGAGCCGGGGTGCCTTTACTACGATTTCACCATCAATGGCGATGTCGTCCACTGTCGCGAGGCCTATGTGGGGGCCGAGGGCGCTCTAGCCCATCTGGACAATGTCGGCGATCTACTGGAGAAGGCTCTGGGCATCTCCGAGCTGATCCGCCTAGAGATCCATGGTGCGGCCGAGGAGCTGGATCAGATGCGTGAGCCCCTGGGAGATCTGAATCCCGATTGGTTTGTGTTTCACAGCGGCGTGGCGAAGGGGTAAGCGATGGGAAGAATGGGAAGAATGGGATCTGCATTATTCCCATTATTTTCATTACTCCCCTAGCATCTTCTCCAGCCCATTTTCCAGCAGCTCCAGAAAGGCATCTGTGGACTGCAGGGGCGCTAGGTGCTTGGCCCCAGGGACGATGGCCGACTCGATCTCGGCCACGTTTTCCTCGAGAAACTCGCGGGTCGCGTGAAACGGCGAAAACTCATCGTATAGCGCTAGCATCGGGCAGGTGATACCGGCGATGCGATCGCTGGTCAGACCGGCCACCTCAAAGGCATCAGCGCCTGCGCTGGTGTCGGCTAGCCCGCCGAGAGTGGAGATCCAGTTGGCAGAGACTGGGCCCATGTTTTTGGCTAGGATGGCCTTTTGCTTGATGCCCATCGACTGCACAGCTCGGAAAAGACGTGGGAAGTCGACATTTTCCCCGATCTCGATATCGATCTTGGCCATCTGCTCGCGCAGATCCGACCACGGCTCAGATTGACCCATATCGGGTTCGATGTGGTTTAGCCCGGGAAAGTAGGTGTCGGAAAAGATCACTCCCTTCACCCGGTCGGGGTGCTCGACGGCGGTCTGAGTCGAGATGACGCCGCCGTAGCTGTGGCCGACCATCACAGCGGGGCCGATCTCGAGCGCATCGGCTATGGCCAGGTAGTCTGCCATCATCTCATCGGAGCGATAGCCGCTGGGAGTGATCTGGCTGGAGCCATGGCCACGCAGATCGTAGGCTGTCACCCGGTAGCGTTTGGCCAGGCGGCCAAAGGTATTGGTGAATAGCCAGACTGCTGTATTGCTGGTGAAAGCATGTAGCAGCACCACATCGGGACCGGAGCCCTTTTGTTTGTAGTAAAACTTGCAGTCGTTGGTCTCTAGAAATGGCATTTGGCAGGTGTGGGTGGCTGCTAATTTCCCATCCTACAGGCAAAGATGCAAAAGCTTCCGCTAATCAATTCGAGCAGCTTTATTAATAAAGCGACATTCTGGTTCGTTCCGAAATCTGGAAAATCTTCGGCGCAATGCAGTCCGGTGGCAGTTACCAAATGTAGCTTGTCCGGCTGAGGGCTTGCCGATATTGTTTTCTGGCACTCTTTCCTTATTAAGTCATTCCTACCCAAATGAAGACGAAGTTTTCTTCCGTCGGCCGATCTGCTTCTCAGATCGGTTCTCGACTCGCTCAGATATTGCCCTCCTCGGCGGACGATGGCGATGATGATGAGGAGCCCATACCCGAGCAACTCGTGGAGATCCTCACCAAGACAGAGGGGCTTTCTTTTGGCCCTAGCGCGATAGTCCCTGCTGATGCCGAGCATGCGGCATATCATGTGATCCAGGCGCCCCTAGACAAAAATCGCCCTGATGGTACTGGCACCTATTTGGGCCCGTCTCACATCCTGCTCGGCTCGCAGCAGATCAGTCCGATCTATCAGGGGCGAAATCCCGGCGAGGCGGGAATTTATGTGAAAGAGACCCTATCTCCCGACCTGACGGCGATGAGTCTGATCATGGAGCTAGCCGACTCGGTGGGAGCGACGCTGAATGAGGGCAAGATCCCGATCACCCTAGGGGGCGACCACACCATCACTATGGGGGTGATGACGGCTCTCGATCGCAAGTACTCTGGTGAGCCGATCGGCATCATCCAGCTGGATGCTCATGCCAATCTGCGTCTGAAACACGAGGAAAACTCGCTGTCCGACTACTGCGTGATGCGCCGCATCCACGAGCAGTGGAGCTATCCGGTACTGCAGATCGGCACGCGTGGTCTATTCCTCGACGAGCAGGCCTACCGCGAGACTCATGCTGGGAAGTTTCACGTCGAGACGGCTAGAGATATCTGGACGCGTGGTGTGAGGAAGCCGCTGATACCGGCGGATTTTCCGGAAAAAGTCTACCTCAGCTTTGATCTCTCCTGTCTGGATCCGTCGCTGATGCCTGCGACTACGAGACCTTCTCCAGGTGGTCTGCTATGGCCGCAGATCGAGGATATCTTTGCCAAGATCCGAGCCTCTGGGCGCGAGATCATCGGTAGCGATGTGGTGGAGCTGGCTCCTATCCCACACGGGCATGCTGCGGATATCACAGCGGCCTCGGTGGTGTATGCGATCATGGATCTGTGTCGGGAGCGGTGATTTCGCCGCCGTCCTCTTCGAGCACAGCGAGGCCGGTTTCCTCAACTGGCTCCATGCCGCGATATTGGCGTAGGGCTGCGGTCAGTGCGGCACCGACCCCTAGGCCAAAGATCAGGCACACGGCTATGGATACGAGCTGTGGCATGGGCTGCGCGGCATCGGTGAGAGAGGCCATGATAGCTCCCATGAATCCCCCGATGATGAAGACCGGCACTGAGCACATCGGATCCCACAGCCGCACACGTAGCGGGGCAACGCGGAGAAACAGCAGCGCGGTAAAGGTAGTCGCGATCGAGGCGATGATTGCTTGTTGGATAGAGTATTGATTGCACGCCTGGGTCGCGACTAGGGCTGCCATGAGCGCGAAGAATGGCGGCGCATAGGCGACTCGCTCGCTACCCTTGCGGCCGAACAGGCCAAAGAACAGGAAGTTGCAAAAGAACATGGTGAACGAGGCGGGGATCAGCGTGAGAGTTTTCGACAGGATCCAGAGCAGCTTGGAGCTGGATGTCTGCACCGGCAGATTCACCAGAGTCGAGGCGCTGAGTACCAGAAAGATCATGGTGAAGCCAAAGCCTCTGGCAAAGAAGAAGCGATGCTTGATACCTTGATAGCCCTTCAGTCCGACGTAGCTGCGCTCATCTGGCAGCACTGAGCTAGGCATGAATAGGCGCGCGCCGAGCACATAGCAGCCCGGCAGAGCCCAGACGAGGAGGGCACCTGCATGATCGTAGGAGTCGAGCTTGCCCAAGAAACCAGTGCCGCCTCTGGCTAGGCCGAAGACTGGATAGACCGCTAGGCAAAACACCGCGACGAGGAGCCATTTGCTCCAGGCTCTGATGCGGAGATCCCATATCCCAGCTGCTACGATGAGTGTGGCGGTGGCGCAGAATAGACAATCCAGCCAGATCAGCATGAACTCTGAAAACCTAGCACCGGGCGTGATATTGCCATCGATATCGCGATAGTTGATGATCGATTTGGCCGTGCTGAAAAGGCCGCCTCCCTCGCCGACAGCGGGAAACATGATGTCGATGCCGACTAGGAAAAATGCCACTACCGCGAATAGCGCGACGGTGAAGTTTCGCCAAAGCACTCGGTGTAGCCCTCCGGTCTCGCCTCGGGTCCGTGCTCTTTCGAAAAAGCAAATGCCGAAAAAGAACAGATAGAAAATAAATATGCCGAGTCGATCCATCGCTATCTGACGCTCTAGGTGGGTGCGGGGGCCGAGGTGCTAGTGCTCATCGCCCGGCGGTCAGCTTTTCGGCCGATCCAGTACCAGCACAGGAGTAGGGCTGCCAGACCGAGGAGTAGCCAGACTTGCCAGACGTCGTCTTCCTTCTGATGTTCGGTGAGGGTGGATAGCTTTAGGCCGACCAGTTGGCTATTGTCCGATCCGGCTTTGGAGAGGTCTGCCTCGCGGGTATCGGCGAAGTGGCAGGCACCGCGGAGTAGCGATACGCTGCCCTGGCGGATTTCGAAAAACCCAGGCTCAGCTGGCGCTCGCAGGCTGGCGGCTTGGCGTAGCGCGATGGTCTGGGTGCCGGATTGATCTCGGATCGTCACCGGAGCGGCGTCTTCGCCTCGGTCGATGGATAGCGAGAGTGGTTGATTGAGCTCAAAGTTGCTTTGCTCAGGGGCTGGCTTGTCGGCGCGGATCATCTCGACGAAGCGATGCACCAGCACGATGAAGGCGGGCAGGGTGGCGGCATTCGATGTGGGCACATCGAAGTTGACCAAAAGCTGCCTGCGATCGCTGGCCTGGCGTAGGATGATGAGTGGCCGAGAACCCTGCCAGAGTAGCACCTCGTCTACCTCGGCGGCAGGTATGCCAGGACCGGTACGAGCGATCAGGCCCTGCCAGTTGAGCCCGTCTACGAGAGGATGATTGGCTGCCACGATCGGTCCTGAGAGAAAGCGGCGACCGGGCTGCGCCTGGGCTAGCAGCACTACGGATACGGGCTCCAGAGGGCGCGGATCGAGAGAGTCGTAGCTACTCAGGACCAGATCGACAGGCGTCTCCTCGCTGGGCAGTACGGTGTGCTCGATACTCTGGAGGATACCCTGCATCAGATTCTCCAGATCGGGCACGGGATTGGTCGCTACTGCCAGCGGCTTGGGCAGGGCTACGGTGAGAGGAGCGGTATCGTCCTGATCAAAAGCATCGCCAGATAGCTGCAGGGTGATCCGATCGCCAGCCTCTGGGAATCTGCCAGATAGTGTGCGGTTTTCCCCTGGCTGCAGGGTGATCGAGCGTGGCTCGGTGCGCTGTTGGCCGATCTGTAGGTGCCAGCTGCGCTCTTGGGCCGAGGCGGCGTAGTTTCTCACCACCGCACGCCAGCTGGCTGGGGTAGTGGAGGTGTCTACCTGCAGTCCGGCAAAGCCGACATTATCCGCAGGCTCGCCCATGGCCAGCACGCGGGCATCGTAGCCGACGTCGGTCTGCGGCTGATCGGTGATGTAGAGCACGATGCCTCCGCCGCCGACTAGGCTGCGACCGACTCGCAGCACAGGTCCGGGATCGTGAGCTGGGCGGTAGGGCTGCCACTGCTCCTCCAGCTCGGTGATCAGATCGGCCACCTCGGTGCCATTGTAGATCGGCTCGGCATCGATGTGGGAGTCCAGAGCGATCAGTTCCATGGTCTCGGCACCCTGGCCGAGCTGTGGGATCTCGGTAGCGATGGCCTCGCGTAGCTCCTCCTGATAAGCGCGCATGGAGGCCGAGCTATCGATGACGATGGCGATCTTTTGCACCGAGTTTTGCCGCGACCAGCGTGGCTGCACCAGGATCCAGGTGAGCAGGAGAACCAGCAGTAGCTGTAGCCACAGGGGCAGCGAGTTCTGCAATCGGTCGAAACGCCTGCCTTGGACGTTTTCGCGATCCAGTGTCTCGAGTAAAAATAGGGTGCTCACCACTTGCCGCTGCGACTGACGCTGCAGGAAGTGGATCATCAAAATGAGGGGTATCCCCAATAATGCGAGAAAGCCCAGCACATTGGCAAACGTAACCATGTGTATGATCTGTATCGTGAATTCGTCTAAAGGGAAAGGCAGATGTGTAGAATCCTGCACTTCTCCGGCACCCGATACGTGTCTGCGGAGAAGGTGATCGTGGTTTGACGACGGCACGATTCTAGCTGTTGTTAAAAAGCTGTCTTTTTTGAAAATGTCCGAATCGAAACATAAAGGTCCCAATGTGTTGCTGAGCTTGGCCTGTGTGGTCGTGGTAGTAGCGGGGATGAAGCTCTCATCCGAAGTGTGTGTGCCGATCGCCATGGGGCTATTCCTGGGGGTGCTCACCTTGCCGATTTTAAACTTTCTCAACTACAAGTGGAAGCTGCCACGGGCGATGGCGCTCATCCTCACCGTGCTCTGCGTGTTGCTGGTTTTTGGTGGCATCATCTACGTCGTGTCAGGTGTGATCCCCAAGATCCAGGACAATGCCGAGGTGTATGCCAGCCGGATCAGCAAGACGGCTACGCAGTATTCCACCGCTATCGACAAGCAGTTGGAGAAACTGGCAAATTACGGCCATTACTTTGGTATCGAGCAGGTCGAGGGAGAGGCTCGAAAGATGCCGACTTTCCGCGAGTTGTTTAATCAATACTGGGACACAGAGAAATTTCTCAGTCTGATCGGGCAGACCGCCATCGTCGAGCGATTCACATCGATCGCCTCGAAGTCGTTTTTTGTGATGATCCTAATGATCTTTTTTCTCTCTGAGTCGAAGCGCTACGGGAGCAAAGTCATCAGTGTCATCCGCGAGCATGGCCCAGACCTGCGCCGTATCCAGCACTCGGGTAAAGACATCCAGACCTATCTGCTGCTAAAGACCGCCGTGAGCATGCTCACAGGTCTACTCGCCTGGGTGACGTGCGAGCTGATGAATATCGAGTTTGCGCTGCTGTGGGGAGTGGTCGCCTTTGCGCTGAACTTCGTGCCGGTCATCGGCTCTATCATAGCTGCGGCACCACCAGTGGCGTTGGCCTTGATCATGAATGGCTTTTGGCCAGCTGTGATCGTGCTGGCAGCCTATCTGGCGATCAATATCACCATCGGAAATGTCGTCGAGCCCAAGCTGCTCGGCGATAGCTTTGGCATCTCCACCCTAGTGGTGATCGTCTCTGTGCTGGTCTGGGGCTACATCTGGGGGATCGCGGGCATGTTTCTCGCTGTGCCGCTCACCATGATCGTGAAGGTGACTCTGGAGAATACCCCAGAGCTACGCTGGCTAGCCGTGCTGATCGGCACGGGGAGTCGAGCGGAGGACGATGAGAATCAGCGATTTCTGCAGCATCTCGAGGCTAGCGAGGGTGCTGCCAAGGAGTAAAAAATGATGCTCTAGGCCACTGCAGGCCACTCGCTGATGCTCGCCGCCACTTTTGCCAAATCGATGGCAGAAAAGTGGCGTCGAAGACTGAGATTCAATAGGGTACAATTTTGACTCAATAGGGTACAATCGCCTCGTTCTAGGCAGCCGAAGCGATGTGGAATGAGCGGCGGGTGTAGAGGAACTCGAAGAGGTTGCCCTCGTGAGGTTGATCCCAGCTGATGCGGTTGGTCGGTACATTGCCGACATTCAGGCGCTCGATGGTCGGGCAGCCGAATAGCTTGTCGACCCAGGCCAAGTCTTTGGTGATGGCGGTCACGACCAGCGATTGGCCGATGTGGTCGAGCATCTCTGCCTGCGGGCACTCCACCACTGAGGCGAATGGGAAAAGAAACTCGCGGATCGCTAGATCTTCATCAAAGGAATCGACCCGCACGATGGTTGGCTGTAGGTAGTTCATGCCCTCGCGCTCCTGGAATCGGTCGCCCTCGCGGTAGTCGGCGGTCACATCGCGTGCGCCTTTCGATTCGAGGCCAGTTTCGACGGCTTCATTGATCCATTCGGCGAATTTCGGATTGGCGAAGCCGGATAGCTTGGCATCGGGATCGTCCTGGGCCAGTGGACGGATCTCTGCTAGGCGCTTGGCCACGGCGGCAGCGATCTCGTCGCCATACTTCGGCACCACGATGGTCGAGGTACAGATACAGCTGCGGCCAGAGTTGGCCGAGACGGACTCGACGATGGTGTCGATGTAGCTTTCCCAGTTTTCGATCTCGTCCTCGCCGATCAGGAGCTTGGAGTAGCCAGTGCCGTGCACCTCGATCCGAGGATCGTTTTCATACTGCTTCACCGTAGAGTCATCGCCAAACAGCATGCAGCGGCCAGAGCGACGGATGATGGCCGCTGAGCCATCGTGAGTGGTCGGATAGAGCGAGAAAGCCTCCTCTGGGCAGCCAGCTTTGATAAAGGCTAGAATGATGCGCCACGGCGTCCAGGGCTCTTCGCGTCCAGGCTTGAGCACCACAGGCACCTGCATGGCGATGGATGGGATCCACAGAGCATTCACGGCGGGTGAATTGCTCGGCAGGATCACTGAGAGCTCGGTGGTGGTCGGCGAGAAGGAAACGGGGGCTCCACCCTGCTCACCGTAGCCTTTGTCGAGCACATCGATATCGAGACCACGTGTCAGACCGCGAAAGATGGTATCGATATCGGCGAAGATACCGCCGAGGCGCTTCATATTCATCCGGATCAGCGAGTGTGGTAGGCCACTAGTCGATGCCAGTGCCATCACGTAGTCCTCGGGGGACTGAGGGGCGCCATCGATACCGACCGGCAAGTCGTCATTGAGAAAGATTTCGCCAGCGCGCTTGGTGATCTTGAGCAACTCACGAGCGGGGATGGCCTGCAGCTTGGCGCGGGCTTCCTCCATCTTCAGCAGATCGTGTTTGATCATATCCGCACAGGCGAAGCTGATCTCTACCGCAGGATCCTCCGAACCCAGCTTTTCGATGGTCTGGTGGTCGAGAGACTTGTACGGACGACCTTGGCGTAGGATGGGTATGTGAGGTGTGCTCATATCAGAAATTTTACTGCAGTCTACGTTTCACAAGATGGGCTGGTGTTCAACGGCGTTATGGTGTGTGGATCGGCCACTCGTTTTCGCCCAATCTGTGCGACAGATCGTTATGAAACGATCGATCTACAACCATCTGCTTCTGCCTGTAGCAGGGCTTATATTATCGTCATGTCTGGTTTTGGGTGAGGAGAGTGGTGCTGAAAATAGCCTGAAACCACTCATGACTCAGCCGGATCAGGTGCTTTATCAGTCGGACTTTTCCGATGATCAGGAGAATCTGAAGAAGGCGGGCTGGGTGCAGCGGCAGGCGACTCGCTGGGCTGTGACCGATGGCAAGCTGCTGGGCATCGAATCGACTGAGGAGAATCAAGCGACCAAGAAGCATCATCGTGGCTTGGAGGCGCGCCTCAGTGCCAATATGTGTCCGGCGGAGTACAGCTGTCGTTTTTCGATCCGATTTTTCGAAGGCGAGGCGACTACGATCGTGCCGTTTGTCGAGTTTGGGCATCACATCGTGCGAGCTAGATTCGATGCCGAGGCGGGCATGTCGCTGCTGGTCGACTACGAGACGCTGAAGGTGGCAGAAGCGGCTGACTACAAGTGGCAGCCAGGGAAGTGGTATCATGCTCTAGCTGAGCTGAAGGGTGATGAGTTTGTCATCCAGTTCAAAGACGGTCCGACTCTGTATGCACGCCACGAGATGCTACGGGAACCTGCACCATCTGGAGGGACTGGATTTGGTGTGGCTGGACCAAGGCATGGCAAAGTCGAGATCAACAATGTGGTCATTCATTCTGTGAAGGCGCAGGAGCAGGCTAGCTGGGCAAAGCGGAGAAAACAATTTCCTAAGTACGAGCCAGTGATCGTGCGCGAGCACCCGAAGAAGAAGTAGGCCCAGGATGGTGATAGTGATACCGGAAGACTTGGGTCTTCCTCTACGGCTGTGGGTGAGTAGCGGCATTTCCCCCAATGCTGCTGATTGCCGAGGGAGTGACTAATTTTCCATCCTGGTTGGTCGTTCTGTTAGGCTTTACAGCATCTCTTTCGATGCGACACTACAGGCTCTACGAATCCTCGTGACGACCAGATATGAAAAGACTTATCTCCTCGACTTTCTTTCCGACTGTGGCTGCGGTATCTGCGCTGGCGACTCTCTCGTGCCAATCGCAGAAGCGTGAAGAGCAGGCCGCGGCTAATGCGCCATCGGCTCCTGCAGCAGCTTACCCTGGCGGCGATGCCGTCCCAGAGGCTAGTCCTAGCGATGGCATACAGACGACTTACTCCGGGCTGAAATATCAGGTGCTCCGCCAAGGGCAGGGTCGTCGGCCGACCATGTACAATCATGTGAAAGTGCATTACCACGGGACTCTGGCCAATGGACAGGTCTTTGATTCCAGTGTGCAGCGTGGACGACCTGCTGTGTTTGGTCTGAACCAAGTGATCCCCGGCTGGACCGAGGGCATCCCACTGATGCGCGAGGGCGCGAAGTATCGTTTCACCATACCGCCACACCTGGCCTATGGTGAGCGTGGCTCCCCGCCAAAGATCGGGCCCAATCAGACGCTGACTTTCGATGTGGAGCTGCTCGAGGTGTTGTACTGATCTGATTCGTTTTCGCTGATTTTCCTAAAACTGATCGCAGGATGAAATCGACCACTGTATTTGATGTCGCGACCTGGGCTGGCGGTGCGCTGATAGCCGGAGTGCCAGAGCATGAGATTTCATCGATATCGACGGATACCAGGACGATCGGTCAGGGCGATGCCTTTCTCGCGCTGAGTGGGGAGAACTTCGATGGGCACAACTTTGTGGCCAAAGCGGTCGAGCAGGGGGCTACGACGCTGATCGTGAGTCAGCTACCTGCGGAGACAGTCGAGTTTTCTGGAAACATCATCCACGTGCGCGACACGCTGAAGGCGCTGCAAAACATAGCCCTACACTACCGCCGACAGTCGATAGCCGATGTCTATGCTATCGGGGTGACGGGTAGCAATGGCAAGACCTCGACCAAAGACTTTCTCAAATCGGTGCTCGGCCAGACTGGCGTGGTAAACGCGACTCTGGGGAATCTGAATAACCACATCGGCCTGCCTATGACGGTGCTGGCGACGACGGATGAGCATCAGTATGGTGTGTGGGAGATGGGTATGAACCACCCCGGCGAGATCAGTCCGCTGGCTGAGATCGGTGCTCCCGACTGTGCTGTGGTGACCAATATCGGCACCGCTCACATCGAGCATATGAAGACCCGCGAGGCGATCGCCGATGAAAAAGCGGCTCTGCCGCGCGCGGTACGGCCAGATGGCTTCTGCGTGATGCCTGCGACCGACGACTACTTTGAGCATGTGAAGGCGCAGCTGCACTGCGAGATGATCGGTGTCGGTGCAGAGGATAGCGAGATCCGCGCTGAGAATGTCGTCTCGGGCGAGGCTGGCATGGAGTTTGATCTGATCATCGGCGAGGCGCAGGCGGCTGTATGCCTGCCAGTGATGGGGCGCCACATGGTGACCAATGCGCTGCTGGCTGCAGCTGTGGGGCATCGCCGCGGGCTGTCGATCGAGACCATCGCCGAAGGGCTGTCGCACACCGAGCTCACTGGAGGTCGACTGGAGCGCGATAGCTGGAATGGTGTGGCGATCCTGAACGACAGCTACAATGCGAATCCCGACTCGGTAAAGGCGGCGATCTCTAGCCTGATGGAGGCTCCAGGCGAGGGGCGCAGAGTCGTGGCGCTCGGCTTTATGGGCGAGCTCGGCGATCTCGAGGAGAGTGCTCACCGCGAGGTGGGGGCCTTTGCCGCAGAAAATGGGGTTGATTTGTTGGTCACTGTATCGGACAGAGCCCAACCGATTGCTGCAGGTGCCGACAATAAAGTGCCAACTCAATCGTTTGATAACCAAGAAGCCGCAGCGGCATACCTGCAAAGCGAACTGCGAGCAGGCGATACTCTCCTCGTGAAGGGGAGTCGAGCCGCGGCGATGGAAAAGGTGATTAACCACCTGAAAGGCTAGCCAATTTTTCAGACCTCTACTAACCACTCAATCATCTCATGCTGTATCATCTACACGAGTTCGCTAACCAAAGTGATTCGCTGAATTTTCTGAATGTCTTTCAGTATCAGACATTCCGAGCCGCGGCGGCTTGTATCACGGCTTTCCTAGTCGTCGTGCTATTTGGAAACAAGGTGATCCTAAAGCTCATCTCGCTCAAGGCGGGTCAGCCGATCCGCACCGCAGACGAGGTGCACAAGCTCGCTGAGCTGCACGGTGGCAAAGTGGGCACGCCGACTATGGGCGGGGTCCTCATCGTGGGTGGAGTGCTGCTGTCGGTGTGTGCTTGGGCGCGGGTCGATACCAATCCCTTTCTCTGGGCGATTTTACTGGTCACATTGGTCACCTGTTTCCTGGGGTTTCTCGACGATTATCACAAGATCAAGAAGAAGAACTCAGCCGGTGTCAGTGGTAAGACCAAGCTGTTTGTGCAGCTGTTTGTCGCCTTTGCGGCGGTTGCGTTCCTTTTCCTCTACGATCACGAAAAATTCGGGTTTTTCGAACCTTACATGACCGAGTCGGGTGAGATATTCCGAGTCTCGCAGCACATCCGCGAGCTGTGGATCCCGTTTGTGAAAGAGCCAGTGATTGGTGATATGAGCTTCGTTGCAGTGCTGCTATTGCCGGTGGTGATCGTGGCTTGTTCGAATGCGGTCAACCTGACCGATGGTCTGGATGGCTTGGCCACGGGCTGCACACTGACCACTTCGGCTGCCTACGCCGTGTTTTCCTATGTCAGCGGTCATGCGCTGGCTTCATCCTACCTCTACACACCTTTCCACCCTCTGGCGGGTGAGGTTACGATCTTTTGCACGGCTCTATTCGGCGCTTGTCTGGGCTTCCTGTGGTTCAACTGCCACCCGGCTAAGGTCTTTATGGGCGACACTGGATCGCTCTCGATCGGTGGTATGCTCGGTATGATTGCGATCTGCACCAAGCAGGAATTTCTCTTAGCTATCGTCGGTGGTGTCTTCGTGATGGAGGCGGGTTCGGTGATTCTTCAGGTGGCTAGTTTCAAGACTCGTGGCAAGCGTATCTTCCGCATGTCGCCGATTCACCACCACTTCGAGCTGAAGGGCTGGGCGGAAAGCCGCGTCATCAATCGCTTCTGGATCCTGTCGATCATCTTTGCGCTGATCGGCATCGCGACTCTGAAGATCCGATAATCGGTCTGGGAGGGGCGACGGTCTCGTCGGCTAATTTGTTAGGGGCTAAAGCTGTGAGCCGACGAGGACGTCGGCGTTCCCGGACGTCATTTCTTAAGCGTGGCTTAAGAAAATGGTGCTATGATGGCACAGATGAAGTCTGTGAAACCGAAGCTCAGATCTGTTCTATTATCGCTCGTAGTGCTGTGGAGTGGGGTTTCGGTGCTAGCTCAGGACGGAGTGCTCGACCTTTCTGATCTGGCAAATTACGCGAACCAAACGGTTCCAGCCTATATCAATCGGGATAACACGCCGAATGGCAATGACATCACTGATCTGGGAGCCACGCTTGGGCGGGTGCTGTTTTACGACAAGAGACTCTCTTTCAACGACACGATATCCTGTGCCTCTTGTCACCAACAGGCACATGCCTTTAGCGATCTCGATCGGGCTAGCACGGGTGTCGCGGGCACCACTGGGCGACACTCGATGCGGCTGATCAATGCTCGCTTTGCCGATGAGCAGCGTTTTTTCTGGGATGAGCGAGCAACCAGTCTGGAGGACCAGACCACCCAGCCGATCCAGGATCATATCGAGATGGGGTTTAGTGGCACGGGAGGCGATCCCAGCTTTGCGGATCTGATCACCAAGCTCTCGGCCATCGAGGAGTATCAGGTGCTTTTTGCCATGGTGTTTGGCGATGCTGCGATCACCGAGACTCGGGTCCAGCAGAGTCTGGCGCAGTTTGTTCGGAGTATTCAGTCTTTCGATAGCAAGTGGGATCTTGGCCGGGCTCAGGTGAATGATGATGTCGCGCCTTTCCCCAACTTCACAGCGCAAGAGAATGCGGGTAAAGATCTCTTCATGCGTCGACCGGGGCCCGGAGTGCGCAGTGCGAACTGTGTGGTCTGCCATCGTGCTCCAGAGTTCGACATCACGCCGAATTCATTGAGCAATGGGGTAGTCGGCGCGATCGGTGGCGGCACCGATACCACCAATACTCGCTCGCCCAGTCTGCGAGATATCATGAAGACTGATGGCACGCTGAATGGCGAGCTAATGCACACTGGAGATTTTACCCTGCGCGAGGTGATCGATCACTACAATACGATACCCAATCCACCGCCGCCGAATCTGGATAATCGCCTGCGCCCTAGAGGGCAGCCCCAACGGCTAAATTTGACCGAGACTGAGAAGCTAAACCTAGAAGCCTTTTTGAGAACGCTCAGTGGAACCAGTGTCTATACCGATCCTAGATGGTCCGATCCATTTGATGCGCAGGGGAATTTGAGTGTCATCACCATGCCCGATGGGCAGTTGGCGATCACCCTGCTGCCCGACCAGACTCAAGCCGATATCACGGCTAGAGGCGTGCCTGGTATCACCTATCAGCTGCAACAGTCTGCGGATCTAGAGACCTGGACTGATACCGCTGATGTGACTGCCAATGGCTCGGGAGCGCTCAGCACTCGCATTACTGTCGATCAGGAACGGCAATTTTTTCGGTTCGTTTTTCAGACGAGTGAGTAGTGAGTAAAACGCTAGGTCGACCGAAGACTCACGCCCAAGGAGGGGCTGCTTTTAGTTGCCCGGCTACCTTGGCCGAAACCTATGGCTCAGCCTGCCGGGCAGCTGAATGCAGCCCCTCCTTGAGCCGCAAAGATTAATAAATTGGGCTTACCGCCCATAAAAGTCCTTTTTGATCTCTCCTAAGTTCACCGATTCCGCCACCTCCTTGTAGTGAGTCTCACGGCGTTGCCATTCGGCGGTTAGTTTGTTTACTATTTCAGGGTGTTGGGCGGCTAGGTTTTTGGTTTCGGTCTGGTCGGTGGCTAGGTGGTAGAGTTCCCAGGGTTTGTGGCCTTTGCTGAGACGGAGGATCTTCCAGTCGCCATCGATCAGGGCGTTGTGTTTGCCCCAGTCGAAGAATAGAGGTTTCGGCCGGTCGAGTGAGTCGCCGAGAAAGGATGGTGCTAGCGAGGCACCTTCTAGCGGTTGGGTCTTTTGCCCATCGCGAAAGGTCTCGGGATAGCTCGCATCGGCGAGATCGATGGCGGTGCGCATCATGTCCACGAGGTGAGCGGGCTCGCGATAGAAGCTACCTGGAGCTAGATCTCCTCGGGCTTGGCCGGTAGGCCAGCTACCGATCATCGGGGTGCGGATGCCGCCTTCGTAGCTGTCGCCTTTGTGTTTGGCGAATGGGGCATTGAGCGTGCGGCCCCAGTCTTTGCCTATACACTCGTAGGTCTTCACACTGCCCACGGGTTCGTCGCCGGTAGGGGTGTAGTTTTTCTTTGCGCGCTGGTCGCGCTCGTGGCTGGCGCCGTTGTCGGTAAAGAAAAAGATAGCGGTGTCGTCTAGCTCGCCGAGTTCTTTTAGCTTCTCGATGACTCGGCCGATGTTCTGATCGAGATTGTCCACCATCGCCGCGTGGATCTCCATATTCTGCGCTTCGTAGGCTTTTTCTTCGTTGCTGAGTGTTTTCCAGTCGCGGATTTCTTCGGGGAAGAGGGGGGCTGTCTCGCGGTCGAATACTCCCATCTCGATCATCCGCTGGTAGCGCGCATCGCGGATCGCCTGGTAGCCTTTGTCGTAGTAGCCTTTATATTTGGCGATATCTTCGGGCTTGGCGTGTAGTGGCCAGTGGGGAGAGTTGTAGGCGAGGTAGAGAAAGAACGGTTGATCCTCGTCTTTATATTCCTCCAGCCAGCTTAGTGCATTATCGGTGATGACATCGGTCATGTAGTAGCTGGTATCTTCGGGTATGTATTTGGGTAGCCACTGGTCGTCTACCATCCACTCGTAGGCCGCGATGTGGGGAAAGGTGGAGCCGTCCTGCATGGCATCGCCGGGATTCCAGAAATTGCAGGCACCTCCCTGGAATCCGTAGAACCGATCAAAACCGCGCATGGGAGGGCGGACGTGGCTGTGGTTTTTGCCACTCCATAGGGTGCGGTAGCCAGCGGTTTTGAGGACTTCGCCGATGATCGGCCCAGTCTCGTAGTTATTCGGCCAGCTGGTCTTGGTGACGAAGCGACCAGTGAGTAGGCTCGACCGAGTGGTGGTGCATTTGGCTGTATTGTACATCTGCGTGTAGCGGAGACCTCTAGCGGCCATGGCATCGAGGTGAGGGGTATGGATCTCGCTGCCATAGCAGCCGAGGTCCGAGTAGCCCATATCGTCCGACATCATGATGATGATGTTGGGGCGATCAGCGGTCTCATCAGCGGCATTTGAGAAAAGCGACAGGAGCAGCAGCGTTACGGTGATCAGATATTTCATAGCTTCTAGGTCTTATAGGACGATTGGATAGAGTTGGCAAAATGATTCGGAGAAATGCGTATTGGACCTATGGCATCTGGATTGTACCCTATTGAATCGAAACTGTACCCTATTCAATTTCCAGATGGAGCCGGCTTTTGGGCTGGTGGGGGATGGTTTTCGGGTTTGCCTGCCTCGTTTTGGTAGCTCAGGAGGGCGAGACTAGCTGGACAGAGGCAGACTCTCGGCTGGCGAATCAATACCTGACGATCCTGCAGAAGCAGCCCGAGTACGGGCAGGTGCTCGACCTGCTCTGGGCGCTCTACGAGGGCAAAGGGCAGACAGACCTGCTGCTCGGCTATATCAGCCAGGCGGCGCAGGCGGATGGGGCTGATGTGCCGCGTCTGATCCATGCGCATCTCTTGCGCAAGGCTGGGCAGCTGAATGAGGCTAGGCGTGAGTATGATCGCGTGGTATCGGCGCTGCCAGATAGTGTGCCAGCGCTATTGGCGATGGCGGAGATCTCTGTGCGGCAGCAGCGTACGGCAAAGGCGCTCTCCTACTACAGGCGTCTGACTCGCCTGGTGCCTGTAGAGGCTGAGAATGGCGCTGATATCCGCTTTCGTATGGCAGATCTGCTGCGTGACCGTGGGCAGAGGGATGAAGCTGTCCGCCTCTGGCAGCAGGTGCTCGAGAGTGGTGAGACTATCGATGTATCGACTCGTGAGCGCATCGTGCAGCTCATGCTCGAGAGTGGTGCGACCGATGAGGCGCTCGACATCCTCGAAGCTCAGGTCGATGACTCTACCGCCGCAGCGGCGGATCGGGTAGCGGCACTAGGAGAGCTGATGCGGGTCTACGAGTGGCTAGGTGATTTCCCCGGAGCCGAGAGTACGGCGCGGCGTGCGATGGAGAGTCTGCACTATCGCCATCACCAGCATAGCCAGATATTCGAGCGGCTTGTGCGGTTGCATGAGCGATTTGGCAAGCTGGAGCGTCTCGAGGAGAGGCTGAATGGCGCTGTACTGGTGACCAATCCTACGGAGGCGTCTTTGTATCTGCTGGCAGAGTACTATCGCCTGACGGCAAATGCACATGGCGAGGCGACAGCGCTAGAGGGGCTGGTGCAGCGGGTGGCAGGCGATGTCGACTACCGCATCCGACTGGCAGAGGCGCTCATGCGATGCGATCGCGCTGGGGAGGCGGCTGTGGTGCTGGACCATATCTTTGCCGATACCGATAGGCCGGCACTGCATCTGGTACTACTGCGAGCCGAGATCGATCTGAGAGAGGGCGAGCAGGAGGCTGCCGAGCAGAGACTATCGCTCTACCTCGAGTCTCATCCCGATGATGCTGATGCTCGCGAGGAGATCACCGAGTTTGCTCAGGAGCACTACATGGATCAGTTGGTCGAGACTTTGTTGCGGCGCTCTAGCGATAGGTCGGGGGATAAAGATGCCGAAGCTCCGATACAGTTGGCTCGTTTTTTGAAAGACCGTGGACAGGATGCGCAGGCTCGAGATGTGCTGGCCAAATATGTGGCTGAAGCTGGCGAGACTCAGACTGAGAGGAGTCGGCGTCTGCACTCGGCAGCGATTGCCTATCGCGAGATCGGTCTGCTGGAGGATGCGCATCGGACGATTCAAAATGCCTTGGAGCTCTCACCGGAGTCGATCGTCTACCTAGATGTCTTGGCCTCTATACTAGTGGATCAGGACGAGACCGATGAGGCTGTCGCCGTACTAGAGCAAGTCTGGGATTTGCATGAGGAGATCGCGAGTAAGACCGATGTCGACCAAAAGATTTTTTCTCTACTGCGATCTAGTGCGGAAGCTTCTAGCTACAAAAAGCCGATGCCAGAGCAGGCGATAGACTCAATCTATAATTATCGGCGTGCCGCTGCGATGGCCTCGCGCACTGCCTATCGTGAAGCCGATGAAGCTCCGCCCCAGGTGTTACTCGATTACTTTGAGAAACTGCGCCGCACGGCCAACCGTAGTCGCGAGGTGGCCGATCGCTACCGAGCGGGCTGGTGGGCTTTTAAACTACAGAAGAATAATGAATGCCTATTCCAACTGCAGGCGGTGGAGATGGATACCGGGCAGATCGTGCTGGAGGTAGAGGAGCTGCTGCTCGAGTATGCCATGCAGAATGAGAAGAACTCTGCCATGGCCAAGCACCTGGAGTCGCTAGCGGTAGCGGATCCCGAAAATGCTGATGACTATTGGCGCCGCTGGGCGGAGGCAAAATTCAAAACCGGCTTTGAAGATATAGCCGTGCGCAAGCTCAAGCAGCTCGCGGCGAAACCTGATGCCTCGCTACAGACTCTGAACTCCCTGGCCAAAGTCTATGCCGAGCAGGGCAATGCGCAAAAGCAGGTGGAGGTGTGGCGAGTGGCCTATCGCAAGGCGAATCTCGTCGAGCGTAGGCGCTATATCCGTCACCTCACGTCGGCGTTGGTCGAGCAGCAGCGGATACCTGAAGCTCTCGCAGAACTCGCCGGTGGTATCGAGAAAGAGAGCGATCAGATCCAGCGACGCAAGCTTTTCGAGCAGCAGCTGACGATCGCCAGTCAGCACCATCACCTGCCGAGTCTGCGCGATAGCTATCTGAAAGCGCGGCGATCTCGGCCATTCGACCGTTTCTATACCGAGGCACTGGGCCAGGTCTATGTGGCGATGGATAGCTATCGAGAGGCATTTGATACGCTAAAGGAGGCCTATTACCTATCGGATCGAGGCGACACGACACTGCTGGTTCAGTTGGGCGAATTGGCCAATCAGGTGGGCGATATCGATGCTGCTATCTACTACACCAAACAGCGTCTCGATAGACCAGATACGGCTGCGGGTATCGACGAGTGGCAGGAGCTGATAGGGCTGTTGGAGCAGGATTTGCGATTGTCCGAGGCGGCTGGTTTGCGGCGATCCCTGGAGAATCGTTTTGCTCAGGACCCTGGCGCGCTCGGCGAGCTAGGTCACTATTATTGGCAGCAGTTTTATCTGGGCGATGCGCAGCGTTTGTTTTCGGCGCAGGTAGGATTGCAGCCTTGGTCTGCGCAGGCGCAGTTCGATCTGGCTCTGGTGACTCTGGAGCTGGGTGATAGGGAGTTGGCGCTGCAGCATTTTTTGCGAGCGATCGCGGAGAGCCGTGAGGTGCCCGTGCCTAGCTGGGCGAGCGACGGGGAGCTGTGGCCGATCGTGCAGTCGAGTCGTGACTCGCAGCGGGTGATCGATCGACTGTATTACGAAGTGCAGACTTTTCCTATGCTATCCGACGAGGCGGAGACGGCTTTGATGGAGTGGACTCAGCAGCGTCGTCATCTGGAGTTTGCCTATCGACCCACTGCGGACTATGCGGTGCGCCTGCGCGCGATAGAGGAGGCGGCTCGATTGGGCTATAGGCTGGAGCAGGGGACAGATAGGGAGCAGATGTGGTCTGCCTACTACGGAGGTGATCTGGATCTATTGAAACAGGCGGTAGCGGGGGATTGGGTGTCGCAGTTTGCGCTTGCGCAGGCTCAGGCAGGAGTGGGTAAGCTGGTCGATAGGGTCGAGTGGGCTGCGTTTGCCTATTACCTGGTGCTCAAACATGCTGATGGGGTGCCAGACGGTGTCGCCGAGCAGTTGGCGGAGATGGAGAGTCTGGCGAGTCTCACGCAGAAATATATATTCGACCAGTTGGTCAAGAAGCGGCGCTTTGGCGAAGTGCTACAGCTAGCAGAGGCCATGCAGGTGCAGGGCGATTTTGCTTATCTGGTATCTCACGTGGCAGGGTGGATGGGAGAGCGAGAGGCGCAGTCGAAATGGCTCGCGGTGGCGGCCGCATCGATAGGGCCTCTACAGTACGGCGGCGCGCTTTCTGCTCTCGATCAATTGGCGGTGCTGGATAGTCTACGCTCTGGGATCGGTGTAGCTATACCCGAGAGCCGGACGGAATTAACTGATCTGCAGTATGGTATTTTGCGCCAGCTGTCGGCTGGTGATTGGCCGGAAGGAGGGTTTGCCCCATTGGCGGCGGCACTACTACAGCTCGAGCCCCGTGTGTATGGAGATGAGGTGAGGCTACCGGCTTCGCACTTTGGCGTGGAGAGAGTGGCAAAGGAGATGCAATTCTATATCGATTTGCTTCCGCTATCGGTGCGGCGAGAGCATGATTTATTCGAAGGGTTCGATGGGATTGAGTCTTCCGATAGTTTGCGTATGACCCGACTGATCGAGAGCTATCATGCTATGCCTTTGGCCGATCGCGAAGCCTCTGTGAGAGAGAGGTATCGGGAATGGGGCACTGAGGGGAGTCAGGTAGAGTTTGCCGATCGACTAGGGGATTACGGGTATCATTACCACGCCGCTCAGGTGTACCGCTGGCTGATGGTCTGGAGCCAGCGAGCGGAGCCTGCTGACTTTGCCTGGTATCGAGAAGCCTTCCGAGCCAGCGAACAATCGATGGACACCAAGCGGCTGGCGGGGATTCTCTCCAATCTAGACACGGGGCATCTGGAGAAACCTACTGGGCTGACCGATGCGATGCTGGCCCAGCAGCGGGCACGTTTCTTCCGGCTCAATCGAGATATCGAGATGCTGCTATACTATAGTCAGCCAGTGGATAGTGGCTCGCACCGCCCTTTCCAGAGTGAACTGCTGAGGACTTATCTCGAGCAGGGGCAGTCTGAGGCTGCTATGAGGTTGCTCGAGTCGATGCGCCTGCGAGAGGAGACCGAGCGCAGTGATGACTTGGTGGGGGCAGAGTTATTCTTGGCTAGTGGGGACGCCGAGCAGGCTCTCGAGTGGCTGGATCTGATACCGCTGGACCATAGCCAGCCAGATGTGGAGGCTGCAGCTCTGCGTGGCTACATAGCCATCGCGGCCGAGCGTGGCACTGAGGCTGAGTACAAGTGGTTGGTCGAGCGAGTGCTGGATCGGGGCGATTTCGCTATGCTTACACGCTATTTTGCAGTGCTCGTGGAGCGTGATCAGGATAGTTTGGCCGATCAGATGCTGCAGCGCTATGTCCAGCTAGAGCCGGCAGATAGCGATGCTCGTCTGATGTATATCGATAGGCTGCGAGCTGGAGGGCGGCGGATCGCGCGCGAGGTGCAGGCTTATCTGAGTGGTCTTACGGATTATCGTTATCGTGCGCCCAAGTTTGCCGAATGGCTGCACCGGCACCCCGAAGTACATCCCGTGGTGCTGCCTACTCTGCAGAAGCACCCGCATTGGTTTGCGCGGCTGTGTGCGGATTACATCGAGCAGCGGTTGGATTTGACGGCAGATTATCCAGATGAGGCACTGCTGTGCCTAGCTGAGTGGGGCGATGTCGGCCAGGCGGTAGTGCGAGATCTGTTGGGCGACCGTGTGGGGCCGGACATTCTGCCGGGGCAGGTGGCGCTGCAGCTGAAGCTTTTTCACACGATCCGCGATACCGAGCGTCTCGAGCAGTGCCACGCCACGCTGATGGATATGGCTGGGCACATGAGTTTTTACTCTCAGTCTCTACAGCCTGGCTATGCCTCGATCACTAGTCTGTGGGGGGCACCCGAGCTATTGGCTGAGCTAGGCTACGATGAGCTGGCAGACTCACTGTATCGGCGGTTTTTCAGTCAGATCCGTCAGCATCGTAGCGATCTGGTACCGTTTGTGGCCAGCTATTTCGACCGTCTGGTAGCGAAAGGCGACCTGGAGACGGCCCGCTCTGTCTATCGCGACATATGTCACTATGATCTGGGTTTTGATGTGACTCGGGTGCTCGACTTTGAGGGGATCGAGAGTCTGGATGACTATGGCCTGACTCCGGCTGAAAAGTTGCAGATTGAGGAGCGGTTTGCTCTAAGAAAACAGTGAGGAAGAAATCTTGTCTAAACGCTGTAAATAGCGGATGATAGGCCCACTTTGAGGCACAAACCATGGCTACCCCGATGCGGCCAAACCCTCGCTGCTATAGCGATGGTCGCTCTGCTGTGCCAGTGCCAAACCACCGAGCAGGCGGCTGCTGGCGGGGCTGATGCTCCGAAAAAAGGCTACAAGCGGACCGTCAAATCGACCCGTACCACCGGATACAGCATCCGTACCAAAGACGATGCTGAAGCGGAAAAGTTGAATTCAGGAAAGCTAGGAGCCTTAAGTAGCTACAAAACCGAAAAAGAGATCCGCGATAGCAAGGGCAAGCTGGTGCGGACTGAGAGGAAGACGATCTACGACGATAAGGACGGCAATACTGCTAACGAAACTGGGCGATCGTTTCGTGGCACCAAAGACGCCAAACTCGGTAAGAATAAGTTTGGCGAAAAGCAGTTCAAGACACCGGAGTACATCAAGCGGCAGGAGTTTTCAGGAAACAAAGACTACGCAACCTCTCTGGCTCGTGAGAGTGGCGATGAGTCTAGTCTGGCAGAGAAGCTGTTTTCCACCAAATCGAAGAAATCAGGCATGAAAAGCGCTCGCGAGAGCGGCCAGAGTGCTAGTCAGGCGAACAAATCTTTTGCGACCAAGTCAGATAGTCTTTCTGCTCGCAAGCGCACCGTAGAGCCTACGGGTGTGGCTGGGCAGGCGGGCTACGCCGAGAATGCCTACATGAGCATGGACGACGTGAAAAAGCTGGTGAATCCAAGCTCCTACCGACCGAATCAGTAGGATTTGGTAGTGCTTGGTTAGGGTTGCAGCTTTTCGGGGAAGGCAGTAAAATAATCTTCGAACACAAACGTCAAACACTCATGCAGCAGCGGTATTTTACCCTTCTTTTTCCGGCAATCCTGTTTGCCAGTCTCATCGCCTTCGTCGCGTGCACCACGGTGCCAGATAGTGGCCGCCGCCAGCTGAATCTCTTGTCGCCATCCGAGGAGGCCGCTCTCGGCATATCTGAGTTTGGCAAGATGAAGAAGACCCTGAAGATCTCCACTCACCCCGGCTACAATGCCCAGGTGAAGAAAGTCGGCCACCGACTAGCGAAAGTGATGCCTGTGCCGAATGCCAAGTGGGAGTTCGTCGTATTTGAGGATCCGACGCCCAATGCCTTTGCTCTGCCGGGTGGTAAGGTCGGTGTGCACACTGGTCTTTTCCAGATCACCGAGAATGAGGCAGGTCTCGCGGCAGTGATGGGGCACGAGGTCGCTCATGTGGTGGCACGCCACTCAGGCGAGCGTCTCAGCCGGACAGCAGCTAGTGCCGGTGCCGTAGCCGTGGGTGCCTATATTTTAAATAAGACAGCCGATGTCGACCCGCGAGTAGCTGGAGGGGCTCTGGCTGCAGGCGCAGGGCTGAATCGATTGGCTCACTCGCGGGCACAGGAGCTGGAGGCTGATCAGCTAGGCGCTCTCTACATGGCTAGAGCTGGCTACAATCCCGAGGAAGCAGTGAAACTCTGGGAGCGTTTCGCCGCCTACCGCAATAAGGCGGGCCAGAGCCAGGGGGTGGCTTTCCTACGCACACATCCTCTGGACTCGACTCGTATCGCGTCTCTGCAGGAGTACATGCCTACTGCTAAGGCAGAGTATCGGCCGTAGATTTTTCTGGCACGGTTTGTTTCTGCCTCTGTTCTCGCAGACCATGATGCCGCGCTGTGTTGGTACCGTATACCCATGGCACCCAACGCTGTATCAGCGGTGCGATCACTAGGGCTAGTAGGGCGACATTCACTAGGCTGGCTATCACTCCGACTACGGGGTGCTCACGGATCGTCAGAGGCTGCCAGAGGGCATAGACATAGGCCGCAGAGAATCCGGAGAAGACCAGTGGATGCAGGGGAAAGATGGCGATCGTGTGCTGGGCGATCCGGTGCGATATGGGATGGCTGGGTAGACGGCACAGCACTAGGATCCAGCCTCCGGACAGCAGCAGAGCGGTCAGTAGAAAGGCGCCGAAATGGCCATAGTCAGACACCCGCATATCGACCTTTTCATTCACATAGGCTAGCGCACTGCCTGCTAGGAGAGCGAGTCCTCCCCACAGCTCTGGATGGGCTACGCGGTCGATATAGCTGCCGCTGCGCAGCTCTCGACCGATCAGCAGAAAGACTTGAGCGACCAGCGCCTGCTCGATCTCGAATGGCAGGCACACGCCAGCAGGGATGAAATAGGCTGCGCTGGTAGCGGTGGCTATCGATAGGGGCCAGCGGCCCATCGCGGGTAGGCGTGCGAGACCGTAGCTCAGTGTCTGGGCCACGAGCAGGCAGGGCAGAAACCACAAGACCTCAGGCATGACTGTGTAGGTCGCATGACTACCAGTGCCGTATAGCGTGGCGAGTGTCGGCTGCCACCATAGGGTCTGGACGCCTGCTGCGGCATCGTCGCCGACATGGCGCAGGACCAGTAGCCAGGCGAGGTAGCCGATGGTAGCAAAGACAAAGTAGGGCACCAGTAGCGACCGGCACTGCCGCCGTAGCCAGGGGAGAAACTCCATGGTCTGGCTGGCCTTGGCACCGAGATACCCTGAGATCACAAAGAACAGCGGCAGGTGAAAGGCGTAGATCCAGCGATCGATCCCCCAATCGACGGACAGAGAGTGTCCGTAGACGACCAAGACGATCGCCATAGCTTTGGTGTGATCGATCCAGGCTATCCGCATGATTCGTTAAAGTTAGCTCAATTTATGAAAAATATAAAGAAGCGAGACTCTAGTCGTCGGCCTTTCTGATGATCGAGTTTCGGTTATGCTGTAGCCTCTAGTCGCTCATCACTTATCCATTCACCATGAATCGTGCTCTCTTTGATTTGGTAAACACCGCAGCCCTGATAATCGTGCTCATCACAGCGGTAGGTGGCCGCGCATTCGGTGAGGATATCGGTGCGAAACAGGTAGAAAGAATGGTCAAACTCAAGGCGATGAGAGAGATCGAGGTCGATGCCCAGGAGATGCGGTCCGAGGTCCTGAAACGTTGCTTTAAGGCGAAGCTATATTGGGTGGAAGTGGAGATGGGCGATCTCGACGGAGGGAGTTCCACAACGACCATGCCATTCGCCGAATCAAATGGCGCACTCGCATCGATCAAACTACCGAGTGTAGGTGGAGAAAGAATCGAGCATCTCCCTCGTATCATCGATCCAGCGTTCACACTGAAGACTGAGGCCGATGGCGAGATCTTTCGGGAGGCGCTCGACCACTTGTACTTTAAAAATCGGCCATCATGGCAAGACAAGGTGGAGCTAAGAGTGGTGCAAAAAGGGCTCAAGTGGCACTTCATCGATGGCGATTTTTTCGACAAACTCAAAGCCATCACCATCGAGACGGATGCGGATGGGAAAATCCTTTCGGCGATCCGAGATCTAGGTCTAGTGGTGGCAGAGTAGCGATACACCCGCCTCTCCGAGCTTCGCGAGAATCCTATCTATGCTTTCTTTCTGGACCATTCTGTCGGCTACCGCACCGGTATTTTTGATACTGGGAGTGGGCTTCCTGTTCCAGCGCCGAGGCTGGCTGAGCGAGGCTGTCGAGGTCGGTGTGGTGCGCTTGGCGCTAAACCTCCTAGTGCCTTGCCTGATACTGACGACGATCCCGGGCAATCCAGGCCTACAGAGGCTATCCGATGCCTTTTGGGCGATTGGTTTCGGCTTTGGCGCTATTGTGGTGGGCTTTGGGGTAGCTGCTTTGGTGGCGACAGTGGCTAGGTTTAAAAAGGGTGATGGGCTGCGCACCTTCACCATTTGCACTGGCATCCAGAACTATGGCTACCTGCCGATCCCCATCATCGCCGAGCTGTTTTCGACCGACTCGGGGCCTATGGGACTGGTCTTTGTCCATGGAGTGGGAGTGGAGCTGGCCATGTGGGGCATCGGTCTGATGATCCTCACGCGCAAAGCGGGGCTGCGCTCCATGGTGAATGGGCCCTTCATCGCTGTGATGCTGGCGCTGCTGCTCAATTACACGGGCATTTACCGCTACATACCGCGTCCGGTCGATACGGCCATGTCGATGCTGGGGCAGTGTGCGGTGCCGATCTCGGTGCTGATGATCGGGGCCACGATCGGGCGATTTTTTCAGAAAGAAGTCTTCACCGATGCCTGGCGAGTGGGCCTGTCGAGTGTGCTGGTGCGCATGATTCTGCTGCCTGCGCTGATCCTGCTGGCGGTCGTGTTTTTGCCTGCGCCACTGGCGCTCAAGCAGTTGATGATCATCCAGGCAGCGATGCCTGCAGCGGTTTTTCCGATCATTTTAGCGCGGATGTATGGCGGCAGTCCGCCGGTAGCCATTCAGGTGGTGCTGGCTACCTCTCTAGTCAGTGTGGTATCTTCGCCGATTCTGATCAGCCTCGGGTTGAGTTGGTTGGCGGAGTTTGGATAGAATATCTTGACTTTTTCCCATTGGAGCGTTTCGTACCCGCCCCGCGAGGGACACTTATGGCAGGATAGCTCAGGGGTAGAGCAGAGGACTCATAAGCCTAAGGTCGGGAGTTCAAATCTCCCTCCTGCTATTTTAAAGTTTAAAAGACGCAATCGATTCAGTTCGGTTGCGTCTTTTTTGTGGGTTTAGGGAGTTTTGGGCGGGGCTATAGGTCAGGCGTATTGGGGGGCTCAGAAGGAACTCTGGGGAGTTCCACTACCCTGCGTGCAGCCCTTGTCACACAAAGTAGAGGAAGACCCCAGTCTTCCTAGTCTTAGCTAGCCCGACTGGTTTAGAGGGCCAAAAGTCCGCCTCGTATTTCGTATCCGTTCAGAATGAGGGCGCAATCTGGTGGGAGCATTTGTGTGATACTTTCGATGGTCTCTTCGCATTGGGTGGAGATCACCATGGATTCTAGCTGTGGGGTCTGTTTTAGCCAGAGCCAGTGGTTTGAAGTTTCGGGCTCGTTCGGCGTCAGATCTTCACCTGAGTCGAATGAGAGTGCGATAGATTTTAAATGAGGTAATTGCTCCAAGCCCTGTAGGGCTGCCAGGTGCTGAACTGGATACTCCCTAAAAGAGAGTGTGTGCAAATGCGGGTGAGCGGCGATGTCTCGGAGAAATATTTCAATTGATTCTGTATTGATATTTTGCTCGCCATTTCCAAACGAAACAGTGACCGATTCTAAGGTCCGTATGCGTCTGAGGCTTTTAGCGATTTTGCTCAACCCCTCGTTAGTCGGGAGAAAGCTAACAGCTTGAATGGGTTCAAAAATAGCAGCAACTCGTGGACCATCTACGAAATACCAATCTCTCTGATACAATTTTGCCCGATGAAGCAACCTCACGAATTCTTGCACGATTTCAGGAATGTTAGGACCTTCCTCCTGATCGGGGTATAAAGCCAGCGCCCACACGCCGCTACTCTGTAGCTTCGCCACAGCATGATATCGACTTCCGGCCCAGACGAGGATCCCCAGCATTATCGAAATGAGCAAAACGATAATCAAAGAAACCCAACGATGAGGTGTCATTTTGAGGGGACGCGTGATGATAGTTCAGAGTATCGGGAATAACTAGAGTGCACAAGCGTATGGGGCAAAATATCTCGGACTGAATGCAGCTATCAGGGATTTGACGACCGCACGCAAATTCGGTATGATGTCCTAATGAATACTAGGACCGAGATTATCCCACTCCCTGATTTGGATAGTGGGGAGGCTATTGCATGTGCGGAGGTCGTAGAATCAGATATTGTCCTTACGATTGTTCGTGATGATGACGCAGAAGTAAAACGTCAGCAAGCAGGGCAGCGTTTTTTGGAGTTTGTCGATGATCTGCATAGCCGAGAGGCTGTGGATTGTTCGATTTGGTCGGACCCCGACCCTAGAGTTCGGCACATTCTGGATCGATGAAGATTTTTCTCGATACGAATGTCCTCTTAGATCATGCATTGAGGCGAGACGGTTTCTTTGAAGATGCCAAGTCTGTAATAAAGCTGTGTCTGGCTACGGGAAATGACGGCTATATTGCTTTTCACTCGATCACCAATATGTATTACATCATGAATCGGTCGATGAAGAGTAGTGAGGTTGAGAGCTACATCACCGCGCTTTGTGGATGGGTTCATCTAGGTCCGGCTAGTCTTGATTCAGTTCGTGAGGGTATTATTTTGGCGGGAGATCTAGAGGATCACTTGCAATGGATAAGTGCACGAGATGCTTGTTGTGATGTTTTAGTGACTCGAGATCCTCGTGGTTTTGTAGGTGCGGACGAAAGCCTAGAAATTTTGGCACCAGGTGACTTTCTGAGTCGTTTTCAACCATAGGGGCATCATCGTTCGCAGCAAAAATCTTTCGAAAAACGAGGAAAAAGACGCAACCGGAGTGTGTCGGTTGCGTCTTCTCGCTGTGTGCGTGGTTGTTTGTTTGTCGTTGTGTGGTCTGTGGCTGGTATGACGTCGTAGGTCTGGGAATTATGCAAAGAGGCTAAGAAAATATCGCGCGAGCCGTAGTGCTCCGGATTGACGCTGAGGGTGGTCACTGCCATCCTGTAGCCTATCAAAATGGCAACGAGAGCCGATATCGAAGCGGGGCAACTGGTGGCACTCAACCGGCTGCTAGGAGAGGTCCGGGGGAGGAATCCATTCTACACCCAGCGGCTGGATAGCTGTGGGCTGGGAGACACCGTGGAGTCGCTGCAGGCGTACTCGGCTGCCATGCCATTCACCACCAAGATGGATCTGGTCTGGGATCGCGAGGAGACCGCACCCTATGGGACGAATCTCACCTACCCGCTATCGGATTACAGCCGATTTTGCCAGAGCAGTGGCACCACCTCGGGGCCACTACCCTGGCTGGATACCGCAGAGAGCTGGTCGGCTATGCTCGATTGCTGGGAGCAGGTCTACGAGGCTGCCGCAGTCGATACCCAGCAGAGCATCTACTTTGCCTTTTCTTTCGGGCCGTTTCTGGGCTTTTGGACCGCCTACGAGGCCGCCACACGCAGGGGAAACCTGAGCCTGCCCGGTGGTGGGCTGAGCAGTATGGCGAGGCTGCAGGCGATGGCCTCACACCGCTGCGAGGTGCTCTGCTGCACGCCTACCTACGCGCTGCGCCTCGGCGAGCTGAAGGCTGAACACTCGGCAGATCCCGATCTCGATGCCATAGCGGTGAAAAAGATCATCGTCGCCGGTGAGCCCGGTGGCAGTATCCCAGAGGTGCGAGCCCGGCTATCGGATCTGTGGGATGGCGCGGCGATCTACGATCACCACGGGATGACAGAGGTCGGCCCTGTCACCTACGAGCATCCCGACCGGCCTCTGAGTTTGTGTGTGATCGAGTCGGCCTACTACGCGGAGATCATCGATCGCGAGACACAGTGCGAAGTCGAGCCTGGTGAAAAAGGCGAGCTGGTGCTCACCACTCTCACTCGTATGGCTGCGCCTCTGCTGCGCTATCGCACCGGTGATCTCGTGCAGAAAAGCTACCTCCACGATGGTCTCTGTCTGGAGGGTGGTATCCTCGGGCGCATCGATGAGATGGTCGTCATCCGAGGCGTGAACATCTATCCGACGGCAGTCGAAAAGGTGATTCGGCGTTTTCCTGAGGTGGCGGAATATCAGGTGCGCGAGACCACCAGCCAATCCATGGCCGAGCTACAGATCACCCTAGAAGCTCAGCCCGAGATCGCCGATCCCGAGGCGCTGGCCAAACAGGTGCAGAAAGCCCTGCAAGATGCCTTCACCCTGAGGATCCCAGTCAGCTCAGTCGCCAGCGGTGTATTGCCGAGGTATGAGTTTAAGAGCAAACGCTGGGTAAAAGCCTAGGAACACTTCTGTGCTGAGGTCTGTATTTTGGCCTTATGAGTGCTTTTCACTGAAGTTTCACATTCGATTCTTCTGTTCTTCACATTCGGGCGGTTGAATGGGAGTGTGAAAGAAGCCGACCTCAAATCGATAAGCATTACCTCCAGCTCCAGCCAGCAGCCATCTCGGTCGGCTAGGGTGCATGGGCTTGGCTTGGTGGTGTTTGGGCTCTGCCAGATGGCTGCCTGGCTGTGGCCGCAGCTGATAGTGTGGGGCTTTTCTTTGCCGGCGGGTTGGCTTGCGTCGGGAGCCCTAGGGGCGCCGCTCACGCACGAGGGCGTCATCCTGCTGCATCACCCAGCGATCTCGATAGAGGTCACCCCTGAGTGTGGGGGCTTCTTGTTCTTTTCGTTTCTGACGGCGCTCACCCTCGCTACTGGCTATCGCTATCGTGGCCGTAGGCACCTAGTCCGGAGTTGGCCGGTATGGGTGCTGGTGGCTTATGTCGTCACCTGGCTGGCTAATACGGCGCGCATCGTCTCAGCCGTGCAGGGGCAGTTGTTTGTCCGCGAGATGCTGCCTGAGAGTTACTTCGCTGCCATCCACTCGACCATCGGCATGTTTGTCTTTATACCGGCCCTGACCGGCTACTGGATCCTACTCAATCGCTACTACTATGAAAACCGAACCTGAAACATCGCCACCATCACCACCCGCACTGGAGGAAAAGCGCTCGCTGCTACCGGACGCCGTCTCGCATCCGCTGACGATGCTACTGGCAGTGGTGATCCCGCAGATCATCTTGCTGATCATCAACCTCAATGCCTGGCACCTGATCTCAGGCGAGGTGGATGCCGAGCAGCGAGGCATGGCTATTGGGTTGTTTGCTTTTCAGCTCGTACTACTGATCTCGGGGGCAGCTGGGGCAGCGTGGTTTTGGCGAAAGCAAACACGCATCTGGTGGGCGCTGCAGTGGCTGATCGTAGGGCCTGCTGTGGGGTATTTGGTAGCGAGCTGCTATCGGATCCACGAGATCATTCCTGACTCTCTGCAGACTTGGATCGTACAGCCCGCGCCGTTGGTCGGTATGCAGTTTATCTTCATCATGCCTGCGGCGTTTTTGGCAGCATTGAATCTTGCCTGCTTTCGCACTCGGCTGTCGGCAGGGAAAGATGTGGGCTTCAGCTTGGGGGCCGGAGTAGGGGTGCCGCTTCTGTGGTTCTTTATAGCTCAGATGGGTGCTTGGCACATCATGGATGGCCGCATCGTAGAGGTGATCGTGATCGGCTTGTTTTGTCTATCCAGCATGGTGTGTGTAGTCGGCATCGTACGCTGTATGGTCATGCTCTTCACTAGGACGATGAAGTCGGGGCCTGTGGTGCAGTGGCTGCTCGTAGCCCTGATAGCGATTGTCGGTCCTGTGGGTGGGTTGTTGCTGAATAAGACGATTCCGTTTCCAGCGGATTTTCAGTCGCACTATTTCTATATCTTAGCGATAGGCAATGGCCTGGTGCTATCGATACCTCGACTCGGGTCAGAGACATGGGATCGCGTGGTGTGGCTGGGGCAGTGTTTGTTCTTCTGTTTTACGGTGTATTTCTTTTTGGTGTTTCTGCCTTACCTACCGCTATCGATACTGGCGATGATCGTCATGGGCGCGGGGTTTTTGATACTGGTGCCGACACTGCTATTTGTTGTCCACCTACAGAAGCTGGCTGCGGGGATGAGCAGCCCACGCTGGATCGCTATCGGGGTCGGTGCTACGCTGCTGGTGCCTGCTTATCTCTATCTGGAGGCTAAGAACGATAGGCGAGTGCTGAACCAGGCGATCGATTATGTCTATTCACCAGACCTGAGTGGCGCGGGCGCAGACTTTCGTGGTAGCAAGCGCGATCTCAAGCGTAGCCTGCTGAGACTGCAGCAGATCAAACATGGTCGTTATCTACCGTTTCTCACCGAGATGTACAATCAGGTCGTGCTGGATGGGCTGGTGCTCAGCGATGCCAAGATGGTACAGATCCACACGGCTTTCTTTGGCACGGCCATGCCGGTGCTGCCGGTCGACCACGATCGAGGTTCAGGCTCATTCTTTTCCCCATCGCTCAGTGTCAATGCGCCGCGTCTAGGGCCTCCGCCTCATACCGATGTCGATCTCGTGGATGTAGAGACCAAGCGGACTGTCGAAAATGGTATGGTCCGGACTCTGGTCACGCTGGAGCTGCACAATGATACTGGGCGTCAGGGTGAGTTTGCGACCACCATCGCGATACCGGATGGCATGTTCGTCAGTGGCTACTGGCTACACATCGAGGATGAGCGTGTGCCGGGCCGGATCTTTGAGAAAAAGACTGCGATGTGGGTGTATCGCATGATCCGCGATGCGACGCGTCGCGATCCTGGGCTGCTGACTTACGACACGCCCAACCAGTTATCGCTGCGAGTGTTTCCGATGGAGGCGAACCAGACACGAGTCACCGTGATCGAGTTTCTCTCGCCAGTCGGCTACGATGGCGCTTTGCGGATAGGCGAGCGCACCCTGCGTGACCCGAGCGAGGCGGTAGGTGGAGTCGCCATCGCACCCTCGGCAGGAGATACCAGTATGGTGCTGGTAGCAGGGGAGCACCTCAAGGACCTACCACGACTGAAGCGGCAGCCGTATCTACGCATCATCGTCGATCGCTCTGCGACAGGGCTGGATAACGAGGCCTACCAAAAAGCGATACAGCGAGCCTGTGCGAAGTTTGCAGATGTGGATCAGTGTCTGGTATCGTTTGCTAACTACCGAGATCAGATGATGAATGGAGGGGAGAAGGTAGCTGTGGCTGATTTGCAGGCTATTTTGGCAGGCTACGAGGCTCCTGCTTTGGCTGGTGGCTTTTTGCAGTCGCGGTTGCTAAAAGCCGATATCAATCGCAGCTATCGAGATGATGAAACGGAGTGTCCGATTTATGTATTTTTACTCGGAGTAAAGACGGCGGCTCAGGGTAAAGAAAAGCTCGATTGGTTTCGTGCCCAGTATCCGGATTACGATTGCTATTTTCAGTCTCGTGGTGATGCGGGGCAGTTGCAGGTGCAGTCGCTACAGACGCTTGCACCGACACAGGAGACCGAGCAGCGCGAGGTCTGTCTGCTGCGTCGCTCTGCTGACACACCAGTGGTCGCAGTGCGGCTGGATGTCCGGGGTCAGGATAGGGCGGCTATGATCGAGGGCAGTGGTCCACTACAAGTTTACGACGAGAGTCAGAATGGGTTTCGCGATATAGCAGTTGTCAGCCAGATCGATGACAGTCATTACCAGCAGGCCGTTTTTGGTCGGCAAATGAGTCTGGAGTTGAAGCTCAATCCTGCGCGCACAGCAGCGCTGCTGCCTCGCATCGTCGAGCACAGTCGAGACTCCGGGGTGCTACTGCCCGACACCGCCTACATCGTAGTCGAGAATACCGCCCAATGGAAAGTGCTGGAGCAAAAGGAGGGCAAGAAGCTGAAAGGCAACCACGCTCTCGACCACATGAAAACCCCTGAGCCCATCTGGCTAGTCGTGATCGCCTACGGTGGCTATCTGCTATATGGGCAGCTGCGCCAGCGTCGGCGCAGGCTCGGAGTGTGCAGCGTCTGATTTAGAAGTCGCGGGTGCGGTCACTAGATTCATGCGGTGGCAGCTCCCCTCCATCTTCGCACCCGCGACTTTAGAGTTGGTGAGTGGTGAGTGGAGTGAATTTCAAAACTCGCGATCGTAGGCTTCGGAACTCGGCATTTTTGGGAAATGCCGCTACGCTCAGCTCCACAGCTAGCGTAGCGGAAGATCCCAATCTTCAGACCGCAGCTATGGCCATAGGCTTCAGAACTCGGCATTTTTGGAATTGCCGCTACGTGCAGCTATGCAGCCGCCGTAGCGGAAGATCCCAATCTTCTGACCGCAGCTATGGCCATAGGCTTTGGAACTCGGCATTTTTGGAAATGCCGCTACGCGCAGCTATGCAGCCGCCGTAGCGGAAGATCCCAATCTTCCGACCGCAGCTATCGGCCATAGGCTTTGGAACTCGGCATTTTTGGAAATGCCGCTACGCGTAGTTCCGCAGTCACCGTAGCGGAAGATCCCAATCTTCCGACCGCAGCTATGGCCATAGGCTTCGGAACTCGGCATTTTTGGAAATGCCGCTACGCGCAGCTCCGCAGTCACCGTAGCGGAAGATCCCAATCTTCTGACCGCAGCTATGGCCATAGGCTTCGGAACTCGGCATTTTTGGAAATGCCGCTAC